>JASBUN010000028.1 GCA_030147845.1 Gammaproteobacteria bacterium
GGTTTCAGCCGGCGCCTGGACCGTCGCCGGCGGCGCTAAAGCAAGCGCGTCCGCATTGGCATGATCGGCCGATCCGGCCGGTGGCAAGCTCGCATCCACTGGCGCGGACGGCGGCGTCGTGATGCTTGATCGCGGCTTGGAGCCGCCGCCATCATCGGCTGACGGCGGCAGGGCGGCGTCGACCGGCGCCGACGGCGCCGCGACGCTCGACTCGACATTGGCCGCCGGTTTCGAGCCACTATCGTGTTCCGCCAACGGCGGTGGCGGCTGCCGCGCCACGTCGGGCGACGGCACGGGCGCCGGTTGCTTCGCCAGCGGTGGCGCGCTGCTCACCCTGGGTGTAGGGCGCGCTTCAAAAACCGCATTGATGCGATCCTGAAACACCAGCGCCAATACCAACGCCGCCAATGCCAGTACAGCGACGGCAATCCCGGCAACACGCCGCCGACCGTGCGCCCGCCCGCGCACCGGGCCGGGCGGCACCGGCTCACGGGGCACCGCCGGGGCGACCGCCCCGCGCGCCAACCGGGTCGTCGCTAGCGCATTGATGCCGGCCGGCAAACCCCCTGAGTCACGGTGCAGGCGCCGCAGTTGTTCGTCACTGACTTGCACGCGGTCTTGCAAACCCGCCGCTGCCAAGCGGAAGCGGACGTAGGCCGCCGTATCGGCGGCAGACAACGGCGCCAAACGAATCACGTGTAAGTGTTCGGTCGGCGGCAGCGTACCGTGGCCGTTGACCAGCACCGCGTCCAGGCCGGGTTGGCTGAACATTGCGACGTGCCAGGGATGCGCATTGCCGGCGCTAACGCTGCCGAGCTCGATCAGCACCGCCAGCGCTTGCCGGTTAAGCAGGTGGGCATCGTCGACGACGATCAACGGGATACGATCATCGCGGACCAGGTCGGCGGCGTAGTCGAACAACAGCATGATGCTGGCGGCTTCACCGCCATCGGCGGGTAGGCCACAACATTGCGCCAATTGCCGCAACAGCGCGGACGCCGTGATCTCGGGGCTGCCATGCAAAGTACAGACTTGCCAAGATTCAGCCGCCAGCGCGCGAAAACGCTCCAGCAAAGTCGATTTACCGCTACCCGGAGCGCCGACGACTAACAATATGAGATCGCTGGACTGGGAAAGGTGCCGCAACAAGTCGAGACGGCGTGCAAAATCGCCGCCATCGAAAAATACCTGTGTATCGGAAAAAGCTAGACCGATATCGTTTGGCGATTGTGGTTCGGGGGCCGTCATAGGCGTTTCACCGCATCGCTCCGATTCACCCCTGAGTATCACCCTGGGTAAATACTACTTGATAACCGCGTTTGATTTGCGCGTCCCGCGCCTGTATCAAAGCCTGCAGCGCGTGCTCGTGCTCGACAAAATATTCTCGTGCCACGCGCCCCGCGGCACCTTGATAGCCAGACTCGCGCACCAGCGTCCAACCCTCGATCAAGTCTTCCTGCAGATGTAGATGATAAAAGCGTGGCGGCCTGTCGCCAACCGGCGGCGTTTGCATGTAGATGCGCATACTTTCAGTTCCGCGCCGGTTGGTCGACAGATGCGGTAATGGCCGGCGCGCAGAGCAGATTCGAAATCATGTCAATTGGCGCGGGTCGAACAGGCGCTCGTGTTCTGTAATGGCAAAACGATCCGTCATACCGGCGATGTAATCGGCCACCGCACGCGCACGACCGTCGCTGCCGCTGATCTTCTCCAGCTCGCGCACGTGTTGCGCGGCCTCGGGTGGCAACAGCATGGTATCGGCCAAGAAGGCTTCGAACAGCGCGCCGATTACGCGCGCGGCTTTGGTCGTCATGCGCAGCACACGATAGTGCCGGTAGAGTTCGTGACGCAAAAAGCGCTTGAGCTCAAGATTTTGCTGGTGCATCTCGCTGCTAAACCCAATCAGCGCTTCGTCTGCCGCGCGAACTTGATCGATGTCGACCGGGTCATGCCGACGCAACGCCGACAAGCTGGTTTCGATCAAGTCCACTGCCTGACGGTTAATCATGCGCCGCACCACCTCATGTATCGCGCGCCGTTCATTTAGGTCGGGATACAAACGTTTTACTTCCTGGTACTGGTCGTCGAACAGTTGGATTCGCGATAGCGACTCGGTGCTGATCAATCCCGACCGCAGGCCGTCATCAACGTCGTGACTATTGTAGGCAATCTCATCGGCCAGGTTGGTTAGCTGTGCTTCCAGGCTCGGATGACCTTTATCGAGGAAACGACGGCCGATATCGCCTAAGTCCGCCGCTTTCGCCGGCGAACAGTGCTTGAGTATGCCCTCGCGGCTCTCAAAGGTCAGATTCAAACCGCGGAACTCGGCGTATTTTTCTTCCAATTCATCAACCACGCGTAGCGACTGCAAATTATGCTCAAAACCACCATAGTCACGCATACAATCGTTGAGCGCATCCTGGCCGGCGTGACCAAACGGCGTATGGCCGAGGTCGTGGGCCAATGCAATGGCTTCGGTCAGATCCTCGTTGAGGCGTAAGGCGCGTGCGATGGAACGAGCGATCTGGGCAACTTCGATGGAATGCGTCAGGCGCGTACGGTACAAATCGCCTTCGTGGTTGACGAACACCTGTGTCTTATATTCCAGACGCCGGAACGCAGCGCTATGGATGATACGATCGCGATCGCGCTGAAATTCACTGCGGTGCGTCGGCGCCGTCTCCCGATAACGTCGTCCGCGCGAAGTGCTATTGTGCGCAGCATACGGTGCGAGTGACTCCATCGCCGCGCTCAAGATCTGGCCGCGTGCGTCGCAGACCCGCCACTAGCGGCGTCCAGGACTCGATGTAGAACACTGCTGTCAAAGTCGTCAGTTACGACCGCACGGCCGATGCCTTTGAGCAACACCAAGCGCAAACGGCCATCCAAAACTTTCTTGTCGATGGCCATTAACTCCAGAAAACGGTCTCTTGAAAGATTCGTCGGCGGCCGAGCGGGCAGACCGGCGGCAAGCATCAGTGCCTCGGTGCGCGTGACATCGGCCGCCGATATCCAGCCGAGTTGCGCAGACAGCTCAGCCGCCATGCACATGCCGGCGGCCACCGCTTCACCGTGTAGCCAAGTGCCATATCCGGTGCCGGTTTCGATCGCGTGACCAAAAGTATGGCCAAGATTGAGGAGTGCGCGGCGACCAGTCTCGAGTTCGTCGGCGGCCACGACTTCGGCCTTGTTTCTGCACGAGCGCTCGATCGCATAGGCGAGCGCCTCGGGCCGCCGCGCCAATAGTTCGTGCATGTGCTGTTCCAACCAAGCGAAAAAATCCGGGTCGGAAATCAGCCCGTACTTGATCACCTCGGCGATACCGGCGCGCAGCTGGCGGTCATCGAGGGTATCGAGCGTGGTCGTATCGGCAATTACGCAGCGCGGTTGATGAAAAGCGCCGATCATGTTTTTTCCCAACGCATGATTGACGCCGGTTTTACCGCCTACCGATGAGTCGACCTGCGCCAGCAGCGTGGTCGGGATCTGGATAAACGGCACCCCGCGCTGGTAGCAAGCCGCCGCGAAGCCGGTAATATCGCCGATCACACCGCCACCCAACGCCACCAGCGTGGCGGTGCGGTTAAAGCGATGCGTCAACAACGCCTCGAACACGCGTTCGACGGTGTCGAGATTTTTGAACTGTTCGCCATCCGCCAGTACAACCTGGGCGCAGTCGAAATCGCTCAGCGAGGCAAGCGCACGCCGCAGATACAATGGCGCAACGGTCTCGTCGGTAACCAGCATAACTTGGCGGCCGGCAATATGTGGCGTCAGATAGCGCGCATCGCCCAGCAGCCCGGCGCCAATATGGATCGGGTAGCTTCGGTTTCCCAGTGCAACGGTCAATTCGGTCATAGCAAGTGATTTTATCGCTTTCTGACCATCGGCGCATTTCCACCAGCGGTACTAGCGCTCGGCTACATATTAGTGGCGCTTGCGTGCCGCATCGCGGCCGGACGGGTATTCGGCACTTTTAGTGCGCGCCGAACGCCGCCCCGGCGGCAGTCCTGTAGGCGCACCCAAGCGTCGGAGAATATCCTGCGCGACGGCGTGCACCGAGCGTCCATCGGTGTCCACCATCAGGTCGGCGACCTCGCGGTATAGCGGATCGCGCGCCGACAGCAACTCGGCCAAGCGCTGGCGCGGATTGGCCGTACGTAACAACGGCCGGTTCTGATCCCGGCATGTGCGCTTCATTTGCTGCTCGACCGAGGCGTGTAAATAGACAACACAACCACGCTGGGCCAGGTTGGCGCGGGTGCCGGCGTCCAGTACGGCGCCGCCACCGGTCGCCAGCACGACGTTATCGAGTTGGCTCAGTTCGTCGATCATACGGCTTTCACGCGCGCGAAAGCCGGTCTCTCCCTCTAACTCGAAAATCAACGAGATAGCGGCGCCGGTGCGCTGCTCGATTTCGCTGTCGCTGTCGTAAAAGCGCAGCTTCAGCGCTTGCGCCAACTTTCGCCCAATGGTCGATTTGCCGGCCCCCATGGGACCAACCAAAAATAGTTTATCGAGCTCCATCATGGCGTCAACATATGCCAGCCCAGCGCGGGAAAAGCAAGCACAAAGAAGCCGCGGGCCCGGCTAGCGGACCCGCGGCCATGGCGACAGCAACCGACTCAGCGCAGCACCAAGCCTAACTGCTGCTTGACGATCTTGGGCGTGATGAACACCAGTAGTTCCGACTTGTTGGCGGTGTTGTTCCTATCGCGGAACAACGCCCCCACCACCGGCAAGTCACCAAAGAACGGCACGCGGTTGGACTGATACTGCTTGGTGTGCTCGTAAACACCACCCAACACGACGGTTTCGCCATTATTGACCAGCACCTGGGTGTTGATTCGGCGGGTCTCGATCGGCGGCACACCAAGCACCGCACGGGTAAAGTCCGCATTATCCTTGTTAATGTTCAAATCCAATATAATGCGGTCATCCGGCGTGATTTGCGGTGTCACCTTAAGGCTCAATACCGCTTTCTTGAACTGCACCGCCGTAGCGCCGCTGGATGACGCCTGCTGATATGGGATTTCTACCCCCTGCTCGATCAGCGCCTCCTTTTGGTTGGCGGTAATCACGCGCGGGCTGGAAACGATCTCGCCACGGCCCTCGGCCTGCAGTGCCGACAATTCCAGATTTAGTAGTGTGTTACCGATCTTACCGACGGCCAAGCCCAAGCGCCCGGCGTTGGCCTGGGCTAAGCCCATATCGACAATCAGATTACTGCCCTGCGCGAACGACGAGGTCGGATTGAAAGCGGTATCAGGCGTGTTGGTGCCGCCGATGATGATACGGTTGCGATTATTGGCACCGTAGGTGTCTGTGCCACTGAGGCCAAACTTGACGCCCAGCGACTTACTGAAATCATCAGTAGCGATGACAATGCGTGACTCGATCAGCACCTGACGTACCGGTATATCCAGTTTCGCGATCAAGCGACGGATGGCATCGAGCTGCATCGACGTATCCTGAACCATGAGCGTATTGGTACGATCGTCGATCGTCACATTACCGCGTTTGGACAACAGCGAGTTCTCCCTGGCCTTGATCAACTTGGCCAGATCCGCCGCCTTGGCGTAATTGATCTGGAACCATTCCGTACGCAGCGGCGCGAGTTCTTCGATCTGCTTTTTCGACTCGAGTTCCAGTTTCTCGCGCGCCGCCAATTCCTGGCTCGGTGCGACCAGAATTACGTTGCTGGTCTGGCGCATAGCCAGTCCCTTGGTCTTGAGGATGATCGCCAGCGCCTGATCCCAAGGCACATTCTTCAAGCGCAACGTGATGTTGCCCTTGACGCTGTCGCTGACCACCATATTCAGGCCGGTGAAATCCGCCAGCAACTGCAACACCGCGCGCACCTCGATGTTCTGGAAGTTAAGCGACAAACGCTTGCCGGTGTAGCCGACCTTGGCCTTACTGCGGGCTTCCTTCTCCTTTGCGGTCAGCGGCTTGATCTCGACGGTATAGACATCGTCGGACTGATAGGCGAGCTGATCATATTTACCCGTAGGCGATATCACCATACGTACATTGTTGCCGCGCGCCGAGGTGTCGATGGTCTGCACGGGAGTGGCAAAATCGGTGACGTCGAGGCGGCGCTCCAGTTTGCCTGGCAGCGCGGTATTGAGGAAATCGACGACAATATTTTTGCCTTCCTGGCGCAGATCGACCGAGGTGGAGGGGTCGGACAGCGAGACGATGATGCGCGCCTCGCCGCCCGGGCCGCGCCGGAAATCAACGCCCTTGATGGCGTGATCGGCGCTTCCGGCAGCCATCTTCGAGGCGCCCGGGGTTGCGCTGGCGACGTTATCGAGGGTTATGAATACTTGATTGCCGCTTACCCGTGTCTGGTAGGGCACCAACTGTGCGAGATTGAGCACCACGCGAGTACGGCCACGCGCCTCGACGGTATTCAAACTCTTTGCCACGCCGACACCGATGGTACGGTTACGCTCGTTGAGCTGGTTGTGGGTGTTGGCAAAATCGAGCGCGATGCGGGCCGGGTTGTCGATGGTAAAACTAACCGGCGCCGTGGCCGGCTTGGCCATGGTCAAGGTCAATTGAACCCGATCGTCAGGCAATGTAGCGATCTTTACATCCTTTAGCGCGTTAGGCGCGGCCGCCTTAGCGGCTGTTGCCGTCATCGCCAGCCCCTGCAGGCAAAGCAACGCTACCGCCAGCCTCTGCAAAAAGCGGATCGGACGTTCACGCATCACACGCGGCGGCACACGGTCCGCGGCAGGATTGCTGGAGTAATTGAAAACTTTGGTCGTCATCGCGTATTCCCCCCCCTGGGATTATTCGCTTAGTGCTACAGAGGCTGGACGTTCAATATAATTACCATTGCCGAGTCCGTCCGGGACGATTTCCATTAGGTCGACCTCGTTCTCGGTAATACGTGTAATCTTGCCGTCGTTCTGGCCCATATAATTGCCAACGGTCACGCGATGGATGGTGCCATCACTCGCCTTAATCAGTGCCCAGGTGGCGCCGCCTTGCTGCAGGGTGCCAACCATACGCAGAGAATCCAGTGGATACGCCTCGAGCGCTTCCTTCGGCCGATCCTTGATCGGACGCGGGCCATTGCCGTTGCCCTTACCGGGTGCCGGACGGTTGAACTCAATCACCGCGAACGGGTCGCGCATCTTGTTATCGCTATATTTAAACGTCTCATGCGGACGGATTTCCGGCAGCGGTGGCGGTGGCGTCTTATGCGCGTGCTTGGCCTTTTCGACGAAGCTGTGCAGGTCCGACATGTCCCGGCTGCAGGCGGTAATGGCGACCAGCAGCGAGGCGGCGAACGCGATGCGACCGATTCGGCCCAAACGCTTGGCGGTTGTCCCGGTTGAGGTGAAAGCAATCATTTGCGTGACACCTCCTCGTCGGTCAAATAGCGGTAGGTCTTGGCCACCGCCGTCATAACCAGCTTACTGCCGTCCTTGCCGCGCGGCGTGATAGTGATGTCATGCAAGGTCACGATACGCGGCAGCGCGGCTATACCGCTGACAAAGTCGCCAAACTGGTGAAAACTTCCGGTCACACGAATCTGTATCGGCAGCTCGGCGTAAAAGTCCTTCTTGATCTCGGGGCCAGGCTTAAACAACTCGAACTCCAAGCCGCTGGCAAGGCCGGTCTGGGAGATATCCACCAGCAAGGCCGCCACTTCGGTCTGATTCGGTAGCTGGCGTTTCATCTCACCGAATGACTGGCGCATTTCATCGAGCTGACGCTTGTATGCGTCCAGATTGGCCGCCTTCGCCGCCTTCACGCTTAAGCGTTGCTTGAGATTGTTTTCCTGGCTTTGCAGCCGCTGCAAGTCTTCGTATTGATGACGCGTATCAAACCAGTACGCGCCGAACACGACCGCGGCGACCAGCAGCACGATGACCACCGCTTTGGCCGCCGCCGGCCAATTGCCGACATTGCTGAAATCCAGTTCATTAATTTCCGACAAGTTCATTGCTGGTTCCCCGCCACCCGATCCTTCTTGTTAACCTGAACCACGTGCAGCGTAAATATGCTTTCTCGGCCGTCACCGGCCTTTTTAGTCTGGATAACACGCAAATCGGGATCGGCGAGCCAACCACACTTATCTAGGTTCCACATATGAGTAGATACCCGCGCATTGGACTGAGCGACACCGTTGAGGGTGATGCCTGCGCCTTTCTGCACCATCTTGGTGAGATAGACCCCCTCAGGAAGGGTCCGCACCAGTTCGTCAAACAGATGCACGAACTCGGGGCGGCTGCCCTGCAGCTCCTGAATAATTTTTATGCGCGCTTCCAGGCGCCGACGAGTGGTCTCCAGCGCCTTGATCTCCTTGATTTGGACATCGAGCTTACGGATCTCCTTTTCCAAGTAGGCGTTGCGCTGTTGCTGGAACTCCATGGCGTCATTGACGAATACGTGCACCCCCACCATGGCGGCGCCGGCAAGAATGACGGCCAAGCCCAAGAAGACGAAAAACTGTTGTTGATTTTGCTTACGCAGCTCCTCGCGCCACGGTAACAAGTTGATGCGGGCCATGTTAGTCGAAGCTCCTTAGTGCAAGTCCGCAAGCGATCATCAACGCTGGCGCATCGTTGCTCAGTATTTGCGGCTTGACCCGCGATGACAGCGACATGTTTGCAAACGGGTTGGCGATCGCGCTCTCGGTGCCGAGCTTCGATTCGATCAACTCATCGATGCCGGCGATTGAAGCGCTACCGCCGGCTAACATAATGCGATCAACACTGTTGTGCTGGCTCGAGGAGAAGAAAAATTGCAGCGATCGGCTGACTTGCTGGCTCATCGCTTCCTTGAACGGCTCGAGCACTTCGGGACCATAATTGTCCGGCAGCCCGCCCTGGCGCTTGGCCATGCCCGCTTCTTCGTAGGACAGGCCGTAGCGGCGCATAATTTCTTCGGTGAGCTGCTTGCCGCCAAACACCTGTTCACGGGTATAAATGATCTTGAGATCGTGCAGAACGTTGAGCGTCGTCATCGTGGCGCCGACATCCACCACCGCGATAGTCTGCCCACGGCCGTTGTCGGGTAATTGTTCGGCCACTAACTGAAACGCGTTTTCCAACGCGTAGGCCTCGACATCGACGATGCGCGCGGTCAGGCCGCCGATTTCCAGCGCGGCAACGCGCATATCCACATTCTCGCTGCGGGATGCCGCCAACAATACATCCACAGTCTCGGCATTTTTCTCCGATGCACCGAGGATCTCAAAGTCGAGATTCACCTCTTCAAGCGGATATGGGATATACTGATCCGCCTCCAATTCGATCTGACTTTCCATCTCCTCTTCCTTGAGTGAGGCACTCATCGTGATGACCTTGGTAATCACTGCGGAACCGGCCACCGCCACCGCTGCGTCGCGGGTTCGAGTACCGGCACGCTTAACCGCCCGGCGAATACTCTCGCCAACGGCCTCGACATCGGCGATATTCTTCTCTACAACCGAGTTGGGTGGCAGAGGCTCAACGGCATAGCTCTCCACCCGGTAGCGACCGCCCGCGCGACCCAGTTCCAACAGCTTGACCGCGGTCGAGCTGATGTCCAAACCGAGTAGTGGGGGCTTTTTCCTTGAGAACAGTGCCACCGTTAATTTTCCTTTCTAGTACTCGTGGTTAGCGGACAATAATGCCCCTACAGATTAAATGCTATAGACAAGTGCATGTCAACTAATGGCTTCCTGTCCATTTCTTTATAAAATACGGTTTTGTTCGGGATGGTATTGGAACTCTCGAACATTGTCGATATCTTATCGAGGCGTATCGGTCAGGCCCGGTGATTCCTTGAACGCCCAGGTACATTTACTTTAAATATGTCTCCAATTTTGCGACGCGCGTTCAAATTCCTACGTCTGGCTGTAGCGGTTGCTTTCGCGGCCGCCACCGCCGGCGCCTTGCTGTTGGGCGTGGCCTATCTGTATATGGCGCCCAAGCTACCCTCCATCGACAGCCTCAAGGACGTGCGCCTGCAGGTGCCGTTGCGGGTCTTTAGCCGCTCTGGCCGCTTGGTCGCCGAGTTCGGTGAAAAGCGGCGTAATCCAGTCACTTACGATCAGGTGCCGAAGCGTATGGTGCACGCCTTTCTGGCCGCCGAGGACGATCGTTTTTTCCAGCACCCGGGCGTCGACTATCAAGGCATCCTGCGCGCCGCCGTGCACTTGATCAAAACCGGCAACAAAGGACAGGGCGGCAGCACCATCACCATGCAGGTGGCGCGCAATTTCTTTCTCAGTCGGGAAAAGACCTTCGCCCGCAAGCTCAATGAGATATTTTTGGCGCTCAAGATCGAACGCGAGCTCACCAAACAGGAAATACTCGACCTGTACTTGAACAAAATCTATTTTGGCAACCGTGCCTACGGCGTACAGGCGGCGGCCCACATCTATTACGGTGTCGGCATCGACCAGCTGACGCTGGCGCAGACCGCTATGATCGCCGGTCTGCCGAAAGCGCCGTCGAGCTTCAACCCGATCGTCAATCCACACCGGGCGTTGGAGCGCCGCGCCTATGTGCTCGGTCGCATGAAGTATCTGGGCTTCATCTCCAAGCAGGACTATGAGCGCGCCATGCAGGAGCCGGTCAGCGCCAGCGTGCATGCGTTGAATGTCGAGGTGTCGGCGCCTTACGTCGCTGAGATGGTGCGCGCACAGATGGTGACGCGCTACGGCAATGACGCGTACACGGCCGGATACAAGGTCTACACAACGCTCGACGGCGCCGCGCAAAAGGACGCTACCAAAGCGCTACGCACCGCCTTATTGGAGTACGACCGCCGGCACGGTTACCGCGGACCCGACGGTCACATTGACCTCAAGCTCCACCACGACCCGGCTGAGTGGACGCGCACGTTGGCGGACATGCCAGTGGTGGGCGGTCTACTACCGGGGCTGGTGACAGCGGTCGGCCAGCGCGATGCGACCGTGTTTCTTGGTGCAGACGGCAGCGTTAAGCTGGACTGGGATGCACTGAAGTGGGCGCGTCAGTACATTAGCGACGACCGTCGCGGCGCAGCACCGAAAACCGCCGCCGACATCCTCAAAGTCGGTGACATCGTGCGCGTAGAGCCGCTCGGCGATAGCAACTGGCGCTTGGCCGAGGTACCGCAAGTCGGCGGCGCGTTGGTGTCCTTGGATCCCGACGACGGCGCCATCCGCGCCTTGGTCGGCGGGTTCGACTACTACCAGAGCAAGTTCAACCGCGTCACCCAAGCGCACCGCCAGCCGGGCTCTAGTTTCAAACCGTTTGTTTATTCGGCGGCGCTCGAGCATGGTTTCACCGCGGCGTCCTTGATCAACGACGCGCCGGTGGTATTCAACGACCCGGCGCTGGAAAGCACGTGGCGGCCGGAAAACTACAGCGGTCGATTCTTCGGGCCGACACGGTTGCGCGAAGCGCTGGTGCATTCACGTAACCTGGTCTCCATACGACTGCTGCGCGCCATTGGTATCGACTACGCCATCAATTACGCCACGCGCTTTGGCTTTCCCAAGGACGAACTACCACGCAATCTCTCACTGGCTCTAGGCAGTGGCGGCGTAACACCACTGCAGCTGGCGCGCGGCTATGCCGTATTCGCCAATGGCGGCTTCCGCGTCGATCCGTATTTCATCGAGCGCATCGTCGGCGAAGACGGCAAGACGGTATATCAAGCGCAACCGGCGGTCGCCTGCCGCAGCTGCGATGTCGGTGTGACAACAGACGGCACGAACCCCGCTGCCGCGGCACCGGCGCCGGCACAAACCGCGCAGGCGCCGGCCGCCGCAGCCACGCCGGCAACGCCGGCCTCGAGCAAACCGGGTGCCGCCGCCACGATCGTCAGCCCGGCCAGCTCGGTTACGCCGGTGGCGGCAGCGCCACCGATAGCCCCGCGCGTGATCACGCCGCAGAATGATTATCTGATGATTTCGATGATGCGTGACGTCATCCGGCGCGGCACCGGCACGGCTGCCATGCGGCTCGGGCGGCACGACTTGGCCGGTAAGACCGGTACCACCAACGACCAACGCGACGCCTGGTTCTCTGGTTTCAACAGTAAAGTGGTCACCACGGTATGGGTGGGGTTCGATCAAGTGCATCCGCTCGGCCGGCACGAGACCGGCGCGCGCGCCGCCCTGCCGATGTGGATGGAATTCATGGGCGCGGTACTTAAGGGCACGCCGGAAATTCCGCTGCAACAACCGCCCGGACTGGTGACGGTACGTATCGACCCGGAAACCGGGCTGCTTGCCAACAGCGACACGCCCAATCCGATATTTGAGACCTTCCGCGCCGACCGCGTACCCAAGCGCGTGGCCCAATCTCATCCCGACGCCGGCGAAGATCGCCAAGGAGGTACCAGCAACATCCCGAAACAAATTTTTTGACGGCCGGCGGGTGCCATAGCCCGCCTCTCAGGGCCGTCCCAGGTGCAATATTGTTTACACTCCAAGTCCGAGGAGCCTGGCTATGGCCGCTTATAGCAGCAACAAAGACAAGCAAATGCGACAACGTATCGCCATGGAGGCAGCACGCATTCTGGCCGACAGCGGGCTGTCCGACTTCCACGCCGCCAAGCGCAAGGCCGCCGTGCGGCTGGGCGCACCCGACACCCGCAACTTACCTCGCAATACCGAAATCGAGCAGGCGCTGGTGGAGTATCAGCGCCTCTTTCAGGGCGAGACGCAGCCCTCGCGGCTGCGCCAGTTACGCGAATCGGCGCGCGAGGCCATGCGCTTTTTTGCCGACTTCCAGCCGCGCTTGGTAGGACCGGTGTTGAGCGGCTCCGCCAACGGCCATTCCGAGGTACAGTTACATTTGTTCGCCGGCGCGGCCGAGGATGTGGTGTTCTTTCTTATGGACCAGAATATTCCTTTCAAGGAAAGCGAAAAACGCCTGCGCTACAGCCGCGATGACAGCGCCACCTTCCCGGTCTACCGCTTTGTCGCCGGCGAGGTGGCCATCGAACTCACGGTACTACCGCTGGATGGGTTACGGCAGGCACCGCGCAGCCCGGTTGACGGACGCCCGATGCAGCGCGCGACACTGTCGGTAGTCGAGGGTCTGCTGGCCGAATCGTAACGACGCCGACAGCGGCACCGAACAACAACCGGCTATGCAACCACGTTGCGTGGCCGGCCTGCCAGGAAGGTGCGAATATTCTCGACCAGTTGATCGACCAGGCGTTGGCGTGATTCGCGGCTGGCCCAGGCCGTGTGCGGCGTAACGATGAGATTGGCAATGTCCGTCTGTAGTAGCACATTGCCGTGGCGCGGAGGTTCCTCGCTGAGCACGTCGATGCCGGCGCCGCCGAGCTGCCCGCCGCGTAGCGCGTCGACCAGCGCCCGCTCATCAACGATACCGCCGCGCGCGGTATTGATAAGGATGGCGTGCGGGCGCATCAACGCGATCTGCTGGCGGCCGATCAGCCCGGCCGTGTCGGCCGTCAATGGGCAATGAATACTGAGCACATCCACCTGCGGTAGCAACTCCGATAAGACGATGCGCCCGGCAGATGCCGTTCGCGTCCCCGGTCGTTGGCAGACCAACACATTCATGCCGAACGCTTCGGCGACACTAGCGACGCCTTGACCGAGCTCACCGAAACCGATGATGCCTAGGTTTTTGCCGTGCAACTCACTAATGGGAAATTCCAGGCTGCAAAACATATCGTGACGCTGCCAATGGCCTTGATGCACCCAGTCACGATATTGATGCAGACGCGTGACCAGGCTCAGCAATAGCGCAAAGACGTGCTGCACCACTGCCGGCGTACCATAGGCGCGCACATTGGACACCGTGATGCCGCGTTCACGCGCGGCCTGTAAATCGACGTTATTGGTTCCTGTGGCGGCGACACAAATCAATTTCAAATCGTCGCTGTCCGCCAGCAGTTCGGCGTCCAGCGCAACTTTATTCGTAACCACTACCTGTGCGCCCGCCACGCGATCGCGCACCGCCGCACTTGGCGTCCGGTCGTAAAAATTCCATGATGGCAGCGCCGACACCAACGCCGACAAGTCGAGATCACCGCAGTCGACCGAACCGCGGTCGAGAAATACTCCCAGCATCGCCCCAGCCTCCGGCACAACCCATTCAACTAAAAGCATAACCATAAACTTCGCGGTTCGCACCCCGCCACCACTGACGCTGCGCCTAGCGGCGTATATACTGTCCAGTCATTGCCAACAGACGCCGGAAACACCATGCCTCGCTATATCAACGAAGCGCCGAGCGCCACACGACCGCCGCCGTGCGACGGCGTACTACTCACTAATCTAGGCACTCCGGATGCACCCACTGCGGCGGCACTACGACGTTATCTGGCGGAGTTTTTATACGATCCGCGGGTAATCGAAAAGCCGCGCGCACTGTGGTGGCTGATTCTCCATGGGGTGATATTGCGCATCCGGCCGCGGCGCGCAGCGCATGCCTACGCCCGTGTGTGGACCGACGCCGGTTCACCGCTGTTGGCGATCTCGCGTCGTCAGGAAACAGCTTTGCAATCCCTGCTCTGGCAGCGACTCGGGCGGCATGTGAAAGTCGCGTTGGCGATGCGCTATGGCGCGCCATCGATCCGCGCCGGTCTTGACCTGCTGCGGGCAGCCAACGTCAAGCGACTGCTGGTATTGCCGCTGTATCCGCAGTATTCGGCCACCACCACCGCGTCGACCGTTGACGCGGTCGCCGATGTCTTGCGCACATGGCGCGTCATCCCCGAGCTGCGCACCGTCAACCACTACTACCTCGAATCGGGTTACATCAACGCCGTCGCCGACAGCATACGCCGGCATTGGGATGAGCATGGCGCCGGCGAGCGCCTGTTGTTTTCGTTCCACGGTCTACCGAAGTCTTATACGGACGCCGGCGACCCCTACCGCGAACAATGCGCCCGCACAGCCGAACTCGTCGCCAGCGCACTTGATCTGCCGGAAACGCGCTGGCAATTGGCGTTCCAATCCCGCTTCGGAGTGGAGGAGTGGCTCAAACCGTATACGGATCAAACGCTGACGGAGTGGGCCAAAAGCGGCATACACCGCGTCGACGTAGTATCACCGGGATTTTCCGCCGACTGCCTGGAAACACTGGAAGAGACCGCGATGACCAACCGCGATCTGTTTCTGCACGCCGGTGGTAAACGGTTTCATTACATTGAAGCGTTAAACGATGCACCACAACACATCGAGTTTCTCGCTGATTTGGTCGGCAAACATTTCCAAGGCTGGCAGCCACCGGAGACGCCGCACGACCCGACCTAGCGGGTTGTTGAAAAAGTTTCCGATGGATGCCAAACCAGACGGGGAACGGCCGGAAAGCGCAGTTACATGTCAGTAAATGGGCATTTTTGGACCCTTTTCCAACGCCGCATGGCGTTGGCCGCGAGTTCCTCAACAACCTGCCAGGAACGTGTCGGTCCAGCCCGCGCCACTACGGAAGTTCGCTGCCACCCATCAAAAAGCGGTCGATCTCGCGCGCCGCACCGCGGCCTTCGTTGATGGCCCAAACCACCAAAGACTGCCCGCGACGACAATCGCCGGCAGCGAAAATTCCCGTCACGCTAGTGGCATAGTGATCGTACTGCGCCAAATAGTTGCTACGTGGATCCAGTTCAACGCCGGCTGCCGCGCTGATATAGTGCTCGGGGCCGACGAATCCCAATGCCAACAACGCGATATCGGCGGGCCACACGTGCTCGGAATCGGCCAATTCGCTCATGCGCCACTGTCCACTTTCCTCGTCGCGAACCCAATCCACTTCAACGGTACGGATACCGGCGAGTTTGCCGTTACCATCGTCGACGAATTCCTTGGTCAGGATACGATACTGGCGTGGATCTTTGCCGAACTTGGTGCGGGTCTCCTGATGCCCATAATCGACACGGAAAATGCGCGGCCATGTCGGCCATGGATTGTCCGCGGCACGCTCGGCCGGCGGCCGCGGCAGTAGTTCAAAATTAACCATGGATGTACAACCGTGACGCAGCGACGTGCCGATGCAATCGGTGCCAGTATCACCACCACCAATAACAATCACGCGCTTGCCCTCGGCCGACAGGAACTTGCCATCGGCGAGATCGGAGTTGAGCAGGCTACGCGTATTCTCGGTAAGGAAGTCCATGGCGAAATGCACGCCATCGAGATTACGCCCGGGAATGTCGAGATCGCGCGCTTGAGTGGCGCCGCTGGCGAATAACACGGCGTCGTTGTCACGCATCAATTCGGCAACGTCGATATTTTTGCCAACGTCGGCGCCGGTGACGAACTCGATGCCTTCGGCGCGCAGCAGTTCAACCCGCCGATCCACCAAACGCTTGTCCAGCTTCATGTTGGGAATGCCATACATGAGCAGACCGCCGATGCGGTCTTCACGCTCATAGACGGTAACGCTGTGACCCGCTTTATTGAGTTGCGCCGCCGCCGCCAATCCAGCCGGGCCGGAACCGGCAATGGCAACCTTCTTGCCGGTGCGCTTGAGCGGCGCTTGCGCCTGCACCCAGCCTTGATCGAAACCATAATCGATAATCGCGTGCTCGATATTCTTGATGGTCACGGCCGGGTCGGTAATGCCGAGCACACACGCACCTTCACATGGCGCCGGGCACACGCGGCCGGTGAATTCGGGAAAGTTATTGGTCTTGTGCAGGCGGTCGAGCGCCTCGCGCCAGCGACCCCGATAGACCAGATCGTTCCATTCCGGGATCAGATTGTCGATCGGGCAGCCATCGCCCGACTGACAGAACGGCACGCCGCAATCCATGCAGCGCGCACCCTGAATTTGTAGGTGATCCCACTGATGTGCGGAGTAAATCTCCTGAAAATCCTTCAGGCGTTGCTCGGCATCGCGGTACGGCTCCGCCTCGCGGGGATACTCTTTAAAGCCTGTCAGCTTACCCATATCGGCTCTTTCGGCGTTCGGTATTGTGCGCGCTAAAATGAATCGTCATATCGAGCGCCAATTTGTTCACGAAAAAAAATGTATGTCCGCAGCCAGTCGCCGTCGGCAGTTGTCTGCCGCCGGTAACGTCGACCGCGCTCAAACGGCCATGGCCTTTTTCGACTGCCGCTGCTTCTGCTGTTCAAGGACGCGCTTATAATCCACCGGCATCACCTTGACGAACTGCGCCAACGCCGTGTCCCAGTCCTTTAGCAGACGTTCGGCGACTGCCGAACCGGTATATTCGAGGTGGTGCTCGATCATCTCACGCAGTTCGGTCATATCGGCCTGCTCGCGCATCGGCTCCACTTCCACCATGGCCTTGTTACAACGTGCCGCGCAGGTACCGTCAGCGTCCAGCAGATAGGCCACACCACCGCTCATGCCGGCGGCAAAATTGCGCCCTATCGAACCCAGAACCACCACCCGGCCGCCAGTCATGTACTCGCAGCCGTGATCGCCGACACCCTCGACCACGGCGCGCGCACCACTGTTGCGCACACCAAAACGCTCGGCGGCGACACCGCGGAAATAGGCCTCACCAGCGGTGGCGCCATACAGGCAGACGTTGCCGACGATGATGTTATGCTCGGCCACGAAGCTGCTGCCGGCCGGCGGATAGACAACGATGCGGCCGCCGGACAGGCCCTTGCCGACGTAGTCGTTGGCGTCGCCCTCGACTTCAATGGTCACACCTTTGGCCAGGAATGCGCCGAGACTCTGGCCGGCGGAACCACTCAATTTGATGTGAATGGTGTCATCCGGCAGTAATTGCTCGCCATGCCGCTTGGCGATCTCGTGCGATAAGGTCGTGCCGACTACGCGGTTGGTGTTGATGACCGGCAAATCGATCCGCACCTTGCTGCCATTCTCCAGCGCCGCGCGCGCCAACTCGATGAGCCGGTTGTCGAGCGCGTCTTCGAGACCATGGTCCTGCTTGATGGTGCAATACACCTCAACCTCGGGGCGCGGCTTGGGCGCCGGCGTCAGCATCGCACTGAGATCCAGACCCTGCGCCTTCCAGTGTTCGGTATCGCCGTCCATCTCCAACACGTCCACACGCCCGACCATTTCGTTGACCGTGCGGAAACCCAGCTCGGCCATGATGCGACGCAGATCGCGCGCGACCATGAACAAATAGTTGACCACATACTCCGGTTTGCCACTGAATTTGCGCCGCAGTTCCGGGTCCTGTGTGGCAATACCGACCGGGCAGGTATTGAGATGGCACTTACGCATCATGATGCAGCCCAAGGTCACCAACGGCGCGGTCGAAAAACCGAATTCCTCGGCACCCAACAGCGCGGCGATAGCAACATCGCGGCCGGTCTTGAGCTGACCGTCGGTCTGCAAGACGACACGTGAGCGCAGATCGTTCATAACCAGGGTCTGGTGCGTTTCGGCAACACCCAACTCCCATGGCAGGCCGGCATGCTTGATCGACGTCAGCGGCGAAGCGCCGGTACCGCCGTCGTGTCCAGCGATGACGATATGATCAGCCTTGGCCTTGGTTACACCCGCGGCTACCGTGCCGACACCCATTTCCGACACCAGCTTGACGCTGATGCGAGCGGCCGGATTGGCATTCTTGAGATCGTGGATGAGCTGCGCCATGTCCTCGATCGAATAAATATCGTGATGCGGGGGCGGACTGATCAAGCCGACGCCGGGCGTCGAATGACGAATGCGGGCGATATTGTCATCGACCTTGCGTCCGGGTAATTCGCCACCCTCGCCAGGCTTGGCGCCCTGCGAAATCTTGATCTGCAGCTCGTCGGCGTTGGCCAGATACCAGATGGTCACACCAAAGCGTCCCGACGCCACCTGTTTGATCGACGAACGCTTGGAGTCACCGTTGGCCAGCGGCTGAAAACGCACCGGATCCTCGCCGCCCTCGCCGGTATTGGACTTGCCGCCCATGCGGTTCATGGCGACCGCGAGCGTCTCGTGGCTTTCCGCCGAAATCGAACCAAAGCTCATGGCGCCGGTGGCGAAACGTTTGACGATGTCGGCTTCCGATTCGACTTCTTCCACGGCGATGGCCGGCCCATTAACTCCGCTTTTGAATTTCAGTAGACCGCGCAACGTGCAATGGCGAGCCTGCTGGTTGGCGTGCTTGGCGAAACGCCAGTAGGCATTGTCATCGTTGGTGCGCGCCGCCACCTGCAGATCGGCGATCGACACCGGATCCCACATGTGACGATCGCCCTCGGCGCGCCAGTGAAAATCGCCCGGATTCGGCAACACCGGCACGCGCACGTCATCGCGCATTGGGTAGCCGAGTGCATGGCGGCGCAGCGTCTCGGTGGCCAACACGCCGAATCCAGCCCCGCGCACGCGGCTCGGCGTGCCGGCGAAGCAACGATCAATGACTTCCTCAGCCAAACCGACGGCCTCGAAAATCTGCGCGCCCTTGTAGGATTGCAGCGTTGATATGCCCATTTTTGCCATGACTTTGAGCATGCCCTTGGCTACACCCTTGCGGTAGGCGGCAACAATCTTATCGTCCTGATCGTACTTCGCACCCGCCAGCATGCCGTCGCGCTGAGCTTGGAACAATGCCTCGAAAGCCAGATACGGATTGATAGCGTCGGCGCCGTAGCCGATCAGCAGACAATGATGATGCACTTCGCGCGCCTCCCCCGACTCCAGCACGATGCCGATGCGAGTGCGCTCATGATTGCGTACCAGGTGATGATGCACGCTACCGACGGCCAGCAGTGAACTCACCGCCACGCGTTGCGCGCCAATGGCGCGATCGGACAGCGCAATCAGACTGTAACCGTCGGCGATCGCCTGCGATGCTTCAGTGCAAATACGATCGAGCGTGGCCTCGAGCCCGGCCTCGCCTTCCGATATCGGGTAGGTGACGTCGATAGTCTTGGTCTTCCAACCGCGGGCGTCGAGGTGCTTGAGCGCCGCCAGTTCCTCATTGGTGAGAATCGGATGCGGAATCAACAGGCGGTGAGCGCCAAGCTCCGAGGTCTCCAGCAGGTTGCCCTCGGGACCGACGTAGCAGGCCAACGACATGACCACTTCTTCGCGAATGGAGTCGATAGCGGGATTGGTGACCTGGGCAAAAAGCTGCTTGAAATAGTCATACAGCATGCGCGGCTTATCCGACAGACACGCCAAGGCCTGATCATTGCCCATGGATCCGACCGGGTCGCGCAGCTCCTGGACCAGTGGCAACAACATGAACTGCATGGTCTCGGTGGTGTATCCAAACGCCTGCATACGTTCGAGCAGCGTTTCCGGTTCGAAGCCGTGCGGTTCCTGGTTGGGTTGCAATTGCTCCAATGCGATGCGCTGTGCGCGCAGCCACTCCGCGTACGGGCGGCGGCTGGCGAACTCGTGCTTGAGTTCCTCGTCCGGGATCATGCGTCCTTGTTCGAAATCGATCAGGAACATTTTGCCTGGCTGCAACCGTCCCTTGGCTTTGACGTTGGCCGGCTCGACCGGCAGCACGCCGACTTCAGACGCCATAATGACTTTGTCGTCGTGAGTAAGGTAGTAGCGACTCGGGCGCAGTCCATTACGATCAAGCACGGCGCCGATGTAGTGACCGTCGGTGAAGACGATGGACGCCGGTCCGTCCCACGGTTCCATCAGGGCCGAATGGTACTCGTAAAAAGCGCGTTTCTCCGGCGACATCGCGCTGTCGTTCTGCCATGCCTCCGGAATCATCATCATGACCGCCTCTTGCAGCGAGCGACCATTCATGAGCAAAAATTCCAATACATTGTCGAAAGCACCGGAGTCCGACGTTTCCGGTTCAACCACCGGAAAGGTCTTGCTCAGATCGTCGCCAAACAGCGTGCTCGATGCCACACCCTGGCGCGCGCGCATCCAGTTGATATTGCCCTGGCGGGTATTGATCTCGCCGTTATGGCTCATGAAACGGTTTGGTTGGGCGCGATCCCAGGACGGAAAAGTGTTGGTCGAAAAGCGCGCATGCACCATGGCCAGATGGGTTTCATAATCAGGATCGTTGAGGTCGGCGTAAAAACGCGTCACCTGATCCGGATTGAGCATGCCCTTGTAGACGATGACCTTGGTCGACAACGTGCAAACATAAAACATTTCGCGCTGCGTGAGCGCTTGGTCGTTGCGCAGGTGGTGGGTACAGCGCTTGCGCATCAAATACAGTCGCCGCTCGAAGGCGTCCTCGGCCATGGCCGCATCGGCGGCGACGAAGAGTTGTTCGATGTGCGGCATGGAAGCACGCGCAGTCGGACCAATATCAGCGTGATCGGGGTCGGTCGGCACCGCGCGCCAACCGATCAATGTCAGTCCTTGCTCGGCGACCAGGCGTTCGACGACTTGTTTGCAGACCGCGCGTTCGTTGGCATCGCGTGGCAAAAAGATGTTGCCGGCGGCATAGCTGCCCGCAGGCGGCAGCTCGACACCAAGATCCTGCTTGGCAACCTTGGCCAGAAATTTGTGCGGCAGGGTGGTAAGCATACCGGCGCCGTCACCGGTGTTGGTCTCGCAACCGCAGGCGCCGCGATGCACCATACGACGATTGATGTGATCGGCGTCCCGGACGATCGCATGGCTGGCGCGGCCCTTGATATCGGCTACGAAGCCGACACCGCAGTTTTCGGTCTCATTGGCCGGGTCATACAAGCCCTGCTTGGCGGGCCGATTGAACCGGATCGAATCGTTCTTGGGACTATTCATACACGCACCTCATGACCGCCGTACGGGCCGTCGTCGCTATTTGTTCCGCCGTGCCGCGTGCATCCAGCTCGGCATCGTGGCCGATTCGCTACCAAACCCCGCTGGGTGGCCGCAGAAGGCGCGACCGCGATCGCCGCCGAACACCGATGGGCGTTTTTCGAGTACGGCCGGCCATTGTAGCCAATCCGTTCCGCCGACGTAAAGAACGCGCCGTCACGGCCCAGCGGGCGGGCGCCAGGCATACTCAAGTACGCAGCCGATCAAGACAATCCAGTGCCGCGGCCTGATAGCATTCGGCCAGGGTCGGATAGTTGAACACGTTATTGGCCAGGTAGTCGATATCGGCCTGGCAGCCCATGGCGAGCTGGCCAATATGAACCAATTCGCTGGCCGCCTCGCCAATGATATGGACGCCCAGCAAACGCCGGCTGGCGCGGTCGGCGAGCAGTTTCAGCGCGCCATGATAGTCACCGATAATTTGACCGCGCGCGGTATCGGCGTATCCGGCCCGCCCGACAACATAGTCGGCGCCGCGCTGCTGTAATTCGCGCTCCGTCTCACCGACATAGGACAATTCCGGAATGGTGTAGATGGCCTGCGGGAGTGGTCCGGGCGCGCCACCACTGTGTTCACCAAATGCATGCCGGGCGGCGCGACGGCCCTGTTCCATGGCAGTCGACGCCAACGACGGGCGCCCGGCCAGGTCGCCAACGATATAAATATTCGGCACCGGCGTCTGCTGCTGTTGATTGACCCGCACCCAACCCTGATCGTCGGCGCTCAAGCCGGCACGGGCCAGATTCAGATTGTCGTAATTGGGCTGCCGGCCCAGGGCATACAATAAGGTGTCGGCGAGCAAGTTCTCACCGTCGTCGGTGGTCAACTGTACTTGCTCGGCTGCACGCGTAATCTGTCCGACGCGGGTGTCCAAACGCGACGTTATACCCATATCAAACATATGGTTTAAGAGCGCCTCGGCAATATCGGCGTCCAAGTACGCGAGTAGCTGCTGGTGGGAATCGACGATCGTCACTTTAACGCCCAAAGGCGCGAAGATGGTCGCAAATTCGCAGGCGATGACACCACCACCGACGACGATCATGCTGTTCGGCAAGCGCCGCAACCCCAACACCGAGCTCGAATCGAGCACGCGCTGCTTGTCAAATGGCACCGATTCGGGCCGTCGCGGACGCGACCCGGTGGCCAGTACGATGACCTCGGCGGCCAACTCCTCAAGCTGGCCGTGGACGTTTTTTACCTCCAGCGTGTGGGCATCCTTGAAACCCGCCTGACCCGGGATGATGGACACGCCGTGACGCAACAATTGACTCAGCAACGCCGATTCCTTGTTGTGAACGACGACATCCTTTCTGGCCATGGCCTCACGCAGGAAATCGCCACTCAAGCTCGGCGCACGGGTCAGCGTTTCGCGCATGCCTTTGGCGGCGAAGCGCGAAACCAGAAACGCGGCCTCGCGCAAGGCCTTGCTGGGAATCGTGCCGGTCTGCAGACTGACGCCACCGAGCGACGCTTTGCGCTCGATGATACCGACGTGCCGTCCGAGCTTGGCGGCGGTAATGGCGGCCGCCTGCCCAGCCGGGCCCGAGCCCACCACTAGCATGTCGTAACGTGTACGCCCCATTTAGACCCCCACTGCCGGTTGGTCGTGCGCCAATAACACCAGTATCCGACAATGGCCGCTAGAAATCTTGTGCTGCAAAACTCGCGCCGACGACGCCGGCCTTCTACAGTGTAGAGAGAGCAGTAATCGACTGGGCGAGGCGATGATTGGCGGCGTGTTGCTCGATCTCAGCGGTGTCTTGTACGTGGGCAGCAATGCGTTGCCGGGCGCGCATACGGCGCTGCAGCGACTGCGTGACAGCGGTCTGCCGTTGCGTTATGTCACCAATACCACGCGCAGCCCGCGCACCGCCATACTCCGCCAACTGGCGGCAATGGGCTTCGAGATCGGCACCGAGCAGCTATTCACCGCCCCGGATGCCGCACGCCGTTATCTGCGCGCGCACCAATTGCGCCCCGTTTTGCTCATTCATCGCAATCTGCACCCGGAATTTGCCGATTTCGCCAACCAGTCGCCGAACGCCGTACTGGTCGGCGACGCCGGTGAAGACTTCGACTACGCGCATTTGAATGCGGCTTTCCGTATTCTCGCCGCCGGTGGCGAGCTGGTCGCCATGGGCCGCAACCGCTATTTTCAGGAACAAGACGGCTTGAGCCTGGACGCCGGACCATTCGTCTGCGCACTCGAATACGGCGCCGACGTCCGTGCCGTGGTGACCGGCAAACCGGCGGCCGACTTCTTCCAGACGGCGGTAGCCGAACTGGGCTGCACGGCTGGTGAAACCGTCATGGTCGGCGACGACGTCGAGGGCGACGTGTTGGGCGCGATCGACGCCGGGCTGCAGGCCGCCCTGGTACGCACCGGCAAATTCCGCGACGGTGATGAAACACGCTTGCGCGATACCGGCGCCAAAGTTTTTGCGGATCTATCGGCGGTGGTCGATTGGATACTGTCGCAGGCCGGACGCTAACGCAGCGCGGCCAACAAGCGCTCGATCATGGTCGCCGACCGGCGTCCGTAGCCGCCACCGAACAAATTGAAATGATTAAGAATGTGGTACAGATTATACAGCATCTTGCGGGTCTCGTAGCCACGGTCGAGCGGCCACGCCGACGTATAGGCGAGGTAAAAGTCGCGCTCAAAACCACCGAACAGTTCGGTCATGGCGAGATCAGCCTCGCGATCCCCGTAATAAACCGCCGGGTCAAAAATGACCGGCTGCCCGGCGTCATCGACAGCGACATTACCGCCCCACAGGTCGCCGTGTAACAACGACGGCAACGGACGATAGTCGACAAATAAACCGCCCAAGCGGCTCATAAGCTGCTCGCCAAGACGCACGGTATTCGTTGCCAAGCCCTTGCGCGCCGCCAGATCGAGTTGAAATCCAAGCCGCTGCCGGCACCAGAAACGCAGCCAATCATCGTCGACCTGATTGATCTGCGGGGTCGCGCCGATGGTATTATCCCGTCGCCAGCCAAACTGCGCGCTGGTGCAGCGATGCAATGCCGCCAACTGTTCGCCCAACGCCTGCGGCGCGCCGCCGCCGCCGAGTTCAATATATTCCATGACCAGAAACGCGGCTTGTTGCGCACAACCCGTAGTCAACGGTTGCGGTACGCGTATGGCTGCAGCGTCGGCCAATTCACGCAGGCCGTCCGCCTCGGCCTCGAACATGGCCAGGCTGGACGCGCTGTTGAGCTTGACGAACCAGCGCCGCCGACCGTCGCTCAACACATAGGCCTGATTGATACAGCCGCCGCCGATCGACGTCGGCGCCAGCGGCACGAACCGCTCGCCGCTGGCGGCGGTAATCGCTCGGCTTATATCGGTCCACATGGGCATGACGCAACCATAGCAAATTACCGCGCCCGCACCTGCGCGTTTGGTTGCGTGCGGTATCGGCGTTCGCCAGCGGCGCGTTCGCGCCACCCCATGCACGGATGAATCCGTGCCTACAATGGCGATGGTTATGGCAGGCCAGGGGAGCAGTAACGGAACTCGTAGGCACGGCTTTCGCGGTGCACGAAGCGGTCGGCGGCACGTCCGCACCGCCCCCATGCACGGATGAATCCGTGCCTACAATGGCGATGGTTATGGCAGGCCAGGGGAGCAGTAACGGAACTCGTAGGCACGGCTTTCGCGGTGCGCGAAGCGGTCGAACGGCCCTATGGTGGCGGCTAAGCGATACCGATCAAGCGCTGATGCAACGGGCTGGTGCGCGGGAAATGCGCCAGCAGAAATTCCATCTGATCGGCCAGTACGCGGCGTCCCTGCAGATAGATGTACTCGGCATGCGTGGGCGTAAACGGCACCGCCAACAACTGCATCCCGGCCTGTTCGGGCGTGAAGCCTGCCTTGTGATTGTTGCAGCGCTTGCAGGCGGTGACGACATTGGTCCAGGTATCGCTACCGCCCTGGCTCAACGGCGTAACGTGATCGCGTGACAAGTCTCGGTGCCCAAAGCGATCGCCACAGTACAGGCACAGGTGGGCGTCGCGGTTGAACAGAGCCGGATTATTGAGCGGCGGGACATAACGGTCACGCGCCTTGGCCAGCGCGTGATTGTTGCCGTGGGTGGCGATGATCGAATTGACTTCAATGACACTGCGCAGGCCGGTTTTGGCGCAGACACCGCCGTGCACCCGATACAGCAGCGAACCGCAGGCGTAGGCGACCTGCCCCAGGTGATACAAACGGACCGCATCCTGATAGCCGATCCATTCCAATGGCATGCCCGACACGTCGGTGCGCAGCACTTGCTGACTTAACCCGTACACTCCGCTACCTCCTGACCCGAAACCGTACATCCCCCCGTTTACAAATAAATGACATTTAACTGACCAGATCACGCATTTTGGCGTGTTTTGCCGGTTTTTCTAGACTATCATGGTGTTGCAACAGGCGCTAGTGGCCGGCTTGCGGGCGCGCGAAATGACGTTTTGCCGCCAGCCGCCGGTGGCCGAAGCGGGCGCCCAAAGCAGGCTTGTTTCTCGGCCGAGCACGGCCGCAACCAGATGCGCGCAAGCTGTGGTATACAATCCGGCGCCGAAATCCGCTACTATTGCGCGCTTGTACAACAAGACGGTAGGTGCGCCGGGTACGCGCCCGGATCAGGAACGCGATTTCCTGCGCGCAAACGGCATCGAAGGCAATCGCCACGCTCGCGCCACGCCGCGCGTTACTCACGCAATTACGCAGTTTTTGAATCGGAGTTAAACCATGCCGATACGTATCGCTGTACCCAAAGAAACCGTCGCCGGCGAGCGGCGCGTCGCCATGGTTCCAGATGTGGCGGAAAAATTCACCAAGGCCGGTGTTCAGATCATCATGCAACGCAACGCCGGCGACAGCAGCTACTTCCCGGATAGCGATTATGACGACATCGCCTTGGTCGCGGACGCCGCTGAGGTCTACGCGCAAGCCGACGTGGTACTTAAGGTACAGCCGCCCACCATAGATGAGATAAAGCTGTTGCCGGAAGGCTGCATCGTCATCAGCTTCATGCAGCCGCACCGGGAACCGGATCGGATCAAAGCGCTGCGCGATCGCAACATTACCGCGCTGGCGATGGAATTGGTGCCGCGCATCTCACGCGCGCAGAGCATGGACGCGCTGTCGTCGCAGGCGTCCATCGCCGGTTACAAAGGCGCACTCATGGCCGCCGACCACGCCGCGCAATTCTTCCCCATGCTGACCACCGCCGCCGGTACCATTCGTCCGGCCAAGGTGCTGATCATCGGCGCCGGCGTTTCCGGGCTGCAAGCCATCGCCACCGTGCGCCGTCTCGGCGCCATGGTCGAGGCCTATGACGTGCGCAAGGTCACCAAGGAACAGGTTCAATCGCTGGGCGCGAAATTCCTGGAACTGAACGTCGACGCCGCCAGTGACGGTGGCTACGCGCGCGAATTGACCGAAGCGGAAAAGCACCACGAACGCGATATGCTGGCCAACCACGTCAGTGCCGCCACCGCGGTCATCACGACTGCCGCCATACCGGGGCGCGTCTCGCCGCGTTTGATCAGCACCGCCATGGTTGAGCGTATGCGTCCGGGCGCGGTCATTATCGACCTGGCATCAGAGGGCGGCGGCAATTGCGAATTAACCAAGGCCGGCGAAACCGTAAATCACAACGGCGTCATCATCCATGGCCCGTTGAACGTACCCAGCATGCTACCTGTGCACGCCAGCGAGATGTATTCGCGCAATTTGTACAACCTACTTCAGATCATGATCGCCGACGGCGAACTCAAACCCGATTGGGAAGATGAGGTACTGGCGGGTAGCACACTCACCCGCGCCGGCAAAATCATGCACGAACCGACCCGCAAAGTCGTGGAGGGAGAACAGCCGTGATCGAAGGATTCACTGCACTTTATATTTTTATGCTCGCCGCATTCACCGGCTATGAGGTCATCAGCCGCGTACCGGTGATCCTGCACACGCCGCTGATGTCGGGCTCGAATTTCATCCACGGCATCGTTCTGGTCGGCGCCATGGTCGCGCTCGGTCACGCCGACTCGACCATGGAACAGCTGATCGGCTTCGTCGGCGTATTGTTGGCCGCCATGAACGCCGTCGGTGGCTACGTGGTCACCGAACGCATGCTGGAGATGTTCAAGAGCAGTAAGGAGAAGAAGCATGGTTGATCTGATTCAAGCCATCTACTTCGTCGCCGCGGTACTGTTCATCCTCGGCCTCAAGCGCATGAGTTCGCCGACCACGGCACGCGCCGGTATCGTTTGGGCCGGCGCCGGCATGGCCGCCGCCGTCATCGCCACATTTTTCATCCCGCACATGAGCAACTTCGGCCTCATGGTGGCGGCCATCATCATCGGCTCAGGCATCGCCTACGCTTCCGGCAAGCGCGTCGCCATGACCGATATGCCGCAGATGATCGCGCTCTACAACGGCATGGGTGGTGGCGCCGCGGCCGCCATCGCCGCGGTCGAGCTGATCAAAGGTGTCAGCCACAGCGCCATCGCACTCGATTTAGCGGTACTGGGCGCGTTGATCGGCACGGTGTCGTTTTCCGGCTCACTGATCGCCTTCGCCAAGCTGCAGGGGTGGATGAAGGGCGCTAACCGCTTTCCGAACCAACAGGCAATCAATGTAGCGGTATTCGTTGCCACGGTCGCCTGCGGTGTATTTTTGGCGTTCGTCTCGCAACATCCGCTGGCCATCCTGCTGTTTTTCGCCTTGGCGCTGGCGTTCGGCGTCATGATGACCCTGCCAATCGGCGGTGCCGACATGCCGGTGGTCATCTCGTTGTTCAACGCACTGACCGGCCTGGCAGTCGCTTTCGAGGGCTTCGTGCTGCAGAACGCCGCCATGATCATCGCCGGCACCGTGGTCGGCTCGGCCGGTACACTGCTGACGCAGTTGATGGCGCGCGCCATGAACCGGCCGATCAGCAATGTCTTGTTCGGCTCGTTCGGCGGTGACGGCAGCGCGGCTGCGGAAGGCGATGCGGGCGGCGCACTGAAGCCGATCGACGCCTCCGACGCCGCGGTCATGATGGCGTTCGCGAGCAAAGTCGTCATCATCCCCGGCTACGGTATGGCCGTGGCGCAGGCGCAGCATAAGATCTGGGAGTTGGCCAAATTGCTGGAGGAGCGTGACGTGGCGGTCAAGTTCGCCATTCATCCGGTGGCCGGCCGCATGCCGGGTCACATGAACGTATTGCTGGCCGAAGCGGGCGTACCGTACGACAAAATCTACGACTTGGACGAAATCAATTCGGAGTTCGAGACCGCCGACGTGGCCTTGGTCATCGGCGCCAACGACGTCGTCAATCCGGTCGCGCGCACCAACCCGGACAGCCCCATCTACGGCATGCCCATTTTGGATGCCGATAAGGCCAAAAACGTCATCGTCATCAAACGCGGCCAGGGCGCCGGCTTCTCTGGAATCGAGAATGCGCTGTTCTTCAAGGACAACACGCGCATGTTGTATGGCGATGGCCAGGCCATGGCGTCGGAACTCATTCAAGGCGTAAAAAGCTTTTAACGCCGCTCTTCAAATGCCGTATCGGCGTAAAGGCCGAGCCGAAAGGCTCGGCCTTTTCTATTTGTCAGCCGACAACAAGCACCGCGGTAACGACGTTGAAGCAAGCGCGTTGCGGGCGCATCAAGCGGCGCCAACACCGGCATTCGTAGCGATCAGCGCGCGCCCTTTTTGCTGGCGATTGGATACTGGCGTTCCCTATGACCGAGGTTGGCGCCCGACCGGAGCAGCCTACCGATCGCGGCGGCATGTTCTGGATTCCGAACAAGCGGAATTTTGATTTTTTGATCCATGGCAAAGCCCACTAAACAACGCGACGATACCGAGCCAAAAATTGATCCCATTCCATTCAATGAGGCTCTCAGGCGTGCGTGGTCCGCGTCCAAGCTTAAGAAGAAAAAGGCGCAGCGCAAGCCAACCAAAAACGCCGGCCGCTAAACTCCCGGCAAGCACGGCAGAGCTGATAGCGCTGTGCGTTGCGAAATGACAAACCCATTTCCCAAACAAACTCCGAGTAGTGAAGGTGAAGCGTGACTGTGCCGTGATTTGTATGGGCTCGCCTGAGACGCTCGCATTTCGTTTCTACAACGACATCAACGAACATCAAGCCATAATAAATACTGTACGGTCTTAAGCAACTCCTTACATTCCCTCGACGCCGCGCGCTAGGCGGTCGGTTCACGCATGACCGCACCGATGCGGTGAGCCGTGCACCAAGCCGTCTTGTAAGTCACGCCAAGAGTACGGCGTGGTTGGTGACTGCTCATGCCGGTCGTGGACGAGCAAAGCAAGTAGACGGCCGGAAGACACTTATTGTGTGGAATTTTCGAGCGCTCGAATAGCGTGCCCATGGTCACGGTAAAAGGCTTGCGGCAATCCTTGCACTTATAGAGACCGGCGCGGCTGGATTGGCATTTCAGTCGGCAATGGTCGCCGATGACGCCACAATGAGGGCATACAGGGCCATCGGGCCGGACTCGGGTTTGCAGATATTCAGGCGCCTCGTCAGCATCGGTAAATTGGGGTTGATCGAAGATTGATTCAGCCCTAATGTATCTTCTTACCAGAGCTAAATCCTGGTTACTTGAAGTGGGTATATCTAATATACAGTCATCTAAATCAAGGTGGTGGTGCATTTCCTACTTTCCCGTTTCGCTACAGGGTATTATTCCCTCTCGATATTTATCGACGTAGATAGTTTCGTGATAGGGTTTTGTTTTTTCATTGGCAACAAATACAATTGATAAGGCATGGAGAGGCGAAGCGGACGTCGAGGAGCTCGCGATAAACGCGAGGCTGGCGAGCGAAGCAGCGAGACCCTTAGCGCCGCCGGGTCACCGTGGTGTTTTTCAGCCGCGGGTCGGACCGGGGCGAACGGGATGCGTTGTCAGGCAAGCCGAAGGTGCAGAGGCTGACCGGGAGGTTCCGTTGCAGCTACTGAGGGGCTCGACTCTCTATGAACTACAAAATTACAAAAGGAGAGCGTCATGTCAAACCGCAAGTCAAATACCTATAGTCTCGAACGCCGCAACTTTCTTCGCACCGGCCTGGGCGTTGCAGGTGCGCTGGCGCTACCTGGTGGTTTCATAGGCCGAGCTTTCGCAGCCGATCATCCGTCTATTGGCACCTATCCGGCCGGCTCGTCGGGCGACTCGGTCTTCATTGGCATTACCGTTCCGCGCACCGGCAGTTATGCCCTGCAGGGCGAAGATGAGCTCAAAGGTTATCTGCTCGCCATCGAGCACATCAATGAAGGCAATCCGCTGATCAAGAAGATCTCGCCGAAGTCCAAGAAGGGCGTGCTCGGCAAGAAGGTCATTTATGGTGTCGCCGACTCTGCCGCCAAGCCGAACGACGCGGTGCAGGCTCAGCAGCGCTTCATTAGCGAGAACAAGGCAATACTGATGACCGGCGCGACCTCCAGCGCGGTCGCGGTGGCGCTCAATAAGCTCGCACAGCGCGAAAAGGTGCTCTACGTTGCCGGCATTTCCGGCTCTAACGACACCACTGGCAAGGACTGCGTGCGCTATGGTTTCCGCCAGTGCTTCTACGGACAGACTGCAGCTGCCGCCCTCGGCCCGGTTCTGGTCAAGACGTTTGGCAAGAACAAGAAAGTCGCCTACATGACGCCCGATTACACTTACGGGCACACCGTCACGAAATCGTTTCAGGATCATCTCGCTACGGCAGGCTGGAAAACAACCACCAATCAGGTCTCGCCGCTCGGCTCGTCCGACTTTTCATCGTACCTGCTCAACGTGGCTAATTCCGGCGCCGACGTGCTGATCAACGTCAACTGGGGCCACGACGCAGTATTGTCCATCCAGCAGGCCAAGCAGTTTGGCATCCTCGACAAGATGAAGCTGGTGGTGCCGTATCAGGTGCCGTTCCTAGCCCCGCAAGTGGGCGGCGGGCTGCTGGCCGGCGTGTACGCCGCCACCGACTTCTGGTGGACGCTGGAAGACAAGTACCCGCTCGCCAAGATGTTCGTCCAGGCATTCGAAAAGAAGTACGGCTACAAGCCACAGTGGGGCGCTGAAAATGCCTACATGGAATTCGCCCTGTGGGCGGAAGCCGTGGAAAATGCCGGCAGCTTCTATCCGCCGGAGGTGATCAAGTCCTACGAAGCCGGGCGCAAGATCAATTCGCTGGTCGGAGAAGTTTCCTGGCGCGCGGCCGATCACCAGTTGATCAGACCGGTATTTATCGTCAAGGGCAAGAAACCTTCCGAGATGAGAAACAAGGAAGATTACTGGCAAGTGGTGGAAACCGTTCCCGGTCTTCCGCTGATGCAGAAGCCCGACGCGTTCGGTTGCAAGCTGGGCTCTTACACCTGAGTACTGACCGATAGCATGGATTGGCACCACAGGCGACGGTTGCCGTCTGTGGTGCCAAGTATGCGGCTAATCAGGCGCCACGTCGGAGCCTCCGGAATCATATAAATCTATGCTTAACTGGACTAATTTCCTCTCCCAATTATTCAATGGCCTGGTGCTGGGTGCCCTGTTGGCGCTGATCAGCTCCGGCCTGACGATTATCTATGGCACGCTGGGTCTGCTGAATCTGGCGCATGGCGCCATGTTCATGCTCGGCGGTTATGCCGGCTACGTCGCCTACCATGCGACCAATTCCTTCGCCCTCGCGGTGCTCGCTGCGACGCTGTTCATGCTGGTGTTTGGGATCCTTTTGGAACGGCTTGTCATTCGCTATTTTTATGACCGGCCGGACGAGGACCAGCTTTTGGTCACATTCGGCCTTTCCATCTGCATTGTTGAAACCGTGCGCTATTTCTTTTCGAGCATGACTAAAACCGTGCCGCCGCCATCCATGTTCTCAGGCATTACCTCAATGGGTGGCGTGATATTTCCGACGTATCGGCTGGCTCTCATCGGCATCGTGGCGGTTGCGCTGCTGGCACTGTATTTGATCCTCTACCGGACCCGGCTCGGACTGATCGTGCGCGCAGGCATCGAAGATTCGATGATGGTCGATTCCCTGGGCATTAATGTGTATCGCGTATTCATGATCGTGTTCGGCATCGGTGCGATGGCGGCGGGATTTGCCGGTATCGTGAATGCGCCGGTGGTCTCGCTTTCGCCTGGCATGGGTGAGGCGATCCTGGTGCAGACCTTTGTTGTGGTTGTGATTGGCGGGGTGGGGTCGTTCCCCGGCGCAGTGCTCGGCGGCTTGATAGCGGGCGAAATAATCAGCCTTACTTCGATGATCAATCCTGCCTATTCATACATCATGTTGTTCGCGGCCATGACGCTGGTTCTGGTGTTTAGACCGCGCGGTCTACTCGGCAAGAAAGGTCGCGAATGAATTTGGGGAAAACCTTCATGCAACGCCGCTATTGGATTGAAATACTGACAGCATTCTGTCTTATCGCAGCACCTTTTGTTCTCCCTTATTTCAATGCAGCCCCCGACACAGTCAACCGTATTCTGGTCTGGGGTTTGTTTGGTATCGGTTTTGATATCCTGTTCGGCTACACCGGCTTGCTTTCATTCGGCCAGTCGGCCTTTTACGGCACCGGTGGATTCGTCGCCGCCTACCTGCTCACCCAAGCGGGCTTCCCCTACGTCATACTGGCGCTGATCATCGGCATGGTGGTAGCCGCCATTGTCGGCTACCTGATCGGACTGCTCGCCTTGCGTAGCACCGGCATTTACTTCGCCATGATTACGGTTGCCATCGCGGAGATATTTTTCTTCGTCGAGTTCAATCCCCTGTCGGCGTGGACCGGCGGCGAAAACGGACTGCCGGGCGTGCCGGCGCCGTCTCTCTACCTTGGCTTCAAAACCATCCATTTCACCAGTGGCTGGTCGCTCTATCCGTTTCTTGCGTTCGTCTATTTCATCGGCATCGTGATCGCGTTTCGCATTGTGCGCTCGCCGGTGGGGGCAATCCTCACCGCCATCCGGGAGAATCCGCTGCGTGCGGCCGCGGTGGGTCACAATGTTCAGGGCTACAAACTGACAGCATTCGTCATTGCGGCCGCCTACGCCGGTATGGCCGGTGGCCTGCTGGGTGTGATGCAGGCCTTCATGCCGCCCGACGCTTTCATGTTCGATACCTCGGGTCAGCTTGTGATGCAGACCGCTATCGGTGGCCGCGCGACGCTGTTCGGTCCGCTGGTCGGCGCCGCAGTATGGCTGTTTCTGCAGGATTTCCTGCAATCGACGCTGGGGCTGGGCGCGACATGGAAGCTGGTGCTTGGCGTGGTGTTTGTGTTGCTGGTGGTTTTCCTGCGCCAGGGCATCATCGGTGGTTTCAGGGATCTCTATTGGTTCGTCAGAAGCAAGTTGGCGACAGCACCCGAAAAAGTGGCGACGGCTGGAAATGGGCACATGGCGACAGGAACGCAAGCTATGCGAACTCCCTTGCCCATGCGGCCGCATCGGCCGGTGCCAAAGAGCTTCAGCGGGCCGATCCTGCAAGTTACCGGCCTTACCAAACACTACGGCGGCGTACACGCCAACACCGACATCGAGTTCACCGTGAATCAGGGTGAATTACGCGGCATCATCGGTCCGAACGGGGCCGGCAAGTCGACCTTTTTCAAAATGCTGACCTGTGAAGTACATCCCTCGTCCGGCAAGATTCTGTTCGAAGGACGTGATATCACCGGCCTAAGCGTCACCGATGTCTGTCAACTCGGTTTAACCAAGAGTTATCAGGTCAATCAACTGTTCAATAGCCTGACGGTGCGTCAAAACCTGATCATCTCCGCTTTGGCCGAGCTGCGCGGCAAGTTCAGGCTCGACATGCTGTCCAGCGTGTCCAATACGCCGGGATTGAACGAGCAGGTAGAGCACACGCTTGAGTTGGTCAACCTGACCGAGCGCGCCGACACGCCCGTGTCACAGCTAGCCTATGGCGAAAAACGGCGCCTGGAAGTAGGCCTGGCGCTGGCTTCTTCGCCCAGCCTGTTGTTGCTGGACGAACCGCTGGCCGGTATGAGCCCGCAGGAACGGGTCGAAACGGTCAAGCTGCTCAAGTCCATCAGTCAGGGCCGCACCATGATCATCATCGATCACGATATGGATTCACTGTTCGAGCTGGCCGAGCGCATTACCGTGCTACAGGAAGGCCGCATCCTGGTCGAAGGCACGCCGGATGAAATCAAGGGTAACGCGAAAGTACAGGAAGCGTATCTTGGTGGCGTGCATGAGGAGATCGCATTATGAGCCTCCTGGAAGTCGAAGGGCTGCACAGCTATTACGGCGACTCACACATCCTGTTCGATGTTTCGCTACGCGTGGAAAAGAACGAAGTGGTGGCGTTGCTGGGCCGTAACGGGGCGGGCAAGAGCACCACCTTGAAAAGCCTGATGGGCGTAGTGACACCGCGCGCGGGTTCGGTAAAACTCGAAGGCGCCGAGTTGGCCGGCAAGAAAAGCCATGCCATCGCGCAAGCGGGCATGCAGCTCGTGCACGAAGACCGCCGCATCTTCGGCAGCCTCGATGTCGATGAAAATCTGTCGCTTGCGGCACTCACGGCGCCGAACAAATGGCCGCTCGACCGTATCTACGAAATGTTTCCGCGCCTGAAAGAGCGGCGCGGCAGTAGCGGCACCGACTTGTCGGGTGGTGAACAGCAGATGCTGGCGATTGCCCGCGCGCTGATCCGCGATCCGAAAATCATCCTGCTGGACGAACCGTTCGAAGGCCTTGCGCCGGTCATCGTACGCGACTTGATGACGGCGTGCAGGGAACTCGCCGCAGCTGGGCAGACCATTGTCCTGGTGGAGCAGAACCTTGCGGCCACGCTGGCGCTGGCGCAACGTGTCTACATCATCAACAACGGTCATATCGTACACGAGGGCCCCTCACAGGAAATCAAGGCACAACCCGACATATTGCAGCGTTACCTGGCTGTCTGATCGCCGCAGGCTAGCGGTTTGTTTTTCCTGCAAGGCACACCGCATAAGCCGCATGGCCGGCAGAATCTCGCCGCCGGTTTGATCTTGAACGATTGCCACTACGCCGTTTTCTGTGTCTATCCATTCACGTCGGCGGCGAAAGATTTGCTGCAACGAGGCGCGGCCATCGCGTACGGCCCGGCCGTGACACAGTCCCTACTTTGATTTCGGGCTGCACGCTGTCTCGACTACGGTGAGCAGAGGCCGCCCGGCCGGGCGCCTTGACGTGCGCTGACGCGATCAGCGCGACCGGCCCTTTTGTCGGGTTAGCAACAAAGCCTTATTCACCAGAACTAGCACTTGACTTTTTGCGCCAACTCGCTACGCACGAAAATTGATGCCTTGCCGCAGCCACTCGAGCGCGTGAGTTCGCCTGTCAGCGCTCTCATGGACATGCAGGAACAACGGCTTACAGGTTGGACGGGCGTCTGTTATGCACAAGCCTGCCGGGCGTTGGCACGAATCGTGAGAAGTCCTGACGCCGTCCTTACCCTGCGCCCGAGCACTATGTCTAACTAATTGAATTACAATGGCATACCCTGCCTGATCAAATTTTAACCAATTTGTCATTTAGCCTGTATTTTTCGGCATCCGATGCGTTAAATCGCAGTTCATCCACAGACTTATCCACAGGATTTGTGGATAACCCGCGAATCGAAAACAGCGAGAGCGAGTTAGGTGCTAACACTTAAGAAACCACATGAGGTTTGGCGCCTAATCAGATTCGTCGAGCGTCCGCTCGGCGCGCGTTGCGGTTATTTGATGCTAAAGTAGCGCGCCATGACGCAAGACGCGCCCGGCTTCCTCCGTATCGCCATCCCTGCCCCGTTGCAGCGCAGTTTCGACTACCTGCCACCGGCCGGGGTCGAAATCGCCGAGCTGCGCAGTGGCACGCGCGTGCGCGTGCCATTCGGGCGCGGCCAAGCGGTGGGGGTGCTGTTGCAGTGTGTGACCGAAGCCGCGGTCGAAGCCGCCCGGTTACGACGCGCAATCGAGATACTGGACGATAGCCCGGCCGTCACCGAGGAAATCTTGCAGTTGTGCTTGTGGTCGGCCGGCTACTACCACCACCCGATCGGCGAAGTGGTGGCCGCGGCCTTGCCAACCTTGTTACGTCAAGGCCGGTCGCAGCGCGATAGCGGCGTACGCCATTGGTCGCTGACCGCCGCCGGTCACGCCATTGATATCGAACAGCTACGCCGCTCGCCGCGACAAGCGGCGCTGCTGGCTTTGCTGAAGCGACATGAGGGTGGTGTCGATCGCGCCCGACTCGATGCCCACGGCGACCCCTGGCAAGCGGCGATGCGCACCCTGATCGCCAAAGGCTGGGTCGTGATGGAGGAACGTTCCGCGCTGCTGGCGAGCGCTTCGGCATTCGAGCACGGACCAAGCCTCAACGCCGATCAACAACAGGCGGTCGACACGCTCACCGGCAGCTTGGGCGAATTTCAAGCATTCTTGCTCTATGGCGTTACCGGCAGCGGCAAGACCGAAGTTTATCTACGCGTCATCGAGCAGGTTTTGCGCCAGGGCAAGCAGGCGCTGGTATTAGTGCCCGAGATCGGCCTGACGCCGCAGCTGGTCGAGCGCTTTCGCCGCCGCCTGCAGCAACCGCTGGTAGTACTGCATTCCGCCCTGTCGGACCGCGAGCGTCTGGATGCCTGGCTGGCGGCCCGCACCGGCCGCGCCGCGGTAGTCATCGGCACGCGTTCAGCGGTATTTACACCGCTTCCCGAAATCGGACTGATCATCGTCGATGAGGAACATGACTTATCCTACAAACAGCAAGACGGTCTGCGTTACTCCGCTCGCGACTTGGCCCTCATACGCGCGCGCAACGCCGGCATCCCGGTACTGCTGGCTTCGGCGACACCCTCACTGGAAAGCCTGTACAACGCCGAACAGTCGCGCTACCGGCTACTGCGCTTACCGGAACGCGCCGGCGCGGCGCTGCATCCGAGCATGCAACTGCTCGATGTCCGCAGCCGGCCAATGCAGGACGGGCTATCCGAGCTTTTGCTGACGCGTATGCGCCAGCACCTCGACGCCGGCGGCCAGACACTGTTGTTCCTGAACCGGCGCGGCTTCGCGCCAACGCTGCTGTGCCATGATTGCGGCTGGATTGCCCAATGCCGGCGCTGCGACGCGCGCATGACCCTGCACCATGCGCAGCAACGCCTGCGCTGCCACCACTGCGGCGCCGAGCGCGCCATCGACAGCGCCTGCCCGGCCTGCGACAGCGCCGACTTACGCGCCCTCGGCCAGGGTACCGAACGTATGGAGCAGGCTTTGCGGCAAGCCTTCCCGGAGGTCGGGGTGGTGCGCATCGATCGCGATAGCACGCGCCGCAAGGGCGAGATGCAGGCGCGCCTAGACAGCATCCACGACGGTAGCAACCGTATCTTGGTCGGCACGCAGATGCTGGCCAAAGGTCATCATTTCCCGGACGTCACCCTGGTCGGCGTCATCGACACCGATCAGGGACTGTTCAGCGCCGACTTCCGCGCCGGCGAACGCATGGCGCAACTGGTCCTGCAGGTCGCCGGCCGTGCCGGACGCGCCGATAAACCCGGCGAGGTGTTGATCCAGACGCATTTTCCCAATCACCCACTGCTACAACTGTTGGTCCAGCAAGATTATTATCGGTTCGCCGCGGCCGCCCTGGCCGAGCGCGCCGAGGTCGGTTTGCCACCGTTCGGCTGCCTGGCGCTGCTGCGCGCCGAGGCGCCCGCGCGCGACGCCCCACAACAGTTTTTGCAACAAGTCGCCGAGCGGGCGCAGGCCTATCGGGTCCGCGGCGTCGAACTGCTCGGCCCGGTAGCCGCGCCGATGGAACGGCGTCAGGGCCGCTATCGCAGCCAACTGTTATTGCAGGCCGCCGAGCGCGCCGACCTGCACCGCCTGCTGGCGCAGCTGGTGCCGAGCTTGGAATCGCTCAAACAAACGCGTAAGGTGCGGTGGTCACTGGACGTTGACCCCATGGACCTGATGTAAGACGGGCGTCGCCCTCCCAGATTCGAGTTGAAAGATGTAATAGACAAGCGATAATAGCCCGCTAATCCGCGCGCTCGGCTTGGCCGTCCGCGGCGCCGCACCAAACCACAAGCGTTGTATCCCGAATCTCACGTATGAAACACCACCTCGCACAGCTGGTCTCCACGGCACTGGCAACCCTGCAGGAAGCCGGCACATTGGACGCTCTTGGCGCCGACGTCATAAAAATTGATCGTAGCCGCGATCGGGCGCACGGCGACTTCGCCTGTAACGTCGCCCTGACGCTGGCCAAATCCGCAGGCCGCAAACCACGCCAACTGGCCGAACAGATCGTCGCCGCGCTGCCGCCCTCAGCGCTGGTGGTCAAGGTCGACATCGCCGGCCCCGGCTTCATCAATTTCTACTTGGCGCCGTCCGCCTACCATCAACTCATCGGCGCTATCCTGCAAACCGGGCAACAGTACGGCCGCAGCGACGTCGGCCAAGGACAAGCCGTACAAGTGGAGTTCGTGTCCGCCAACCCAACCGGCCCACTCCATGTCGGTCACGGCCGTGGCGCGGCCTACGGCGCCACCGTCGCCGACTTGTTGGCCGCGGTCGGTTACCGCGTGCATCGCGAGTACTATGTCAATGACGCCGGACGACAAATGGATATTCTGGCCGCCAGTGTGTGGCTGCGTTATTTGGACTTATGCGGCGAGACGCTGCCGTTCCCGCGCAACGGTTACAAGGGCGACTACGTCTGGGATATCGCCGCCACGCTGCACCGCGAACAGGGCGACGCGCTGCGCTTCGAGGCTGAACGCGTGGTGGCCGACCTGCCGCCGGATGAAACGGCCGGTGGCGACAAGGAACAGCACATCGACGCGCTCATCGCGCGTGCGCGCGAGTTGCTCGGCGACGAGCGCTACCGCCAGGTGTTCGATCTCGGCTTAAATACAATTCTGGCGGATATACGTCAGGACTTACACGAATTCGGGGTCGACTACGAGCAATGGTATTCGGAACGCTCACTGAACGAATCCGGCGCCGTCGAACGTGCTATCGAGCGCTTAAAGCAAGCCGGCCGAATGTACCAGCGCGACGGCGCCTGGTGGTTTCGGACCACGGACTTCGGCGACGAGAAGGATCGCGTGGTGATACGCGATAACGGCCAGCAAACTTACTTTGCTTCCGATATCGCCTATCACGCCGATAAACTCGAACGTGGATTTGATCGCGTCATCGACGTCTGGGGGGCCGATCACCACGGTTACGTACCGCGCGTGAAGGCGGCACTGCAGGCCCTCGGCGAGGATCCCGGGCGCCTGGAAGTTCTACTGGTACAGTTCGCGATCCTTTATCGCGGCGGTGAAAAGGCGCAAATGTCGACCCGCTCGGGCGAATTCGTTACCCTGCGCGAATTGCGGCATGAAGTCGGCAACGACGCGGCACGCTTTTTCTACGTCATGCGCAAATGCGAACAGCACCTCGATTTTGATCTCGACCTGGCCAAATCGCAGTCCAGCGACAACCCGGTATACTATGTGCAATACGCCCATGCACGGGTTTGCAGCGTCATGAAACAACTAGCGGAAAAGGGCCTGCAGCATGATCAAGATCGTGGCAATAGGCACCTTGATCGGTTGCACGAACAGCATGAACTGGATCTCATGATCGCGCTGTCGCGCTATCCGGAGGTGGTCGAAACCGCGGCTGTCGCGCACGAACCGCATCAACTGGCGCAGTATCTGCGCGAATTGGCCAACGGCTTCCATACCTACTACAACGCCCACCAGTTTCTGGTCGACGACCACGACTTGCGCGATGCCCGACTCAATTTGATCGTCGCTACCCGCCAAGTGCTACATAACGGCCTGACCCTGCTCGGCGTGTCGGCGCCGGAGTCGATGTAGGCGGCCATGGCGAGAGATTACAAGAACAGCGGTAAAAAAAAGAACGCGCGCGCCGCCGTGCCGGGCTGGGTGTGGATGCTGACCGGCTTGAGCGTCGGCCTGTTGGTGGCGCTGCTGGTCTACCTCAATCAAGTCCACGTGGCGCGACATTCACCCGCCGTCGCAGCGGCGACGAAGCCGAACGGACACGCGGCGGCCGTCAAGCATACGCCGGCCAAAGCGCCCAGCCACGGCAAAAAGGCCGGCAGTAAAGCCGGCGGCAACGGCGTACGCTACGAGTTCTACACCCTACTGCCGCAAAGTGAAGTCGTCATTCCCGACCAGGAGTTGAACGAACGCAGCAAGGGCCCGCAGGCCAAGACCAAGCCGCCCGGCAGCTACATGCTGCAAGCCGGCTCGTTTCGGCAACGCCCGGAAGCCAAAGCGTTCAAGGGCGAGTTGGCCTTGCTGGGTATCGTCGCCAGTATCCAGAACGTCACCATCGGCAGCGACACCTGGTATCGAGTACGCATCGGCCCGTTCGACACGTTTGCGGAAATCGCGCGCGTGCGCGCCCGCCTGCGTGGCAACAACATCAACGCTATTCCGGTAAAAATCAAGGGCTGAGCAGCGCCCGGCCGCGATGCAGTTCGTGTGCGATAGCGGCCGCCAGCATCAACGCCGCACCCGTCAGCATGGCATAAGCACCCCAGTCGAGCTGCACCTGATCGAACATGCCTTGCGCAAACCAAGCGAACGGATTGCCCGCCAATTGCGCCTGCATATGAGCGGCGCTCTCGGCCAAGGCGTCGCGCCAACGCAGATAGCCGACGATCCAGGCGCTCAAGCCAAAAAATCCGGTTACCCATAACCAGCGGTAGCGCCCCAACGCCGCCGCGCCAAGCGCGGCGGCGCCGAGCACGACGCATATCAACGCCACCCAGATGACACTGGGATCGTGCTGCAGACGATAGATACTGAACAGATTTTGTTCACCACCAAGCGGTATGCGCACCAGCGGCGCGTACAGACCGGCCAGGACACCGAGCGCGCCGGCCGCGGCGAGCATCGTTTTGAGATTGGACTGTGTGGTACGTGGCATGTGCATCCCTTCGAGTCGGTGCGCCTACTCTCCGAATAGAGCGCATTTTTGACGGTAAAGCGCCGAAATATCCTCATCGGCATAACCGGCCTCGATCAAGCGCCGGTAGTGTATCAAAGTCATTTCGACAATGGGCAGGCGGATTTCGGTGCTCGTAAGCGCCTCGGCCATGCGCCGGCAGATGTTCAGATCCTTGTGGTGCAAGGCGACCTTGAAGCGCGGACTGAAATCGCGTTGCAGCATGCTCCGGCCGCGATTACTGAGGAACCAATTTGCCGCCGCGCCGCCGCCGATGACATCGATCGCCTGATCCATATTCAGCCCGGCAGCTTCGCCAAAGGCCAGCGCTTCGGTAACCGCCTGATTAATACCGGCTGCCATGATCTGGTTGACGGCCTTGGTGATCTGACCGTTACCGACCGGCCCCATGTGCACGATGTGCGCGGCGACGGCGCCCAGTAGCGGGCGCACGCGCTCGAACTGTGCGGGTTCACCGCCGACCATCATCACCAGGCTGCCGTTGCGCGCGCCCTCGACGCCACCGGAAACCGGCGCGTCGAGAAAGTGGGCGCCGTATGACGCCAGGCGCCGGCTCGCCTCGCGCGCGGTATCGGCACCGACGGTGGATGTATCCACCACCAGCATGTCGGCGTGCAACCCGGCGCGCATGCGATCGATGACCTGCAATAAGTCTTCGTCAGCCGACAGCGACAACAGCACGCAATCGACCGCGCGCGCCAACGCCGCCGGATCATCGGCGATCGGCACACCGAGCTGCGCGCTCAACGGCTCGGCTTTGGCGCGACTGCGATTCCACAGCGCCGCCAATAACCCCGCCGCGGCCAAATTGCGCGCCATGGGGTCGCCCATGGCGCCCAGCCCGATGAATCCCACCTGCATGTTCACCTCGGCCTTTGATGTCATCGACATGAATCCCCGCAACCCATATTGTCGGCGCGCTCGCGCCTACATTTGCACGGTCTCGGCCGCGCCCGCCCACCCCATTCGATTCAGTCTTCGAGATAGGTATAGCCGGTCAAGCCGGCCTCCAACTCCCCCAAATACTGTTCACGCTGGGCGTCGCCAAGTTCAGCGGCGGCAATTTTGCGACGATAAGCCGCCAACAGGGTCTCGGCATCAAAGTGCACATAGCGTAATACCTCGTCGACCGTGTCACCGCGTGCGGCCTGCGTCAGCCGATGGCCGCCGCCGTCCAGCAACTCGACATTGACCGAATCGGTATCGCCGAACAAATTGTGCATATCGCCCAAAATCTCCTGATAGGCGCCGACCATGAATATACCCAGCAGGTACTCTTCACGGGCGCGGAGCTCATGTACAGGCAAGGTCGAAACGACACCCTCGCTATCGACGTACTGATCGATGCGCCCGTCCGAATCACAGGTAAGATCCTGTAACACCGCGTAGCGAGTCGGCGCTTCGTGGTGACGGTGCAGCGGCACCACAGGAAACAACTGTCGAATAGCCCAGACGTCAGGGATGGATTGGAACACCGAGAAGTTGCAGAAATATTTATCGGCGAGAATATCGTGCAACTCATCGATCAATTCGCGGTGCGAGCGATTGCTCGGCGCCAAAAACGGCATCACCTTACGGCAGGTGGCAAAATACAACTGCTCGACACGTGCGCGTTGGTCGAGCGTCAACACGCCATGGGTGTACATGGCGCGCGCCTCGCCCAAGGAGTGCGCGGCATCGTGATAGCTCTCGACCGCCGAGCGGCTGGACAGACTTTGCAGGCCGCGCCACAGATCATGCAGAATGAGCGGGTCGTGTTCGGTCGGCGCGTGCAAATTGTCGGTATCCGGGGCACGCTCCATATCGATGACATTAGTAATCAACACCGCATGGTGCGCGGTCATGGCGCGCCCGGACTCGGTAATGACGTCCGGGTGCGGCAGACCGTTGTCGGCGCAGGTCTCCCACAGGCTATGGATAATGTTGCGCGCATACTCCCGCACGCTGTAGTTCATGGAGCAGAAACTGCGCGAACGCGTGCCCTCGTAATCGACGCCCAACCCGCCGCCCACGTCGACGCAACGAATGTTGACCGACATGCCGTGCAACTCGGCGTAGAAGCGCGCGGCCTCGCGCATGCCGCGCTGGATATCGCGGATATTGGCGATCTGCGAACCCATGTGGTAGTGCAACAGTTGCAAGCTATCGAGCATGTCCTCGGCACGCAGGCGTTCGACCATGGCCAGCACCTGTGCCGCGGACAAGCCGAACTTGGCCTTTTCGCCGCCGGTGTTCTGCCATTTTCCCGCACCGATGGAGGCCAAGCGCACGCGCATGCCCAGCAACGGCGCAATGCCGAGATCGCGCGATTCGCGGATGACGGTTTCCAGTTCCGAGAGCTTTTCGACGACGATGAAGACGCGATGACCAAGCTGCCGGCCGATCAATGCCAGGCGAATATACTCACGATCTTTGTAGCCATTGCAAACCACTACGCTGCCATTACCACCGGACAGCGCTAACACCGCCATCAACTCCGGCTTGCTACCGGCCTCCAGGCCGACGCGGCCGGCCGCGCGGCTGAGAATTTCCTCGACCACACTGCGCTGTTGATTGACCTTGATGGGGTAGACCGCGGTGTAACTGCCCTGGTAGTCATTCTCCTGCATTGCGCTCCGAAACGCATCACACAGGGTGTCTACGCGGTCTTGCAGGATATCGGTAAACCGCACCAGGACCGGCAAACTCAGTCCGGCCTCCAACAGTTCACCGGTAAGCTGGTGCAGGTCGATGCCGTCGGAGTCCAGTGCGCGGTTGGGCCGTGCGATCACATTGCCGCGCGCGTTGACATCGAAATAGCCCCCGCTCCAGTGGGCAATATTGTAAGCGTCGGTGGCATGTTGGGGATCGGTGTCGGACATGGCGTCGGTTACATCCTCGTTGGCGGTACGGGTTGAGCGAATTATGAAGTATCGGCGTGCAGAATAGAACGACGCGCCGGCCCGCGCTTGCCACTGACGATGTCGGTCCTGTATCTTTAGCGCCCGTCGATCGCTCCCCGAGGTAAGCGAACATGTCGCTGGATGAACACTGGTACACCGAAGCCTACGAAGAGTGCGGTAGCGCGTTTTCGCTGCGCATAAAGGAGAAATTGCACGACGAAACCACGCCCTACCAGCGCATCGAAATCTATGCGACGGAGAAATTCGGCAATCTCATGACTATCGACGGCTTGGTCATGCTAACGGACCGCGACAACTTCGTATACCACGAGATGATGTCGCATCCGGCGCTGTTCATCCACGAAAATCCGCGCAAAGTAGTGATCATTGGCGGCGGCGACTGCGGCACCTTGCACGAGGTGCTCAAACATACCGAAGTCGAACAGGCTTGGCAGATCGAGATCGATGAGCGCGTCACGCGCCTGTCCGAGCAATTTTTCCCGGCTTTATGTCAATCCAACAACGATGCCCGCGCACAGCTGTATTTTGGCGACGGCATCCAATGGGTCAAAGACGCCGAACCCGGCAGCATCGACGTCATCATTATCGATAGCACCGATCCCGTCGGCCCGGCCGAAGGTCTTTTCTCCGAGCCATTTTATCGCGACTGTGAGCGCGCCTTGAGCGATAGCGGCATTCTTGTCCAGCAAAGCGAATCGCCACTGTATCACATGCGCATCATCGCACCGATGCATAAGGCCATGGCCCGCGCCGGATTTACCGACACAAAAACACTGCACTTCTGCCAGTGCAGTTATCCGAGCGGCTGGTGGAGCGCGACGATGGCGCGCAAAGGACGGAGCATCGATACCTTTCGCGAGCAAGCGGTGCAACAACGCCGCTTCGAAACGCAGTATTACAATGCAGACATCCATCGCGGCGCGTTCGCCACGCCGGAATTCATGCGCCGCATCCTGGACCAATGAGGCTGGAGGCCGCCGCCGACAAAACCACCGCGCCACCGATTCGCCTGCCGCATTCCGTAGTAGGTACGGCTTCAGCCATGCGCGTGTATGTCCGGCACGCGCAGGCGATCGAGGCGCAATCGTTGACGCGCATCGAATAGCCGCCTCGACCCCAACTGTAACGCGGCCAAGGTGCCAAAACCGGTACCGGCCGAAATCAAAAACATCATCAGGATTTGATACTTGACCGCCTGCAACGGCGGACTGCCGGCCAAAATCTGGCCGGTCATCATACCCGGCAGACTGACCACGCCAGCGGCGGCCATGGCGTTGATGATCGGTATCATGCCGCTGCGGGCGGCATCACGCCGAATGCCGCCGATCGCTTGGCGCCAATCCTGCCCATGCGCCAAACGCGCCTCGATGCCGGCGCGCTGTTGCCAAGCGGTCTGCGTCAGGCGGTCCAAGCCCACTGCGATGCCGGTCATGGTATTACCGAGCAGCATGCCCAACAACGGAATCGCATATTGCGGCGTGTACCACGGCCGCACCTGAATGATGACGGTCAAGGCCAGCAGGGTTACCGAAAATGCCGACACGAACATGGATACGGTGCCCATGCCAAAACCCCACCAGCCCGTGAAGCGGTAGCGCTGGCGCGCCATGACTTCGCGTCCGGCGATCAACAACATGACCGAGGCAATGGCGATCATCCACAGCAGGTGGACGGCCGCAAACAGCGCCTCCAACACCAGTCCGACCAATAACAGTTGGACCGTCGTGCGCAACGCCGCGATGGCGATTTGGCCTGTCAAAGCCAAGCGCATGCGCAACGACAGCAGCGCCAGCGCCAACACCAAACCGGCTGCTAAGCTCAAATCCAGCGGCGTCAATTTAATCAGTTGCACCGCGCCACCTCTGTAATACGGCCATCGACGAGTTGAAATACGCGTTCGGAAACGCGCTCGATCTGAACCGGATCATGACTGACCCAGAGCAGCGCAGCGTCACTGTCGCGTCTATATTCCTGCAGTAGTTGCTCGACGCGCCGGGTGGCGATGGGATCAAGATTGGCGGTCGGTTCGTCCAGCAGCAATACGCGTGGGCGATTGTCGAGCACGCGCAATAGCGCCAGACGCTGGCGCTCGCCGCTCGACAAGCGCTCCACCGACCAGGCCATGGTCGCCGCGGAAAACCCCAACGACTGCAGTCCAAGTGGTTCGCCGGTCCGAAAATGGCGCCCCACGGTCGGCTCCCACCAGGGACTGTCGGCGGCCAGCAGCGCCACTTGGCGACGCCACTCGGGTCCGCTCATGCTGGCAGCGAGTACGCCGGCCAGCAGCACCTCGCCGTCGTGCGGGTCGAGATCAGCGAGGGCGCGCAGCAGCAGGCTTTTGCCGCTGCCCGACTCGCCGCGCAGACAGACACACTCGCCGGCGTGCAGTTGCAGATCGATCGGACCGACGCTACGTGTGCGCAACGCCCGGGCGTGCAGAAGCGGCGCCGAATCAGCGCCATCTGGCTGCGGCTCTGGGGATTCTGTATGGTAAGCGTCCATCGGCAGGATATGTCCAACTGAACTAACGCAAAGAGGCCATTATGTCAGACCCGCATGTAGTGCAAAAAGCCCCATTCATCATCGAGCTGGAACCCGGCACCTATTGGTGGTGCGCATGTGGTCGCTCGGCCACCCAACCGTTTTGCGATGGCTCGCACAAGGGTACCCAATTCTCGCCGAAAAAAGTGGAAATCACGGAGAAACGCAAAGTCGGCCTGTGCGGCTGCAAACACAGCGCCAACGCACCGCTGTGCGACGGTAGCCACAAGACGCTTTAGCACTGTGAAACAGCGCCAGCGCTATGGCTTCAGCCGCGCGCGTATCATTCGATGATGCTGATAAACCTTGCGGGCGAGTCAAAAGCAGTGCAGAGCCGTTCTCACCCTAACGTGCACGGATTCATCCGTGCCTACAAGGCAGGCAGCGGTATTCGGACGCATCTGGCGCTTTTCAATGTACCCATCGATTTTGTAGGCACGGCTTTAGCCGTGCAGGCTCGGTACGTTCAGCGTCTTATCTTGCACGGATGAATCCGTGCCTACAACGTCCCCGGTTATCGAACAAACGGTGGTTGACCGGTATAGGCGCCGCTTTAGCCGTACTCAAACATAACCGCTGATTCCAAACAGATAGGTCCATTGCGGTGTTGTAGGCACGGCTTTAGCCGTGCAGGCTCGGTACGTTCAGCGTCCTATCTTGCACGGATGAATCCGTGCCTACAACGTCCCCGGTTGGCGGCCGAACGCGGATTCCGAACCGATAGGTCCGTTGTGATATTGTCGGCACGGCTTTAGCCGCGCAACCGAAACGGCACGAGACAAATAGTTGAGCCGATGTTGATACGCATAGCGCTGATCCGCGTTCAGGACACAACCCGTTCGGCTCGGGCGAGCCGCACCCGGTCGATACGGCAGCAAAAAAACGGGCGCCAGAGGCGCCCGTGCAAAACCATCAATGCAGGTTGATGGGAAATTATAGGTTGTAGCCTTTCTCGTCGTGCAGCGAGATATCCAGGCCTTCGGCCTCCTGTTCGTCGCTGACCCGCAGGCCCATCACTGCTTTGACGACCATGAGAATGATGAAGGTCGCTACGGCGGTATAGGTCAAGGTCGCGACGACACCGATGAACTGCACACCGACTTGACTGCCGATACTGGTGATGCCGCTGCCAAAACCGGCGCCGCCGAGACTGGGGGCACAGAACACGCCGGTCAAGATAGCACCGATAATACCGCCGATGGCGTGCACGCCAAACGCGTCCAAGGAATCGTCGTAGCCGATGGCGCGCTTGATCTTGGTGGCAGCGATGAAACAGCCCAGGCCGGCGGCCAAACCGATGACGAGCGCGCCCATCGGACCGGCGGTACCGGAAGCCGGCGTGATCGCCACGAGCCCGGCAACCGCACCCGACGCGATGCCCAATACACTCGGTTTACCGTGGCTGGCCCACTCGATCAACATCCACGCCAAGGCCGCCGCCGCTGTGGCAATCTGGGTGGCTGCCATGGCCATACCCGCAGTACCGTCGGCAGCCAGTTCCGAACCGGCGTTGAAACCGAACCAACCGACCCAGAGCATGGACGCACCCACCAGGGTCAACGTCAGATTGTGTGGCGCCATCGGCGTGCCCGGATAGCCTTTGCGTTTGCCCAGCACCAAGGCGGCCACCAATCCAGCGATACCGGCGTTGATGTGCACGACCGTGCCACCGGCGAAATCCAGAATACTCTTACTGCCGAGCCAACCGCCACTGCCCCACACCCAATGTGCGATCGGCGCGTACACCAGCAACAGCCACAACGCCATGAACACCAACATACTGGAAAATTTCATGCGTTCGGCAAAAGCGCCGACAATCAGCGCCGGTGTGATGATGGCGAACGTCATCTGGAAGGTCATGAACACGGTTTCCGGAATGGAGCCGGTCAGACTGCCGACTCCAACGCCTTTAAGGAAGGCTTTGCCGAGCCCGCCCCAATATGCTCCTTCGCCACCGAAGGCGATGCTATAACCGAACAACGCCCACAAAACCGTCACCAGCGAGGTGATCGCGAAGCACTGCATCAACACCGACAGCACGTTCTTGGAGCGCACCATGCCGGCGTAGAATAGCGCCAGACCGGGAATGGTCATGAACAACACCAGTGCGGTAGCCGTCAACATCCAGGCCGTGTCACCCGAGTTGAGTTTGGGCGCGTCGGCTGCGAAAGCCAAGGCCGGCAACATGGCCGTGCCCAACAGCAGGCCGGCTTGCGCGCTTATACGTTTGCATATACTCATCGAATTTCCTCCCATATCGGAATTACAGCGCGTCCGCACCACTCTCGCCGGTACGAATTCTTATGGCTTGTTCCAAGTCAAAGACAAAAATTTTGCCATCCCCGATCTTGCCCGTATTGGCCGCTTTAGTGATGGCCTCGATCACTTGGTCGGCCATGTCCGCACCGACCGCCGCTTCGACTTTCACCTTGGGAAGAAAATCGACAACGTACTCCGCACCCCGGTAAAGTTCGGTATGCCCCTTTTGGCGCCCGAAACCCTTGACCTCGGTGACCGTGATGCCTTGCACCCCGATTTCGGACAAGGCTTCGCGCACATCGTCCAGCTTGAAGGGTTTGATGATTGCGGTTACCAATTTCATGACTGTGTCTCCTCAATGTCGCCCGCCCTTCGGTGGACGGAGCCAACGCCCGTGTCATACAGCCGGCCCGGCTGCCGTAAATGTTCTCGCTCGCATGTCCACATGCCCCGCCACCGTTACTTGGACTCAAATTTCTTGTCGTAGTGATCAAGCAGAGTGACCGCCGCGGAGCCTGTTGCAGTTCCTGTGCCAGATTTTTTATTAAACTAGAACAATTAGTTATCTGCTCGACTCGGGGTCGTGCACAAATACCATGCACTAACACAGACGAATTGACGGGTTTACGCACAAGTTTGGTGCGCATTGAAATTCGATCAGCCGCTGGAATTTCATTAAACTGCCCACATCGCCGTTCTTGAGGTAGAAACCGATGGATCCGAAGCTGCTCGACGACTTGGCGCGCAAGTTGGCGGACGCCATGCCCGGCGGACTGCGAGACCTGCAGCACGATGCGCAAAAAAATCTGCGTGCCGCACTGGATGGCTCGTTCACCAAGCTCAATCTGGTCACGCGCGAGGAGTTCGACGTGCAGGCCGCCGTATTGGCGCGTACACGAGCCAAAGTGGAACAACTGGAAAAACAAGTCGCCGCGCTCGAAGCGCAGTTGCTCACCAAACCGAAGCCGGCGGCAGCCGAACCACGCTGACGACGCCAAAACGCGCCGGTCCGATATTGCAGCCACTCATCACTCCGGCATGGGCCACGGTCGAAGCGGATTAAGCGGGCGCATTCGATCAACCGATAAACATCCAGCGTTCGTTCGACACCTCCAGGATGGAGGTTCACCAGGAAAGGAAGCCATGTCTCTCGCCGTCGTATACAGCCGTGCGCAACAAGGCATCGACGCACCCAGCGTCAGTGTCGAGGTTCACCTCAGTAACGGTCTGCCCGGCTTATCGATCGTCGGCTTACCTGAGACAGCGGTCAAAGAAAGCAAAGACCGCGTACGCGGTGCATTGCTCAACAGCCGCTTCGAATTTCCCGCTCGGCGCATCACCATCAACCTGGCCCCGGCCGATTTACCCAAGGAGGGCGGGCGCTTCGATTTGCCGATCGCCATCGGCATACTTGCCGCATCAGGCCAAGTGCCGGCGGAACGGCTGAACGAATACGAATTTGCCGCTGAGTTGGCGCTATCGGGCGCCCTGCGCGGTATCCGCGGCGTATTGCCACTATCGCTCAACTGCGCGCGCGCCGGACGTACACTCGTGTGTGCGCGCACCAACGCCGATGAAGCGGCGCTGGCGGGTGATGCGGCCGTATTGTGCGCCGAACACCTATTGGAAGTGTGCGCCCACCTAAGCGGCAGTCATTCACTGGTATCCCACCGGCGTACGCCGAGCACGGTCAGCGCGGAGTTGCCTGACTTGGCCGATGTGCGCGGACAGCAACGCGCCCGGCGCGCACTCGAAGTTGCCGCCGCCGGCGGTCATAGCCTGCTCATGGTCGGGCCGCCGGGCACCGGCAAGACCATGCTGGCCTGCCGTATGCCGAGCATCCTGCCACCGTTAGACGACGAGCAGGCGCTGGAAGCGGCCGCCATCGCCTCTATCAGCAGCACGGGATTCGATCCGCAGCGTTGGCGCCAACGACCGTTTCGGGCGCCACACCATACCGCCTCGGGTGTGGCCTTGGTCGGCGGCGGCTCGCATCCGCGCCCCGGTGAAATTTCACTGGCGCACCAAGGCGTGTTGTTTTTAGATGAACTGCCGGAGTTCGACCGCCGTGTACTCGAGGTTCTGCGCGAGCCGCTTGAATCGGGACGCATTACCATTTCACGAGCCGCCCGCCAGGCCGAATTTCCGGCGCGCTTTCAGCTGCTGGCGGCCATGAATCCGTGTCCATGCGGACATCTAGGTGACGAACGCGGGCAGTGCCGCTGTACGCCGGACCAGATTCGACGTTACCGCGCACGTATTTCCGGACCACTATTGGATCGTTTCGACATGCAAGTCGAGGTGGCACGCATAGCGCGTGCGGCGTTGCGCAGCGACGACAAAACTGTGAGCGAACCGAGCAGCGCGGTCAGCGCGCGCGTTACCGCCGCACGTCAGCGCCAACAGCTTCGATGCGGGCGGACCAATGCCGCTATGGACCAACATGCGGTGGATCGCCACTGCCGCATTGGGCGCGAGTTGCAAGATCTCCTCGATCAAGCGATGGAACAACTGTCGCTATCCGCTCGGGGTTATTTCCGCATCCTTCGAGTGGCGCGCAGTATTGCCGACCTGGACGGAGAGAATAACATCGGGCACAAACATTTGACCGAAGCACTGAGTTACCGTCGCCTGTTGCGCGCGCCGACCGGCCTCGAGGTTTAGATCGGCTGCGGTGCGCGCTCTTGTCGTCGGCGCAGCAGCCCACCATAGCTGGCGATGATCTGTGCGCGCATATCGTTACTCAAATGCTGCCACTCCACGCATGCGCGCGCGAATTGATAACGTTGCCGCAGGCTTACTTCGTCCGGTTCCTGCAACTGCGCGGCCAACAACGGATAATCCACCCGGCCGAGGAAAAAGCGTCCGATCATGCCAAAACCATGTGCATTACAGTAGCGTTGCTCTGCCGTAGTAAGATCAAGCCGCAAGCCGACGCCCGGCGCACCATTGCAGGACTTGTATTCACGCACCGGACCCAGGGCATCGAACAACAACACACGCTGATAGAATGCGCGCTGGCTCGGATTGACGGTAATGCACAAATCGGTGACGTCGGCACGATAGCGGGCATAGGCATACAACGCCCGGAACACGCGCATCAATACCGGCACGTCGCCGCGTCGCCGCGTCGCCAAACACGACACCTCCGCCAAGCGTATATGCGGCGCGCGTAATGCATCCAGTTCGCCGGCGTACGCGCTGTCCATCGGCAAACCGAGTGCACTGTCGAGTACCAGGCTCGCGGTCGCCACGACCCGATTATCGATGGTCGCGGTAAACGTGCGCGTGCTCGCTAAACCGCACTGCGGCACGAAACGCACATCGCCGGCTCCGGCTTGTTCATAGCCATGGCGTAGATATTGACGATGCACCAGCGCATAGGCTTCATGCAGACGGTGTTCACTATAGGCCAGCCCGATATCGACAGCGCGAGCCCACGGACGTAATGCGCGCCGTTCGCGCCGCAAGCTTGGTATCGATATTGTCTCTGCCGGCACTGCTTCGGACTCTAGGACTGAGTCCAGTGGTTTGTGCGCCATCCGTTCGCCTCCCTTGCCACGCTCCGGCGGCATGTTTCAATTGCACTCGTACGGGTTATCGGTGACACGCGTGCTGGACTTGAGCCGTGCGCCAGACAACCAAGCTCGCACGAACAAATAAGTCACGAAGTTGTGATCAAGTCGTCAATATGCTTGCCGGGAGGGGCTCGGAGCGATGATTGGGATGGACGATAACACCGCCCGCCAACAGCAGATGAACGTGGCGATCGGTGGACAGAGGGGGAGCAGCGGGTGTGAGCTAAAATTCGAGAAAATACGGCAAGACCATGAACAGGATACCGATGGCGGTCAACAACAGTATGCTGCTGACGAAAAACGAGTACAGCATCAGACCAAGACCACCGATCAGGGCTGAGGCCTTGCCCTGGCGCTTGCCGTAGATGAAATAGCCCATGCCAATCGAGCTGAACAGCACGGTGAGCAGTAGATAAGCGGTCGAATCCATAAATATCTCCGACATCAAGGCGGCCGGCCATCCGGCAACCGCTATCGCACATCTTAGCGCGAAGCTCGCGCTCCCGCACCCGCGTTAAAATGGCTTTCGGGCCGCCGAGCTACTACTATCAAGCAAAAAGCGGCATTCCGAACACCAGCCAGGGTCCGCGGCCGCGATCTCAGCACAGGAGCCCGACTTATGAAACGCCAGCCATTCTCGGCCGTACTCTTGGCCAGCGCATTGACGCTACTGCAATCGGCTTACGCGGCGCAGGAACAATCCCGCATCACAGTCGATCACGAACAGGTGCGCGCCTGGAATCAATTCGCCGACCATCTATACCGCTTGCATGTCGAAATCATCAAGCAGCATCGCATCAAGACTACCGAGCAGCTTGGCGGATATGCGCGGCTGCCTAACTTTTATCGCGAGGTGAGCTATTTCGACGCCGCCGACGGCCGCCTGTTGAGTCGCATCGCCTGGGAAAGGGCGCAGCCGAAAAACGTGCACGTCATTGAAGTATTTATTTACGATCCATCGGGGCGCGTGACGCGCGACTATTTGGCCGCCTACCTACCCAGGCATCGCAACGCGCCAATACAGACCTTGATAAATTTTCACAACTACGACGGCGAACTGCACGCCTTCCGCCAGTTCGATGCTTCGGGCAATCGTATTTACGAACAATGTCGCGGCCGGCACTTCGGCGAACCTGTCGAGATATCATTGGAGGAAACCGAGATCGTGCCGATACTCGGCGCGCCATCGCCCGTCACACGAACCGAGAACTACACCGCTTGCTTCAGTGGCCTGTCCGCGCAAGCCGGAAAATACCTAGACCCGCTCGCCGAGTTGCGCCAAAGCCATCAGTACAGTGCGCAAGCAGACTCAGCCGACACCATTGAAGCCAGCATTGCGCGCTACAATCGCGAAATATTCGCCAACCCGGACGACGCGTCCCTATACCTTGCGCGCGCCGATGCATTTCTACAATTACACGAATTTGATCGCGCCATCGATGACTACACTCGCGCTATAGAGCGAGACGATCAACTTGATGAAGCATACTACGGGCGCGGCATGGCGCGTGGTCGCAGTGGTTTGATCGAACAAGGCATCGCCGATTTGAGCATCTACATCCAACGTCATCCGACCAGCTCGGTTGCCTATACCAAGCGTGGCGTGCGTCATATATGGAACCGAGACTTGGTCAGCGCGGAACGCGATCTCAAACGCGCCATCGCGCTACAGCCGACGAATGCCGAAGCGCACGACGACTTAGGCGTGATCTATGCGCAGCGTGGCCAAACCGCAACTGCAATCGAACACTTCCGTACCACCATTCGTATCGACCCCAGCTACCACAAGGGCTATCACAACCTCGCCACCGCCTACATGATCAGCGGCAACGCGACAGCGGCGTTGGCGGCGGTTGACGAAGCGCTAAGACTAGACCCCGAGTCGCGCAACTCGTTACTGCTCAAAGGCGAGGTCCTAAAATCGCTCGGCCGAAACGAAGAAGCGCAAGCCATCATCGAACACGCTGAGTTTTTGCCCGAAGGGAATTGGAGCGAGCGCTGGTCGGTTGAGAACAATCGTCGATAGCGACTCAAGCGAAAGAGAATTAACAGCAGTCCGAAGCACAAAAAACGTAGGCGCGCAAACTCACGTTCGGCAACCCAACGGTTTCATTTGCGGCAACACCACTGTCAGTGCAGCCTACGCGCAAATAGGGTGACGCCTGTTGGCGCGCCAACCGAAAATGGAAATCGGAATCCCGACTGATCGTGATGTCGGCCTGGCCTCGCATGGTGTCGTTCCGTCGCTATGCGCCACGCCCGGATTATCGGTCAAGGTTGTGACTCAATAACTGCGGCGCATACTGAATGGCGCTAGTCCGCCTTCCGCACTCACCGAGTGCGCCTAACGTTGCAGCGATCGTGACCATAGCGGACATGTCGGCGGTCGTAACATCCGCAGCCGTCAGGTCGCGGCGGCGCGGCGTTTGAGCAAGTGGTTGAGAACGAAGCGCGCGACCGTCTCGTCATGTTGGTTAATGGCGCTATAGCGCAGGCGGGCGATGCCGCGATCCGGTTTCGAGCGCGACGGCTTGATTTCGACCACCTCGACCTCAGTATGCAGCGTATCGCCCGGACGTACCGGCGCCAGCCAGCGCAGATCGTCGATGCCCGGCGAACCCATGCTGGACTGCGCCAGAATGCCGCTCTGGATAAACATTCGAAAGCAAATGGCGATGCTTTGAAAACCGCTGGCGATTAATCCACCGTAGATCGAATCGCCGGCGGCGGCGACATCGAGATGAAACGGCTGCGGATCGAAACGCAGCGCAAAATCGATGATCTCGCCCTCGGTGAAGGTATATCCACCGAGGCGAAAAACTTCGCCGACTTTGAAGTCATCCAGATAGCGGCTAAGCATCACACTCCCTTCCTTTCATACGTCTGCATGGTCCGCGCCCGAACATATCATAGTCATGGGCGGGGCATCGCGCGTCCGGTCTGCCACCACTTCGACGGATCCGTGCTTGAGCGCGCTGGCACGGCGCAAGCTTCGCGGCACCGCCAAAGTTGGCGCCATATATGTAATTACTGCTACTATTGATATACATAGTATTAGCATATATACTATATGTATCACTCATGACTTAATGAAGCAGAAATAATGATCACGCCCGCACAAATGCGTGCCGCGCGCGCGCTACTCGGCTGGGACCAAAGGCGATTGGCCGAGGCCGCGCAGTTGTCACTACCCACCGTGCGGCGCATGGAGGGCAGTACAGGCACGGTGCGCGGCAATGTGGATTCGCTGGTAAAAGTAGTCGACGCACTGGATCGCGCTGGGGTTGCGCTAATCAATGAAGGCGAAATAAGCAGTACCGGTGGACGCGGCGTGCGCCTGAAAGGCGGCTCGGCAGGCTAGGCACATGGCGATCTCCCTACAACTGGCGCTGGCCGCAATCGCCGTCATGCTATGTGCTGGCGCGCTGGCGTTTGCCGCCGGCGCGCGCGCCTCGCGTATCAACGATCTGTATTTTCTCCTGCTGGGCGCATCGGGCACGCTGGCACTAACGGCCGGTCTGGGTGGCTTGATGGCATCGACGCCACCCGCCACGACGCTCCCCTTCGGCCTGCCATGGCTACCATGGCATGTACGGCTGGACGCCTTGTCGGGATTCTTTCTGTTATTGATCGGCCTGGTCAGCATTGCAGTGGCGCTGTTCGGACCAAGCTATGTTCGCGGGCTCGCCCACGGGCGCGATCCGCTGTCCGTGCTAGGCGGCTTCACCGGATTATTCGTCGCCGGCATGTTGACCGTGGTGTTGGCCGATGATGCGTTTCTATTCATGGTGGCCTGGGAACTGATGTCGGTGGCATCCTACTTTTTGGTCGCGTTCCAGCATGAGCAAGCCGCCAACCGCCGCGCCGCGCTCCTATACCTATTGATGGCTCATATCGGCGGCCTGTGCATCCTGTTGGGCTTCGGCGTATTGGCCGCCTTCGGTCACGGCTTCGATTTTGACAGCCTACGTAACGCGCTGCCTCCTACGCCGTGGACCACCGTAGCTTTTGCACTCGCTTTTATCGGCTTTGGCATGAAAGCCGGGCTGGTCCCATTGCACGCCTGGTTACCCGAGGCTCACCCGGCGGCGCCATCACATATTTCTGCCCTGATGTCCGGCGTTATGCTCAAGGTCGCCGTGTACGGATTTATCCGTTTCGTATTTGACCTCAATGGCGACCTGCACTGGGGCTGGGGCGTGGCCGTGCTTACGATCGGCAGCGCCTCGGCGTTGATGGGTGCGCTGTTCGCGGTCGTACAGACCGATCTGAAACGCCTGCTCGCCTACAGTTCGGTGGAAAACGTCGGCATCGTCTTCATCGGTCTGGGCCTGTCTTTGGTTTTCCTAAGCACCGGCCATCGCCTGCTCGGCGTCATCGCACTGGTGGCCGCGCTTTATCACGCGCTCAACCATGCGCTATTCAAAAGCCTGCTTTTTCTCGGTGCCGGTGCAGTGTTGCACAGCAGTCATGAACGCGATCTCGAGCACATGGGCGGATTACTGCGGCGTATGCCGTGGACCGGCTTGTTCTTTCTGATCGGCTGTCTCAGTATCGCGGCGCTGCCGCCCTTCAATGGATTCGTTTCCGAGTGGCTAACTTTCCAGTCCGCGCTGCAGGCATGGCAACTCGACAGCGGGGTATTGCGTAGCCTGCTGCCCATCGCCGTCGCCATATTGGCATTGACCGGTGCATTGACGGCCGCCGCCTTTGTCAAAGTCTACGGCGTTGCATTTCTCGGTCGAGCGCGCAGCCGGCGTATCCGGCGCGCACGCGAAGTCAGCCTCGGCATGCGGGCGGCGCAAGCCTGGCTGGCGGTGCTCTGCCTGCTGCTGGGTGTATTACCCATGCCGGTGGTCGCTTTGATCGACGCCGTACCGCGCCAGTTGCTCGGCATCGGGTTGGCGCAAGCCACGCGCCACGGTTGGCTATGGCTCACACCCGTCGCGCCGGCGACCGCCTCTTATGCCGCACCACTGATACTTTTATGTCTGGCTTTCGCCTGGTGGCTGGTAAGAATGCTGCTTGGCCGCGCCCGTCTACGCAGGCCACGCCGCAGCGATGCCTGGGATTGCGGCTTCGCGCCGCCGGATGCGCGCATGCAATACAGCGCCACCGCCTTCGCGCAACCCATCCGGCGCGTGTTCGGCGTGCTGTTCCGCATTGACGAGTCAATCCAGAACGACAGCGGTACCTCACGCTATCGACTGCAGATCGCCGATCGCGCTTGGGAATCGTTTTACGTCCCAGTAGCCCGTGCAGTACAGGCCGCCTCGCGCCGTGTCACCTGGCTGCAGTCTGGCAGTATACGCGTCTATCTCGGTTGGTCCCTGGCCACTCTGCTAATTCTGTTGTGGGTGATCTCATGACCCTCCTGCCGTGGCTGCTGACTCTACTACAAGCGGCGTTGTTTGCGGCCGCCGCGCCTTTATTGGTCGGATGGATCAAAAAGGTAAAGGCGCGATTGCAGAATCGACGCGGGCCACCACTGCTGCAAGTCTACCGTGAGTTATGGAAATTGCTCGGTAAAGAAGCGGTGATGGCACATACCGCTTCACCGGTATTCCGCGCCGCGCCGTACGTTGTGTTCAGCGCTACCTGGCTGGTCGCGGCGGTCATCCCGCTGGTGGCCTCACACCTGCCGAGCGCCGCCATGGCCGACGTCATCGTGTTGGTTGGCCTGCTGGCGCTGGCTCGCTTCGTGCTGGCGCTGGCCGGCATGGATATCGGCACGACCTTCGGCGGCATGGGCTCGTCGCGTGAAATGTTGGTATCCGGTCTTGCCGAACCGGCGCTATTGATGGTGGTGTTCACGCTAACCATGAGCGCACATACAACCAATCTTGCCAGTGTCATGGACTACATCGCCGGCGCCGGATTGTTGTTGCGGCCGTCGTTTCTATTCGCGCTCGGCGCGCTGGTACTGGTGGCAGTGGCCGAGACCGGCCGTATTCCTATAGACAATCCCGCGGCTCATCTCGAACTGACCATGATCCACGAGGCCATGGTTCTCGAATACAGCGGCATCAATTTGGGCCTGATGGAATGGGCCGCACAGATCAAACTGATGATCTACGGCACGTTGATCGCCAATGTGTTTTTCCCATGGGGAATCGCCAGCGAACTTACACCGGTTGCATTGCTGATCGGCGTGATGGCGATCACGATCAAGCTCGCCTTGCTCGCGATCGCATTGGCGGTAACCGAAACGGTGTTGGCAAAAATGCGCCTGTTCCGCGCACCCCTGTTTCTCAATGTCGCCTTCCTGTTGGCGTTGCTTGGTCTGCTCAGTCACGTAATTCTCGAGGTTGGCGCATGACACTGATGCATTTATCCCTGACTGAGCAGTCGGTGTTCGTGTTGGCGGCGCTGGTGCTGCTGTCGTCCTTCGCGCTGCTGGCGCAGACGCGCCTGTTATCGGCCGTTCATGCTTTTGCTTGGCAAGGCGCGCTAGTCGCTGCCGTTACCGCACTCATGGCAAGCGCCGGTGACGAACCACATCTGTATCTATCCGCCGCGCTCACGCTGACACTCAAGGCCTTACTGATTCCGTGGATGCTACATCGACTGATCCGCAGACTAGCTCTTGAACGCCACGTCGAAACGGTGCGACGCCCGGCGGTGATCACGCTTGCAGGCGCCGCCATCGTCGTCTTTTGCTACTGGGTGGTGCTACCTATCGCGCGCCTGGAACTGGCCGCTACACGCAACATCCTTGCTATCAGTCTATCGGTGGTATTGCTCGGTCTACTGATGATGGTCGCGCGGCGCCAGGCGGTTAGCCAAGTGATTGGTTTCATGTCGATGGAGAATGGTCTGTTTCTAGCAGCAGCAGCCGCCACCGGCGGCATGCCGTTAGTAGTCGAACTCGGCGTCGCCTTCGACGTACTGGTCGCGGCCGTGTTGTTTGGCGTATTCTTTCTGCAAATCCGTGACAGCATCGATTCGCTGGATGTGGATCGCCTCAACCGCCTAACCGAAACCGATACCACGACCGTACCGGGAACGGAAGCGCGACCATGATTGCCCTGCTCGTGGCTGTGTTCACCCCCGCCCTCGGCGCCGCGCTACTGGCGGTGTTGCCGAATCTCACTCTGGCCGGCTGGCTGAATGTGGCGCTGGCAGCAACCAGCGTCGGCGGCGCTGTTACCCTAGCCGTGGAAATCCTGAATAGCGGGGCGCTGACCGCACACGGTTTCCATATTGACGCATTCAACATCTACTTAGTGGTGCTAACCGCCTTCATCGGCTTGACCACAGCTATTTTTTCGCGCCCCTACATGTCCCACGTATGCCAATCGGGGCGCGTGTCGCGCACTCACATGCGGCTGTATCACGCCATGTTTCAGGGCTTCATGTTCACTATGCTGGTAGCTCTAACCACCAATAACCTGGGTGTACTTTGGGTAGCAGTGGAAGGTGCAACCCTGGCGACCGTGCTGTTGGTGTCCCTGTATCGCACGCCCGAAGCAGTGGAAGCGGCATGGAAATATTTTATCCTGTGCGGCGTCGGTATCGCGCAGGCATTGTTTGGCACGGTATTGGTCTATTTCGCCGCTCAGCACGCTCTGCCCGATCCGTCCGCGGGACTGACCTGGACTACGTTGCACGCACACGCCGCGCAATTGCATCCGACCGTCATGTCTATCGCATTTGTATTTTTGCTGGTTGGCTACGGCACCAAAGTCGGCCTGGTGCCACTGCACAATTGGCTGCCCGATGCGCATTCGGAAGGCCCGACACCGATGTCCGCAGTGCTATCCGGCCTACTGCTCAACATCGGCTTGTATGCCATTGTGCGGTTGAAAATGCTCACTGACGGTGCACTCGCACAAGGCACTAATCCGCACTTGGCCGGCCAGCTGATGATGGGATTCGGTCTGCTGTCGTTTGTCGTCGCCGGCCTGTTCCTGCACCGCCAACGCGACATAAAACGCATGTTCAGTTATTCATCCATTGAGCACATGGGTCTGATGACTTTCGCGTTTGGTATCGGCGGCCCTTTGGCCACCTTCGGCGCGCTGTTGCACATGCTGGTGCATTCGCTGACCAAATCAGCCATCTTTGTTACCGTCGGCCATGCCACGCACGTCGCCGGCACCCAGGCCATCGATCACATTCGCGGACTCATCCGCACCCAACCGGCGGTCGGCTGGGGCCTGCTGATCGGTGTGGTCGCCATTTCGGGCTTTCCGCCGTTTGGGGTATTCACCAGCGAATTCCTACTGCTCAGCGCCACCATGCAGTACTGGCCTTGGCTTACACCGATCCTGCTTACCGGCCTGGTGATCGCCTTCGCGGGCCTATTTCGTCACCTACAGCCGATGGTCTACGGCGCGGCGCCCATCGAACAGCGCGCCGTGCGCGCCAACATGTTACCGGTGGCGCTGCATCTTGGGCTGGTATTGTGGTTGGGCCTGGCCATTCCCGGATTTCTGTCGCGCTGGTTGGACCAAGCCACGCAACTCATTGCCGGGAGCCATTTGCTGTGAGCGGCGAGACATTCCCCCGCGAACCGTTCGCCTGGCTGTCGGGCTACCTGGCAAGCCTGCGCGATCAGCACGTGCTGGTACACGATCAGACCGCGCAACCGCTTGCACCAGCACGTGTGCTGGAAATCGACGCCGAGGACTGGGGCAAAGCGGCCAGCGTTGCAGCCACGGCTGGATTACGCTGGGCAGCATGCTGGGGCGACCATATCGGTGACGAACTGGTGCTGCGGGCGGTACTGGAGACTGCCGGCGATTACATCGTGCTACGGACCGTCGTACCCTTGGGCAAACCGGTGTTACCTTCGCATACACCGCACTTCGCCGCTGCCAATCATATGGAGCGGCACACGCAGGACCTGCTTGGCGTGGCCTTCTTGGATCATCCTGACAGCCGCCGTTGGATCCGGCATCGGGCGTGGCCCGACACCGATCATCCATTGCGCCGAAGCTTCTCGGGCCGCGGTAAAACACAGGCCTCGACACCCGCCGATGCCAACTACCGGTTCGAAAAAATACAAGGCAGTGGTGTGGTGGAGATCGCCGTGGGTCCGGTGCACGCCGGCATCATTGAGCCGGGGCATTTTCGTTTTCAAGCCGTCGGCGAGCAAATTCTACGCCTGGAGACTCGCCTCGGTTATACACACAAAGGCATTGAGAAAATCGCCGTCGGCCGCGATCCGGACGCCCTCGCCCGCCTAGCCGCGCGCGTCTCGGGCGACTGCACCGTGGGCCACACTTGGGCCGCCTGCCAAGCTCTCGAGCGCGCCAGCGCTTGTCAGGTGCCAGAACGAGCGCTGATCCTGCGCGCGTTGATGGCCGAGCGCGAACGCGTCGCCAATCATTTGGGCGACATCGGTGCGATTGGCAGTGACGTCGGCTTTGCCTTTGCTCATTGTCAGCTCTCACGGTTACGCGAATACTGGCAACGGCGCAACGACGAACTATTCGGCCATCGGCTGCTAATGGATCGCGTCATCCCGGGAGGCGTAGCCGTGGATCTCGATGCCGCCGCGGTACGGCTGCTGCACACCGACCACGTTACGTTGCGTCGTGAACTGGCGGTGTTATTCGATATTCTCGACGATCACCCGTCGCTAGACGACCGCCTGCTGACGACTGGCTATCTCGCCCCCGACCACGCCCGCAACCTGGGCGTGGTCGGCTTCGTCGGCCGCGCCTCAGGGCAAGGTTTCGACTTACGTCGCGACCAACCGTATGCGCCCTACGATAGGTTCGAGATTCCGGTACCGCTGTACTCGGACGGTGATGTCGCCGCGCGCATGCGCGTACGCATGGACGAAGTCTACATTGCACTGAATCTCATGGATCAGATGCTTGACGCGCTACCAGGCGGAGTCACGCGAAATGTGTTGTTGCCGGCCGCTGACGCCGAGGGATTAGGCTGCGTAGAAAGCTGGCGCGGGGAGATCATCAGCTATGTGCGACTGGGCCCGGATCGGAGAGTCGCGCGTTTCTTTCCGCGTGATCCTTCATGGCTCATATGGCCAACCATGGAACAGCTCATCGCCGGTAACATTGTTCCGGATTTTCCGGTCTGCAATAAATCCATCAACGCTTCCTATTCCGGTCATGATCTGTAAGGGCGCGACATGCTAAGGATACTCAACAAAATTTTGCGCACCGGCATGGTCAGCGAAAGTATTCCTAGCGAAGACGACGAGCTGGAACGCCTCGGCATTTCCGTAAAGCGATGTTTGCAGTTGCGCTTTGGCCGCAGTCTCGCTATCCGCCAAGTCGACGCCGGCTCATGCAATGGTTGCGAGTTGGAGATTCACGCGCTGACCAACGCATATTACGACATTGAACGCTTCGGCGTGCATTTTGTCGCCTCGCCGCGCCATGCCGACGCGTTACTGGTTACCGGACCCGTGTCTCGGCACATGGAGGCGGCGCTCAAGCGCGCCTATGTGGCGATGCCGTCGCCAAAGCTGGTAATCGCCGCGGGTCAATGCGCGTGCAACGGTGGCGAATTCGGTGTTTCGTACGCAAGTTGCGGCGCGGTTGCCAACGTCATACCGGTCGACGTCGCCGTACCGGGCTGTCCGCCGACGCCCTTGACCCTATTGCAGGGTATTCTAGCCGCCGCTGGCGCCAGAAAAGCGACCGCGCGGCGCTGATGACGGCGCGCGTCAATCCGGCGTCGCGGTCGCGGGTTGTAGCTGCCACATGCCGCGCATGGCCCACAGGCCCAACACGGGGCCCGGCAGCAACAGCCAGGCGACCTGCATGTGCAGCGGCTGCCACAACATAGTGGTCAACTCGATCGAGACCACGGAAATCGCAAAGCCGAAACTGTTCATCAATGCCAACGCGCTGCCGACCTGCTCGCGCGGACAAGCTTGCGCCGCCAAGGCCGAGAATTGCGGTGAATCCGCCGCCACCAGCACGCCCCAAACCAACATTAGCGCGAATATGAGATCATGCGAAATCGTCTGCATGAGCGGGAACAGCAAACAGATCAGGCCGGACCCCGCCAGCGCAACGGTCGCCACGCGCGCACTGCCCCAGCGGTGGCTGAGCGTACCGCCGTAGACACAGCCGAGCGCGCCGGCGGCGAAAATCAAAAACGCGCCGAGATACACTGCCGAGCCACCGGAGGTGACGTCGAGTCGCGCGATCATCAGAGGCATGACCGCCCAGAATGCATATACCTCCCACATATGACCGAAATATCCGAACGCCGCGGCGCGAAAGCCAGGCTCACGAAAAGCGCGCAATACTCCGCCCCACTGCAAGCGCCGCGCACTGCCGTGATGCGGTCCGTCGCCCAGGCGCGCGACCAGGACGGCGGCAATCAGCGCCAGGACCGAGGCGCTTAGAATAACGCCTTGCCAGGTCGGCGAAACGCCGGTTCCGCGTACAAAATGGGGCACCCCGCTGCCCAGCACCAACATGCCGACCAGCCAACCGAGTACGCTGCCGGCCTTGTCCGGCGCCCAACTAACGACCAATTTCATGCCAATGGGGTAAATACCGGCCAAGGCGATGCCGGTGAGAAAACGAAACAGCAGGGCCGGCAACAAGCCACCTGCGGTGCTCGCCAAGCCGGCGTTGGCGAGCGCGCCACCAACGGCGCAGACGGCGAAAATGCGGCTGGCCGAGTAACGATCGGCGAGGCCCGAGAGCGCAAACAACAACGTGCCGGCAATGAAGCCAAGCTGCACTGCGCTGGTGAGATAACCGAGTTCGACCGCGGTCATCCCCCATGCATGGTGCAAGGCGTCAGCAACGGCGTTGGCGCTGAACCACAACGATGTACCGAACAGTTCGGCAACGACAATAATGGCTACGGCAAAACGTGGTGGCATGGCGCTCTCAATGTTTGCGTTATTGTATCGGTTGCGAGCCGCGCCCGTCGCAGCATTTTGTCGCGCCGCCGCACCCCCTGGCGAAGCGCCGACAATCTGCTTGAATTAGATGGAGTAGGGGTTCGCATGCCGACCTCTAGCCGTGGTGATGGCGCGACCCTAAGCCTTATTGGGCGAATATCCGCTCTCCTGGTCGGGCTAGGCATGGGGGGCGTGTTGCGCGACGCGCGCTCGTGGATCATGCGGAGGCCCGAGTTGCTGCGCAGTATTGGGGCGGGACACGAGCCGTGATTGTGCCGCGATTATGCAAGCAGGCGATAGCCGCGACCAGCAAGGCTGGCGCCTTTACCGGCGATGCTCGCGCCATTCGCCCGCGCTCCCTACGCTTAGCTCGCGACAGGCTCCCGTTTTTATTTGGCCGGCGTTGGCCGGCGGCGGAACCTGTCTGCTTCCGCCAACCGCAACGGCGCCGATTCAGCGCACGAATTATCCGCGGTATAAAGCCGCGACGGTTATTCAATCAGGAGATTACAACCATGGCAGAGAACGACTCAATACGTAATGAACTCAACGCCCTTCGATCGGACTTCGCCAAATTACAGAGCGACATCACGGCCCTCGCAGGCACACTCAAAGACGCCGGCGCCGCGCGCGCGCACGACGCCCGTGAGTCCATTGAAGAGGAATTGCGACGCCGTCGCGACTATATGCGCGAACGCCTGCATGAGGCCAAGGAAACCGGCCGTCGCGCCGCCGGCCGCGCCGAAGATGAAATTTCGGACCATCCATGGACCAGCGTTGCGGCGGCGTTTGGCGTCGGCTTCGTGCTCGCCAAACTGATGCAGATCGGGGGCCGAAACTGAATCTCATTGCCGAGGCGATTATCGCCGTCGCCGAGCTGGTCGAGGCCGAGGGCCGCATTCTGCGGCGCTCGGTCGCCCGCCTGGGCTGGAGTCTATTGTTGTTGGCGCTGGCCGGTTTGAGCAGCGCGATCGGCTTGACTCTTTGTTTGTGGGCGCTTTACCGCTATCTGCGTTGGATCACCGAGCCGGCTACCGCGGGGCTGTTAGTCGGCTTGCTGGCTCTCATGATTGCCGGAGGTCTGATATGGGCTTCAAGACGACTGACGCGCTGAGACTGGAATTAGCCAAAGACCAGTTGCGCGTTGCGGTCGGCGACCTGAGCGTACAGGCGTGGGTCAGGCGACGTCCGGCACAGGCATTGCTTAGCGCCATGGTCGCCGGCATGGTGTTCGGCGGTCACCCGGAGCGCAGTGCGGCGGTGCTGAAAAACTTGCTGTTCGAATTCCTGCGCCGGCGCTGATACGGCTTGGACGTTGGTTAACGCGCCGACGTAGGCGAGAAACCGCTTAGCGGCGCAATGTTCGGCCGCGGAAAACCAGCGTCTCACCGGGCTTCATGACGCGCACTTTTATACCTTCGCGCTCGACGTCCTTGACGAATTGCGTCGGGTCCTGCGTCAACACCGGGAAGGTTTTGTAGTGGTGAGGAATGACTAACTTGGCGCGTACCGCCTTGGCGGCGCGTGCGGCCATGGCCGGCTCCATGCCGAAATGGCCGCCGATATTGATCAGCCCGACATCCGGATGGTATTGCTCGCCGATCAGTTTCATGTCACTGAAGTAGGCGGTATCGCCGGTATCGTAGATGGTTGGTCCATGTTTGATTTTGATGACGAAACCGGCCGCCGTCCCACCATACACCACAGCCGGCTGGTCGGGCCCCGCCTTCGGGTTGCGCAAACCGCTGGAATGGATCGCCGGCGTCATGGCCACCGTCACCTCGCCGTTGGCGATCTTGATCTCGCCGCCGATGTTCATCAGCGAGTCGAAGCCCATTTGATCCTTGGGATAACCGAGTAGCTTGGCCATATTGGCGCCCAGCTCGTAATTGGTCACCAAACGCGCGCCGGTTTTCTTGGCTAGCGGCACGGCATCGCCGACGTGATCGAAATGGCCGTGCGTAATGAGGATGTAGTCGACTTTATCGATGCCGGCCAGGGCGTCTTTGCCTTTGCCGGCGGCCGGGTTCATCGGATTGTTAAACCAGGGATCGATGACCAAAACGTGGCCTTGCGGCGTAATGATGCGGAACGTGGCGTGCCCGTACCAAGTCAATTGGGTTTCATTGCCGGCGGCCCATGCCGGGCCAACCGTGAGCAGCGCCAATGCTGCCAGAACAAATCCGAGTAATCGTGTGCGCATCGTTACGGCCCTTAGTTATCCATTGTGCGGCAAGAGTATAGCCTACAAGCGCAGTGGTTGCGCCGCTGCGCAACCGCCACGAGCAGTCATCGCCGACATTGCGGATGCAATGCCGGGCGGCGGTCAAGTGGTGCTGGCGCCCATGGGCCTGGCGCGCGTCCAAGCGACAATCGCAGCCAACACCGCGCCCACCAAAATGCCAAGCAACTCAAACATCGGCAGCGCGATAAACAGGAATTTTCCCTGCGATTCGGCATGCATCATCATGTGTTCGTAATAGAGCGAACCGATGCCAATCATCCAGTTCACCAACGAAACCGAAGCCAGCACCCAGCAGGCGCCGGGCGAGTTTCGTAGGCGCCATGTCAGCAACCCGCCGAGGATGAACGGTAACTCGACCCAAAGCGCGAAGCCAAACTCGCCCCAGCCGGCGCTATGATTGAGACTCCACAGATAGGCTAGCGGCGCCGCAGCACTGACGACGCCAATACCGTGCATGAGCATTGCAGAATAAAAAGCGACTCGATTTTGCATTTCGATAGAGAAAGACCTGGAGTGTACGATCCGCAATGGAAGCGGTTGCGCTTGCGGTCCCTTGTGCTCGCGTAGTCTACGCGTTGCCGCGGCGGCAGCCAAACCCGGCGCGCGGCCTAACCAAAATCCACATAACTGCTATGGTCGCTGAACGCAACGGCGGCGACGCCGGACCCGCAAGCGCGTCATAGGGCGCACTTGAGCTTACGCCCGCCAGTGACGGCGAAACCGTGCCGTTCGTAGAACGACAATGTGCGTTCAAACTCCGGTAGTGGTGGCGTAGTCACCTCCAACCGCGTCCAGCCGCGCGCGGAACCGAACTCGCCCGCCGACGCGAGTAGACCTGCGCCGATGCCGAGCGATCGGTATTGCGGCCGAACGTAGAGTTCCGGGATGATACCGAAGGCACCTTGCGCGTATAGCGAGTAGCTCGGGCAAACAGTCACACAACCTGCCGGCTCACCACGAACGTAAGCCACAAAAGCGATATAGTTCCGCTCGCGCAGCAAGGTGCTCAACCGTGCCGCCGTTTCGTCCCGGTCGAACACAAACACGCGCTGGCCGATGCGGTCCATCACTTCATGCAGCAATTCACCCACGAGCGTGGCGATGTCGACCACTTGCGGGAGCCCGGCTTGGCTGATTTCGAATGCTGAAGTCATTCGTTTTCACGCTCGAAGATGCGATGCGCACAGTCCGTCCCGGCCGCGAAACCCATGGAAAAAACGCAGGTGCGGCTTAGTCGAGATAGACCAGCATGGCATCATCTTGCGCTGCGGCGTCCCAGAAAAAAACCTTTAAGGCCTGGAACTTCACACATATATCGTCCTCGTTTTCGGCATCACCGCCGGTGCCGGTGTAGACCCCGGCGCGCCGCATCACCGCAACATCAAAGCGCGTACAAAGCGCTTCTTCCGACACATTCCACAATGCGTCCGCCACCAGCCGTACTTGGTCCACACGCAGGTAACGCACCGGCCCGTAACCGCGATCTTGTGGTCCGACCGGATAACCACCCATCACGGCATAGGCGAGCGGCGCCGGGCCACCCCATACATTACCGGTCAATAAAAAATGGATAATATGCCAGCTCGTACCCAGTTTGAGACGTTGTGCTTCGGCAATACTGAGATCGTCATACAGTGCCGCGTGTACTTCGTCGGGATGTTCTAAAAGATGGTTGAGCCGTATTTCGCTCAAGCGCAAATAGTTTCCGAGTATGGGCATTCATTCATCGCTCCGGGGCGAGCCGCGGGTTTAGCGGCAGTGGACACGGGCCGCGATGACAACGCGTGCAAAACAAACTGGTCATGCTTTCCTCCCTGAAGGCAGTGCTCTGCAAACATTGTAACGACAAATTGCGGCGCAGCGAAAGCGGAACCGCATCAGTCGACGCACTACGCCTGATACTGTCGCTCGATCATCCATTGTGGATACGACACAGGCGGTATGGTAACCGCGCGCAACTCCGCGAGCTGCGCCGGCAACAATGCCACTTCTGCACTAGCCAGGCTGGCTTGCGGCTGACGCATATTTTTTGCGCCCGTGAGTACTGAGGTGACCGCTGTTTGATGCGACAACCAACCGTGCGCGCTACACCTGCGCGATGCCCCCATCTTGCGTCTCGGCGACCTGCGCCGATACTTCCACGGCGGCGCCTGGTCCCCACCATGCGCCTTTACGGACGCTCCGCGTTATTCGATCAAGACGGCGTCGGTGGCGGACGGTATGCCCCACTGAGGGGGGCACTATGCCGCACCGACTCGTTTAGCGATCAGGTGTCGTCAGCCAGACCGAGCGACCACTGCTCCCAAGCAATCAGGTGCTGCTTAAGTTGCGTTCCTCCGCGGAATCCGCCCAGCTCACCACTACTGCGCAACACGCGATGACAGGGGATGAGGAAATTGACCGGGTTCGCGGCGATAGCGCCGGCGACCGCGCGTACCGCATCGGGCCGGCCGATGGCGTGCGCTACATCACGATAGGAGAGTACCTGAGCGCGAGGAATTCGCAGTAGCGCGCGCCAAACGTTAACCTGGAAATTGGTCCCGCGTATTGCGAGATGAAACTTCTCGCCGTTCGGCATTGGTTTATAAAATATGCGTGCCGCGGTAGTCGCAATCGCCGCGTCGTCACGCACTAAGGCGGCCTTTGGGAACCACCGTCGCAAGCGTTCGAATTCGGCCGTCCTGGAATGACCGGCAATGAACGATAACAAACAGACGCCGCGGTGTGTTTGCGCCAACAACATATCGCCAAACGGGCCGCGGTGATAGCCATATTTAATTTCCAGTCCTTCGCCGAAGCGCTGAAACTCTCCCGGACTCATGGCTTGCACGCTTACGAATTGGTCGTGCAGTCTTGACGCCGTCGTCAAACCGAGCTCGTAGGCGGCGTCCAACACGGCGTGCGAATCACGCAGCAGTCCCTGCGCGCGTGCGACGGTGAGGTATTCCAAGTAGCGTTTCGGGCTAATGCCCGCCCATTGGCGAAACAGGCGCTGAAAGTGCCAGGCGCTTAAACCCACATGCGCGGAAATATCGGACAGGCTCGGCTGTGTCGCGGCATGGTCGCGGATAAAGTGTATGGCGCGCTCCACGCGCTGATAGTCTTTATGCATGGCGCAGTCTCGACTCACTGACGGAACTCCAGTCTGTCACGGATACTGATAGCCGGGCGACCCGAATCTTGCGCTCGGCAGCCATGGAGAAACGACGTGGTGATCAGGCTGGAGCGCCGGCTCGTAGGTCCATTAACGCGATGCAAGCGGCTCGAGCCGATCAGTTCCCGGCGCGCGTGATGGACAATTTACCGAAGTCGATGCCGACGTTGACGCCACGCCCCTTGCCGGTGAGCGCAAGCGACACCTCGCCGCGGGTGTATACCGCGGCTTGCGCCGAATTGCCGGCGCCGGCGTGGGCCTCGGCGGCGATATAATCGCCGAATATTTCGTTGATGCTGTAGACGCGCGAGAACGTCCCTTGACCATTGTCGATCGTGGTCGTACCAACACTCAAACCGCCGCCCTTGACGCGCAATCGCACGCGCGCGCGTGCGCCATTGGCGCACGTAACGACGCCGCTGCCTTCGGCGGTTTTATAAAAGGCCGACCATCCTTTTAAGTTGAATTGCAAACGACATTGCATGTCGGCAGCGGCAAAAACGGGGCCGGAAATAACCGCAACCGTCGCCAAAACGATAGCAAGCGATACAGTTTTCATTCTGGGAATTCTCCATACGTTACACTCGCCCAGCAATGCCCTGGGACTACGCTTCGGTCGTAAAGCGGCATGGTTGAGGCGATCGAGGCAGCCGCTAGTGGGGCCGGTCACGCGCCACGACCGGCGCATGATTGTCCACTATGGTAGACCAAAACACGGCGTGCGTCCGCCAGCTTGATTCCAACGGCAGAGGGTTAAAAACGAGCACTACGGCGCACCGCGCGGACGCTTGAAAGGTCGGATTAAGGCAGCTTTTGCTTTAAAAATTGCTCGATGGCGTCCGCCGCGTCGTCGGCGTTGAGGTCGCGAAACATATGACCGGCCGGGTCGATTATTTTCATCTGTACGCGACGACCGTCAACCAACGGCGCCAGCTTTTTGTCCAGGCCGACCACGACCTGGTCTTCGCTACCGACGAGGACCAGGATCGGCAAGCGAATCGAGGGTATCAGCGCCGGCGTATCGAGGCGTGGGTCATGGCCATAGTAGGAGACAAACGACGCGGCGCTAGCCGACGTGTCGCGACAGGAAAGAAAACCGATGTGGTGTAACAATTCATCGCCGTGACCGCTTTTAAGCAGTTTTTCGGCGCGCTCGAGCAGCGGCGCAGGCGAGTGGCCATAACGCTTTTGGTAGCCGATGTAACCGTTATCGCGCGTCGCCGGCGCCATCAACACGACGGCCTTGACCGCCGGATTGCGTTCCTGAGACGCATACAAGGCGGTCTGCAAGCCGCCACGGGAATGACCCAGCACCACGATTCGCCGCGTGCCGTGGCGCTGCAACCAGGATACCCAAGCGGCAATTTCGCCGACCGCGTCGCTCTGCAGATGCCGATTCGGTATCTTGCAATCATACATGCCGTGGCGGTCGCTGATGCCTAAACTCAGATTGATGGCCAAAGTGTTGTAGCCGCGCTGTTTCAGGAGGTGCTGGAGGCGAGCGATCAACTCCATGCCGCGGTAAGCCAACGCGCCGTGCGTAATCAAGATGGTGTCGTCGGCAATCGTTTTGCCGCCAGCGAGTTCGAGATTGGCGTCGAGCGTAATACCGCGGTGCTTGATGGTGACTTCCTTGGCGCTAACCGTAACCGCCACCATGGTCAACATCATCACTCCGGCGCCATACATCGCTTGGCGTATGCGCATAAATACCCCCTCTACTCGCCTGGCCGACGCCGCGAGGCGCGAATATTCCACCCGACATCAGCATAATCAGACGTGAGCCGGCCAAACAGGGGGATACGACCACATTAACACTGTGTATTTGCGCATCGCGCAGCCGACCACATCGGCCCAGCCTATGCTGGCCGCCGGAGCGAGTTGGCGTATCGCGCGCCCGGTTTCTCGCTCCGGCGGCCTCATCAAAGGCGGTATCGGCATAGGGCCAAAACACGGCTTAAGACGTCAGGGTCGAATATAGGCATAGCCCTGCGTCTGCTTATTCATTAACTCGACCACACCCGAACGCGTATAGGCCAGGTTCGGCAACATGTCCTGCTTGCTTAGGTGAGTTTTGCGCATGGTGTTCTCGCACGCCACCACCTTGATGCCGTGCGCGACGGCATCCTGCACACGCCCGCCCACCGGCGAGTCGAACTTCAGCATCGGCAGCCCGGGGCCATAGGCGACGATCTCAATATCGATATTGGCCTTGCCAATCTCCTTTTGCACGTTCTGCGCATTGTTCAATGCCAAATTCCATTTCTTGGGGTTGTTGTCACTGACTTGGATGACAACTTTTTGCTTAAGCGACGCGCTGGCATCCGGCGCGGCGCCGGACGCCTGCGCCGTTTGGATACCGAACAACGGTAAGGCCAACAGCGCAAACACTGCGAATAAACGACGTGATAATTGGTTCATTGCGTATCCTCCATATATCTCAAGTGCAGGTATGGACGAGGACTTGCCGACGTGCCTGGCCTCGTCGTACCAGTAACTATTTGCTAATGCGCCGGCCAGCGGAAGGTGCGAGCGCGCACACCCTGCATGAGCTATACCAAGGGCTCGCTGTGCATAAGCACAGTATTTCGCGCATGATTAGCGTTATGATTCGATATCAAAGCCGCGGCCACTAACCAGGAGACGAGTAATGCGCAAGCTGCCGTTCAGCTACCAGTTTGCGCTCGCGCCCGCACTTATCATCGTCATGCTGAGTGCACTGATCGGTTTCGCGTTTTATCAGTTGGCCATTATCCGGCACGAAAACGAAGTGGTGCGGCAGTGGATACGGATCACCGACCGACTCCACCTGGCGCTTGACGCCGGGCGTCGTATAGTCGACATAGCAAATGACATGACCTCCGCTAGCCGTGCTAAGCCCGAACAGCTGCGAACCAGTTTCGCCGAGCAGGCGGAAGTCTTTACCGGCAACGCGCTTTATCCGGAAGTGCTGTACCGCTTGCCCGCCGCTACCCGCCATGAGCTTGAAGCAACACGCGTACCGCTAAGCGGTACACACCCGATGGACCCGGCGTCGGTAAAAGCGCTTCTCGCGCCGCTATTGCCGCAAATCGAGGCGCTCTACAATGCAGCATGGAGCGAAAAACGCCGCGCCTACGCCGGCTATTACCGCAACCTGACCACTATCCTGTCGGACGTGCTGACGGTATCACTATCGACGCTCATTGCGTGCGTTGTGACAGCGCTGTTGTTATCGGGCTGGAGCCTTCGGTCCATCAAAAAACGCATGCGCGCACTGGCCGCACATGCGCGTTCGATCTGTGACGGCGAACTCGTCGCCGCCCCGCCGCCCAGCGATATTCGCGATGAATTGGACCAACTGGCGCAATGTCTCAGCCGCATGACGCAACGGCTCATACATGTAGTCTCGGTTGAGAAAGTCATACAAGGTGCAGAGGACGAACGGCGTAGAATCGCGATGGACATGCACGACCAAGTGTTGGCTGATCTTACGGCATTATTGCGTAAAACTGAGAGATTGGAACATCTCGACTATGCTGCCGACAGCATCGCGACTGGTAATCAAATAGCCGAGTTAAAAACCGGCATCGGCGAAGCTATACACAGCATTCGACAAGTCATCGAAGACCTGCACCCACAAGCGTTAGATATTCTTGGTCTTGAAGCGGCATTACGTTCATTCCTCGAGTACCACGTAAAGGGCGCGCATAGCCCACATTACACGCTGCAGTTCGATCCGATAGCGGAAGGACACCTGGCACAAACCCAACGCGTCAACGTATTCCGGATGTTGATCGAGGCGGTTCACAATGTCTTGCGGCACGCCCAATGCACGCAGTTCGAAATATCGGTGCATACGAGCGGTAACACACTGATCGCCCGGCTTGATGACAATGGTATCGGCATGCAAGGTAAAACCGAGGCCGGGGTCCATGGCCACGGCCTGATCAATATTCGTGAGCGCGCCAAAACCATCGGCGCTAAAGTCGGCTGGAGCGCATCACGCTTTGCATCGGGGACGTGCGTGGAAATTCGCCTGCCGATCGCCGAGGCCGCGCCGGCACAGGTATCTTGGAGCACCTTATGTCCGACAAGCTCACGCTGATCGTGGTCGATGATAATGCGCGCGATCGCCACTTTTTGGCCGAGTGTTTGGCGGACTATTCGGTCGTGTTGGCGCCAGACGCCCCGCAGGCGCTCGCGGCATGCACTAGCGCGGAACCCTTCCTGGTCACCGACATCCAAATGCCGGGCATCAATGGCGTTGAGCTTGCCCGTAATCTGTGGACGCATAAGCCCGACGCGCGCTTACTGTTCTGGTCGCAGTTCAACGACGAGGTATACGTACGCGCAATCGCGAATCTGGTACCGGCGCAAACGGTCTATGGCTACGTCCTCAAGACCAATTCCGCGGACGTCCTGTCGAAGGCGGCGCACGCTGTTTTTCGTGAGTGTCAATGCTGGATTGATCCGCAGGTTCGCCCGGTGCAGGCGCGCACCGGGCGCAGCGGTTTTGCCATCACGGACGCCGAATACGAGGTACTCATCGACATTGCACTGGGCCTTACCGACAACGCCATCGCCATGCGTCGTTACCTCTCGCGGCGTGGCGTACAGAATCGTTTACGATCGCTATACGGAAAGCTCGGCGCGGATGATGGTCAAGTGACCACCAAGGATAGCGAGGTCGAAATGATCAATAATCGCGCACGTGCGGTCGCCATCGCCTTCCAGCGCGGCCTGATCAATGCGTTTGAGCTTGAGCGTCAGGAACAGCAGTTGCGTGCCTGGATGAGCCGACTCTAGTCACACGCTAACTAGTGGTAGTGAAGGGCACATCATGAATCGTTACAGATTCTATTTTATGGCGCTGTTACTCGTTTGTTTAGCGCCTACACAGGCCAGTCCCGCCAATGACGCGACACGTTACGGAACCGCGCGCGTCGAACACCCGAATATGCCACCGCTCAATACAGTGTTCGATGTCAGCTATAACGATCCGCAGAAATTGAATCTCCTCTATGATTTTATACAGGACACCCGAAAGGTGACTCGCGGAAAAGTGGTAGTGGTGTTTCATGGTCCCGAGTTACGCGCGTTCGCCAAGGAGAATTACGACAAATATAAATCGATCGTAAAAAAGATGGCGCGCTTGGCGCGTAGCGGCGTGGCATTACATATGTGCAGTAACGCGATGAAGTCGGCCGGCTTTCAGCCAAAAGACATCTACGGGTTTATCACCCTGGTACCGTCGGGATTCGCCGACATCGCTTATCACGAGTACATGGGCTATCAATATATCAATCCGACGCCGCTGTCGCCCAAGGACGCGCGCTATATCGATCAGCCGCAATTGCGCGGTCGTTAACCCGCGGTGCAACTAGCCGCCGGCCGCGCCCGGCAGTGGTGCGTAACCGGGAAGCGCGCGGACATCGGTAAGCCACCGGCCAAGCGCGGAATAGTCCTGCAGTACAAAACCACCCTCGGCACTCAGCGCCGCGTAGGCATAACAAGCGATATCGGCGATCGTAGGCTGATCGGTTTCGGCTAGCCATTTGTTGGCACGCAGCTGCGTGTCCAATGTCGCCAGCGCCGTTTTCCCAATCGCCTGGCACTCGTGCAAATTTCCGGATTGCGCAAACGGGGTTGGGTTGTTGAGCACGATGGCGCGCGATCGCGCCAATCCATAGCGGCCTTCGTTTTGCTCAAAGGCGAGCCAGCGTACCGTCTTCGCCAACGCGATGGGCTCCAGCGGCAACCAACTATCGGCCGCATAACGCCGGGCCAGATAGGTCAGTATCGCGGCGGAGTCATACATTACCAGATCGCCATCGGTCAGAACCGGAACGAAGCCGTTAGGATTCAAGGCTCGAAACTCAGCGCTGTTCAGCTCGCCGGCGCGCAGGTCAACCCGGTGTTTTTGATAGTCGATCCCGAGTATGGATAAGAACAGCCGGATCTTGTAGCAATTTCCGGAGCGTTCGATGTCGTACAAGAGCATGGTCGCGATTCCCCATGGTAGATGTAAACACAAGCGCGCGGACGACCCGACCTCGCGCCGATGCGCCAAGCTCGCGCGCTTCAAGCGACGCAACGAGTACAACGCGCGCCGGTGCGGACACAATCGTAGAACGTCAAGCGCGACCAACCAAGCCGCCCCGATAACGCCCTAACCATAGCGCGCATACGGTTTAGTTGTCTTTTGGCGAACTATACTTCTGGCAATATCCAACACCGTGGTCGTCGCTCGCAGCACGCCGCCAGCACACTTGCCTAGGCGCGTTGACCGCAACCGAGGGCGCGACGGTAAGCAAAAATGGCCTCCCGCAACAGCGAGCGCCGCCTACCAGCGGACCATTGCGACTCGGGGCAGGCATCCTGAAGGAGACGTATATGACACCTCTTGCCCTTGCGAGCATGCTCGTGGCGCTCACCGCAAGTACGCTGGTTTATGCCGGTGGCCCGACCGAATGGCGCCAATACCGCATGCACCCATCACACAATGCCGTATTTGATGACGGCGGAAAACCGTTACCGTCTGCATTCTATCGAACCGGAGACCAGGTACGGGCCAATCCGGTGATTATCGGAGACCGCTTGTTCATCGGCAATCATTTGACCGGCGGCATGTTCGCGTTTGACGCGAACACGACCAAGCCGCTGTGGCATGATGATAATCCATGGTTCCGTCACGCGCCGAACTGGATCCATTCGGATATGGCGTTTGTCAACGGCCGCATTTATGTCGGCTACGGCAATCGCGTATTCGAGAGCGCGACCGTGCGGGGCACCGGCGAAAGCGGCGTGCTGGCCGTCGACCCGAACACGGGAAAGACGATATGGAACCACCGCACCGTCGGCGAGGTGATGCCGACGCCGGCCTATTGGCAGGGTAGTCTTTACATCGCCACCGGCGGCGCAGCGCTGATCGCACTCGACCCGAGCGACGGGCACGTACGTTGGCAACTTAAATTGCCGGGCTGGGTCAGCATGTCTTCGCCCAGCGTGCAGGATGGCATGCTTTACGTTGGCGCAATGAACTCCGTGGTCGGTGTCGACCTCCGCCAACGAAAAATCCGCTGGACCTACCATGCTAATCTCACCTTCACCGACGTCCCGCCGGCGGTGGCGCCCGACGGCACGGTCATCATCACCGGCATGCAGGCGCGCAGCGCAGCCAAACCGGAGGACCGGAAACGCTATCCGCATGCGCGCGGCTACTTGCAATTCATTTACGCCTTCGACGGGCAAACCGGAAAACTGCGCTGGAAACGGCTGCTCGGCGCCGGCGCAGTGCAGGATGACAACACCTCCGGCAATCCGACGATCGCGCACGGCCGCGTCTACGTCGGCAGCCCATATACGCACTCGCTGTTTGCCTACGCCGTCGATAGTGGCAAGCGTCTATGGGAGTTTCCGGTCGGCGCCAAGATCAAAGGCGCGCCGGCGGTCAAGGATGGCGTGGTCTATTTTGGCGACACCAATGGCTTCTTGCATGCGGTCGAAGCCGAAAGCGGTGAAATGCTGCGGCGCGCCGATGGCCGCGAGATCGGCAAACTGAAACTGGGTGGCTCCAAAAACGCCGCGAAAACCGTCGCGCTTGCGCCCGGTGGACCGGTCATCATCAACCAGGACATCTACGTCGGCAGTCAGGATGGCTTCGTTTACCGCGTCTCGATACCGGCTTGGCGCGGTATCAAGACCAGCAAAAACGACTAAACCGAGCGACGGCGGGACTAACCCTCTGACGCCAGCGGCCGGAAGCGCGCGACTCCGTCGCGATAAATTTGCGGCACCAGATCGACCTCCCAGGTCAGGTAACCCTGCATGGCTTGCGGATCGGCCTCGGGGTGTTCGTAGGGCTTGTACCAAACATCGTCGATTTCACCAATCACTTTCGTCATGCCGGTTTCGAGCCCCAGGCCGGCGTCTTGCCACGCCTGATTGCCGCCGGAAATCACTTTGACGTCCAAATCCGGACGCAAAGCGCTGAGTTCCGGAGCCGCAAGCTGGGCTAAAATCCCATCCTCGCAGGTCAGTACCACCAGTGAAAACGACGCCAACGCCGGTAGTGCCTGCGCCAAGCGCGCGCGAACCGTCCACCACGCACCCGGTACGTGGCCGGCGCGATGCGAGACACTCGAGGCCAAATCCACTACCGCAGTGGCGCCATCGCGCAGACGCGCCTGTAGTTGTTCTGGTGTGATAAAGGCCAAGTCGGCGCAAAGACCGGGCACTCGAGTCGCACGCTTGCCGTTCACCAACGGAAGGTCATCGAGGCCGCCGGCTAACACATATACTTCCGGCCAACCCAGTTGCAGTAGCCACGATGCGGTCATCGTAGCTCGCACCTCGGTATCGTCGACCAGCACGATACGGCAATTACGTATACCGACGTACTCGTCGGTGGCCTGAATGAGCTGCCCGCCCGGGGCCGAGCGCGCGTCGGCGAGATGCCCGCTGTCGAACTCTTCCGGACTACGTACGTCGAATATGAACAAGCTGCGCGCATCACTTTCGCGCCATGACTGTAATTTTTCGGCGTCGATGCGCCGCACCCCGGCGCGCTCGCCAACGCGCTGAGCGGCACGTCGCGCCCAAGCTACCGCGTCGGGCGACGGTGCAGCGGCGAAACGCTGCTGGTCGTGCTCGAGTTCAAACCCGGCCAGGCGCCAACCCATGGTGCCACCTTTGAGTGCCGCCACCGGATTGGGTAGGCCGGCGTTGATCAGGGATTGCGTGCCGATGATGCTGCGCGTACGCCCGGCGCAGTTGACAATGACCGGGGTGTTGGCGTCGGGCACCAGGTCGCGCACCCGATACACCAACTCGGCGCCGGGCGTGTCGATGCCACCCGGTATATTCATGCGCCGATACTCGGATTGCGGGCGCGCGTCCAATATAACCAGCTTCTCACCGCTATCGAGACGCGCCTTGAGTGCTTCGGGTGTGATGTGCGGCGTGTGGCAAGTCTGTTCTACGATCTCGCCAAATGCCTTACTGGGCACGTTGACGCCGGAGAATACCTCGAAACCGGCCTTACGCCAGGCATCTAAACCGCCTTGCAATATCGCCAAATCGCTATAACCGAGTGCGGCCAAGCGCTCTGCCGCGCGCGCGGCGCGATCCTCGTTGGCGTCGCCGCCATCCATCACCAGCGTGCGGACGCTGCGCCGCGGCACCAGATCGTCAATGATCAACTCCATGCGACTCAGCGGGATACAACAAGCAAACAACAGATGCTCGCGTGAAAACGGGTCTTGCTCGCGCACATCGATCAACGCCAATTCGGCACCATCCTCTAGCATAGCTTTCAACTGTTCGGCGTTTATCGTCGGTATGGCTGTGGTCATGAGTGCGCGCCCCTGATTCTTATATAGATACGAATGTATACGCTAATAAACCTATAGCGAAGTTTAAAGTACCACCGCCGATCGCCGGAATAGGTGACGGTTGCCAAGCCGGCGGCAGCGAAAATTTTCCGTAAGCCGAATGCTAAGTGAGCCTGGTAGCAGGGCGGATCAAATCCCGCGGAGCGCGCTCATGCGAATCGCTAAGGCTGGATTTCGACGCCGCGCCAGAACGCGATCCGGCCGCGAATGTGATCAGCCGCCGACTTGGTGCGTGGGTAATACCACGCCGCATCTTCATTCACATGTGCGCCAACCGTAATCGAGTAGTAGCTCGCGATGCCCTTCCATGGGCAGGTGGAACGGCTGCTACTCGGCGCCAAATATTCCATTTTAACATCGCTTGGAAGAAAGTAGTGATTTCCCTCGACGACCACGGTGTCATCGCTTTGCGCGATCACAACGCCGCACCACACCGCCTTCATTCGTCTGTCTCCATATCGGTTGACGTCCGCGGGACATAACCCGGGCCTGACCTTACCCGCCACAGTCGCATGACGATAACCGTTGCGACCTGGGGCGCATCAGTCGATGCTATTTATACGCGACGGCGGCACTGGTCGGTCCGGCAAGTGTCAGCATATCAAAGCGCCGGAATCCAATCTCGCCACACCAATCGCGAAAATCTTGTCCGGTATAGTCAAATGCGTCGCCGAACTCAATCAACATGTTTAGCGACATCATCAGGCCAAAGGCGTTTTCCCGGCGCGCATCGTCAATCACATTTTCAATAGCGATCAACGCGCCCCCGTCGGGCAGGGCGTCGTAGGCCTTTTTGATCAATAACTTCTTCCGCTCCAAATTCCAATCGTGAAGAATGTTGCCCATGGTGATTACATCGGCTTTGGGAAACGGGTCGGTAAAAAAATCGCCCTCGACGACCTGGATGCGCTTGCTCATACCGTCGGCATCGATACGGGCTTGCGCATGCGGCGCGACCGGCGGTAAATCGAAACTGGTGAAGGTTAAATGCTCGTGACGAGCGCCGACGATGCGGGACAAGAGCGCTAATGCGCCACCAATGTCACTGACGGTCTTATACCCGGAAAAATCAAATTTCGCCGCAAGTTGGGCGAAATTGGCTGCCTGAAAACCCGTCATCGCCTCAAGAAATTCGACCAGTCGGTCAGGGTTGGCGTACAGCTCGCTAAACAGCGGTTTGCCGTTATGCTTGATTTCGTTCTGTGGCTGACCGGTTTTTAACGCTGTACCGAGGTCGTTCCAAAAGCCGAACAGGCGCGAGTTGAGCATCTTTGCCAAGCCGCCGATGTAGGTTGGGCTGTGCCGATCGAGGAAAGCCGCGGTCTCGGCGGTGTTTTTATATTTCCCTTCGGCACCGTCACCGTCACGCTGCAAAAATTTTAGCGCCACCAGCGCATCCAAAAAATCATACGTACCGCGCGCATGCAGTCCCAATACCTCGCCAAGCTTCGAGGCGGTCATGGCGCGCTCGCCCAGTACGGAAAACAAATCCAGTTGAACGGCGGTGAGCAAAACCTTGGACGGCCAAAATGCCGTGGCAGTCTGTAAAATATGACCTGGGTCGGGCTGCTGCGTCATGGTCCCCTCCTTAATTATATGAGTTCGGTCGGATCTGATGCCTCGAAGCACGCATTGCCGCTGGCGTCACTAAACGGGAACGGGCCGGGTTGCGTGCCAACTCAAACGATCAATTCGAAACAATCGACCGAGCACACATTTCAGAGTGATCAAGCCGGCTCGATCGGTTCAACGCAGTATGCGTGCCATCGCCCGCGAAAACAACGTTGCATAAATGGTTTTAGGTCACGAAGTTGTACCAGCGCCGCGGCTGCCACCGCCGCCGGGCGCGCCGCCTTAACGGTAGTCGGGATTGGGGTGGTCGAAGCGACAGCCGGCTTTCCACGCATCGCGTTGATTTCCATGCGCCGGTATGCCGCCGAGTTGGTGCAGCACGCGCGCCATGTGCATCAAGTTCCACGCCATAAAGGTCGCGTTGCGCTGCGTAAAATCGTTGCTGGGGCCGCCCGAATCCGCGTCGGCGTATGAAGCGCCGGGGCCGGCTTCGCCGATCCAACCGGCATCGGCCTGCGGCGGAATGGTATAGCCGATATGCTGAAGTGCATATAAAACGGTCATGGCGCAGTGCTTCACGCCATCTTCGTTACCGGTGACGATACAACCGCCGGCCCGGCCGTAATAGATCGATTGGCCGGCGTCGTTGAGCTTGCCCGATTCACCATACAGCCGCTCGATCAGGCGACGACATACCGAACTTTCCTCGCCAAGCCAAATCGGTGTGCCAATGACGAGTATATCGGCGCTCATGACCTTGCTGCATAACGAGGGCCAGTCGTCGCGCTCGAAGCCGTGTTCGGTCATATCGGGATACACGCCGGGCGGCAAGGTAAAGTCCACGGGCCGTAATAGCTCGGTGGCGATGCCGTTAGCGTCCATGATGGCCTTGGGTACGTCCATCAATGCCTCAGTATGCGACAGCGTACCGGATGGCTTCAGGGTACAATTGAGGAATAATGCCGACAACGAAGAAAAATCGAAGTCGTGCTCTTGGCACAGCGCGCGCTGCTTTTCCGTTAGACTACTCATCCGCGGCCTCCTGGCAGATTGCTATCCTCAAATACTAGCCTGGATATCGTCTCGCGCTCATCGATCGAAGCCTGGTTTAAACCGACGACATCGCTAGCGGCACGTCATTCATCTGATCGGCCGCGCGGCGCTTCCGGTTCCCCGGCTTGCGCGGCAGCCCCCGGCCCGGGGTATTCATGGTTTATATATCGATCATATATATAGAAAAAGATGGCTGTTATTTATCATTCAACCCGTTCAACCCGTCCCACTCAATCAACTTGGACGCTCGGTCGCAAACGGGCGTAAATACGCCGTCTGACCGGGTTAAGTCGAGTACCAAAACACCGCTACGCAGTGACAAAGTGAACCGGCAATCACAAACAGATGCCAGACGAAGTGCGCGTACCGTATACGGCCGTCGATGGCGAAAAATACCACACCCGCGGTATAAAACACGCCGCCGGCGAGCAGCCAAAGCAAGCCGGCCACGGACATCGACGCCATCAGCGGTTGCACCGCCACAACCACCAACCACCCCATCAGTACATATAAAAGCGTCGATAGCCGTTTGTAGCGCACGCCTAAAAGCGCTTTAAATAGCACGCCGGCCAATGCCAAGGCCCAGATGACGCCGAACAGGCTCCAGCCCCAAGAGCCGTATAAAACACCAAGTGCGAACGGCGTATAGGTACCGGCAATCAGGAAGTAAATGGCGCTGTGGTCTAGAATCAAAAAAATACGTTTGGCCTTACCAGCCGACAGCGCATGATAAATCGTCGACGCGGAATACAGCAGCAACAAAGATACACCAAAAATACTCGCGCCCACTACCGCCGCCGCACCACCATCGCGTACTGCACCCACAATGAGAATCGGAATTGCAGCGATCGAACCCAGCAATGCAACGCCGTGGCTGATCGCATTCGCCATTTCTTCCGCGCGGCTTTGCACACGCCCGACATCGTTTGCGCTAGCACGCATGCTTGCGCCCGCTGAATAATAACTCGATGCATAATGACGCAACGTAAAGGAACGCTGCGGAAATAAAGACGCTATCTTTGCCCATATTGGTCGCTCCGATACCCGAACCGATGGCACTCATGGTGGTTGTGACAGACACACGACGGTGTGCAGAGGATCCTGCAAGCTTAGATCTTCGCCGTAATCCGCGCTAGCCGTTTCCCTATGGTGTTCCCTGGCGTCGGCCGCCGACGAGACGGCGGCTCAGGCGCCGGCCGTAACGCGCTCGATACGTCGATCCGGCACCAGCCACAGCAGCGCCTTTGCGGCACGTATCACGTGGGGCCGAGCGCCTATCTGTGCTGTCCGGCCTAGGCGGGCACGTAACTCGAGACAAAGGATTCAAAATCGGCCACCGGCAACGGCCGGCTAAAATAGTAGCCCTGCATTTCGTCGCAACCTTGACTGCGCAGGAAATCCAACTGTTCCGCAGTTTCAACACCTTCCGCAATGGTTGTCAGCCCAAGACTCTTTGCCATACTGACAATCGCCGCGACGATCGCTCTATCTTCAGGATCGGTGCTGATATCTCGAACGAACGACTGATCGATCTTCAACTTGTACACTTTGAATTTCTTTAAATAATTTAAAGACGAATATCCAGTTCCAAAATCATCGAGTGATAATCTCACGCCGCGCTCATGCAATTTATCCATCACGGCGATCGCGCTTTCCGGTTGTTGCATGGCAACGCCCTCGGTCAACTCCAGCTCAAGCAGCTCGGCCGGCAATTGCACTTCGTTTAGAACGCGCGCCACCAAGTCCGATAGACTCGGGTGACGAAATTGCACTACCGACAGATTGACCGCAATAACCAACGGCGCCAGGCCGTCGTCCATCCATCGTTTTAGTTGGTGCATCGCCGTGCGTAGCACCCATTCGCCGATCGGGATGATCAGTCCGCATTCCTCGGCGATCGGAATAAACTCAGCCGGCGATACCGCGCCCAATTCGGAGCTATCCCAACGCAGTAGAGCCTCGGCTCCAACGATGTGCCCGTTCGCCAATTGTGGCTGATAGTGTAGTTCGAACTGATCTCTTTCAAGCGCGTGACGCAACGCGTTCAGCAACGCCATATTGCGCACCGAACGCATGTGCATTTCTTCGGTAAAAAAACAATATTTATCCCGGCCTTCATGCTTTGCCCGATACATCGCGGTATCGGCGCTCTTGGACAGCGCCTCGAGGTCGTCTCCGTCGTTGGGATATAGGGCAATGCCGATAGATGCGGTGACGATCAGATCATGCTGGTCAACCCGAAACGGTTCAGCGATGACAATCAGTATCTTTTCAGCGACCTTGGCGGCACCGGCGGCGTCGGTGCCGGGTAACATCAAAATAAACTCGTCTCCGCCCAATCGCGACACCGCATCTTCCTCACGCACGGCGCCGCGCAGCCGCGTCGCGACCTCGATGAGTACGGCGTCGCCGACACTGTGTCCCAGCGTATCGTTGATATCCTTAAAGCGGTCAAGGTCAAGAAACATAAGCACCAGCGAGCCGCTGCTGCGCTTGGTCAAGCTCAGCGCATAATTTAGGTGGGTACTCAACTGCGCGCGATTTGGCAGCCCGGTCAGACTATCGTAATTAACCAGATATTTAACTTGCTCTTCCGTGTTTCTACGTTCCGTTATATCTTCCTTTATACTTAGGTAGTGAGTCACTTTATCGCCGACTTGGCGCATCGGCGAAATATGCACAGACTCGATGTACTCCGTTCCATCTTTTCGCTTATTAATAAACTCGCCCTGCCAGCTGTCTCCGCGCGTCAGTTGGGACCACATTTCAAGGTATACAGAGTCCGGTGTCTTACCCGATTGTAGTAACCTGGGGTTTTTCCCAAGCACCTCGTCGATGCCGTAACCTGTGGTTTCGACGAAAGCAGGATTCACATACTCGATCCGCCCCTCAAGATCCGTAACCACAATAACGTTGGCGCTGCGCTCCACGATTTGCGATAGCCGCCGCAACTGCATTTGTTCCCGCTTGCGTTCGGCCGCAGTCGAAAATCGATCCAGCGCGAAACTAATATCCGTTGCAATCTTGATCAACAGATCTTGGGTCGAATCATCAAACGGATTGACGATGTCGGTGTATAAACATAACGTGCCGATGGGCTCGCCTTTTCGCCGTAGCGGCAACGATGCCGACGCCCGCCAGCCGACCGTCCTGCTTTGCTCGCGCCAAAACGCGGTGGCGTCATCGTGCTGATAATCCGCGCACCAAAACGGTCTGTTTTCGCGCACCGATGTGCCGGCTGGACCCCGTCCAATCGGGCTATTGGCATTGGTCGATATCGTCACTCCGTGTAAGTAGTCGATGCCCTCCCCGTATGCGGCAACCGGGTTGATCATCAGTCCATCGTCATCGACAAACCCGATCCACGCCATTTTCATGCCGCCAAATTCGACCGCGATGCGACAAACTTCGCGCATCAGCTCGTCTTCACTGCCGCAGTGGACGATGGTTTGATTACATTGACTAAGCGTTGCGTGCAGTTGATTTAACCGTTGAATCTTCGCCTCATCGCGTTTCCGTGCCGTAATATCGTGTACGGTTCCGATAAGCTGGATACAACTACCGTCGTCATCAAATATCGGCGCTATACTGACGTCACCGGTTTTTTCACCGGCTGGATAGCTCGTAGTTTCTTCCCAGCATACAACTTTACGGGTTCGAATCGCTTCGCGATATTTGTCGCGAACCAGGCTACGCGACGGCTCGGGAATAACGTCATCTACGAGTTTCCCGATGATCGATTTATCCGGTAGCCCGGTCGCCGCGGAGAACTGTTTGTTGACTGATAAAAAGCGAAATTGATCGTTGGGTTCAATTCCAAGAACAAAAACGATGTCGTAGACATTGTCATAAACCAGTGATAGTTGAGTCTCGCGCGCGCGTAGCGCCTCTTCGGCGGCATGATGTCGGATCGCAAGAGAAGCAATGTGTGTCGTCGTATCGATGAGTTTCCGGTGTTCCGGCTGAGGCAACCCGGGACGCCGGTAGTACATAGCGAACGTCCCAAGCACCCGTTGTTGTGCATCGAAAATTGGTGTAGACCAACTGGCACGTAAGCCATGTTTCAATGCCACATGCTTATATTGCGACCATAGCGGGTCAAGCGCGACATCGGCGACAAAGACGGGCTCCTTACGATAGGCCGCGGTTCCGCACGAGCCCGCCATTGGCCCGATTGGCTGGCCATCGACCGCGGCGATAAATTCCGCCGGCAGGCTCGGCGCCGCACCGTGCCGAACATGCACCCCGTCCGGATCGAGCAACAGTATCGAACCAAGCATTCCGGTTGATTGAGCCTCTATAAAGGCAATCAGAGCGGTCAGGACATCCGCCAATGGTGTTCCGTCGGTGATCAGTTCCAGCAAACGATTTTGACCGCGCAATAATGCATCCGCTTCGGCGCGATCACTTACGTCATAAGCGACACCGATAATCTGGCATACCTTGCCATCGCCGTTTAATTTATACGGCACCTCGCGGCTGATCATCCAGTGCCAATTACCGCTTTTATCTCGAAGCCGATAACTGATGGAGCGCGCTTCCTTTTCCGAGGTGCCCAGCCAAGCATCGTGGTGCGCAGCCACTCCTGACAAGTCCTCAGGGTGAAACATATCTAAAGCGTTAAGTTCGCGCGACTGCGTTTCCTTCAAAGTGTAACCGAAATTGTCCAGCCAGTATTGATTAACGTATACGTTTCTTCGCTCCACTAAATCGAAAATATATACGGTACACGGCTCAGTATCTAAAATCCGTTCTAGAACGCTGTACTGATCGCCGGGATGGCTTGCTCGTCGGGTATGCGGATCGATTTCCGTCACGCTTGCCATGACGGCACACTCACCGGCAAAATCGATCGGATTTAACACAACCTCGACGTTGAACTCGACGCCGTCTCGATCGACGTGCACCGATTCGAAGCGAGTCTCGTGTTCTAACGACGTTGCGATATAGGACAAGTGCGCCGAGCGCAGTTCGGGGGAGACTAATTCGCCGACATTCAACTGCCGCAATTCATCGCTACGGTACCCATATTGGTGCACGGCGGACAAATTCGCGGCCAGAATCCGCCCGTTTGACGCCAGGATAAATACGGCGTCCGAAAGCAAGCTGAGCTCCACAGGACGGGAAGTGCCTTCAGCACCAATCCAATTCGGCATTTCGGCATCCATTAAGCGCACCCTAGTCCGTTGCAGCATCGGCATTTTCAACGCCATACAAATGATACTGAATCGGCACAAAGTGTACAGATGCGTACCGACGTACGGATGGCGAACCCCGCTAGCCGGTCGGACGACGGTCGAGCGTTTCCATACCGCCCGGTAGCACCGGCCTGATACCGAAACCGTTTGTCACGGGCCCCTTCAGCTTGGCGCCAATGTCGCTGTCATTGGTTGCGCAGGCTGGTGGCGGTATCGGGCGATAGTTGCGCTTTGCGTTGATGTGAACGAAGCAGCCGAGAGCAAAGCGAGTCGTTCGGATGTCTTGCCCCACCGCGTTGCAACCAACTGATTTAAGGGAGAAACCCGCGCAAGTCAGGCTCTACCTGCTGCTACCCGGCATGGTGTTTTGCACCACCGCGCACCCACATTCAGGTCACCAACGCGGGCGGGCGCCGATCGGGGCCTGGAGGGTCAGTCGGGCCGGCCAGCGACTGTCCGCGCCATCGGTTAGGCGTCGTTGCCGAGGATATCGGCATCGCGGCTCAGTCACCAATACCGTAACGATAAGTATAGTCCGGGACATGGTTTTGCGTGGTTGCGGCGTCTATCGCCGGCAATATTATTTAACATTTCGGCAGTCATGCTGGGGGCACGCCGGCTATTCTATGCGTGAATTATCGAAATCGGTGCATCGTCGCTCGCCCTTTTGCTCGGAAAATTAGCCCGTGCAGGAATGACAATGGCGTTGCGCATGGTAGCGCCATTGCCGATCGACAACACTGTGCCAGTGACATATTGATTGCTCATAATCCAGGGCACACGTCATCGGCCCAATAAACCATCCGATATTTTTCCTCCGCATCCGCGCCGGCTACGGCGGTGTTGACGAAACACCTCGGTGTACCGCGTTTGCGACGCCCGCGTCGGGCATGGGGTTAGCGCATAACGCCGGCGACGAAGATGACTGAGGCCGGTTGTTGAGTCATCGGATAGACCGGCTCGCGCATCTCCAGTAGCGTGAATCCGGCCGTTGTGAACAAATTGATCCAGCTTTCCAACGTCCTAAAATACCAGGGCGCCGGATCACGGAATTCGGCGCTGAACCCGGTCCAGGAACCTTCGCGCCAACCGTCACGGTACGGGCGATGGCCGCAGGCGACGAGCGGGTGCAGGGTTTGCACCACCAATACACCTCGTGCATTGAGCAATGCCGGTATAGCGCGTATCAATTGCTCGGACGATTCGTGGCCGAACAAGGCAAAATTGATCACCACCGCGTCTGCCGTAACCGCGAGTTTTCCGGCCACGATATCGTCGTAGGACAATTGGTAAAACGCCCCGGCGCCGGCGCTGCGCGCAGTATCGACGAACGCTGAGACGGTATCCGTACCGATCACCTCGCATCCGAACGATGACAGCTTACGCGCAAGCCAACCTTCACCGCAGCCGAGGTCCAAAACCGTAGACGGCGAACGGCTGAGCACGACATCGACGATCGCCGCATCCGTGACTTGCGCACGACTTTCAATTTGTCGATTGCGTACCGCGGATATCCACGCCGCGGCATTTGTCGCCCAGGTTTCGACGATCTTTGCGTCGCGGTGACTAGTCATGTTCATATCGCTCCGGTCACTACCGGCGACGCGGTGGAGACCGCAAGTCGAGCGCCGCCCGCGCATTGCGGACCACCATAAACAGTTCACGATCCGATCGATCGAGCCAACCCAGGGCAGGCAGCGGATCGCACAGCGATATCGTTCGGCGTACGTAACCAAGAAGATTCTATGACAAGCAAATCACGCTGCACAGAGTGACGAATAGTAAAACTTGCCGCCACGCCGTGGGAAGATATTTGTTTAACTATCGGGCTTTTCAATTTATCCTATCGCGGGCGCGCAGCGCTAGGGCCGCAGCGCATTAGTTGTCGGATCAGATGATGTCGGCTCATCGACCGGAAATCCGCGTACGCAGGCCATGCCGGCACGGTAAGCTTTACGCGTCTTCACGCTCGAAAAAACGCTGTTTCGTGTAAACAAGGGGATGAGGCCGGGGTGAACATACGACGAACACGCGCGGTACACGAGCAATTCTGCGGCCTCGTTCCACGCCGCTAAGGCCGCGTCAGCGGGTTAATCAAAGCTTCATTAGACAGGCACGAATTATGTTGCATATGAACCGCGTCAACCTCGGCTCGGCATTTTGGGCCGCGATCACCGAAACGGATGCCATCCGCGCATTGCCCGCTCGAACACGAATGTCCCACGTCCTTTTTGCGAGCGCACTCCTATGACCGATATGATTCACGTTGCCCTGCTCGGCATCATCGAGGGCATCACCGAGTTCCTGCCCATCTCCAGCACCGGACATCTGTTAATCGCCGAACGCTGGCTGGGGCACCGTTCGGACTTGTTCAACGTCGTCATCCAGGCCGGCGCCATTCTTGCCGTGACCGTGATCTACTGGCGCCGCCTCTGGGACTTGCTGATCAATTGGCGCAAACCGGAACAACGCGACTACCTGCTGAAGTTGATCGCAGCCTTCCTGGTAACAGCAGTGCTGGGATTGATCGCGGTAAAAATGGGCTTCAAGCTGCCGACCGAATTGAACGGCATCGCGTGGGCCTTGATTATTGGCGGCATATGGATGATCGCCGCGGAACAGATTGCTGCACGTCGACCACGCAGCACACGAATCACCTGGACCGTAGCCATCCTGGTTGGTATTGCACAGATGGTGGCGGGTATTTTCCCCGGCACCTCGCGCTCCGCAAGCACCATCTTCATTGCCATGCTGGCCGGCACCAACGACCGCAGTGCAGCGACCGAATTCGCCTTTCTGGTAGGCATACCTACCATGTATGCAGCCAGCGCCTACGAGCTATTCAAAGAATTTCACGGCGGCACCCATGCGCAAGTAGACTGGGGCAACCTGGCGATCGGCTTTGTCGTCTCCACTATCGTCGCCTTCATCGCCGTCAAGTGGTTATTGGGTTATATCCGCAGCCACCGCTTCACCGCCTTTTCGATCTATCGCATTGTACTCGGCGTTGCCTTGCTGGCATTGCTTCCGCATGGATAAGACTCGCGGCTATCTGCGGCGTCTCCGCCCACCGTCGACAGCCGCATCAACTGCGCGCATTATCGCTTGGCGCTCTTGATCTCATACATCAAGGAATCCGCATCCGCCAGCAGCGTCTCGATCGTTTGGCGGCGATCTGGATCCATTTCCACAACACCGTATGAAAGCGAAATTTCGTAACCACGGTTAATGTTTTTGTTGTACTTTTTTAAGGATTGACGAAATCTCTGCATACTATCTTCGGCGAATTTCTTCGTCGCATTTACCAGCAAAGCGACAAATTCATCTCCGCCGAGGCGTCCGTATACGTCGGATTCTCTAAACGTCTTTCTCATCAAATCACCGAGCACCGTCAACACTCTATCGCCTTCCGCATGCCCGAATTCGTCGTTTATTTTTTTAAATCCGTCGAGATCCAAGAAGGTCAAGGATGCGGGTATTTTATGTCGAACGCAAAGCTGGACGCTTTGCTGTGCCAGCAACATAAAACCACGCCGATTGGATATGCCAGTAAGCTCGTCTAATGTCGCCAGATGAACTGCGGCCAGTTCCGTCTCGACCATCGCAGCGAGATCTTTAAGCGCAACAACATCGTCATCCTCGATCGTTCTTGGCTGTTGATCGATGACACACAACGTGCCGAGCTTGCTGCCATCGGGGGCAGTAAGCGGACAACCCGCATAAAAACGAATACTCGGATCGCCGGTGACGAGTGGGTTATCAGCAAAGCGCTCGTCCTCGATCGCATCGGGAATGACAAATACATCGTTACCGAGAATGGTATGGCCGCAAAAGGAAATATCGCGCGGCGTTTCGGTCGCATCGAGCCCCACCCGGGACTTGAACCATTGACGATGGTCATCAACAAGACTTACAAGTGCAATAGGCACATCGAACATGCGCTTCGCCATGCGAGTCAGGCGATCAAAACGCTCCTCTGCAGGCGTATCTAGAATATCGAGTGATCGGAGCGCGGTTAGACGCGCCTGCTCGTCTTCTGGAATATCGGGTTTTTTCAATGGAACACCTACGCTGAACGCGGTAGTGTATTTATAGGCCTATCCGCAAATTTAGACAACTACGAGCGTCTGAGTAAGGCTGGCTTTTGCAAGCAAGAGGAGAACAACTGTGTCCAATTGTGACGCACAATGCCATTTGCCGGGGGTGCGTGAAACCGCTCGGCGCGGCGGTGAACTCGCGTTTGCTACACGTCGCCCATCGCGCTAGGACAATGCGCGAACGAGACGCGCTTACAAGGCCAGTGGACTGCGGTCGATGCCGCCATCGAGCGCTAGTCCGGCGTGTTGGTTGATGACAAACGCAAATATGAGCCATCGGTCCTCCCTGACCATGCCCGTATCAATCACCGGCGCCCATTGTTATGCTGTCAGCGTCGCGCCAATTTTTCAGCTAAGCGCGCCGCTAATCTTCTACGCCTACTGCCCTTCGGAAATATCAAATTAAGTACGGGATGTTCTTTATTTTCCAACAATTGTCGCAACGGTTGCATCCAGGGATCTACCCTATTATTGGCTTCTGCGTACCTATATAGTTGTTGCCACTCCCCGCGAATAAGATTACTGGTTAATTTCACCTTCAAAATTCCATCAATTGTCCCTGGCCCAGGGAAGCAAGTTGGAATCGGATTTCCCGTTACCAGGAAATTCATTTTCGTTCGCATGCACTTTTCGCATTCGCCACAATTGTAATCGGTTAGATCACCGGCCCAGCAAACGCGCAGATTCTCGACGCCGATTTTCCAATGCGCGATCTCTTTTACCTTTTCTGTTCTGCTATGGCTGGCGCCATCATGAAGCACATTAAAATCGCCGGAACTCAGCAAATAATCCGTGATTGGGGAAGAGCCCCAAGGGATGACCAATGCGTCGTAAGGCTCGCTGCTGCCGATGACGCACGTACCGGCGATATTTTTTAAATTTCCGAGTGCCGACACCAGAGCGGCTCCACAAGAATGCTCCCAGTTTGCCTTGAGTACTTTTCGGTAGTTAGTGCGCATAGACACCAGGCTCAGATCAAGATCGGCTAACGTTTTTCGGGCCCGGTCGCTGGCATTGGTAAATGCTTTCTCGTTCGTTAACGGGATGTCGAAACCGTGCACCAGGCAACACAGTTTTATGTCCTGTGTGCGATAGCCGCACTGCGCTTGCGAATGCCGCCAAACAGAGAAAGTCGCGTCAACTCCACCGGAATAAGCGCAAATGGCGCCGGATTTTGCTTGCGCATGCTCGTTGATAGTATCGACGGTTATATTTATGCAGTGGTATATACCGGGTAGCCACTTTTTCCATGCCGACTGAAACTCCACCAAATTACTTAGCAGCGTTCTCGATACCATCCCGGCAACGACAATATCGCGGTTTTCGCTCATTGCGTCCATGATGACGGCAAGCAAATAGCTGTCACAGTCATCATCTTCCGGCGAAGTGATTGACGCAGGAAATTGGAAAAACAATTCCTGTTGTTCTTCCACCACGTCATCGTGCATGCGTTTAATATTACAACGGCGTACTTGTTCGGTGTTATTCACCTCTCGTGGCAACGGCTCGATTTTTATATATTTCATTGTATGTATGCGTCCGCCAGGTAGTGGCCAATCCATATTATTATTTTCATTCTTCCACAGCCGGCATGCCCGCAGAGCGGCGACGCGACCGATTCATACTAAACGATTCGGCAGCCGCGATGATCATCGAACGCGAGCCCCCTACGGCCAGACCGTTATGCCCTCTACTTGCAACGCCCGGGCGATCGTTGGGCGTTCACAAAGTGCATCGACGTATCGGCAATAGGATGGGTACTGGTTCTTCATATCATAACCTTCCCGGGCACCCCAGCGAAAAAATACCAGCCAGTAGGGATCGACAACACTAAAGCGGTTAGCCACGGCAAGCTTGTTTTGCGCCAGATGCGCATCAATCTCGCTGAGACAGCGCTGAAAATTGCTATGTCCGCTAGCCTTAACGAAATCGTAAGCCTCGGAGGACTGAGCGAAACGCTCCGGACGTAAAACCTGCGCGTAAGCAACGTGGGCGGTGTTTGATGACCACGCCAGCAATTCGAGGCAGCGCGCCTCATCTCTGGACGCATCACTGGGATAGACTCCGGCGGCGCTGTACTTACGACCCAGATATGCAAGGATGGCCGGGTTCTCAGTTAGCACGAAGCCATCGATCAGAAGCGCGGGAATCTGCCCTTTAGGATTGACCGCCAAATATTCCGGCGACAGGTGACGGCGATCGGCCGTAGCAAATTTTCGCAGCTCAAAGGGTAAACCGATCTCGCGCAACACAACGTGCGGCGCGAATGAACAGGCTCCGGGCGAATAATAGAGGGCGGTGGTCATCTAAATCTCCACAATAATGTCAGCGTTCGACTGGTACAGCGCAACCCCTGCAGGCCGGTTATGTCCGAACGTACAAGCATGAGGCGTCAATAACAGAATCATTTTTGCCGTTCTATATTCTTCGAACCGACAGGCGCGCAGCGCGGCCCGTTGTTAATACGAATGGGTTGCGCCTAAGATGCACGACTAGTCTTCATCGGGCCAGCCGTACATTCGACCCAAGCCGGCGTGTCTAAGCTTGATTTATGCAGCTATTATTTAAAGTATGCGGTTCCGATTTCATAGGCTCGCACGCTACGGTGGTATGCGAATGATGTCCGCCCCGCCGAGCAAACCGACTTGGATTTATACGAAAGAGTAAGTTTGCCAGATAACGCCCGCGAATTACCATGCCCGTCTCACGGCTTGCTTGCGCCGGAAGACCCGCGCCGGTCAACGTGTAAAAGATATCTTGCTATCGGCGACAGCATCCGGCGCGCGACGGCGCTACATTTACAACCCAGTGTTCGGGAGGATAGCTTATGACGGACGCTCATCACGAAAAGCACCGCTCAGAACGCGCCGGCTGGTTGCGCGCGGCCGTACTTGGCGCCAATGATGGGTTGGTGTCGGTTGGCGCGCTCGTGCTTGGGGTCGCGGCCTCGCACGCATCGCACGGCGGGGTGCTTGTCGCGGGAGTCTCGGCTTGGATCGCCGGGGCTTTGTCGATGGCGGCGGGAGAATATGTTTCGGTCAGCTCGCAAGCCGATACCGAAAAGGCCGACCTCGCCGTCGAGCGACGCGAATTGGATCGTCATCCAGAGCGCGAACGCCGCGAACTGGCGTCAATCTACGTCAAACGGGGCCTGGATGCAGAATTAGCCGACCAAGTCGCCGGCCAACTCATGGAACATGATGCGCTAGGCGCACACGCGCGCGATGAAATCGGCATCTCCGATACGGTCAGCGCCAAACCGTTGCAGGCCGCCTGGGCGTCGTCGCTAAGCTTCACGCTTGGCGTTACACCGCCACTCATCGCTATCTGGGTAACACCGTTGCACGCGTTGGTTCCGGTGGTATTTGTCGTCAGCCTGATTTTTCTGGCGGTACTTGGCGCCCTGGGCGCCTGGACAGGCGGCGCAAATATCCGCACCGGCACACTGCGCGTACTGTTTTGGGGGACGTTGGCCATGTTGATCACGGCCGGTGTCGGTTCGCTATTTGGCGCCAGCGGCTGAATTCCGTCGCAATCATCAGCCTGGACGCGAGCGCTTTATGTGCCAGATCGGCTCTATCCGCCCGCACCGGAACCGCGCGCCAACAGAAATTGGCGGCCAACATCGCGCCGCGTTCGCTGTGGCCGCAGCTTCGATAACAGCTGGCTTCAGTTTAGTGATGAAGATTTGGCGAGGCGCCTTCGTTTGCCGTTTCGCCACCGCTTCACACTTCCTCTTTAACAGCCTCGCCCGCAGCCCGAACGACACGCTTAACCTTGGTTGCCGTCTCGTCGATTGCGTCTTCCGTCGCTTCGGGAGTGATGAGGCCCTGCTGCTCGGCTTCGTTGCGCGCCTGCGCCTGTGCCGCATGCACCGCTCGCTTGGCGGTATCGAGCCCTTCTTCGGCTTGCGAGCGCGCCGCGTCCGCCGCGCGGTCGCTGGCTGCGCCCAGCAACTCATCCTCTTGGCGGCTCGGTGGGATCGCGGCGGCGAGCAATGTGCCGGCCGCAAGTCCCAACGCGCCCACCACCAGCGGGTGGTCACTGAACAAATCGGCTGCACGGTCGCGCGCTCGGCTCATTTGTCGTTTGGTTCGGTCCCGGTAGTCGCGTCCGTGTTCACCCGCCTTCTTCGCCGTTGCCGATATGCCGTGCTCGGCTCGCCGCAGCTTCTCTTGCGCCACATCGCGAACGTTCGCTGCGGTGTCACCGACAGTCTCGGCCGCCGCCGCTAATTTTTCTTTGGCAGCACGCCATTTGCTATCGCCGGCATCCCGTTCGGCATGTACGACGACCGGTTCGCGTACCGCGCCGGTCATACCATCACCATAGCCGGCGTAGTCGTGTTCCTCATGTTCGTCGCCTGTCCGCCGGCCGCCCATTATGAGCCATGCTAACCCAACGCCTACCAATCCTACCGCCAACGGGTTGTCGCGCACGGAATGACTGAGGTTGGCGCCTAACTCGCTGGCGTATTCTTTCGGCCCATGGCGCCAATAGTCGAGCGCTTGATCGGCCAGTTCTTTCGGTGACAATCGATTGCGCAATGCGTCAAGTGTATAATCAAGCTGCGAACGGGTGTCGTCGATTTCTCGCTCCAACTCGTCCGGCGACTTGTGCATTTCTCCGGTATGCTGCTTCATTTTGCCTGCTCCTTCACGAATTCCTTATCCCGCCGTACCGACTCGACGGTCCGACTCAGCGCTAAATTGTGTAGACGCATATTCTTTCGCCCGACGGCCAGCACCACTAGTCCGATAAGGGCCACGATGCCGCCCACGACCAGCGGCGCCAACCATGGATGAATCTGCGCCGGCGGCCATACCTCGATCAGACCGAGCACAGCGGCACCAAGCAGTACCAATAAACCGGCGAAGGCTATCGCGCCGCCAACCGCAAGTGCGCCGATAGCGGACCCTCGCTGCGATACCTTTTCGTTCATTTCGGCTTTACCGAGTTGTATTTCCTTGCGCACCAGCAGCGCCGACTTTTGAAACAAGTCGGAAATCAAGCTACCGACTGAGCGCTCGTCTGAAATTGCACGTTGCATATTCCGGTTCTCCGTGGGGGTGATTGTTCGTCCTGATCGCGGCATTCAGCGCTCTGTCTTCGACGTGCGATTGGCATATGCCTCGCTGTCAGCCGTCGACGATGCGCTATCTCGCCGCCTGCGTGGCGCCTGTGCGCCATCGGGCTCCTCCCGCCGCGCCGACGCTTTTAGGAATCGTGAAAGTAAAAATCCGGCCGCTATCGTACCGCCGACAAACACAGCGGGCTGTCGGCGCGCAAGCTGCTCCGTGTCGCGCACTAGCCGTCCAACGTCACGTTGACGAATCACGTCCGCGAAATGCGCAAGCCCGTCGGCGGCTAATTTGACGTAGTGCCCGGCCTGGTCGTGTTCGTTTTCCCGTAAACTGTCCGCACTTGCTCGTAGCGCGCCGGCGACGTCCGTCAATTCAGCGGCCGCGATATTTTTCTTGTCTTCGATGAATGCTTTGCTTCGATCTTTGGCGTCTTGCTTCAATGTCTCCGCCTGACGCTTAACCTCGTCTTTCACGCGCGATGCCGACTCGCTCACACGCTCGTTCATTCTATCTCTGCTCGAGTGATCAGATATGTCGGCGCTGCTGTGTCTATCGAACGAGTCCGTGTTTTGTACATCCATTGTTCTCCCCTCACACACTAGTTGCCTGACGAAGCAATGATAGACGACAGAGAATGTCTCACCAGTTTAACTACCTTTGGTCAGGTATCCGATTCGCACATGCCTAAGCCATTTGCTGCTTGATGACCTACACTGACTATCGCTCGCGATAGGAATAACTCGACACGTAATGTGAATGCTATCGACAACCTCGCACACCTTGTCTCCGAAGCGCGACATCACTGCTTCGAGCATAATTTGTATTGCGTTGGAATCAGAGGATCATGTCATGCGCGGATTGCGTTTATTGTCACTATCGGTCGCCACAGCGCTTGTGCGTAAACACCGGCAACGGCGCACTTCGGAGAGCGCTAACGATTCACAACACGCGCAACGTGTATCCACCGACGACGGCCGCCGCGGACGTGATGCGGACAAACCTGCGCAGATCCCGCTCGCGGGCTGGAAGGATGTCTTCTACCGAATCAAAGATGAGGTGAGCGAGGACAACATTTCGGTCGTTTCGGCCGGAGTCGCATTTTACGGCTTGCTGGCGCTCATACCGGCGCTGGCCGCGCTCGCTTCGATTTACGGCTTGGTAGTCTCACCAAGCGCGGTACAGTCTCAATTCGCGAATCTTATCGGTATTATCCCGGAGGCTTCCCGACAGTTGTTGATCGATCAACTCGCTCGCATATCATCGGCGCCGAACACCAATTTGGGGCTTACCGCGGTTGGATCACTACTGTTGGCGCTGCTGAGTGCAATGAAGGGCGCCAAGGCGCTGATCGCCGCAGCCAATATCACCTACGACGAACGTGAACATCGCGGATTCATCAAACTCAATATAGCGGCATTTATGTTAACGCTCAGCGGCATACTGTTTACCATCCTGGCACTCGGGTTGATTGCGGCCTTCCCGATTATCATCGGTTATATGCCGCTGCCTGGTGGCCTACAGCCAGGACTCGCGCTACTGCGCTGGCCGGTTTTAGCAGTGCTGCTGATCGTCGGGTTAGCCGCGTTTTATCGTTTTGCACCGAACCGAACCAATGCCAAATGGCGTTGGGTTACCTGGGGATCGGTACTGGCGACGGCGCTTTGGGTAATCGGATCGGCGCTGTTTTCCCTCTACGTTTCTCACTTTGCCAACTACAACAAAACCTATGGCTCGCTCGGCGCGGTGGTGGGCTTATTGATGTGGCTCTACCTGAGCGCGTACGTGATTTTGCTCGGCGCGGAAATGAATGCCGAAATGGAACACCAAACTGCACGGGACAGCACCATCTGCAACGGCGCCCCTATAGGCCAGCGGGGCGCTTACGTCGCCGACACCATCGGCAAATCAAAAACGAAGCGTTAAGCGCCGGGCAGCGCCGTGAGATTGCACTCGTTCGAAGTGCCTGGCATGGTTAAGCCGACGCGAGTACGCCGGCTGAACCATGCGTGAGCGGGGGACCAACGCTACAATTAACGCATACCTGCGTCAATCGCCGCTACGACCTTGTGTTCCAGCTTTTTCAGCACAGACTCCGCCGCACTGCCTTCACCGATGACGGAAGGGCGCACGAACAAAGCGGTCGCCATACCGCCTTTTTCGATAACGGTTAGGTGCATCGGGCACACAGCCAACATCTGCGGATCCTTGTTGCTGACCTCGTTGGCAAACCAGCCGTTGCAGAACACCACGCTGTGAATCCCTTCGAGTTTATTGCGGTTGTAGTTTTCGCCCCATTTCTTGGCATGCTTGGCAAGCTTCTTACTAATAGGAATCTGGAACACCACTTTGAATTTGTGTTTTTTCAGGGAGTGTTCCAATTTAGACACGGCCGTGCTTAGTGGCATCTTCGCCGACTTCTCATACACCGCTGAGGGAGTCGCATACGCGGAAACCGCCAACAAACAACCCAACATAAACGCCAAAACTTTCGCCATCAATCATCTCCTTGTCATCGAAGCACCTATCCATCCCCACTGCACAGGCAAGCCAGCGGGGCATATGGGACAAATTTGGGCAAGTCCTCTTACCGGGCCCCGAGCAGAGCGAAGCCCGGCTTTAAAACGCCCCAGCGCCCTCAAGACATAGTAGACGTCCGATTTGCCATTTTATTCCTTACCCTTGGCGAGTCATGCCAAAGGTCATGCTATTAGCCGGTGCTGCCGTTCCCTGAGCAGATCCGAATACGCCGCTCGCCAAGTCGCCCAGGCCTCGCTCTGCCTGCGCCCAGCCGAAATCGAGCGCAAGTGGGAATGCGGAAATTTATACTGCGAAAAATGAAATAATACTGCCAACATCAGCCCGAACACGTCACGCGCCCCGACCGATCGCGGTTTTCAGTAGTTCAACTACAGATGCGCGGAGCGCTCGTTAATACACTCGTGACTACCCATTGCAAATTCACGGCACACCCACGGCCGCTGTTGGTAAATCGTGCATTTAGCGGTATTGCGATCCAATGCAGCGCACCAACCATCGCTTAGCCGTAGCATGCGGCTGCCACCCCGTTGATCGATCTCGACATACCGATCGGGTACTCCGGTGTCGGAAATGATCCTTACCTCTAAACGGCAACAGCAGGCTTCACAATTTGTGCAGCTCACTTCGGCATCGGACATGTTTTTCGTTTTAATGTTCATAGCGTGAATTCTATCCAGTTACCAGTCTCAATGGCGTAGCTATTTACTGTGCTTGCCGGCAACAGGAATCGGTATGCGAAGTCATGGCCCGGTGTATTCCCCGAGTTTATGATGCGCTCATACACGTCCTGTTAGAAAAGAGAGCTGACATATTCTTCCATCGGCTTCGGCAGTAAGTCTTGCGGATGATCGCCACCAAACGTGGCGATGCCGCTTCGGCCCTTAATAATCACTGAATCCATGATTACCCCGGTACTGACATTGAACACAGCGACCTTGATGGAGGCTTTGTCTGGAATTCCAGACCACTCGGTAGCGCGGTCTTCCCAATGCAGGATGGTCGGCACGACCAGGTAGCTCGCACCGATATTTCTTGCTGCAGCAAGCGACTCGTTGAAAGATTGATGCGCGTGGCCACCCTCAACGCGCCCCGAGTGTTCGGAGAAGGCCATTACCACGATCTGCATGGTATTTTTCCCTGAACCAGCATAGACAGTTTGCCCGTATCGTCCGTCTTCGGGCACGGATACGTATACGATACCGCGCGCATCGAGTTTTTGCGGCTCTTTGTCCATACGCAACAGCTGGTGGCTGTCCGCGCAAGCAGACAGCAACAAAGCCGTTAGTAGTATCGAATACAGTTTCATAAGATCCCCCGATTAAAGCGACTAGACGAGCAAGGTCGCCGCGCGCAAAATTTGTAACGTCGTGCGGCCGGCACGGCGATACCCTCTTGTACGCGAGTCATGTCGCCGCCAGACAAGCGAGCTTGGTGTCTGAGCCGGAACAGCGCGTACTGTCGTTCGGCCTAGGCATTCCAACTACAATGTTGCGAACGGATATCGATGTAACGACAACGGTTGCATACGATCCCGGCGTTGATCTCCGACTAACCCTTGTCCGCGGGATCATCCTGCTCGACCACTGAACCGGATCAACCGCTTTTGGGTCCGAAAAATTAGGCCGTATTATTGGGAAATTGCTGTGACTCCACTTCCGATAAAAAGCGGTTTGCAACATCAACGATGGACTTACTCAGATGGGCATACTGCTTCGAGAACGGTGGCCAATAGTCGCCAAGACCAAGGGCGTCATTTATTACCAAGACTTGCCCGTCGCAATCAGGGCCGGCGCCGATGCCGATGGTTATTATATCCAAGCTGCTGGTGACCGTATGCGCGAGATCGCTAGGAATGTGCTCGAGGATCAGCATAAACGCGCCGGCATTTTGGATAAGGAACGCTTCATCCACTATTCTTCTGGCGTCGTCGGCGGTACGCCCTACCTTCAAAAAGTTTTTGGCGGTTTGCGGCGTAAGGCCGGTATGACCGACGACCGAAATGCCGTTCTGCACCAGATATGAAATAACGTCCGTCTTCGGACCCTCAAGTTTCACGCTATCGGCGCCCGCCGCAAGCAGCCGCTTGGCACAAGCCAACGCCAGCGCGGGAGTCTTGTCGGTGTCATAGGGTAAATCGCCGATGATATGTGTGTTGGGGGCTCCGCGCCGCACGGCGCCGATATGGTATTCCATATGTTCGACGGTAACGTCGCGCGTGCTGTCGAAACCCATTTCCACCATGCCGACGCTATCGCCGACCAAAATTACCGGTATCCCTGCCGTTTCCAAACATCGGGCGACCGGACATGTATACGCGGTCAACATTGCAATGCGTTTTAGCCCCTTCATTTTCAGGAAATCAGGTGCGTGCATTTTCATCGTTTCACCACTCGTAATTGCGTTTAACCGGCTATTGCGCGACGCCAACAGTAACAAAAGGCGGCACACCGGCCAAATTCCCAAAATTGGGCGCCGCTCCAACGCCCGATAAGAATGGCGGCAGGGAAAAACCAACGAACGCCGACCGCACGTTTCGCTCACGAACCGGACTGGGAACGCAGAGCACGCGGCAGCCAGATCTTTTCGGCCAGGTCGAATAATCCCTGCACCAGTAAAGCCAGGCAGGCGGCCGGAATGGCGCCCTGTAATATGAGCCCGGTATCGTCCAACCGGATGCCGGTGAGTATGGGCTGGCCATAACCGCCTGCGCCGATCAGCGCGCCGAGGGTGGCGGTACCCACATTGATGACCGCAGCGGTTTTTATGCCGGACAGAATGGAGCGTGAAGCCAGCGGCAACTCGACCCGCGCCAGGCGCGCGCGCAGCGGCAGACCCAGGACCACAGCCGACTCGCGTATGCCGGTCGGGATATCCTTCAAGCCACTATAGGTATTGCGGATGATCGGCAACAAGCTGTACAGAAACAGCGCCACCACCGCCGGTAACGTGCCGATCCCGAGCAGCGGTATCATAAAGGCGAACAATGCCAACGAATGAATGGTCTGCACAATACTGGCGACGCCAAGCACGGCACGCCCGGTACGGGGCTGCAAAGCCGCCACAATACCCAACGGAATCGCAACGATAATGGCCAGCGACAGTGAAATGCCGACCATAGTCAGGTGATCGCGCGTGTTGATCAAAAATCGATGCCAGGCGCTTTCGGATGGCATACCACTAGTGACCACGCCTTCGCTGTGATGGAGAAAGGCTGCCGCCACTTCGACGTCGGGTTCGTGCCGCAACTTCACCGCGCCGTTCATGCGCCGCATCTCGGCCGCTGAAATGCGACCGGCCAGACTGCCGAGCGCGTCCGTAACCGCCGGCATACGCTGCGCAAGATCGAGCCGATAGAGATATACGGCCTGATACTGCGGAAAATAATGCCGGTCGTCTTGCAAGGCGCGCAGGTGGTAGTAGTCGATATCCGCATCGGTCGAATACATATCGATGACATCGATCTGGCCGGCCGCGATACCACGGTAGGCGAGATCATGATCGAGTCCGCGCACCTGTCGCTGCGGCAAATGATAGGCCGCTTGCAGACCGGGCCAGCCGTCCGCCCGCGCCATGAACTCGTTGCTGAATCCGAAGCGTAGTGCAGGGTAGCGTTGCAAGTCGGAAATCGTATTTATGCCAAGTTTGGCGGCCTCGGATTCGCGCATGCCGAGCACGTAGTTGTTGCTGAAGCCGAGCGGCGCGGTCATGCCAATACCATAACGAGCCAGCGCCGCACGTAATCCGCGCCGGCCCTGTACGTGCTCATCGTGAAAAATTTCCTGGCGCAGGGTGCCGGTGTATTCCGGGTAGACATCGATATCACCACTACGTAGCGCTTCCCACAGCACCCGCGTACCGCCAAGTTGCTTGCGATGCAGCACAGCGGCGCCGTGAGCACGTGCCAAACCAGCGGCAATATCACCGAGAATGACGGACTCGGTGAATTTCTTCGATCCCACTGTTACCGTAGTCTGCTGCGTGGCGGCCCAGGCACTGATCGGCATCAGCGCCACCATACAGATAAGCAGCAGGTAGCACTTTCTCATGAGCCGGATTTTCGCATCAGCAGTTGTCCTGAACGCTGCGCATTGATGAACTGCTCAACGAACGGCTCGGCCGGTTGATCCAGTAACGCCCCGACGCTACCTTGTTGCACAATACGACCGGCGCGCAGCAGGACGATGTTATCGCCGAAAAAGGCCGCTTCGGCCATGTCATGCGTCACCAACAGCACGGTTTTCCCCAGTCGTGCAAACACGTCCTTGAGTTCCTGTTGCAATTCATACCGAATCATGGGGTCAAGCGCGCCCAGCGGCTCGTCCAGCAGCAGCACATCCGGATCCAGCATCAATGCCCGCATCAGACTGACGCGTTGACGCTGGCCGCCGGACAGCTCGCCGGGGAATCGCCTCAGGAGGCTGGTGGAAAAGTGCATAAGCTCGGCCAATTCGGCCATGCGTTCGGCAATCGATTGGCGCGACCAGCGTAAATAGCGCGCCATCAGCGTAACGTTATCGGCCGCGCTTAGGTGCGGGAACAGGCCGCCCTCCTGGATCACGTAACCCATGCGCTTGCGCACATCGGATAAGCACTCGCGAGCTAGCGTTCGCCCGTCGATGCGAACCGAACCGCGATCACAATCCACCAAACCCGCGATCAAGCGCAACAGCGTCGATTTGCCGCAGCCGCTCGGACCGATCAAAACGGTCGTACTGGCGCCCGGCAGGCATAGGCTCAGATCATCGACCGCGCGCAACGGGCCGAAGTGCACGCTTACCTGCTCAAGCTCGATCAAAATTGGTTGATCCCCCTAGTCATCACCACTACAGACGCCGGCTCGGCGACGGCGAAGGGCCGATCGAATTATCGACGGAATTTGAACTGAGGGTTGATTTTACAGCCGCGGCCGCCTCATCACCAAATGTCGGTCTAACGGTACATGGTGATATCGATTGCTACTACAGGTTCGCCCATTGCCGCAGCGTCCGCAAGTGCTAACTGCAGCTATGCTCGACGTGCGCGCCACGTGCAACGCCGCCGGGACACGAACACGAGCGCAACATCAAGACGGACCTGTGACACCGTGGAAAACTTCGGCCGCTACCACGAAGCCGCGGGCGTCGAATCGGAGATGTTCTGCGATTCGTTTTTGCCGACCGGCAATTTCGGATGTGTAAACAATCGCGACCTCGCGACGCCCTGCATCCCAAAACACATGGTTTACGGTGAAGTGAAGCGCTCCCGAGCGCCGCAGGGCGGCCGCCCAGTAGGCGCGTAGCGCGTCTTTTCCGTGCACGGTCGGAGTGCCAACTACTTCGACTGCCGTCGGGCTGGTAAAAACAATGTCGTCATGAAAATGGGCCAACACCTTTTCGACCTCGCCGGCATTCCACGAAGCCGCCCACCGGGCCGCAAAGGCCTCGATCTCGACACGCGTCATGATGCTACCTGTAATGCATGTGATGACGAAAAAATGTTAAGCCTGAATCTGGCGGACACGCAACCGGCTCATCAAAACGGACAGGATCATTTTTCCGACCCGGGGCGGTCTGACGCACGCGCAGCGTCAAGTCCGAGCGCCATGGTCTGCGCATCGTCGGCGACAGGGCGAACCTCGACGCAACCAAAGCGTGCGCCGGGGATTTGCGCGGCGATCCTGAATAGCCGCGTCCATATCCCGCGCTTCGATAAGATAGTAGCCGCCAAACTGTTCCTTTGTTTCGGCAAACGGTCCGTCGGTAACCGACACCTTGCCGTCACGCACCCGAACCGTGCTTGCGCGGTCGGCGGGCTGCAGCCGATTAGCGCCGATAAAGTGGCCATCGCGTTTAATCGACTGTGTGAACCGTTCATACTCCCGGAAATGCTGCCGCCTGTCTGCCTCCGGCATGTGTTCCATAACCGTTTCGGCGCAGATTAAACATAGATACTTCATCGCTCACTCCTGGCTGCATGGGACTCGCTATAGTCGAACGAACACCTGGCGAATCGACACACGGCGATGACTTCCGCGTTGACGTGAATCGTAACTGTCCCTATCGACGCTACATAGCCTGGCAACAGCGCTTCGCGTCAGCGCGCTGGGCGATGGCCATCACCAGGTCCGCATACCGGCTACCCGATTCGACTGCGTCACACCTTGTCGTTTGAGCGCTATTTCGCGCTATGGACACGGGCCATGCTGTCGCGTGTTCATCCGATCGTTAGTGCCTAGTCGGGGCTGGATTGATTTGCATCAAGGCCGGACATCCCAGAACATTTTAGTGTGAATATGTACCCGCGCCGTGGGTAAGCCGCAGAGAACGAGTCATGAATATACGCCCGAAATACATCGCCACGAAGCCCCTTAATGTGACGGCCACACTGGTCGCCATCGCTTTGCTGTTGTTTGCTCCGCTGCTACTCGCAGCACCCGGCGCACAGCAGCAAGCCGGCGCGGTCACTTACCGCCCGGACCTGAGTTACACGCTGAAGACCCATATCGGCAAGGAAGGCATGGTCTACCTCGGAGTAGGAGGCGCGATCGACGGCTTGGTCAATCCGACGTTACGGGTTCCGGCAGGCGCCATCGTGCAGATCACTCTGGTCAACGGCGACGGCGCCGAACATGACCTGTCGGTGCCCGAGTTCAAGGCGCTGTCCGATCACGTCATCGGGCTCGGCGCGAGTTCCTCTATCGTGTTCAAGGCCGACGCCGACGGCTCCTTCCCCTATTTCTGCACACTGCCCGGCCACCGCCAAGCCGGCATGGAGGGCAAAATCGTGGTCGGACAGGAAAAACCCGCGTCCAGCGCACCGAAGCTGCCGGACGTATCCCGCGATCCGGCAGATCTACCCGCAGCCGTCGGCAAACGTGGCCCGATGCATGTGCGTGTCGATCTGGATACGCGCGAGGTCCGGTCGCATCTCGCCGATGGCACGACCTATACGTACTGGACGTTCGGCGGCAAAGTGCCCGGCCCCATGCTACGGGTACGCGTCGGCGATACCGTTGAAGTACACCTGAAAAATGCCAAAAACAGCCGCATGATCCATTCCATCGACCTGCACGCCGTCACTGGACCCGGCGGCGGCGCAGCCGTGATGCAGGTGCCCCCCGGCCAGGAGCGCAGCTTCACGTTTAAAGCGCTGAAACCGGGCGTATACGTCTATCACTGCGCTACGCCGATGGTGGCCGAGCACATTTCCAACGGCATGTTCGGCTTGATCGTCGTCGAACCCGCCGGCGGACTGCCTAAAGTCGACCACGAATTCTACGTCATGCAGAGCGAACTCTATACCACGCGTCCGTTCGGATTTCACGGCAACCAAGAATTCGACGTCGCCCGACTGCTGGTCGAACAACCCACTTACTTCGTCTTTAATGGCACCGTCGGAGCGCTGACCAAGGATCACCCCATGCGCGCCAAAGTGGGTGACAGCGTGCACATCTTCTTCGGTGTCGGCGGCCCCAACTTCACGTCGTCGTTCCACATGATCGGCGAGATATTCGATGACGTCTATGAGTGGGGGTCACTGCAAACACCGCCGCTGCGCGGCGTACAGACCGTATCCGTTCCACCCGGCGGAGCGGCGATGGCGGATCTTCACCTCGAGGTTCCGGGCAAATACATTCTCGTCGATCACGCCCTGTCGCGCATGGAACTCGGGCTGGCGGGCTACCTGCTGGTGACTGGACCCAAAGCCCCTCACATCTATCACGCGAATCCATAATACATAAAGCGGCGGAAGGATTATCCGTATATCCTTGCGCCCGCTTACGCGCTTGACGCCGGCGCCCCAACTGGCCGCCGGTATCGAGCGCTTACCTACACCGCGTGCAATAAGCCGAGCCGACCGTGCCGGCGCATACGTCACTAATGCACTTTAACCCTTGAACGCCTCTTTGGAATTCAGATATTCAATTTCCGCGCTCGTGCTTTCGCGCCCCAGTATTTTATTCCGGTGCGGAAACCGACCAAACCTTTGTACTATATCCTGATGATGCTTTGCGAATTTCAGGTTGTCGGCTAAGTTATATTGCGCAAACAATCTGACCGACAGCGCTTGATTTTCAAGTTTTTCGCTGTGCATAAGCGGCATAAACAGAAACGCTAACTTATCGGTACTGAGTTGTTTATCAAAACCACGGCTAACGGCCGCCAGCGACACCTCGATTGCCTTGCCTTCGGTTTGAAAGCTTTTCGCCTGGCCGCGAAACATATTTAACGGAAACTGATCCAGTATAATGATTAACGCCAGACAACCGTCCGGCGTAGTCATCCACTCATCGAGTTTCCCGTTTGCCGCATCTTCCCATAGCTGCTCATAGTAGTTTGTAATTTCGTTATCGAGCGCCGGGGTGGATGAAAACCAATGCTTTTTTAGTTCGTCCGAATACCAATAATTGATGATATCAACAGGCTTCACCATTTTATTGCTCCGCGTGACAATCGAAATGGCGAGTCTAGCCATACTGCGCGTTGGCTCACCATAGTGAGCCGCCAGAATCACTCGGCCAATCGTAGTACTAAATACGCTTCGTTTCCGCTATGAGTGTTTGCGTGCCCGGTTCAACCATCCCGGCGAGCAAAGCCGGTGCCCACCCATCATCGCTGCGCGCCTTTAAGCATATCTTTTAATTTTTTCGAATCTAAGTCTTTGCCCAAGCCCGACATATAGGCGGCAACACCGGGGTTGGTCATAATACCTTGCATTGCGACTCGGCCTAGTACGCCAAAACTGGTCTGGAATATACTAGCGCCGTCATATTTGTAGGCTTCCATGGTTTCTTTTTTACATCTCACCGTTAGTAGTTGCATCATGAGATCGGCGGTTTCCCTATTTAGTTCTTTCCCTTCTGCCGCTGACACCTTGCTCATATTTTGGACTTGCGGATGAGACGAGATCGCGGCATAGACCCATTTCACCAGTAAAACTTTGTCGGCATCGCTCGTCGACCTTACAAGGCATCTCGATAGCTGATCGGTGAACGGACCGGCAACGCTTAGTTGACAAGCAAGCACACCAATAAAAAATAGAGCGATCCTCATAGTAATGTCCTTTCTGTATATCGTTATCCCTATGGCTTTAGTCGTGCGCCTGCCATGTTGCCGCCTCCCGTAATACGCGATCGATCACGACGCCTAACTTTCTTATCCCTCCGCCCGGCTCGGCGAAGGTACTCCGTTAGCGATCTTCTATGCGATCGCGCAGCCGCTCTAACGCCTCGCAACCCGTCCCGCGGGCTGCGAGGCGCAGACTATGCACGCGGTATGCGTCTATTTCCCGTAGGTACGCGAATTTTGTTTGATGTAGTCAATGAGCGCGTTAAACATCGGATACCAGTTGTTCTGATCGTTAACACCGGTCCAAACGTAATCCAGTTTGGTTTCCGTTATAAAATAATCATCCATGTTTTTGGCATTCGTTAGAATGAATTGAACGCGTTGATTGGGTCTCGTCCCTTTAACTTCGGTGTGGAACCACAGAAAGTCTTTGTAGTAAGTTGCCGCCTTACTTAGACCAATCCGGTCATGCATGGACGGTACTTTGTCGGTTAGGTTCGCCTGAATGATTTTCTTTTCGAGATCTGTATACTTCATCACTTCATCGAAATAATGAATATTGTCAATCTGACCCTTTATAAAGTCATTTCCTTCAATTACTAGTAAAGACTTCATGGTATCCAAATCGACGCGCTTGTCGAGGACAACGGTTGCCTTCGTGTTGGTCGGAAAGTGCCCGGTGTGTGGATCAATTTCGACAACCTTCATGGAACTACATGCTGCCAACGAAAGAGCCGTCAATAACACGCAGAAAAGCCGATTCATTTACTTATCCCCCAGTTTGGATTATGAGTCGAAATACCGATGTCTAAAGTAAAAACTCAAACGCACTGTTTTTCTTTTATGCCTTAAGTGGTCTGCTATGCGCTATTTTATGTGGCGAACTTGCACGCGCTCTTTTATTTGTCGACTTTTATTTTATGTCCAGTCGTTTGTCAGACCGCGCCCGGGATTCGCCAAGCGCCTATTCACAATCGCCTACCATTATTTCGATAGAGTCTGGCGCGCATATCGTTGTATATTTATGGCGGTGGCACCTGGAACGGGCGGCGCCTTTTTGTTCAGTGCACGCGGCAGTCAGCCTCCGGAACTCGAGGCATTGATTATCGCCATGGGCCATGCCCCTTTTTTGCCAGATAGATATTCATTTCGATACCGCGCAAAGTCAAGATCCAGCTTCGATAATAATGTGACTGTATTTCCATTAACCACCGGCGGATCGATGCTCCTGATTTTGGTTTGTACACGGAAGGCGGGCTGCCGTTCGCTCCATGTGAAACGCGTCCCTGGCGTGATCAGTTCGACCCAATGCCGGACTTCAGGGTGGTCTGCTGATTTCAGTTTGTTCCATAGCGCCTGGTCCGAACCCCATAGGTCCGCCTGAACTATGATGCCGTATCGGTACGCAGTTTTTATCGCCTCCGCCGTAAGCTGATACAGCCCCACTTCACGAAAACTTGACCAGCTCGCGCGATCGGCTTCAATAAACGTGTAAGCCATCCAGCGCGCGGCATTGAGATCAGTGACGGCAATCCGGCCGCCGGCAACTGCTAATGACGCAAGGGCCACACGCATTTCCGCACGGTTCGCCAACTTGAGGAATTCCAAGTCTCTGAGGAAGTAGTCCAGGCGATCGGCACAAAGCGCGGGGGACGGCTGCTCAAGCAGGGGAAACCGCTCTTCATCCATAAACCGGCGCCAATCCAAACCGTGTCGGTCGAGTATCGCGGGAACGTCAGATTGAGCGACAAGCGCTTCCTTCTGTTGCTCGTGATAACTTTGTCCGTCGTGATCGTCAAACACGAAGTCTATGACGTGGCTAAAAGCCGTGTGACTGACGTCGTGGAGCAGCGCTGCCACTTGTTCATTGATATTTGCGCCCAAGCGACGGACGAGAAGCATTACGCCGACGGAATGATCGAAACGGGTAAACGGCGGCGTGATTCCAAGAAGAGCGGTTATACCATGCTGTGCAATCCCCTGGGTCCTTTGCATCGCATCGCTCGCAATCAAATCCAGCAGCACCGGCTCGGTAATCTCCACTTTCCCGTATAATTCGTCGTCGTATCGCATTGGAGATCAAATACTCCTTGTTGGATCCCGATGACCACGGTCAGCGGACTGTAAAAATAGGGCAACAATGGTTACGCGGCCGGATACTGGCCGGTGGACGTCACGATTGCTAGTATATTCGTACGAGCAAGCGCATAACATGGCGCCACCTGTACGTTGTTCGTCCGGCGCGCCACACCAACCGCCATCAGGCCTTTGGTCCGTTGCGGCTATCGAACGACCGCCCGAAGTCGCGCCATCGGTTTTGATCCGCCTTATGTATTACAAGTTGGTCGTGGGCCGGATAAGCCGACTATGTTGAATAAGGCGATTGAACCAAGCGCTGGGAAACCCACCAGATATTTCCGTGCGTGTCCTTGACGCCGCCCTGCCGGTCGCCGTACGGCATGTCCGACACCGCCATTTCGAGTGTGCCGCCGGCCGCAATAGCCTGCTTTATGGCTTTGTTGGCATCCTCGACGTACAGGTAGCATGCGGACGGCATAGCCGGGTAGTCCTCGCTCGCTTCACTGGCCATGACCATCGACGAGCCAATGCGAATTTGGGCATTGGCAATAAGCCCATCGGGACGAACACTGCGCAGCACCTCTATACCGCCGAAAGCCGCGACCAAAAATTCAACGAAGCGATCCGCGTTCTTGACGAAAAAATAGGGGGTAATCGTATGGAAACCAGGAGGAATGTACATAAGCGCCTCGATGTCTTTGGCCGGGACCGACGCCCGGCAGCGGCGCGCCGTGTTAGCGAATGCGCAGCGCTATTAAACCACGTATCGACACGCACCAGCCAGACGAAAACGCCATGCGGCTTACGCCACGTGCCTTGTTTTTACCGCGGTTACGCCGATGCGATGCCGAAGGCGGCGCCGACGAGCGTCTGGTTAAGCCTCAATTTTTCCTACGTCCCACGCTGCCTGATAGCCGCCCGTCTCGCCTGTAGGTTGTCATTTCACAGAAGCAGCGATATCGACAACTTCGATAGACTTCACTTGGTCGGGTTCACCTACGTAAACGACGAGCGCAGTCATTTCGGCGGCAATCATGGCGCTGTGAGCTTGACCCTTGGGGTTGAGGCTGTAACCACGAGACGTCTTGCTTGGACGCCCGGATTTAGTGGTTCGCCCGCCGTCGAGAATAAAGACATGCTCATCCGACAACGCGACCGCGATAACCTTGATCAACTTCCCGACAGGAGGAATAAACTTTACGATCCAGGTAATGCCGCCACCTTCATGGCGCCGGTCACAAAGAACCTTTAACCGCACAATCTCCTGACCGAAATATACCGCGTCCGGCCCATAAAACGGAACGGCAGACGCCCATTCAACGTTTTCGATATCGACACGTACTGAAGACATTGACCCTCCTGCGCGAGGATTTCGGATCGTCGACCGGGCGGCATCGCCGGGCGTCCGTTTACTGATTGCCTGCACGCGGTTCGATATCTACTTTCCTAACAGCTTTCGCTCCACGCACAGGCGCGGCGGCACTACTGTCTCAGACGGTAGCCGGTTTTAAACATCCACCAGACCGTCAACAGACATGCCGCCAGAAACACCAACACCACGGATAGACTTACCGCAACACTCACGTCGGAAACTTCAAAGAAACTCCAACGAAAGCCACTGATCAAATACACCACCGGATTAAACAGGGTGACGGTCTGCCACGCCGGCGGAAGCATACTGACTGAATAAAAGCTTCCACCCAGGAATACCAGCGGCGTAATCACGAGTAACGGAATAAGCTGCAACTTCTCGAAGTCGTCCGCCCACAAACCTATGATGAATCCAAACAGGCTGAACGAGATACAAGTCAACACGAGAAACGCTACCATCCATACCGGGTGCGCAATATGTAGCGGCACAAAAAAACTCGCCGTAATCAGGATAATCAAGCCGATGATAAATGACTTCGTCGCCGCGGCGCCGACGTAACCGAGAATAATCTCCAGAAACGATATCGGAGCCGACATGACCTCGTAAATCGCTCCGGTAAATTTCGGAAAGAAAATACCGAACGATGCGTTAGCAATACTCTGGGTCAACAGCGCGAGCATCATTAGGCCGGGCACGATAAACGACCCGTATGACACGCCTTCCACATGCTGAATACGCGAGCCTATGGCCGAACCAAACACTACGAAGTAGAGCGAGGTCGACAACACCGGCGAGGCAAAACTCTGCAGCAGAGTCTCCCAGGCGCGCATCATTTCCTGTTTGTAGATCACTCGAATGGCATAGGTGTTCATGAGCGCTTATTCACCAAACTGACAAAGATTTCTTCCAACGACGTCTGCGTGGTCCTCAAATCCTTCACCGGCAATCCGGCAGTATTGATCACCTGCAGCAAGCCGTTGACACCCGTGTTCGACTTATGGGGGTCATAGGTATATACCAACTCTTTGCCGTCTTCTGACAGCTCCAAGCCCCACGCGACTAACTCGGCCGGCACCGCACTGAGCGGGGTTTCGAGTTCGATGATCATTTGCCGTTTGCCGAGCTTATGCATTAACGCCAGTTTATCGTCCACCAACAGCAGTTCACCATGATTGATAACGCCAACACGATCAGCGATTGCCTCGGCCTCCTCGATATAATGCGTGGTGAGTATGATCGTCACGCCGGATTCACGCAGTCGGCGCACCAAGGCCCACATATCTTTGCGCAACTCGACGTCAACGCCGGCGGTCGGCTCATCCAGGAATAACACGGTCGGCTCATGCGATAAGGCCTTGCCGATTAGCACGCGGCGCTTCATGCCGCCGGACAGCGCCATGAGCACGCTATTCTTTTTATCCCATAATGAAAGGTCCTTCAGCAGCGCTTCGATGTAAGCCGGATTGGGCTTCTTACCGAACAAACCGCGACTGAAGCTCAGGGTATTCCATACCGTGTCGAATGCACCCAGCGTCAGCTCCTGCGGCACGAGGCCGATCATGCCGCGCGTAATACGATAAGCCGAAACGATATCGTGGCCACCGACTGTCACCGTGCCGGAGCTCGCGTTTACGATCCCACAAATGATCGAAATCAGCGTCGTCTTGCCGGCGCCGTTGGGGCCCAACAACGCCAAAATTTCACCACGCTGAATATCCAGGCTTACATGCTTAAGCGCTTGATAGCCATTGGCATAGGTTTTGGACAGATCGCTGATGGACACGATCGTTTGGCTAGACTGGCTCATGGGGTCAGGTCCGACGATTTGAAGTTTCATTCCGCAACGGCTACACCGCCGTTCGCTATGATAGCGCATACCAATAGATACGGCGTAGCCGCGCGTTGTCAGGCGCACACGCTAACACGACGAAGCGAAAGAAACAAAATGTGGTCGCCGCAGGCAAGCCGCACGCTTCGGCCACCGCGTGCGCGCATTCCGGCACCGATCAGCGCGACATTCGCGCACGTCATGGCTGACATCCTGCGGGCCTAGGCGCGGGAGAAGGGGGTAGCGCGGATTAACCTCGCCTTGGAGGGACCGAAAACAATCCGCTTAATCAGGTCGTCAACGCGAACCGGGACAGCAAAACCCAGGCGATGATCGCAGCGCTAAGACCCAGGCCGACACACAACGCCAACGGCGTATAGCCGGTAACCGTTATCAGTCCGACAACGCCACCGGCCAAGGCGCCGATTGCGGTCACCGACCACCAACACAGCAAACCGATTCGTTTCAGCAGCAAATAGGCCGGAATACCCACGCCCACCGACACCGGCACGGCAAAGGACGCGAGAACAAGCGAAAATTGCATTACCCCGGCCAAGAAGGTAGCCACGCTTTCATGGACGCTGCCGGGCGGCGATAGATATAGGCCGATCGCGGCGCCAATGACAATCGAACCGACAATGCCGCCAATTACCAGAATCACCAGAACAGCCGCGAGACGTCTGGCGATGTTCACTTGCCACTCGTTCCAGCGCTTGATTTCATCGCTAAGGTCCACCCTTTCGCACGACTCCACGTGCGTTATTGCCAATACGCGTCCCATGCGATATTCGACACACCAGAAATCGCGGATACGATATCGGAGAGCAGCCTGTCGATTTCAGCGCTCGCATATCTCACGCATACTTTAATTGGCAACTGTAGGCCATATGACATAGCTACCGAACAGTAGGAACTATCCGGTTCCGTGGACCGTCTTGTTAGGCGCTATTCGGTAATACATCGGCAAACACAAAGCCATCGCGATGGACAATCTCCCCCAACTTTATTCCAATTGGGATTTGAAACATTGGGCCTTCGAACGCAAAGCTATGAAACTCACCATTTTCTCCACAGGGATCGACGTCTACCGGAAGATCGTTCAAAAAAGATCCGTTGTATTCTCTGCCGGCAAAGTCCCTTGTGAGCCGTTTCGGATCAACACAAGTAATCAGCGCCTTTAATCCACTGCTCACCATTTTTTTGGATAATTCTTTTGTTGGCATCCCCCAAATCGGAAATATAGGCGTTATTCCTGTCCCTTTCAGGCGATCTTCTCTATACCGCCGCACGTCTTCGAGGAATAAATCACCAAAGGCAAAGTATTCGACATTTTCCGTTTTAGCGTCGCTAACAAATGAGCTCATGACATCGTCATACTCACGATTGCTGCAAGGATTGGGAATCTCGATGATGTGTAGCGGCAGTCCGGCACTTTTTGCCTGTTGTTGAAGAAGCTCGATTCTTACCGCGTGCATGGCTACACGATTGAACTCTTTATTAACCGTGCAGAATAAACCAACGACCTCAACATTCGGCGTCTGTTGCAGTACGTGAAGCGCCCAAGCACTGTCTTTACCAGTACTCCAGGAAAGCAGCGTCTTTCTTTTCATCTATGATCTTTCGTGTCTATTTTACGGCGAGTTGCCCTGTCCGCCGCGCTTAACAAAAAGCAGGGTCAAGTCTAGCAACCATGCCTCCCTGGTAACAGATCGCCTACGATGGGTCCCCTCACGAGGTGGTGGTGATCATCCGTCGGACAAATTTGTTGACTCGTTCGTCTGCTGGTTTCTCGACCGGTTCACGTGCAAGCTGAGCCGGCAGCCGCGTGGTAGCAATCTTAGGGATAGGCCATATGCGCGAAGCCGGTCATTCGTTGCTTGCTTCAGCGCGGAATCAGGGGCGGGGCACGCCATCCTTGGCGGCCTTCCCCGCCTAATAGAACGCCGGGCCATTCCCGGTTAAGTTCTAATTTCGGCGTACTGAGGAAAAATACGTCGTTCTCCGTTGAATGATTTTACTCTTGTCCGTTTGAGCGAACTTCACTTCATTCCAAGCATGACCTCGATACGACTTCCAGCCAACGGATCGATCGTTCTGCTGATCCGGTTCACCTCCGATAGTACGCGTTGACGCGCGGCCGCCATCGCCGGACCGCGCTTTTTCCCGATGGCCGCATTCTCGGCCGGATCGAGCTTATTCAGACCCTTCATTTTTTCCATATCAGCTCGAAGCTTCTTGCCAACGGATCGCAACTTCGGTTCGGCCCGTTTGAGCTGATCGGCGGTGGAAACAGCGGCCAGCACTTGCGCCAGCTCATTAAAGTCGTCCGTTACCGCCTTTACCAAGCCCTCCGCGCTGGACCCGCACCCGCTAAGAAGAGCTACGCACCACCACAGCCACGACCCAACGATCATCGAACGCGACATACTTATACCCCTCGTGTTAAGAACGTCTAACGCTTGGGCTTAGGGCCGATGCCCCGGCAGACCCTTTGTTAGGACATTGATCGATTCAATTGTGTAATGCCATTGCGCGTACTTAAACAACGTTTCGGAATCGACTTTCGGTTCTTATAATAAACACCCGACACCGATGCGGAACTTCCGCCACGATGTCCAGGGTGTTGCGAGGCTATCTTGCGCCAAACGTATGTTCTACTCAAGCGACATCATCGGCCAACGCTCGGTCCGGCGTTAGTTGAAAGGTTCGACGATCAAATATCGGCCACAGGCGAAATTTGGCGCCATCCGCGGCGTTAGCTGACGTCTATGCCGAGCTGTCTAACCCCGTTCAACGATGAGCGCATTCATGGTCTGCGCCCGAAAGGAACTCACTACCGAACATGGCTGCCCCTGTGCACACGCGCGGCTCGGCGGCCGTGGCCGCATCGCGGCCAGTGCGCACATGCACTCACTTAACGCCGGAGACGCTTCTCCAGTCGTCTCAACCGACGATGGTTGGATAAAGACAAGCCGAGCAGTGTGGCAATGACCGCCATCGGCACGAGCGGCATGATAGGAAACATCGGCATCTTGCGCATGGTTTCCAAACGTCGCTTTAGTTTCATTTTGTGGATTCTCCTACGACTCGTTCACAGTCCCGGCAGGGTCGGCCCACCGAGTAAATGAATATGCAAATGGAACACCTCTTGTCCAGCGCCCACTCCGGTGTTGATCACAGTTCGAAAGCCGTCGTCCAAACTGTGCTTTCGCGCCAAACGCGGAAGCATCCGCATGCTATGCGCAATCAAGTCATCGTCGGCGGGCGTCAGCGTATCGAGATTGTCGATATGACGTTTAGGAACCAACAGCAAATGCACTTCCGCCTTAGGCGAGCGGTCATGAAAAGCCAATACGTGTTGGTCCTCATATACGCGATCGGCCGCGATCTCGCCGGCGACGATCTGGCAGAAAACACAATCCGATTTCATTTGACCTCCCGGTAACATTTCTGGATAGCCCAGGCCCACCTGTACCATCGCGCGCTGGCGACATGGCCATGGCCCGCTTTGCTACCGAGCCGATCGCACCGGTATGTTTGCCGCCCTCATGCATTCACACAGTCGGTGCCGTCCGAAATCGACGTTACTTCGATCGGTGTCACATAGATCGGCGTTCTACGGGCTCAACGCAACAACAAGCGGTGCGATTTTCTGCGGCCGCCTCAGGTTGCGCCTCATCGCCTTGCATCGCGCGTGCCGGCTCACGCGGCGGGCTTGAATACTACTTTAGTCCAACCCTCGTCACGCCGATCAAAATGCTGGTAGGCATCGGCGGCCTCATCGAGCGAGATCTCGTGAGAAATAATACGCGAAGGTTGCGCCTTGCCCGCATGGATCAGTGCGGCCAAACGCCGGTTGTACATCTTGACGTTACATTGTCCGCTACCCATCTTTTGCCCACGGGTAAAGAATGTGCCGAGATCGAAGGCGATATGACCCGACTTGGCGAGCTTATCCTCGGCGCCGGGATCCTTTGGTACAAACACGCCGACGACGCCGATCCCGCCTGTGAACTTCACCGATTTGACCAGGTCGTTCATGGTCTTGTTGGGCACTTCCTCGCGTTTAAGACCGCACGCCTGATAACCGACGCACTCGCAGCCACGGTCGGCGCCTTCCCCAGCGGTCAGCTCCATCACCTGCTCGACCGGATCGTGCGTACGAAAATTGATCGGCACCGCGCCGTACGCCTCGGCAAGCTTGAGCCGATCCTCATGCTCATCCACCACCATGACCTGCGCAGCGCCTTGAATCACCGCCGAGTGCACCGCGAGCAAACCAACCGGGCCGGCGCCGTAAATCACGATCGTCTCACCTGGCTGCAAACCCGACAGACGAGTAGCGTGCCAACCGGTAGGGAAAATATCGGACAGCATGACATAATCATTCGCTTTTTCTTCGCCATCGGGCGGCAACCGCAAACAATTGAAATCGCCGAAAGGCACGCGCAGCAATTCCGCTTGACCGCCCCAGTATGATCCCATGTTGGCATATCCGTAGGCTGCTCCGCGCATTGCCGGGTCCGGATTATTAGCCTTGCAGAAGGCCGTTAATCCTCGCTCGCAGTTTTCGCAGAAGCCACAGCCGATATTGAATGGCAGGCACACCTGATCGCCCACTTTTATCCGCATGACGGCGTCACCGACTTCTACCACTTCACCCTGATTTTCGTGACCGAGTATGCGGCCCGGTTCGAACCCGGCGCGACCCTCGTAGAGGTGAAGATCGGAACCGCAAATATTGGTGGTCGTAATCCTAACCAACACATCGGTGGGCTTTTCAATGCGCGGATCATCCACAGTATCCGTCGCGACCTCTCTTTCACCTTTGTATATCACCGCTTTCATGAGTAGTTCCCTCCGTGTCGAAAGCACAGTAGTAAGAAAGTCTAGCCATGAAAGTTTCTTTATCCACCAAACTCCGACTGCGGCTTATTCTCAATAGGCGCACAACGAAAGCGCCTTTGCGCTAACGAACCCCATTGATAAGTCTCCAGCACGTGACGAACTGCCGGCGACATTTTCATGTCCCGGAACGGATCGCTACGGCGAGTGGAGCCGATACCCTTGAAGGCAACCGCAGAATCGAGCAGTGCCACTCCGTAATATCTCTGATTGCGAGGTCGCCTCCGCAGATATTGAATGGATCATCGTTTTGTATGCGGAATAGGTTGCTGTTCCGATACTCCAACCAACCAGCGAAGGAAAATACCCATGGTTCCCGGACATAATCACGGATCACAAATCAAAGACGACGAACAATACGAAGCGCTGCGACGTAAAGGCCTCAGCAAAGAAAAGGCGGCGCGAATCGCCAACTCCGATCGTTCCAGTTCCGGTCGCAAAGGCGGTCATGCGCAACCTTATGAAGACTGGAGTAAGCAGGAACTGTATCAGCAGGCTCGCAAGGTCGGCATCAACAATCGTTCCAAAATGACCAAGCGCGAGTTAATCAACGCATTGCGAAATCATTGATGGGCGCAAGATTGCGACCCTTGCGACAGATTTCCTTCGATGCTTTCCACCAAGACGTGGTAGTGATTATCCAGTAAACAATAGGCGTCGCAACGCCAACTGTAGCGCTTGAAAACCGGACTGAAGAGCACCGGCCACTGAGTTCGAGCGCCGCGATCTACATCAATATCCGCTCGGCGGTATCCGCCAGTGGCGTGTGACAAGGCCCTGCGCCTCATGTCAACCTCGGTGGCCTGCTCGCGCATAAACAGCCCTTATCAATGCTTGATTGCAGGACGTGAGACCATCGTCGCTTTGGATTAGATGATTCGGTCTCGCTGATTTCATTCCGGCAAACGGACCGTGAAAGGCTACTAGATCCGCTGATTCGGCATACAGTTCAGTCGCAACGATGACACGTGCGGCCCGCATTTGGTTGTCTAACGGCTGAATTCCGCCGGCCGGCAGCAATGCACTGTTAGACTTCACTGCACAACCGCCCATATTGCGCAACCAAGCGCAACAACTGCGATAGTCGTTGAAATATACAAAAGAGCCACTAATTTCTCGGTTCGATGCTTGAATTGTGACGCCGAGCTTTCAAGCCCACGGATCATTTCTTCGAGGTTATGGGCAAGCGCCTTAATTGACTCGCTATTCTTGACGGCCGCAGATTGCAGCTCTTTGATTTGTGTTTGAACAACGGAATCGACCTCCGACGGAACTGCCAACGCCGACTTGTTGTTATCAGAGCGAGATGTGAACGCCGGAATGGCGACGCTCGCGATATCTCGGATGTAAGGAAATGATGCCTTTAACACCGAAACCCATGACATTATACGATTACCTCTGTTGTGAACTCTGACGACCAAGTTCATTTGCGCGGATGGAGCGCAGGGGCGCAAGCGGCTCGCCACTCCTGCTCATCCAGGCAAATATAGGACTCCGACAAAATTTAACGCTACCCACGTCTTTAGCCAATGTCCATGCTGATTCGTCTCATCCCCGTTCAAGGAGGAACGTATTCATGAGCCGCTCCCGAAACAAACTCGTCGCGCTCGTTGATCGCGATAACCCGTGGGCGCAAGTGTTCGTCATTCCAATTCATCCACCACAACGCCGGCCATATACTCACGGGGGAACACTTTATCGTACTCGTCGCCCCCGACTACCCTCCCGAGATGATACCGAACGATCCCGGCCGCCGTTTACTGGCCGCGAACTAGCGATGTCCTTGTTCATTTTTTATTCGTTACTTGCCCATAGTTCGTCGTTCGCCCCTAAAGACACTGGAGGGATTGGCCTTGTGGCGAGGCGTGAATCTGGCTTCTCATTTTCTCTACTCCATTAACTACAGATTGTGTACTAGACATATACCGGCTCTTTCCTCACGATGAGATACGAAACAATAAACACTGTAAGTGAGGGGCATATGAGCACATTATATGAACGTTTAGGAGGCGCGAACGGAATTACCAAAATGGTGGACGACATCGTAGCCGCGCATCTTATCAATCCTGTCATCAAATCCCGATTTCTGCCCTATCTGGAAAAACCGGAAAAGGTAGCGGAGGTAAAGAAACACACCTGTGATTTTTTCGGTGCAGGAAGCGGGGGTCCCGAAAGCTATACGGGCCGCAGCATGCTGGAAACTCATCGTGGCCTGAACATCAACGAAGCGGAATATATGGCAGTCGTAGACGACATCATGAACGTGCTGCAGAAGCACGGCGTAGACGAACCCGCGCGCAAAGATGTTTTAGCCATCACATACGCCTTAAAGGACGAGATTCTTCATCAATGACTTGGTAATTAGGTAAGGTGTCCCGGCAGGAGATCAGGCTCAGGTCTCGCAATCAAACATCAGATAAAATATCGGGCATCCACGAAATTTGACGTTGGCCCATGGAAGGGCTGGTGCTGGTTCACTGTACTCGTCGCCTCCAACTACCCTCTCGACATGATGCCGAGGGATCATGGCCGCGTTGCCCTGCGCGACAAATTACGGATTTTCTTATTCGTTGCTTACTCGGTATTCGGTGGTCGCTGGTATGGGGGTTGCCATGCTTTAACGTTCGCTTGGCATAGGAGGCATTTCGGGAAAAGCAGGCAATGTTGGATCGAGGTGATCCCAGTTCAGCAGACGCTTCGTATACACCGCCATTTGCGGCGAAACCGCGCTCGGATCATCGAGGCTAGCCGCGCGTACAGTCACCATGCCCGGCATTCCTGAGCTCTTTCCAAACAAGGGGCTTCCGCAGGTCGGGCAGAAGCTGGTTGTCACAGTGTTTCCGCTGTCGGCCTTCCAGTCGAATCCACGGCTGTCACCTGTAATCTTTAGCGTATCTTCTGGAACCATTGCATGAAACGCATGCCCGGAACCGCTGAGTTTGCGGCAACTCTCGCAATAACAGAAACCAGCCATTGCAGGCGTAGCCATCAATTCGTATCGCACAGCACCACACAGACAACCGCCTTTTAAAACGGGTGAAGCTTTCGTTGAGTTACTCATTTTCGTGCTCCTTAGAATGCTGGCACAGTAACTTGCAAGTAGCAAGTTACCTCAATCCTGGCACACTCACTTGCGGTTTGCAAGTGAGTGACTGATCAGCGTAAAGTACACGACATGGTGAAGAAAACTGAACACATTACATTCCGCTCTCAATGCCCGCTTGCAGCTTCACTCGACTTGCTTGGTGACAAATGGAGTTTGGTAATTGTCCGTGACTTGATAGCCGGCAAAAAAAGATACAAGGACTTTCACGGCTCACCTGAGCGCATTCCGACGAATGTACTTGCTAGCCGCCTACGCCAACTGGAAGAGCGCGGAATCATCGAAAAGCGTCCTTACCAAGAGAACCCAGTGAGGCATGAATACTTCCTGACACCTAAAGGAGCGGACCTGCTCCCGGTGCTGCAACAGCTTGCGCTTTGGGGGCACAAGCACATCCCCGGGCGATGGTCACCGCCGACTTGGTTCTTAAACGCAAAGCCAGGCGATCTACTGCAGGCGAAGTAATATTAACAGGCGAGCACGTTGCATTTAGTACCCAACGGCCGACATGAGCGATTGGGGCGCCGGCGCGAAGCGAGCGACCTCGATGCCGTGGGATCGCGGCCGCCCATACGAAAAGTTGCTCGGCCCCTCTCCCTGCTTTCTTCGGCCGAGTCTAATTTATTTGGACCCGTGCGCGAGCCGATTTCGTAGCTCAGGTGCAGGAAAGAACACGTTCGTCTTCTTGTCTATTCGCTGCTGAATCAACAATTCACGTTCCGTTAACTCCAGCAGGTCGGAACGAGCGGTTGCGTAGGCGACGTTATGACTGGTTTGGTGCGAGCGAATGGTGTATTGCGTACCTGGATGGCGGATGGCGTGGCTCAACAAAGCCAACTGCCGGTAATTGAATTGCGAGGTACCGCGTAAGGTCGCCTCGAGTTCACGAATTTCGGCAGCTTTCCGCTGCAGGTACGAGTCGAGTTCCTCGATCGCTCTTAATATCACTTCAAGTTGATAAATAATGAAATAGGTTAAATCGTTGTCGTCTGTTTCCGAATACAGATACGACTCGCTGTAACGGGC
>JASBUN010000032.1 GCA_030147845.1 Gammaproteobacteria bacterium
GCGAGCGGCATCCATCCCGACCAACTCGATGCCCGTATCGAGTCGTCGCGGGCGCTGGGCTTGCGCGCCTTCAAGATGAAAATCGGTTTCGGCGCCGAGCGTGACATGCCGGCGGTGCAACGCTTGCTGGCGCTACGGGGCGACGGCGATGTCGTGATGTTGGACGCCAACCAGGCATGGGATTTGGGTGGCGCGCGCGCTATGCTGCAAAAACTGGAGGATCCGGGCTTTGCCTGGCTGGAGGAGCCCATGGCCGCCGACCGGCCGTGGTCCGAATGGCGCGAGCTGGCGCAGCACGCCGCCGTTCCGCTCGCCGGTGGCGAGAATCTGCGCGGGCAGGACGCCTTCGATGCCGCCTTGGCGTCGGCGGCGCTGGCGGTGTTGCAGCCGGACATGTGCAAGTGGGGCGGATTCAGCGGTTGCCTGCCGGTGGCGCGTAAGGTCATCGCCGCGGGCCGGCGCTATTGCCCGCATTTTCTCGGCGCCGGCATCGGTTTGATGGCCTCGGCACAGTTGCTGGCCGCAGCCGGCGGCGACGGACTGCTTGAGGTCGACGTCAATCCGAATCCGCTGCGCAATACACTGGCGCAACCGGCGCCGCCGATCGTCGATGGATACTTCCGCTTCACTGATGCGCCGGGTTTGGGGGTGCAGCCGGACTTGCGCGCGAGCGCGCCGTGGCAGGTGCTGCACATCGAGTGTCGCGCCGGTAGGTGTTGAGCGCGCTTTTTCAGCCCCAGAAGTTATCTATAAGAGCTATATGATATAGTTGATTTCGTTCGGCGGCGGTTCTAGTATCGTAGCCATATTCGAATAACGTCGAGCGCGGCGCGCCGGTGCGGTCGGAATCGTGCATCGCGTGCGCGTGACGTCATCTATCGTCCATACCGAGTCCAAGGAGACTGCCACATGGCTGCCGAGCCGTCGCCAACTTCCGCCGCGCCCGCCCTTCGGGTCGCCGACAGTATCGCCCGCACCCTCAAGGCCTATGGCGTTCGCTACGCCTTCGGCATCCCCGGTAATGACGTGCTGGAGACCATACGCGCCTGCGAAGAGAACGACATTGAATTCGTGTTGGCGAAATCCGAACCATCAGCGGCGTTTATGGCCGATGCCGTCTATCAACTCACCAATGCCCCCGCCGCATTGATCCCGGCGCTCGGGCCCGGGCTCACCAACGCCGTCTCCGGCATCGCCGGAGCCTGGATGGAACGCTCGGCGATGATTGTGTTGTCCGGCGAAATGGCCTCCAACCGACTGGGCGTGTACAACCATCAGGTCTGCGACCACGTCGCTTTGGTCACCCCGGTAACTAAATATGCGGCCAGCTTGAACGCCGAACGCCCGGCGCAACAAGTGGCCAAGGCGCTCGATATTGCGCTCGAATATCCGCCCGGTCCGGTGCTGATGAATGTCTCCGCCGACCTCAACCGTCAGGCGGCGCCGGAAGAAGAAACGCTGCAGCCGGCGCAGGTGCTGCCGACCTTGTTGGCGCCGCAGCAGATCGCCGACATCGTGCATATGCTGGAGCGGGCGCAACGGCCCGTGCTGCTGGCCGGTCGCGGTACCTTGCAGCGCGGCGCCGCCGCGGCCTTGCGCGCATTCGTCGAGCATTGGCATATCCCGGTGCTGACCACCTACAAGGCCAAAGGCGTGATCGATGAGACCACGGACGCCAGTTTGTCGGCGGTCGGTCTGAGCCCGGTAGTCGACGCCTGCGTGCAAAAAGTGTTGGACCGCGCGGATTGCGTCGTACAGGTGGGTTTTGATCCCATCGAACTGCGCGATGCATGGTTGAACGCCTGGCCGGAGTCGCGCGCCTGCGTGACCATCGACTGGTCGCGGCATAATCACCGCATCTTCCCGGTCGGCATTCAGGCAATCGGTGATGTGCCCGGCATACTCGATCAAATCCGTTCGACTACGCCGCTCGCGCGTGCATTGTGGGCGCAAGAGGAGACCGGCGCGCTGAAACAGGAGCTGCGCGAAATCACGCGCGCGCGTGATGATGCCAAGGGCATTAGCCCGGCGGCATTGTTTGCGAGCGTCAGCGCGCAGGCGACGCCGGATTGGCTTATGACCGTCGACGTCGGCGCGCATCGTATTTTGGCCAATCACGTCATTCGTTGCACCGAGCCCGGCCAGTTGCTGCAATCCAACGGCCTCGGCTGTATGGGTTACGCAGTACCGTCGGCGATCGCCGCGCAGATCGTACATCCAGAGAAAACCGTGGTCGCCATGCTGGGTGACGGCTGCATGCTCATGACGCAAGGTGAGTTGGCGCTGGCAGCCGAACGCGATTTGCCGCTGGTGGTGGTGGTGCTGAACGACTGTAGTCTCAGCCTGATCAAACTCAAACAAAGCAAAATGAAAATGGCCGCGCGCGCGGTGGATTTTGTCTCGCCGCGCTTCGATCGTATTGCCGAAGGCTTTGGCGCGCGCGGTGTGCGGGTCGACAACATCGAGCAGTTCGATGCCGCGCTGCGCGAGGCGGTGGCATCAAGAAAATTCACGCTCATCGATGCGCAGGTCGACCCGAGCGAATACTGGCAAGAGATGTAACGGCCGCGATTAGCATGCGCGCGCCGGCGCATGTCGACCAGCGGCCGTCCGGTTTAGCCGTCAGTCTTGCGCTGACGATCGAGAGGCGAGGAAATGCGATGAATGCACCGTTGCAGGGCCGTACGCATATTCGCTTGAGCGATGCCGACAACGTCACCACCCTGCTCGATGATGGCATCGACGCGGATGTACTGGCCGATGGCACGGCCATTGATGTCGGCATACCGTTTGGGCATAAGGTGGCGATCCGTGCCATCGCCGCCGGCGAAACCGTGCGCAAATACGGCGTTGTTATTGGGACGGCGACTCAGCCGATTCGCCTCGGCGAACATGTTCACGTGCACAATTGCCGCTGATAGCCGCGCATGGGACTTGACGCAATGCAACCTACCTTCAACGGATTTCCACGTACCAACGGGCGCTTCGGTATCCGCAATCACGTGCTGGTCTTGTCGACCGTGGCACTGACCAATCGCCTGGCCGAATTGATCGCCGCCGCCGTGCCCGAAAGCCTGCCGGTGTTGGGCGAATTCATGCGCGGTCTACGCGGCCCCGACGCCGGCGTGCAACAGACGGTGCTCGACGGCATCGTGCGTCATGCGAACGTCGGTGGCGCACTGCTGTTAGCGCATGACGAAGTGGCTGCCGAGGCGCTACGAGCGCGCTACGCCGAGCTCGGCAAACCGCTGGCGGTGCAAGCCTTCATGGATGCGAACGGAATTCAAGACGCCATCGAACGCGGCCGCCATGCCTTGCAGCAGGTTTACCGGCAGACCGAGCAAGTCTCGCGCGTGCAAGCGCCGCTGGGCGCGTTGACGGTAGCCTTGGAGTGCGGTGGTTCCGATGCAACCAGCGGCTTATGCGCCAACCCGACCATTGGTCGCTTTGTCGATCGACTCATCGCTGCGGGCGGCAGCGCCATCGTTTCAGAGACGGCGGAATTTATCGGCGCCGAGCACGTCATTCGCGCGCGCGCTGAGACCGATGCCATCGCCGAGGCGATCCTGGCGCGTTTGGCCGCTCGAGAAGACATGATGAAGGCCGATGGCGCGGACTATCGCGGCGTCAATCCGACCGCAGAAAATATTGCCGCCGGTCTAACCACATTAGTGGAAAAAAGCATGGGTGCGGTGGCCAAAACCGGCAGCACGCCGTTTCGCGGCTGCCTTGGCTTCGCCGAATCGCCCGCGACCACGGGCCTGCATTTCATGGACACACCGTTCTTCTCACCGATGTCGATTACCGGCATGGTGGCTGCCGGCGCGCAACTGACCCTGTTCGGTATCGGTGTATTCAATCCCTCCGGAAATCCACTCGCGCCGACGCTCAAAGTGTGTGGTAACCCGCACACCGTCGAGGTATGGAACGATGCGGTCGATCTCGACGTCAGCGCGTTGGTGCGCGGCGAGACCGACCTCGAGCAGACCGGCTTGCGCCTGGGCGAGATGGTGATCGCGGTGGCCGGTGGCGTGCGCACCAAGACCGAACGTTGGCGCGAAGGGCAAGTGATGTTTCCGAAAACGACCGCGCCGCTTTGAGTATGACGTCGAACGTGGATCGGGCCGAACCGCGTGACGTCAATATAGACGAGCTTGCGCGTTGTTTGCGCGACGCGATCGAAGGCGAGGTGCGTTTTACCGAGGCCGATCGCGCGCTCTATAGCACCGACGCGTCGAACTATAGACAGTTACCCCACGGCGTCGTCGTGCCGCGTCACGCCGGAGACGTCGAGGCGGTGCTGCGCGTCTGTCGGCGGTACCGCGTGCCGGTGCTGTCGCGCGGAGGCGGCACTTCGCAGAACGGTCAGTGCTGCAACGTCGCTGTCGTCATCGACTACTCGAAATACATGAATCAGGTGTTGGAGATCGATGCCGAACAGCGTACTGCGCGCGTGCAGCCGGGGCTGGTATGCGATGCGTTGAATGCCGCCGCGCGCCGCTATGGACTTGTGTTTGGACCCGATCCGGGTACGCATAGCCGCTGTACGCTAGGCGGCATGATCGGTAACAACTCCTGCGGTGCGCATTCGGTGGTCGCCGGCAAGACCGACGACAATGTCATCGAGTTGGAGGTGCTGACCGCCGACGGCGAACGCTTTTGGGTTGGCCCGACCGATGCGGATGCCTACCGGAAGATCGTTGCGGCGGGTGGACGCCGAGCCGAGATCTATCGACAGTTGAGCGCGCTGGCGCAACGCCACGGTGAGCTCATGCGTACGCATTTTCCGGCTATCCGCCGGCGCGTATCGGGCTACAACATCGATCAATTGCTGCCGGAAAATCAGTTCAACGTCGCGCGTGCGTTGGTTGGCTCCGAAGGCACTTGTGTAGCGATAGTGCAGGCCAGGGTACGTCTGCTGGCCGAGCCGGCGGCGCGCGTGCTGTTGGTGCTCGGCTTTGCCGATATCGGTATCGCCGCGGATGCTACGCCGCGCGTCATGCAGCATGGACCGCTGGCGGTCGAAGGCATCGACAGCGAGATCGTGCGCGGACTTCGACGGCGCGGGTTATGCGCGGACGGCCTGTCATTGCTGCCAAATGGCGCGGCATGGCTGTTTGCCGAGTTCGGCGCCGACGACGCCGCCGGTGCAATTGCTGCGGGGCGCGCCGCGCATAGCAGCATGCAAGCCGACGGGCGCAGTACCGGTATGGTGTTGTTTGACGACGCCGAGCGGCAACGCGCTGCTTGGAGCGTGCGCGAGACCGGTGCATCACCCAACGTTCGTGAGGGCGATGAGCCGGAAATGGTGGTGGGTTGGGAAGATGCCGCCGTCGATCCGCACCGATTAGGTGATTATCTGCGCGGCTACCAACGCCTGTTGCACAAATACGGTTACCGCTCGTCGTTGTTCGGCCATTTCGGCGACGGTTGTGTCCACGGGCGTGTCAATTTCGATTTGCGCACTCCCGGCGGTGTGCACGACTGGCGCGCGTTCCTGCATGAGGCGGCCGAACTGGTGGCCGCCCACGGTGGTTCATTGTCGGGCGAGCATGGCGATGGTCAGGCCAAGGCGGAGTTGTTACCGATCATGTACGGCGATGAGGTCATGGCGGTATTCCGCGACTTCAAACGCATCTGGGATCCGGATGGACAAATGAATCCGCGCAAGTTGATCGATGCCTATAAGCTCGACGACAACCTGCGCACCGGCCCCGACTACGCACCGAAGGAATTTCATACCGAGTTTTTGTTTCGCCAGGATAGCGGCAGTTTCACTCAAGCGACCGGTCGCTGTAACGGTACTGCCAAATGTCGCGCACGCGCGCCGGGTTTGATGTGTCCGAGCTATCGAGCGACCGGCGAAGAACGTTATTCCACGCGTGGACGCGCGCGACTGTTGTTTGAGATGACGCGCGGTGAAATTCTGCATCAGCAGTGGAACAACGCTGCTATAAAAGAGGCTTTGGATTTTTGCCTGGCCTGCAAGGGCTGCAAAAAGGAGTGTCCGACCGCGGTCGATATGGCCAGTTACAAGGCCGAGTTTTTGTTTCATTATTATCAACACAATCGCCGATCACGATCGACCGCCTGGATGGCGCGCATCGGTGATTGGATCCACTTGGCTGCGCGCGTGCCGCGTCTGTCTAACTGGGTGGCGCGCGGGCGCGGCATCGGCCAAGTGTCGCGCCGGCTGGCGGGAACCGCCGCCGGCCGCTCATTCCCGGCCTTGGCGCAGCGTTCGTTCCGATCGCTATTCGTGCCCGATACGCCCGGCGCGCCCGACGCGTCCGATGCGTCCGACGCGCACACGGTGCTGCTGTGGGCAGACACGTTTAATAACCACTTCCATCCGCAGTCGACGATGGCGGCGGTAAAAGTGTTGCGCGCGGCCGGCTATCGCGTGTTGCTACCGCCGCGTCCGCTGTGTTGCGGCCGGCCGTTATACGATGCCGGCATGCTTGATTTGGCACGCCAACGTCTGCTGCAGGTCGTCGCCGGTTTGCAGCCGTTCATTCACCGCGGCATTCCCTTGGTTGGCCTGGAGCCGGCCTGCATGTCGGTGTTTCGCGCCGAGGCATTGGATCTGCTCGGCGATCGGGCCGACGTCCGCGCGCTCGCCGAGCACAGTTTTCTGCTCAGCGAATTTCTTGAACGAGCGGGGTTTCAGCCGCGACCGGCGGCATCGGCGGATGCCATCTTGCACAGCCATTGTCACCACAAGGCGATGTTTGATGCCGGCGCCGAGCGGCGCTTGTTGACAGCCGCCGGCTATCGAGTAAGCGAACCGGAGCCCGGTTGCTGCGGCATGGCGGGCGCGTTCGGATTTTTACCGCAGACCGTGGATTTATCGGTGCGCATCGGCGAGCAAGCCTTGTTGCCGGCGGTCAGGGCCGCGGCGGCTGAGGCCTTGGTGGTCGCCAGCGGCTTCAGTTGCCGCGAACAGATTCGGCTCGGTTCCGGGCGTCAAGCGCTGCATTTGGCCGAGGTATTGGCCGGCGCGTTACCGCCGTCGGCTGCGCGCACCAATTGAGGGTAGTGCGGATTCGACTAAACATGCGTGATTCGAAGTGATATCGTATAGGTGAGTTACATATGTACATAAGATAGATGTAAGGATGGCTTAAAAAATTCATGCGGAAAGCTTCCGCCCTTGGAAGCCAAGCCGTGAAAGTAGCATCCATAGGAGGAGGAACGATGAAACTGCAACCTAGCTGGTTACGTCCCCTGGGTACCGCGATCGCAGCGAGCGCCATGTTGTTCGGTATGACCGCCGTGCAAGCCGACTACCCAAGTAAGCCTATCGAATTGGTGGCACCCTATGGGCCCGGTGGCGCATCCGATCTGGCGGCGCGCACGCTGGCGTCGGTAGCGCCGCAATACATTGGCCAGCCGGTGCTGGTGGTGAACCGTACCGGCGGTGGCGGCGTCGTCGGCTCTAATTTTGTGCACAACGCGCGCAAAGACGGTTACACCCTGCTTATGGCGCGCGTGGGGTCCGAGGCGGTCGGGCCGGCGCTCAATCCGACCATTCCGTACAAGTACAATGACTTCACCTACTTGGGGTTGTTGGAACTGAACCCGTACGTGTTCGTGGTCAAAGCGGATTCGCCTTATAAAACCTTCGGCGATCTGGTCAAGGCCATCAAGGCGCACCCCGGCAAGCTCAGTTACAGCACTTCGGGCCCAGGCACCATTCTCAATATGGGGCCGCAAATGTTGTTCGATATCCTCGGTCTACCGACGAATGCCGCCACCATGGTGCCGTATAAAGGCGGCGGCGGCGCGGCCACGGCATTGTTGGGCGGCCATGTCGATTTTCTCGGCGTCAACTTGGCCACCGTACTGAGCAACGTGCAGGCCGGCAAACTGCGTGCATTGGCGGTGACGACGCCGCAGCGCTACGAGGGCTTGCCCAAGGTTCCCACCGTTCGTGAGCTTGGCTATCCCAAACTCGAAACCATTATCGGTTGGAGTGCCCTGTACGGACCACCGAACTTGCCGAAGAATGTCGTCCACAAATGGACCACTGCGCTTAAAAAGATTGCCAAGGACAAGACTTGGAACGGTTTGGAGACCAAGTTGGGTTCGGTGCCGTATATCAGGTCACCGGAGCAGACCTCGACGTTCGTCGATAATCAATTCAATAGCTACCACGCACTCGGTAAAAAATTGGGGCTGATCGTTCATTAACCAGTATGCGTAACCGCCGGCGTTGGTCGGCGGTTACGCGTTCGGACTTGGTATGAAATCCGTCATTTTAGGTAGCATTCTGCTGCTTGTGTTTGGTGTCGTGCTGTTCGTTGCCATACCGAACGGTATCTGGATACCAAGCCGCCTGCCGGACGGTGCGATCTCGCCGGCGGCATGGCCGCGGGTGGTCACGATCGGCCTCATGTTCTTGGGTGCCGTGCTAATCGTTCAAGGATTGAAACAACGCAAAGTAAGCCCGGCACCCACGCCGGTGCCGCCGGCAGCCGACGATCTGCCTGGACCGGTCGCGCGACTTAAGATCGTTGCCGCGGTGGCGCTATTGGCGCTGTATGCCTGGGGCCTGCACGTGATCGGTATCGTGCTCAGTTCGGCGTTGGCCTTTTTCCTGTTTGCGCTGCTCTATGGCGAGCGGCGTCTGACCATACTCCTGCCGGTGGCCGTGTTGCTGCCGGTCGGGCTGTATTATTTCTTCACTCAGGTGGCGCATATACCGATGCCCACCGGCATTTTCGGATAACAGGCGCGCCATGCTCGAGACCATACAAGCCGGCTTTGCGATGTTTCTCACGGTACACAATGTCGTGGCCATTTTTGGCGGATTGGTGGTCGGCGTGGTGGTCGGCGCCATCCCCGGCATGACCGGCACCATGGGTGTGGCCTTGGCGTTGCCGTTTACCTTTTACATGCCGCCGATCACGAGCATCTTGTTGCTGGTCGGTATCTACAAAGGCGCAATCTACGGCGGTTCGATACCGGCTATCGTCATCAAGACGCCCGGGACACCGGCTGCTGCTTGCACGGTGCTCGATGGCTATCCCATGGCGCGCAAGGGCCAAGCCGGCAAAGCTTTGCAAATGGCGCTGTATGCCGGTTGTACCGCCGACTTGGTGTCCAACATCGCGCTGATCTTTTTCGCCGGGTTCATCGCCAGCTTCGCCTTGCGCTTCGGCCCGGCCGAGTACTTCACACTCATCACCTTCTCGCTAACGATCATTGCCGGAGTGTGCGGGGCTTCGCTTACGCGCGGATTGGTGTCGGCCGGTTTCGGGCTGTTGGCGGCCACCATCGGGCTGGATCTGGTCTACGGATCCAGCCGCCTGGCCTTCGGTTCAGCGGATTTGATGGGCGGCTTGAACTTCATTCCGCTGCTGATCGGCTTGTTCGCACTGCCGGAGATCATCAATGAGTATACGCGTCGCCAGAGTGGTCACGTGGCCACCAAGGTCGATCGCAGCTCGGTGACCTGGGGCGAGTACCGCGCGTCGTTGAAAAGTATTCTGCGTGGCAGTCTCATCGGCGTCGTACTGGGCGCCATTCCCGGCATCGGCGCCGCACCGGCATCTTTTATGTCCTACAGCGAGGCAAAACGAAATTCCAAGAATGGTGATCGTTTTGGTGAAGGTGAGCTCGAGGGCGTGGCGGCGGCCGAGGCCGGCGCCAATGGCGTTACCGGGGCGACCTTGATCCCGCTCATGTCGCTGGGTGTACCCGGTGACGTCATTACCGCGGTCATCTTGGGCGCTTTCATGATCCATGGCTTGACGCCGGGGCCGACACTGTTTCAGAAGCACATCACCGAGATTTACGCCCTATTTTGGGGTATTTTGTTCAGTTCGGCCTTGTTGCTGCTGACCGGTAAAGTGGCAATTCGCGCCTTCGCGCGTTTGGGCGAAGTGCCGAACAGCATATTGTTTCCGATCGTCATCGTGTTGTGTTTCTATGGCGCCTACGCGGTCAACTCCAGTATGTTCGATGTCGGCGTCATGGTGGGCATGGGCGTGCTGGGATATTTCATGCTGAAGTTCGACATACCGCCGGCGCCGTTTTTGATCGCCTTCATTCTTGGGCCGATGTTCGAAGATAACCTGCGGCGTTCCTTGCTGCTGTCGAAAGGCTCGTTTGGGATTTTCTTCAGTAGCGCCATCTGCTGGTTCTTCATCGCGCTTACCGTGCTGTCGGTATATTTAGTCGTGCGCCGCAATATGCGCGAGCGCACCAACCGCCGCCGCGCGCTGGCTGACGCCGCCAAGGCAAAGTGAAGCCACCGGCGTAATCATTTTGTAGGTGCGGTTGCCGCCGTGCATGCAGCATACGGCAGGTAGGGCGTGTGTGCGCGGAGAACCGAACGGATTACAACATGGGCGCGGATGAATCCGTGCCTACACAAGATAGGCTACGATAGTCGGGCTCATCTGACGCTTTCAAATATCCCCGTCAATTTTGTAGGCACGGCTGTAGCCGTACGGGTTCGGTAGGGTTCGCGGCGCGACTTGCACGGATGAATCCGTGCCTACACAAGACAGGCTACGATAGTCGGGCTCATCTGACGCTTTCAAATATCCCCGTCGATTTTGTAGGCACGGCTTTAGCCGTGCGGGCTCGGTACGTTTCGCGGCGTAACTTGCACGGATCAATCCGTGCCTACACAGGCCTGGTTCGATCACCGGCGAGGCGATTGTTGTAAGGGGCACCAGTCGGCTGGCCGGCGCCGCCAAAGCCAAGTGAGGCGGCGCTTACCGATTAGTTTGCAGGCACGGCTTCAGCCGGTCATGGCGCTTTGGATAGGTCGTTGAAATACACGTGCTGTGTGGTGTTGACGCGGCAGGTGCGCGCTTCCACGGGCCGGCCGTGATAGGTGTACGACAAACGGTCGATTTCCAAAATCGGGCTGCCGGGCGCGACACCGAGTAACTTCGAATCGGTCGCGTTGGCGGCCACTGCGCGCAGGTGCTCGGCGGTATGGACGATGTTGATACCGAACTGTTCCTGAAATAGTTGATAGATGGTACCGGTGCGGTGCGCCAGATGTTTGCGGCTCAGGTTGGGGAAATCAGCTGCGCTGACGACGATCTCATCGACCTCGATCGGTTGGTCTTCCAGCTTCAATAAATTGCAGATGCGGATAATCGCTGCCGACGGCTTGATCTGAAGTCGCGCGGCGATGCCGCTGTCCGCGCGCCCGTGTTCGAACGAGATCAGCTCGGGCGTCGGCGAGCGTTTGACGCCATCCTCACCAACGATGTGGAAGAAGTAATACAGCGATCGCGCGGCGCTGTGCGCGGCCACGAACGTGCCCCGTCCTTGCTGGCGGATCAGAATTTTTTCGGCCACCAGTTCGTCAATGGCCTTGCGTACCGTGCCGGCGCTGACCTTGAACTGCTCGGCCAGTCGCGCCTCACTGGGGATGGATTCGTTTGGCTGCCATTGTCCCTCGGCCAGGCTGTTGGTTAATAGCGTTTTGATGCGTTTATACAGCGGCCCCTGGCCAAGGCTGGGGTAGCCGACGAGTGCCTGCATGGTCTCCCTCCAATCCAATCACAACTTGCTGGAACAAGTCTAACACCGGCTGAGCCGGGTTCTATCATCTAAGTGATATAGTTATATAAGTGATATAGTTGATTAGCGCAGTCGGCAAGTTTAAACTGCGTGCAGCCGTCATCGTGATTGTATCGCCGTCGCCGCGATCAGGTGCCCGCTGTCGCAGCACGGCGTTCGCCGCGATGCTGCCGCAAGTGCGTCGTATTCATTCAATAGGAACCATGCCCATGGCCCACGTAGTAGCCGCGCAAAAACTGTTCACGCTCGTCAGCCGCGCCTTGCAGCGCGCCGGCGCAACGGCTGAGGTGTCCGATACGGTCGCCCGGCATCTGCTTGCCGCCGAGGCGCAGGGGCTGACGTCACACGGGTTATCGCGCACACCCATGTACTGTGGGCATCTCAGTAATGGCCGCACCGACGGTAAAGCGGTGCCGAAGATCGCGCATGAGCGCGGTGGCGCGGTGCTGATCGACGCCGGTTACGGTATGGCTTTCCCGGCCTGTGATTTGGCGATCGCCGAGGCGATTCAACGCGCCCGCTCATTCGGCGTTTCGTTTGCCGGCGTCACCAATAGCCACCATCTCGGTGTCGCCGCGTTGCATCTTCGCCCGGTGGCGCAAGCCGGCATGGTGGGCTTGGCGTTTGGCAACTCGCCAGCCGCCATTGCCGCCTGGGGCGGTCGCACGCCGTTGTTTGGTACCAATCCCATTGCCGCGGTGTTCCCGCGCCGTGAGGCCGAACCCCTGGTCATCGACCTGGCCTTGTCGCAGGTGGCACGTGGCAAAATTATGGTGGCGGCGCAACGCGGCGAGTCGATACCGGAAGGTTGGGCGCTGGATCGCGAAGGTCGGCCAACCACGGACGCGCAGGCCGGGCTCGAAGGCACTATGGCGCCGGCCGGTGGCGTCAAAGGCGCCATGTTGGCGCTGACGGTGGAACTACTTTGTTGCGCGTTGACCGGCGCGGCGTTCGGTTCCGAGGTTGATTCATTTTTCAGCGATAGCGGCAATCGGTCGGCGATCGGGCAGGCGTTTTTGGTCGTCGATCCGGATGCCTTGGCCGGCCGCGCCGTCTATCTGGCGCGGGTGGAAGCGCTGGTGGCCGCCATGCTCGCCGACGACGGCGTGCGCCTGCCGGGCGATCGCCGCCGCCACAATGAACACACCGCACAAGCCGACGGCATTAGCGTGCCCGATGCCCTGTACGAAAAAATCGTCCAGTTGGCGGGCGAAGCAGTAACGAACTGACTCCTCCTTCGTGCGAACTGCACGGGCGGCCGGTACATTGTCCGGCCGCTTCCTTTTTTTGTTCGGAAAAATCGACAGCTACGATCTGACACCTAAAGCGCAGCCATTGCTGGGTACGCGGTGATTGTGGTGGGGTTTTGTCGGCACGGATTTATCCGTGCATGGCTCAACGTCATGACAGGAGACGAGCTAATTCGCCTTGGCGCGCTTTGCGTCTCTGCGAGAACAATTCGTTGATCTTATATAAAATCAATCTCTCGCCAAGACGCCGGGCTCGCAAAGAAAATCAGTGGCGCATTGCCTCGACGTCGTTAGTTTCGAACACGCAGGCGTCTAGGCGCGCGGCTGGTTCTGCGCATAGCGTTCGCGCAGCAAGTTTTTCTGCACTTTGCCCATGGTGTTGCGCGGTAGGCGATCGGTAAAAAATACCCGCTTCGGTACCTTATAGCCGGCCAACCGGCCTTTGAGCGCTGCGATCACTTGTTGTTCGTCGAGCGATTCGGCGCCGGGGCGGCGCACCACCACGGCGGCGACCATTTCACCGTAATCGGCGTGCGGCAGGCCAATGATGGCCGACTCGAGCACGCCACGCTGTTCGTCGATCACCAATTCGATTTCTTTCGGGTAAACGTTGTAGCCGCCGGTGATAACCATGTCCTTGGCGCGCCCGACAACGGATACGTAGCCGCGCTTGTCGATGCAGGCCATATCGCCGGTGCGAAAGTAGCCGTCGATAGTGAATTCTTCCGCCGTTTTTTCCGGCATTCGCCAATAGCCTTTGAAGACGTTTGCGCCTTTGATCTGTAATTGTCCGACCTGATCCGCCTCGACGGGCTGATCGTCGTCGTTGACCGTGCGCACCGACACGCCCGGCAGTGGAAAGCCAACCGTGCCGGCGATGCGCTCGCCGTCGAGTGGATTGGAGGTATTCATGCCGGTTTCGGTCATGCCGTAGCGTTCCAGGATGGTGTGCCCTGTACGCTGGCGGAACTCGGCGAAGGTTTGCTCCAGCAACGGCGCCGAGCCGGAGATGAACAGGCGCATGTTGCGGCAATCGTCCCGGTCGAATGCCGGGTCGGCCAGCAAGCGTGTGTAGAAGGTCGGCACGCCCATCAGCACAGTGGCGCGCGGTAGCAGCCGACGTACTACGGCGGCGTCGAACTTGCGTACGAATAACATGCCGGTGCCGTTCAGCAACACGCAGTGACAGGCGACGAACAAGCCGTGGATATGAAACAGCGGCAGCGCATGCAGCAGCACGTCGTCGGCTTGCCAACCCCAGGTTTGGTGCAAAGCGATGGCATTGGCGGCCAGATTGCCGTGCGTGATCATGGCGCCCTTGGGTCGCCCCGTGGTGCCGGAGGTATACAGGATTACGGCGGTATCGTAGGCACTGCAGGCGATCGTGTCGAATTTGGCGACCATCGCTGCGCTATTGTCGATCAGGCTGCCGCGGCCGTCACCGCTCAGGGTCAATACGTGTGCGACGCCGCGTTTGGCGGCAAGCCGCTGCATGATGTCGAGTTTGTCCGCGGCGCACACTACTGCCGCGGGCTCGGCGTCGCCGAGGAAAAAATCCAGTTCGCCCTCCAGGTAGCCGGTATTCAAGGGTAAATAGATAAATCCGGCGCGCAGGCAGGCCAAGTACAGGAACACCGCATGCGGAGATTTCTCCACTTGCACGGCGACCCGGTCGCCTTTGCTTATGCCCAGCCCGGACAGGTACCTGGCGTACCGGGCGCTATAGCTGTCCAAGTCCGCGTATGTGTATATATCCCCTTGTTCTTCCTCGATAAATGTCTTATTCGGATCACTGGGGAAACGACTCTCAAAGAGCTTGATGATGTTATCGTTGTGCACGAGCGGCCTCGAAACTGTGTGCTTGACAGCCAAAAGCGGACGTCATTAGACTGCCTGAAATTTATAATTATGTATTACAAATTACAATACATTGTCCCGGCCAGGCGCTAAAACCGACGTGAATTCCGAACTCATCCAACGTCGCGCCCTCTATCAGCAGGTCGCTGATCGTTTGCGCAAGCGTATTTATGACCACACGCTGGCGCCCGGTGAGGCGATCGATGAGAAGCAGTTGTGTGAGGAATTCGGCATCAGTCGCACGCCGCTGCGCGAAGCGCTCAAGGTGCTGAACAGCGAGGGCTTGGTCGAACTGGTGCCGAATCGTGGTTGTTTCGTCGGACAAATCGAGCCGAGGGAATTGCATGATTTGTTCCCGGTCATGGCGGTGCTGGAAGGCTTGTGCGCGCATGAGGCCGTGCGGCGCGGTTCCGATGCCGATTTCGAGCGGCTAGAGGAATTGCATGCGCGTCTCGAGCAGCATGCGGCAGCCGGCGATATTGACGCCTATTATGAAGATAACTTCCGCTTTCATCTGGTGGTGCAGGAAATATCCCGCAATCACTGGCTGCAGCGGGTGGCGAACGATTTACGCAAGATCCTGCGTTTGGCGCGACACGACCAGCTTACCGTCGATGGCCGCCTGCAAGGATCGTTGCAAGAGCACCGTCGCATCATGGAGGCATTTCGTCGCCGCGATGCGAAGGCTGTAGAGCAGTGCATGAAGGAACATCTCACTGCGCAACTGCAGGGATTGGCGCGGCTAGATGTGTATAAATCGCCGTCTGAGCCGGCATATTAAAATATTTTGTGACCTAGAACGAACGGAGGAGAGTATGCAAATTTCAAGAAAAACATTCGTCGTTGCGGCGTTGACTGCGGTTATGGGGTTGGCGGGCGCGACGGCATCCGCGGGTGACAGGGTGCTGCGCGCCTCACACCAGTGGCCGCAGGGCGACATGCGCGACAAAATGGTGCGCATCATTGCTGAAGATGTGGCGAAGGCCAATGTCGGTCTGAAGATCCAGGTTTATCCCGGCAAGTCATTGTTCAAGCCCAAGGAGCAGTGGGACGCCATTGTTAAGGGACGCTTGGATATCACCGCCTTCCCGCTCGATTATGCGGGCGGCCGTCATCCGGAGTTCAACCTGACTTTGATGCCCGGTTTGGTGCGTAACCATGAGCATGCACAAAAACTGGATCATTCAAAGTTCATGCAGCGCATCAAAGGCATCATAAACAAGGCCGGAGCGATCGTACTGTCCGACACCTGGTTGGCAGGTGGTTTTGTCTCCAAGAAAAAGTGCGTGCTGAATCCGTCGGATGTTAAGGGTCAGAATTTCCGTGCTGCGGGACGCGCGTTCAATCAGATGCTGGCGGCGGCCGGCGCTTCCATCCACAGCATGCCGAGTTCGGAGATTTATACCGGGCTGCAAACCGGCGTACTGGATGGCGCCAACACCAGTTCCGCGAGTCTGGTGTCCTATCGTATCTATGAGCAGGTCAAGTGCTTGACGGCACCCGGCAAAAACGCCTTGTGGTTCATGTACGAACCGATCTTGATGTCGAAGATGACCTTCGACAGCTTGAACAAGAAGCAGCAAAAGGCGCTGTTGGCGGCCGGCAAACATGCCGAGAAGTATGCCTATAAGCAAGGCAAAAAGGCCGACCAGATCTTAGTCGACACTTATAAGAAACATGGCGTCAAAGTCGTCACCATGTCCGAGAAGCAGTACAACGAATGGAAGAAAATCGCGGATAAATCTTCCTATAAAGCGTTTACTGACCGCGTCAAAGGTGGCCGAGAGCTGCTGGATCTGGCGTTGTCGGTGAAATAATTTACTTCTGCCACGGCACCGGCGTTTCGTGCGCCGGTGCCTATTTTGTTGTAAGCGTCCTCTATGACACTATTCATCAAATTCGTGGCTCTGCTTTCGCGGCTATGCGGAGTCGCCGCAGCCGCTATGGTCGTCAGCGCCGTGGTCGTCGTTTGCCAGATGGTCACTATTCGTTATGTGTTTCATGAATCGTCCTATTGGCAAAGCGAGTTCGTTACCTACGTATTGATCGCCGCCACCTTTGTTGGCAGCCCCTACGTGCTACTGACGCGCGGACACGTTAACGTCGATCTGTTACCCATGTATCTCGGAGCCCGCGCCCGGCTGGCTATGGCGTTGCTGGCATCGGCTATTTCATTGCTGTTCTGCGCCTTGGTGGCTTGGTACGGCTATACCCTCTGGCACGAAGCCTGGACCAAGGGTTGGTACTCGGACACCATTTGGGCGGTGCGTCTGTGGATACCGTATGCCGCCATGCCAATCGGTTTTGGGGTGTTGTCGTTGCAGTATGTGGCCGACATTATCGGCTTGGTCAGCGGCCGCGAGGCCCCATTCGGATTGGATGCGCGCACGCGCGCGGCGGGGGATTTACCATGAGCACTCTCGTCATTGGACTATTGGTCGCGGCGGCCTTGATCGTGCTTTTGTTGAGCGGTATGCCGGTGGCCTTCGCACTCGGCTCGGTGGCGGTTATTTTTTTGGTGGCGTTCGAAGGCTTCGCCAGTCTTACCGTGCTCGCCGACACCTTGTTCGGTGGTTTAAACGAGTTTGCCTTACTGGCCATACCCATGTTCATTCTCATGGGTGCTGCGGTGGCCGCTTCGCGTGCCGGCGGCGATTTGTATGAAGCCTTGGAACGTTGGTTGTATCGCGTTCCGGGTGGTCTGTTGATTTCCAATCTCGGTGCTTGCGCAATTTTCGCAGCACTCAGCGGTTCGTCTCCCGCTACCTGCGCCGCCATCGGCAAAATGGGTATCCCGGAGATGAAAAGGCGTGGCTACCCCAGCGCATTGGCGACCGGCGCCATCGCCGCCGGCGGAACCCTCGGCATCCTGATTCCGCCAAGCATCACCATGATCGTGTACGGAATTTCCACCGGCACTTCCATCGGCCGCTTGTTTATTGCGGGTGTGTTACCCGGCTTGCTGCTGACCGGCCTGTTCATGGCCTGGTCGTTGATCTACGCGTCCAAAAAGGGTTTCCGATTCAAGATCGGCGACAAAAGCTATACCTGGCGCGAAAAAATCGAGATTTTGCCGCGCATTTTGCCTTTTCTGGCGCTTATCGCCGCGGTGCTTTGGGCGCTCTACGGCGGTGTCGCCACGCCGTCGGAAGCCGCGGGCGTCGGCGCGCTGTTCGCCATCATCCTGGCGGTGGTCATCTATCGCATGTGGAGCCCGCGGCAATGGTGGGAGATCCTACGGCTGGCGACGCGCGAATCGGTGATGATCATGCTGATCATCGGTACCGCAGCGCTATTCAGCTACATGCTGTCGTCGCTGTACGTGACCCAAACGTTGGCGCAATGGATCGGCGGTTTGGATGTCAGTCCATGGGTATTGCTGGTCAACATCAATATCTTTTTATTAGTCGCCGGCCTGTTCCTGCCGCCGGTTGCGGTCATTCTGATGGCCGCTCCAATTTTGGTGCCGATCATCGCGCAACACGGCTATGACCCGATCTGGTTCGGCGTGATCCTGACCATCAACATGGAGATCGGGCTGATCACGCCGCCGGTTGGTTTGAACTTATACGTCATCAACGGAATCGCGCCCGACGTGAAACTGCCAACCATCCTATGGGGTGCGCTGCCGTTTATGTTGTGCATGGTGCTGGCGATCATACTGTTGACGATCTTTCCGGGTATCGTCACGTGGTTGCCGAATCATCTGATGGGCGCCATACAATGAGGCAGAGCTGGTTGGAGCGTATGCGCGATGCGATCGCTGACCGCGGCCGCGAGTTGCTCAAGCTCGAACCCGGTTCACGCACGGCGCACGACCCGTTGGCGCTTTGCCGGCAGCTATTGAGCGGGCATGGTGAGGCTTCGGCGGTCGCTTTGTCGCGCGCGATACTGCAGCTCTACCAGGGCTTCGACGCCGCGCAGCGCGAAAATTTCTTCGATATGTTGCTGGATGAATTCGGCCCGGATGCCGCTGCCATCGAGGCCGCTACTGCGCGTTATGTCGGCAGTAGTGACACGGACGACTTTCTGGCCTTGCTCAATTTGGTCGAGCCGCCGCGCCAGGAGTTGTTTCGCCGCCTCAATATGGCGCCGCACGGCACTGCGAGCTTGGTCGCCATGCGTGCCGATCTGCTCGCCATGCAGCGCGAACGGCCGGCCTATCGCGCCATCGACGCCGATCTCAAGCACCTGTTGTCATCATGGTTCAATCGTGGCTTCTTGCAGCTACGCGCCATTGACTGGAACAGTCCGGCACAGGTGCTGGAAAAGCTGATCGGCTACGAGGCCGTGCATGAGATACGTGACTGGGACGATTTGCACCGGCGGTTGATGGAAGACCGGCGTTGTTTTGCCTTTTTTCATCCCGCCATGCCTGACGAACCATTGATTTTCGTCGAAGTGGCACTGGTCAATGGTATGGCCGAGTACGTGCGCCCGTTACTGGATACGCAAACGCCGGTACTCGATCCGGCTACGGCCGATACGGCCATGTTTTACTCCATTAACAATACACAGACCGGCTTGCGCGGCATCTCGTTTGGTAATTTTCTCATCAAGCAGGTGCTGACCGAGCTGCGCGCCGAGTTTCCTGGGCTGAAACGTTTCGCGACCCTTTCACCCATGCCGCGCTTCGCGGCTACACTGCGCGTGGCGCTTGCCGGTGAAGGTCGTGGGCTGAGTACGCCGTTGGTGGATGCCTTGCTTGCGCCGTATGCCGAGACGCTGTGCGCGGCCGCCGGCAGCGATCAGGTACGCCAGGCGTTGGCGAGCTTGTTGGATGGCGAACCGGCGTCACACGCTAGTGTGTTGGCCGAACCGCTTAAGCTACTCGCCTTGGCCTATGTCAGCGCCACGCGCACTGACGGCGGCCTGATCGATCCGGTGGCAACCTTTCACTTGTCTAACGGCGCGCAACTCGAGTGCATCAATCCGTTCGCCGATTTATCGGAGCATGGTATGTCGGCATCCTTTGGCGTCATGGTCAACTATCGATACGCGCCCGAACAAGTTGAACAAAACCACGAGTCTTTTGTCGGCACAGGCAACATTGCCACGGCCCGTCCGCTCGCCAAATTATATCGCCGCCTGGAAGAGATCCGCGTCGCGCTAAACGACGATTGACGCCGGGACCGGGCTGGCGCAAACGCGCACGTTCACGCAGGGAATTTCAACTTGGATATCTTGCTGTTACTGTCCATGGGTGGAGTGGCTGGGATGCTTGCCGGTCTTTTGGGAATCGGAGGGGGCGTTATCATTATCCCGGTATTGGTGTTTGTGTTCGGCCACCAGGGTGTGGATCACGATGTCATTATGCACGTTGCCATCGGCACATCACTGGCGACCATCGTTACCACCTCATTGTCCTCGATTCGAGTGCATCAGCGTCACCAAGCCATCGACTGGCGCTTGTTTCGCGCCATCACGCCCGGCATCATCATCGGCGGTATGCTCGGCGCCGCCATAGCAAAACAACTCGGCGGCACGACGTTGCAAATTATCTTCGCGCTTTTTATGTTGCTGGTCGCCGCGCAGATGGCGTTGAGCCGGCAGCCGTCCGCGCACCGCGCGTTACCGGGCACGGCCGGAACGGTGATCGCCGGTGTGCTGATCGGCGCGGTTGCGACGCTCATGGGTGTCGGCGGCGGGTCGATGTCGGTACCGTATATGACTTGGTGCAACGTCGATGTACGGCGTGCCGTGGCGACCTCGGCGGCCATCGGTCTGCCGATTGCGGTGACCGGTGCGTTGAGTTATATGGTGAGCGGCTGGAACACCCCCCATCTGCCGCCGTGGAGCGTCGGTTACGTCAATCTGCCGGCGTTTGTCGGCGTGGTCGTCGCCAGTACTGCGGTTGCACCCATAGGCGCGGCGCTGACGCATCGTATCCCACCGTTGTTGCTGCGCCGAGTCTTTGCGGTGTTGCTGGTGGTGTTGGGCATTCGTATGCTGATTGGCTAAACGGCGTGTGTTTCGTTGCGATTGGTCGATTGTACTATGGTACTCTTTGAGCCTGGTTGACACGGCAAGGGCAGGGCGCAGGCGGGTGTTTGCAAATGACGATGAATAATAATGGCTATCCCAGTACCGCCGAGCTCGGGCGCGTGTATCTGTTTGAGTCGCTCGACCAAGAGCAATTGGAGCGCATGCGACAATCAGCGCGGGCGCTGAGTTTGAACGCCAAGGAGAGTCTGTTCGAGTTTGGCCAAGCGGCGCACCGATTCTATTTTGTGCGCAAAGGCCAAATCAAATTGTTTCGATTGTCCGCCGACGGCGACGAAAAAGTTATGGAAGTTATTCAGCCCGGCAATACGTTTGCGGAAGCCATCATGTTCATGCAGCGGCATAACTATCCCGTCAGTGCCGAGGCGATCGAACCGAGCGAGCTGTTGAGTTTCGATATGCAGGTGTTTGTGGAGCTATTGCAGAATTCGATACCGACATGCTTTCGCTTGATGGCCGATATGAGTCAACGGCTGCACGCGCGTATCGAGGAAATCAATAACATTACGCTACAAAACGCCACCCACCGCCTGGTCGAATATCTGCTGAGACAACTGCCGGAAGAGACCGCCGAAGCGTCCTCCGTTCATTTGAGTACACCGAAGAGCGTGATTGCTTCGAAATTGTCGATTCAGCCCGAAACCTTGTCGCGCATCCTCGCGCGGCTCAGCAAGAACGGCTTGATCTCGGTGCAAGGCAGTAATATCACGCTACACGACGTTCACGGCCTGCGCATGTTACTGTAACGATCATTTTGCCGGCGCCACCGAGCCCGTGCATGACGCAACGTCATGACCTGAGGCGACCTATTCTTCTTGGCGTGCTTTGCGTCTCTGCGAGAATAATTTGTTGATCTCGTAAAAACCGGGTCTCTCGCCAAGCCGCCGAGCGCGCAAAGAAAACTTAGGCTTTATACGCCTTCATCCGTTGATCAGGGGCCTGCACGGCTAAAGCCGTGCCTACAAAAATCATGCGGCACGCGGTGATGGTGGCAGGGTTTTGTCGGCACGGATGAATCCGTGCCACGCGATGTAGGACGGGTTAGCGTAGCGTAACCCGACGTATCGTTCCCCGCCCGGGCGATGCCGGGTTACGCCCACGGGCTAACCCGACCTACGCGATCGGTATCCATCGCACGACTGAAGTCGTGCCTACAAAAATCACACGATACGCGGTGATGGTGGCAGGGTTTTGTAGGCACGGATTCATCCGTGCATGGGTGACCGCTCAACCTACCGAGCCTGCACGTATAAATCCGCGCCTACCGGATCAATCGGTATCGACTGATTTAGGAGGGTGCACGCCCAGCTAGGTGCAAACTACGGGCGACGTAAATGGCAATGGTAAACAGCGTCAGTGCACCGGCCTGATGGCTAGCGGCTAACGGTACCGGCACGTGCAGCAACAGCGTCGATATGCCGAGCGTTACCTGTAGTATGGCCATGAGCAGTAGCAAATGGATGCCGACCCGGATGCGGGGCTGTTGCACTTTGTTGCGGCTATAGAGCCAAAAGCCGATGATGGTGAAGAATAGCAGGGTCGCCAATAGCCGGTGATCGAACTGTACGGCGGCAATATTTTCAAACAGATTTCGCCACTTCGGATCGAGCACCCCATACGCGCTCGGGATCCAATGCCCATCCATGAGCGGGAAGGTGTTGTAGGCGAAGCCGGCTTTGAGTCCGGCGACGAAACCGCCCGAGAGCGCGGTGAGGAAAATGAACAAGGTCAGGCCGATACTGTACCGGCGTACGCCACGGGCGACGGCCGCGCCACGCGGTAAAATCAAACCCAAGGCGGTCCACAAGATATACGCATAGATGACCAGCGCCGTGCCTAAATGCGCGGTCAAGCGATATTGACTCACGCGCGGCTGATTGACCAGACCGCTCTTGACCATGTACCAGCCGAGTAATCCCTGAAAGGCGCCGAGCAAAAACATAGTAACCAACTGCGGCACCATGTTGCGACTGAAGCGCCGGCGCACCAGGAAATAAAGGAACGGAACAAAGAACGCCACGCCGATCAAGCGTCCGAGCAATCGGTGTGCGTATTCGAACCAAAAAATAGACTTGAACTGGTGCACGTCCATATGCAGATTCTTGTCTTTGTATTCGGGGAATTGTTGATATTGCTCGAAGGCGTGCTGCCATTGCGCGTCGCTGAGGGGCGGGATGACGCCCATGATCGGGTTCCAGCTGACCATGGATAGGCCCGAGCCGGTGAGGCGCGTCACGCCACCCAATATGACCATGCCGAAGATCATGGTGCAGACCAACAATAGCCATATAGCGATATGGCGCTGGTGGCGCGGTGCTGAAGGACTATCGGCAGGTAATGGGCTCGAAATGGTGGCTGCGGAAGTCATCGTTCTCCCAATCAAGGCCGTCTGGTGTGGCGGCATTTTACCGTACTGAGGGCGGTTTGTAAGGCGCTGGCGGGTAGTATTCGAGCGCCTTACGCAGCGCGGGGGCGGGCCGCGCAGCGGCGGCCGGCGCGCCGGCCGTTTATGCTCCCACCGGCCCATGGTGTATTATGTGATTCCTTCCCGGCCGTCGCCGGGGTTTCTCGATAATTTTTGCGGTAATGGTAATGGCGCGCTTCCTTATACCTCTTTCGATATTCTTGGCCCTGGTTGCTCTGTTCGCTGTCATGCTGCAGCGGGCCAAGGAGCCGGGTTACGACCCGCGCTCGATCCCATCGCCGTTGATTGGCAAATCGGTGCCCCAGTTTGCGTTGCCACGCTTGCTGGAGCCGAACAAGCAGTTCGATTCGTCCATCCTGAAAGGCAAGGTGAGTCTGGTCAATGTCTGGGCCAGCTGGTGTGTGGAATGCCGCATCGAGCACCCGTACTTACTCGAATTGGCGAAAACCCAAGACGTGCCGATTTATGGACTTAACTGGAAAGACAAGCGTAAGGACGCCATGGCATGGTTAGCCGATCTGGGCAATCCGTATCAACTGATCGGATTCGACAATACCGGCACGGTCGGCATCAACTGGGGCGTCTATGGGGTTCCCGAGACCTATGTGGTTGACCGCGCGGGTACGGTGCGCCTGAAAGTCATCGGGCCGCTGTCACCGCAGCGTTGGCGCGACAAGGTGCTGCCCATGATACATAAGTTGCAGGAGGACAAGGGATGAAGGCAATGTTCATCGCGGCGTTGCTCGCCGCTTCCATAGCCGGCGCCGTGCCTGCACTAGCGGCGATACAGGTGTTCAAGTTCAATACACCGGAGCAGGAGCAACGCTTCCAATCGTTGAGCGATCAGTTACGCTGTTTGGTCTGCCAGAACGAAAATTTGTCGGCGTCGAATGCGGATCTGGCCAAGGACTTGCGGCGTGAGATCCACGGTATGATCGTGCAAGGGAAGACCAACAAACAAATCATCGACTATATGGTCGCTCGCTATGGCGAATTCGTCCTCTATAAGCCGCGTATCGAATTCCGCACCTATTTGCTCTGGTTTGGCCCATTCGTGTTGATCATAATCGGGGTGGGCGTTCTCATGGTGTTCGTGCGCAAGCAGGGTCGCAAGCATACTGCCGCGTTGAACGAGGAAGAGCGCCGGCGCCTGGACGATCTCATTAGCCGCCATTCGGGTTGAACCGAGTGGCGCACGTCATTGCTACCACAGCGCTGATTTCATCCAGTCGACCGGCATCACTACTGTAAAGCGGCGATACCGCTTCATGCACGGTCCCCAAGCAAGCATCAAGCGCGCCGGTTGTTTTCCGCGCACATACGTCAACAGGGGCGCCGCGGCGCCCCTGTGCAAGAACATAGTTGCTGTCGACGATCAGATGGTCTGGTAATAAAGATTTTGCGGGTGATTGGCTTGCGCAAAGAAGAACCAGCGTTCGGCGATCAGGCCGAGGTACTGCACGACAAACGCCGCCAACAGTAAGGCCGGTGCGTGCAGGTTCATGCCCGCCCAAAGCAACGCCAGCGGCACCGGAAAGACCAGCACCAGGAAGATCCATTTTATCGACTTGAACATCAACTGGCTCGCGCCGTGGAAAAATTCACGCGTATTGAATGAACCTCCCATCAGACCTTGTGAACTCTGCGCGATGGTCGCATGGCGCACCCCGATCGCGGTTTGCAAAGTCGACTTGTATTTGATTCGCGCATTGCGTATCAATGAGGCGCTGCGCGAGATCAAGCCGGCAAAAGTGATGATCGCCGCCCAAACGCCGAACAGCGTCAGCAGATTGGGCGCATACAGGGCGGCGTAGGCGGTGGCCAGGGTGAAGCCGGAGGCCGTACCGAGTAGCAGATAGTTGACTACCGTCAGCGAGCTGTGCCATTCCTGCAGAAACCGGATACAGGCGTAGATCATGCCGGTGCACACGAACAGGGCGAGACAAATCAGTGCGCCTAGCATGCCGACGAAAAGTGATAGCTGACCCTGCAGCGGGTTGTCGGCGCCAATGATATTCGGATCCCAACCCATGTAGTGCAGCAGCCCGAACACAAACACCACGGCCATGAATGCCGGCAAAACGATTACTTCGCGTGACAACCAGGAAGTGCGCCATTGGCTGGCAGCGCGCCAGCCGCGTTCCGGACGACCGAGATGGAAGAACGATGCCGCCAGTCCAGCGCCTAGAAACAGCAGTGCGATAAAGCTGCCGACGGTGTAGAACGTCGGCGAATCGTTGACCCGCACGAGTCCCAGGGCGGCATAGCTTTGGCCGGTAAACAGCGCCAGAAACAAGCCCTGACCGACGCCGCTGAGCGTAGTCAGAAAAATTACTGAGAATGCCGGATGCATGCTTTACTCCACAAAATAATTTCAGATGAAAGACCAGTGAATGTGACGCGGTGCTTGTTGAGTGCCCCGCTCGATCATCCAAGGTGTTTATGCCCTACCAGCTGGTTACGTCGTCGAGTGTATGCTCGTCGATGACCACGCGCGGTTTACGCCCTTCCTTCTTCAACGGATTGTCGGCGCGCAGTAGTTCGTCATCGTGAATCTGAATACGCGTCTTGCGCCGCGGCAGGTAATGGTTGGCGGGCTTGGTGCCCCACTCGGGCATCAACTGATAGCCGCCGTTTTCGCGTATAGCGACCGATACCTCGGAATCCGGGTCATGCACATCACCGAACAAGCGTGCGCTGGTCGGGCAGGCCATTACGCAGGCCGGTTTGCGTTCTGCTTCCGGTAACGCGGTGTCGTAGATGCGATCGACGCACAGCGTACACTTTTTCATGACTTTGAGGTGTTCGTCGACTTCGCGCACGCCGTATGGGCAGGCCCATGAGCAATATTTGCAGCCGATACATTTGTCGTAGTCAACCAGCACGATGCCGTCTTGCGGGCGCTTGTAGCTGGCGCCGGTCGGACACACCGGCACGCACGGCGGGTCTTCGCAGTGCAGGCAGCTCTTCGGAAAGTGCACCGTTTCCGTATGCGGGTATTCGCCGACTTCGAACGACTGCACGCGATTAAAGAACGTGCCGGTCGGGTCCTTGTCATACGGATTGTCGTCCGACATGTAGCCGGCCGGTCCCGACGTATTCCACTGCTTGCAACTGGTCACGCAGGCGTGGCAGCCAACGCAGACGTTTAAATCGATTACGAGTGCTAACTGTGTCATAAACCACCTAATCGGGCGGCCGCACGGCCGCCGTGTCTTTTTCCGTCGCGCCTATACAGCGCTCTATCAATCCGTCCCGGCGGCCGCTGCCTGGCAGCACGATGGTCGGCTGCCCGCCGGCGCGCGGCGGCGGTCGTCATCGTTTACCGGCAAACCATGCCAACCACTTCGGCCGTTTGCGCTCGCCTGGCACCGGCTCGATTGGGTCGAACTGCGGTAGCGTGAAGTGCGAATCATCGGCATCGGCTTTGTAGATACGCACGCGCACGTCATACCAACCCGCTTGGCCGGTAACCGGATCCGAGTTGGACAGATGTTCGCCGTTGTTTCGTGGCGGTAATTCGTCGGAGATGACGTGATTGAGCAAAAAGCCGTACTGCGATTCGTTCGCTCGTGGCGCCAGATTCCAGGCTCCGGCGGCTTTGCCGATGGCGTTCCAAGTCCACACTGTGCCGGGTTCGACCGCTTGCGAATGCCGTGCCATACAGCGCACTTTGCCCCATTGCGATTCCACCCACATCCAGTCGCCGTCTTCGATACCGGCTGCCGCGGCCGTTTTCGGATTCACGTGCAGATAATTGTGTGCGTGGATCTGCCGCAGCCAGGCGTTCTGCGAATCCCAGGAGTGATACATGGCCATCGGACGTTGCGTGATCGCATTGAGCGGATAGCGCTGCTTGTCGGTCAGCTGGGCTTCCAGCGGTTCGAAGTAGAACGGCAGCGGATCGAAAAACGTCTCGATGCGCTCGCGCAAGTGTTCCGGCGGTTGTTTGCCATCGTGCTTGCCCTGCGCGGACATGCGGAATTTTTGCAGCACTTCCGAATAGATGTGTATGTTGATCGGTTCTGCGTAGCGCGTCAGGCGGTGTTGCTGCGCCCACTGCAGGTAGCCCTGGTTCCAGTTACGCATGTACTGGAATGAGCGCGGCAGTTCGTACTGGAACACGCAGTTGTTCTTTTCATACATTTCCCATTGATTGGGATTCGGTTCGCCTTTCATGAATTTTTCGCCGCCACGGCCGCGCCAGCCCGCCAGGAAGCCGATGCCGGAACCGGGTTCGGTTTCGTAGTTGACGACGAAATCGGGATAGTCGCGGAATTTGCGCGAGCCGTCCTTGCTAGTGAAGGCCGGTAATTTCAGGCGTGAGCCGAGTTCGATCAACACTTCCTGGAACGGCTTGCATTCACCCGTCGGCGGTACCACCGGGATGCGCACCGAGTCGACCGGACCCTCGAACTCCGAGATCGGCCGGTCGAGCATGGACATCACGTCGTGGCGTTCCAGATACGTGGTATCGGGCAGCACCAGATCGGCGTAGGCGACCATCTCGGACTGAAACGCGTCACACACCACTAGAAACGGAATTTTGTAGTCGCCGTGTTCATCGCGATCGTTCAGCATGTTACGCACCTCGACCGTATTCATGGTCGAGTTCCACGCCATATTGGCCATGAAGATCAGCAAGGTATCGATCTTGTAGGGGTCGCCACGCCAGGCGTTGGTAATGACGTTGTGCATCATGCCGTGGACAGATAATGGATATTCCCACGAAAACGCTTTGTCGATGCGCACCGGCCCGCCCTGGTCGTCGACGAACAAATCGTCGGGGTCGGCCGGCCAGCCGAGCGGCATACCATCCAGCGGCGTGTTCGGCTTAACCGCCCGTGGATCGTTCGGCGTTTTTGCGCACGGCGGGATCGGCCGCGGAAACGGAGCTTTGTGACGGAAGCCGCCGGGACGGTCGATGGTGCCGAGCAGGCTCATCAGGATCGACATGGCGCGGATGGTATGAAAGCCGTTCGAGTGCGCCGCCAAGCCGCGCATGGCATGGAAGGCCACCGGATTGCCGGTCACGGTCTCGTGCTCTCGTCCCCAGACATCCGTCCACGCAATCGGTAATTCGATTTTCTCGTCGCGCGCAGTGATGCCCATTTCATGCGCCAGGCGGCGGATGGTGGCGGCCGGAATGCCGGTTATGTTCTCGGCCCACTCGGGGGTATATTGCGCCACGCGTTCGAGCAGCAATTGGAACGATGGTTTGACCTTGGTTTGGTCGTCCAACGTATATTCACCCAAGAGATAGGGGTCGAGCTCTGCACTGCGATTCGCCACCACCGGGCGGTCGCTGTTGCGGTCCCACCAGAGTTTGTTCTGCGGATCGAAACAGCCTTCTTCTTCCGGTACTTCCGCACGCACGAACATGCCAAATTCGTGGTCGGCCTCGTTCATATTCAATAGTTCGGCGGCGTTGGTATAGCGCACCAGGAACTCGCGATCGTACAGGCCGGTGTCGATGATCTCGTGGATCAGGGCTAGGAACAGTGCGCCGTCGGTGCCCGGTTTGATCGGAATCCATTCATCGGCGATGGCCGAGTAGCCGGTACGCACTGGATTGACGGAGATGAATTTGCCGCCCTGGCGTTTGAATTTCGAGATCGCCATTTTCAGCGGATTGGAATGATGATCCTCGGCCGTGCCGATCATGACGAACAATTTGGCGCGGTCCAGGTCGGGGCCGCCGAACTCCCAGAACGAGCCGCCAATGGTATAAATCATGCCGGCCGCCATGTTGACCGAGCAGAATCCGCCGTGCGCGGCATAGTTGGGCGTGCCGAATTGCTTGGCGAACAATCCGGTCAACGCCTGCATCTGATCGCGGCCGGTGAACAGCGCGAACTTACGCGGCTCGGTGGCGCGGATATTGGCCAGCCGTTCTTCCAGCACGGCAAAGGCCTCGTCCCAGGAAATCTCCACAAATTCATTGTCGCCACGCGCGGCGTTCGGTTTGCGCATCAACGGCTTGGTCAGCCGCGCCGGCGAGTACTGCTTCATGATGCCCGAAGCACCTTTGGCACAGATGACGCCCTTGTTGAGCGGATGGTCGGGGTTGCCTTGTATGTAGCGCACTTCGCCATCGCGTAGCGTGACGCGGATGCCGCAACGGCAAGCGCACATGTAGCAGGTGGTATTTTTGGTTTCCACGCGGCCACTGGTGGTTGCGTGAATCGGGTCGTGTAAGGGATTGGCAGAACTCATGAAAAATAACCTACGCTAGGGGTCAAGATACTGTACTGACATTCACTGTAGCCGACCAATTAGAGATACTAGGCCTCAGATAAGTTTAATAGATTCTAATATACTAAAGACGTATAATAAATAAGGCCATAGCCAAGTTCCCACCGACGAAATTTTATATTATAAAACAAAAGATTAGAATTGATGAGCGGGCCGGCCGACGAATAAACAGCATTTATGCCGGGCAAAGATAAAACTGTTTTGCTTTCGGCGCGTAAGTTTATAAGGTTACACATCCTGAAGTGCCGTATCGCGCGAACCGCGCGCCCCGCGACGCATCTCTAGTGCTTACTGAGATCATAACCAGTATCTATAAGGAGTAGCATGTCTACGCTAGTGAAACCCCATGGGGGCGGTGAACTGAAGCCGCTGTTGCTCGAAGGCCAGGCGCTGAAATCTGAACTTACGCGCGCCGGCAGCTTGCCACAAGTCAAATTGACTTCGCGCGAAAGCGGCGACGTCGTCATGATGGGCATCGGCGGTTTTACGCCGTTGGATGGATTTATGACCCACGCCGATTGGCAAGGCGTATGCGACAGCTACAAGATGGCCAACGGTTTGTTCTGGCCTATCCCGGTGACTTTGTCCACCGATAAGGCGACCGCCGACAGCATCAAAGAAGGCCAGGACGTGGCGCTGGTGGATGGCGATTCCGGCGAGATCATGGCGACCATGAAGGTTACCGAGAAGTACGCGATCGACAAAGCGCACGAGTGCATGCAGGTCTATAAGACCACCGACATCGAGCATCCGGGCGTCAAGATGGTCATGGAGCAGGGTGATATCAACCTCGCCGGTCCGATCAAGGTATTGTCGCAAGGTGACTTCGCTGAAAAGTACGGCAAGCTGTTCCTGACACCGGCGCAGACGCGCAAGCTGTTCGAGGAAAAAGGCTGGTCGACCATCGCGGCCTTCCAGACCCGCAATCCGATGCACCGTTCGCACGAATACCTGGCCAAAATCGCCATTGAAATCTGCGATGGCGTGCTGATCCATTCGTTGCTCGGCAATCTCAAACCTGGCGATATCGCCGCCGATGTGCGTGCCAAGGCCATCGATGTGCTGTGCAAGAATTACTTCGTCGACAACACCGTAGTGCAGGCCGGTTATCCGCTCGATATGCGCTACGCCGGGCCGCGCGAAGCGCTGCTGCACGCGCTGTTCCGCCAGAACTATGGCTGTTCACACCTGATCGTCGGTCGTGACCACGCCGGCGTCGGTGATTACTACGGGCCGTTCGACGCGCACCATATTTTTGATGAAATCCCGAGCGGATCATTGGAAACGCAGCCATTGAAGATCGACTGGACCTTCTGGTGCAACAAGTGCGAGGGCATGGCTTCCATGAAGACCTGTCCGCACGGTGCCGAAGACCGCCTGCTGCTCTCGGGGACCAAGCTGCGCAAGGCGCTATCGGAGGGCAGCGAGGTACCGGATCACTTCAGTCGCCCGGAAGTACTGGAGGTTCTGCGCGCCTACTACGGTAGTCTGAAGGATGATGAGAAAGTTGAAGTCAAACTATCTGGTCATTCGGCCAAGTAAGATCTGCAAAGTTCTATCGGCGCGCGCTGGCGCGGTTGGGTGAAACCGCGGTAAGTCAGCTCGGGAGGGGCGCATGCCTACATTTGTGCGTACAGACAAGTGCGACGGCTGTAAGGGCCGGGATAAGACCGCTTGCATGTACATTTGCCCGCACGATCTGATGAAGCTCGACAAAGATGGTTCCGACACCGGTCATGCCATGAAGGCCTGGAACCAGGAGCCCGAGCAGTGCTGGGAGTGCTATGCCTGCGTCAAGGTCTGCCCGCATCAGGCCATCGAATGCCGTCACTACGCCGACATCGTGCCGCTGGGGGCGTCTGTGCAACCGTTGCGCGGAACGGATTCCATTATGTGGACCATTAAGTTCCGCAACGGCAACATGAAGCGCTTCAAGTTCCCGATTCGCACCACTCCCGAAGGTTCGGCCGATCCGCGTGCCGGCATTTCCGACTTCGATAAGTCCAAACTCGAAGCGCCCGACTACCTGTTCAACGACGATCTGCATGCCTGCGACATGAGTCAGTTCGGTCAAGGCTGATATCCGCGGGCTGCGGCGCTGCTGTCTCCGCGCGGAGGCGGTGAGAAACGACTTTCCCCTACGTTCGAAGTGAGAGTAGAGCAATGGCCGGATATGAATTTGGCAACCCTGAGGTCGTCGAAGAGGAACTTGATGTCCTCATTATCGGCGGCGGCATGGCTGCCTGCGGCGCTGCTGTGGAAATCATGCGCTGGTCCGAAGGTTTGGATCTCAAGATCAAGCTGGTCGACAAGGCGGCGATGGACCGTTCGGGTGCAGTTGCTCAGGGTCTTTCAGCAATCAACACCTACATGGGTGATAACGATCCGGCCGATTACGTGCGCATGGTTCGCACCGATTTGATGGGCATCATCCGCGAAGATTTAGTCTATGACGTCGGCCGTCACGTCGACGGCTCGGTACATCTGTTCGAGCATTGGGGTTTGCCGATTTGGAAGCGGCCTGGTGACGAAGACAAGCCGTTGACCGGCGGTGGCAAGCCGGTGCGTTCGGGTAAGTGGCAAATCATGATCAACGGTGAGTCCTACAAGTGGATCGTCGCCGAGGCCGCGAAGAAGTCGCTCGGTACCGAGAACATTCAGGAACATGTCTTCATCGTCAAGCTGGTCAACGACAAGAATGACCCGTCGCGGGTCGCCGGCGCGGTCGGTTTCTCGGTCCGCGAAGACAAAGTCTATATCTACAAATTCAAGTGTTGCTTGCTGGTCTGCGGTGGTGCCGTCAACGTCTTCCGTCCACGCTCTGTCGGCGAGGGTCAGGGCCGCGCTTGGTATCCGGTCTGGAACGCCGGTTCCACCTACGCCATGGCGCTGGAAGCCGGCGCCGAAGGCACCATGCTGGAAAACCGTTTCGTTCCCGCCCGCTTCAAGGACGGTTACGGTCCGGTCGGCGCTTGGTTTCTGTTGTTCAAAGCCAAGTCCATGAATGCCAATGGCGAAGATTATCAGGCCAAGAACGCGCACTTGCTGAAAGAGCACAACTACGGCACTTATGCGCAGGGTCACTCCATGGGTACCTGCCTGCGCAATCACCTTATGATGGAAGAGTTACGCAACGGCGAAGGTCCGATCATCATGGATACGCCGTCGGCGTTGGCGAAGTTGGCCGAAACCATGACGCCCAAGGAAATCAAACATCTCGAAGCTGAGGCCTGGGAAGACTTCCTCGACATGACTATTGGCCAGTGCGGCATTTGGGCGGGTGAGAACATCGAGCCGGATAAAGAAGTTTCCGAGCTGATGCCGACCGAGCCTTACCTGCTGGGTTCGCATGCTGGCTGCGCCGGTCTGTGGGTATCCGGCCCGACCGATATTCCCGGCGTTCCGGAAGACTGGAGTTGGGGCTATCGCGGCATGACCACCATCACCGGCCTGTTTACCGCGGGTGACGGTGTCGGCGCATCCGGCCATAAGTTCTCCTCCGGCTCCTTCACGGAGGGACGTCTGGCCGCCAAGTCCATGGTCAAGTTCGCTTTGGACAATAAGGATTGGCAACCGGAATTGGAGGATTCGGTCGAAGATCTGCTGGAAGAGATTTACCGTCCGGTGCGTAACTTCCTTGAGCGCAAGGATTACACCACGGCCATCGACGTCAACCCGCATTACGTCACGCCCAGGATGCTGCAGTTTCGTCTGCAGAAAATCATGGACGAGTACGTCGCGGGCGTGTCGACCATGTATCAGACTAATGCGAAGTACCTGGAAATCGCTGAGCGCAAGCTGGGCATGCTAAAGGAAGATTCCCTGAAGACGCGCGCCAAAGATCTGCACGAACTGTTGCGCGCATGGGAAAACTACCATCGCATCATAGCAGCCGAAGCGCACATGAAGCACATTCAATTCCGTGAAGAAACGCGTTATCCCGGTTACTACTACCGGGCTGACTACCGTGATCTGGATGATGAAAACTGGCGTGTGTTCGTCAATTCGACCTACGACCGCAAAACCAAGCAATGGTCGCTGCGCAAGGTGCCTTACGTCCAGTTGATCAAGGACTAAGCTCCCGCGGGTACGCGGCAGGCGACTCCGGCCTTTTTTGTGCGCCGCTGTTTGGTTTGCCGCGGCAGGTTTCGGCCCAAGACTACGGCCCGGCGCGTCCGCGTCGAAAGTCCGCATCGCAGCGGCTCAAAAGCTTGGTCCCATACCTGTTAAACTGGCCGGCGGCGTGGATTTGCCCGGAACAGCCGGGAAGGCATGTAGCCATGACTCGTGAGCACGACCGCGATTTCGACGCGTTGACCGACGTTCCAATTTTTGACCGCTTCAACTTACCGATCGGAAGCCCGGTGCGCCCTCAGCAGTTGGGTCTGGATGATAGCGTCCAATTCAATTGCCACAAGGGGATTTCGTGCTTCAACGAATGTTGTATGAATATCGATTTCACCCTGACGCCGTACGATATCGTGCGCTTGTCACGTCGGCTGGCCCTGACCACGACGCAATTCATTACCTTGTTCACGCACCCCTATGACCTCGATGCACACGGCATGCCGGGGCTGAAAATGAAGCCGGTGGAAGAGAGCACCGCCTGCCAGTTCGTAACCCGGGAAGGCTGCAGTGTCTATGAACATCGGCCGACCGCGTGCCGCTACTACGCGCTCGGTATCATGGGCATGCGCCGCAAGGGCGAAAGCATGCTCGAGGATGGTTATTTCATCGTCAAGGAGCCGCACTGCAAGGGGCACGATGAACCACGCGAACTTACCGTGCGTGAGTATCGTCGGGAACAAAAAGTAGAGCACTACGACGATCTCAACCGCGAGTGGCTGGATATCATTGTCAAGAAGCGTTCGGCGGGACCGACGGTGGGTCGGCCGTCCGACCGCAGTTTCCAATTGTTCTATCTTGCCAGCTATGACTTGGACGGCTTTCGACAATTCACCCAGACCGAAAGTTTTGGCGCCATGTTCGAACTGACGGCCAAGGAACGCACCGCACTCGACGAAGACGACGAGGCGCTATTGCGGTTTGCTATGAAATTTTTAAAGCAGGTATTGTTTGGCGAAAAAACACTGCCGCTCAAGAACGGCGCCGCGCATGTGCGCTACGAGCAGCGCAAGGACATCATCGCGCGCCGGCACGAACAGAATATTGAAGCGTATCGCCTGCGCGATCCGAGCGAAGACGATGAAAGTCAGTAGATCGGCGTCGACGGCGCGCGGCGAACGCTACTTCCTGTAGATCCGATTCGCCCGCGCCTGTGGTTATTTGCTGCCGGCCGAAATCGAGGCCGCACGCGTTCAACCACCTACACAACCAAGACCGTAGAACCGGTCGTTTTGCGCGCCTCGAGCGCGCGATGAGCTTCGGCGGCATCGCGTAGCGGGAAGGTTTGATTGACTTCGATGCGCACAGCGCCCGACGCCACGACTTCGAACAGCGCCTTGGCGCTCTGTACCAAGTCCTGCCTCAAGGTCGCATAGCCAGCCAGTTGTGGCCGCGTGATGAACAGCGAGCCCTTCGCGCTCAGGAGCCCGAGGTCGAGCGGCGGCACTTTGCCGGATGACTGTCCAAAACTGACCATCAGTCCGCGCGGTCGCAGACAATCTAACGAACCCATGAAGGTATCCTTGCCGACCGAGTCATAGACGACCGGCAATCCGGCGCCGCCGGTAATGTCCCGCACGCGATCGACGAAGTTCTCGCGCGCGTACACGATCGGGTGACTACAGCCGTGGGCTCGCGCCAGCGCCGCCTTGTCGTCGTTACCGACGGTACCAATAACGGTAGCGCCGATATGGCGGGCCCATTGGCAGGCAATCAGGCCAACGCCCCCGGCAGCAGCGTGGAACAAAATGGTATCGTCGGCTTTTACCGCATAGGTGCGGCGCAGAAGGTATTCGGCGGTCATGCCTTGTAGCATCATGGCGGCCGCCTGCACGTCCGAGATGTTGTCCGGCAGGCTGACCAAGCGGTCGGCGCGCAGGTTGCGGGCCTCGGCATAGGATCCGGGCGGACCGGACGCGTACGCGACGCGTTCTCCCACTTTGACTTCGGTGACGCCTTCGCCGATGGCCTCGACCACGCCGGCGCCTTCCATGCCGAGCACTGCCGGCAGTTTTGGCAGCGGATAGAGTCCCGTACGGTGGTACACGTCGATAAAATTAAGGCCTACAGCACGATGGCGTATCTGCGCTTCGCCCGGCCCGGGCGCCGGCAGATCGATTTCTTGCCATTGCATAACCGAGGCGTCACCGTGGGCGTGGATGCGAATCGCGTGTGTCTTCATGTTTTTATTCTCCATCGGCGTTGCGCCATTTCTGTGTTGTCGAATCGGCGCTGTATGATCTGCGCGCAGACTACAGCGAAGCCGGTGTCGCGATGACGATCATCACGGCGGCTTGTACTGCGATCGATGCCGGCAGCGGCACGTATGAGCGCACGCGCTGTGGCCGGATCAGGGCCATAACGAGGTGCTACTGATCGACGACGACTATGCTGGTTTCCGCACTTTGTTTGTCGATGTCAAAGCGCATCACGCAATACTCGTTTTGGTCCTCGACCGGCGTCGGATCATCGGCACAACAGCTACCGGCTATAATGCCGGAAAAGAAAACGCCAACTTTGGCGTGTACAACCGCTGCTTCTTCCGTGGCGCTGATTACCATTGCAGAGACACTTTTCTGACGCGCGTAGCTGGTCGCCGTCAAGCCTTGCTGGAGCGGTAAAAGACCGGGGTCAATGGCCTCGATCTCACTTTTGAGTACGTCGTTGAAGCGTGCTGTACCCCAGACTTGCAGGGCTCTATCAAGTCGGATCACGAATCACCTCCAATGTTCAACGTCGGCGACGGGCGTGCCTATATGCCGGCATACATGCTGTTGGATCGGGTGCGCGGCGACGATGATCCAGCCCGAATCAGTCATTATTCTACACCGATCCGACATGGTGTAGCATCCGCGGCGGGCCACCTTCGAGAAGAATATTCACAGGCGGTTATCCGCATTACCGCATTGTGAGACGTGGCAACGGCTAACGGTCGCGCGCCAAGGCGTCGCGCATCATCTGCGCCAGGGAGTCGCCGGGCGGCGTCGGCGCTTCTTCGAGATGGCGGGCGACCGAGAGTCGATCGTCGGGCGAGCGATTCTGGCTGAGCTTGAACTTGCCTTCGATTTTCTCGATTTGAATTTCAAAACCGACAATCATATCAAGCAGCTTGTCGCGCTGCGCAGAAGACCATTGCGGCTGCCACGGCTCGGCCTGAGAGGCTTCAAAAATTCGGGTCAGCCGCGCCAGCAACTGTTCGGTTTCCGCTGTTTCCGTGAACACACGGGCTGTGCCGTAGACATGAGCGACCGCATAGTTCCAGGTTGGTACGCCGAAGGTTCCGTACCAGCCAGGCGAGACGTAGCCATGCGGTCCTTGGAATATCACCAGCGCGGTCCGGCCCGACGCCAGTTGTTGCCACTGTGTATTGGCTCGTGCCATGTGGCCTCGCAGGACACTTGTGCCGGCACTGTCCTGTTCACAGACAAACGGCAGATGATTGGCGTTGGGAACGCTGTTGTCGAGCGTAATCAGTGTTCCGAATGGATGCTTGGCGATGAGATCGGCGAGTTGCTGCGCGTCGCGTTGCCTGAAGTGTTCGGGACTATACATGCGGCTCGCGCTCCTCTGGTCTGCGCTATAACAAACACCGATGATAAGCTGGAATCGAGCGCGGCGTCGCGCACAAGTCTCTTTGTCTTACCTCTTTACCACAACGTAAGCGGCCGCCGGGCATGGCGCAGTTAACGCACATGTTTTGTTAACAGTCGGTCAAGGTTGTTGGCGAATGTCTTACGGTCGCTTTGGCTTAACGTTGGCGGACCGCCGGTATGAATGCCGCTGGCGCGCAACGTCTCCATGAAATCGCGTGTGTTCAGACGTGCACGAATATCGTCGGCGGAATACAGTTCGCCGCGCGGGTTTAGCGCCATTCCGCCTTTTTCGATCACTTCCGCGGCCAGCGGAATGTCCGCGGTAATGACCAGATCACCGGCATTGAGCCGCTTGACGATCTCGTTGTCGGCGACATCGAAGCCGGCCGTGACTTGCAGCATTTTTACGTTGCGCGCGGCCGGGATGCGTACCCGCTGGTTGGCCACCAACGTCATGTGTACGCCGGTTCGTTCCGCTGCCCGGAACAAGATGTCCCGGACTACGACCGGGCATGCGTCCGCGTCAACCCATATGTCCATGGCCTGGCCCCCTTACGTGTCGAGCAAAAGATGGCGAGACGCTGCCATCGCAGCCATTATGACACGGGTTTGGCGCCGGCGCCGCGTGAGGACCGCGGCGCTTTAATGGGTAAGCACGACGCGAAAGTGCGCCTTGCCGCTGCGCAGCCGGGCGATGGCTTTGTTGATGTCGGTAAAGCTGAATTTTTCAATAATCGGTTTTATCTGATGGCGGGCGGTGAACTCCAGCATGTCGGCGATGGTGGTCGGGCTGCCGACCGGGGAGCCGGAGATCGAGCGTTGCCCCAGGAGCATCGGGAACACGCTAACGTCGAGTGGCTCCAGGGTCGCACCGACAAAGTGAAGTCGACCTCTGGGCTTCAATGTTTGTACGTAGGCGTTCCAGTCGAGTTTGACCTCGACCGTGGACAGGATGAGATCAAATTGTCCGGCAGCGGATTCGATCTCGGACGCATTTCGAGAGTTGATCGTGCGGTGCGCGCCCAGCTTTAGCGCTTCGGCCTTTTTGCTTTCACTCGATGTAAACGCGGTGACTTCACAACCCCAGGCATTCAGGAACTGCAGGGCCATATGGCCGAGTCCGCCGATGCCGATGACGCCGACCCGATCGGTCGGTTTGATGCCAAATTGAACCAAGGGATTGAACACGGTGATACCACCGCAGAACAACGGACCGGCACTTTCCTTGTCGATACCGTCGGTCAGCTGGATCACACTGGGCGCTTTGGCGCGAACCTTGTCCGCGAAGCCGCCGTGGTGTGCGACGATGGTGGGTTGCGCGGTGGCGCACAAATTGTGATCGCCGGCCATGCACGAATGGCAGGTCATGCAATATCCGGAGTGCCAGCCGAGCCCGACCGTGTCACCGATCTTGAGATGACCGACATTTTTCCCCGTCGCACCAATCGTGCCGACAACTTCGTGGCCCGGAACGATTGGATACTGTGTTATACCCCACTTATTGTCGATCATACTGATGTCGCTTTGACATATTCCGCAGTAGCTGACGTCGATCTCGACCTCATCATCAGCCAGTGCGCCCGGATCATACTCGAACGGCTTTAGTTCACCTTCGGGTTCGAAAGCGGCATACGCTTTGATCATGACCTATCTCCTTTATTGATTCGATTGGTATCCGCGAACGCGGCGCGGAAAACTCAACAGTTGCTCCGGGCCAGTCAACTCGCCAGGTAGTCCAAACACGGCTCATGCATTTCGCACGCGACCCAGACAGGGCGCGCTGCCGGTGGACCCGCAATTTGGGTCCGGGTGGCGGCCAACGGCTCAGGGGTTGGCGCGGCATGATATCAAAATGAGAGTGGGCGACGCCTAAATGAATGCCACTGACGAAACTTGCAGTGACCGGTTCGGCGTCCACCGCGAAAGCGTGTGCTAGACGGCCGTCGCGCCACAGGGTTTTTCTCTGAGCCGAAGAACCGAGCCGCCCACAATTGCAATAGGGTACAGTGACTCAGTTTATGCCTGAGCAAGTATAGACGACGCCGGTGTCCCGGTTCTGCCGGGGTGGCCAAACAGGCGGTGGAATCGGCAACCGCGTTGTGCGCGGAAAGCCGGCCCGACAAATCTGTATTGGAAATGAGGTAATGGGCCGCGACCGATCGAACCGCCGCGCCGGGGGCGAGTTAATGACTATTCGTTAACGACTCATGGCGGCGCACGCGATACCAGCGTTATGCCGATCGGTTAACCAAGCGCACGTTCAGATATGTGCCGCTACCGCTCTCCTTGGCCGCATACATGGCAAGGTCGGCGCTGGTAATCGCGTCGCTCAGACTGGTGCGCGGATCGCGCATGGCTTTCCCGACCGACGCACTGATGCCGTCGGCGGCCAACATGTTTCGGATTTTGTGAAAAATGACCTCGGATTCATCCTGGTCACATTCGACGCTTAAGATGGCGAATTCATCGCCACCGATGCGCGCCACCATGTCGCTCTCGCGGACTGCACGGCGCAGGCTGCGAGCCGCGCGGCGCAGAAGTATGTCACCGTGGGCGTGACCGGCGGAGTCGTTGACCGCCTTCATACCGTCTAAATCGATAATGTACACGCAGCTAGGGACGCCGTAACGGCGCGAGCGTGCTTCCTCGGCGGCAATGCACTGTTCCCAGCCGTTTCGATTGAGTAAACCGGTCAATGAATCGGTCGTTGCCAATTTCTGACTGCGCTCCAGCAGGCGCGCGTTCTCTGCGGCCTTGATGTCGGCGTGCAGAATGGTCACCAGCAAGCGGGCAAACATTTCGACCACCGGCAGCGCATCGATGATGGACGGGTCCTGAGGGTCCGGGTCGATGGCACACAACGTTCCGAACAACGTCCCATCTTCGCGCGCCAATGGTACTCCGATGTAGGCGCCGATTGAGATCTGTTTTCCGATCGGCGCGTTGGCATAGCTATCGACGTCGGTGGCGCGTGCAGCAACACACGGGCCCAAACCGCCCACCATTTGTGAGCAAAACGAATCGGCCCAGCGAAACACCGCGCCATCCTCTACGTTGTAACCATGATCCTCGGCCTGCAACACGATCCAGTCGGCGCCTTCGGTTCTGGTCATCATCCACAAATCAAATCCGAACCGCTCGTGCAAAAGCGCGAGTACCTGTCGGCTCGCAGTTTCGAAGTCGGAGAACGGTGACAAAGGGACGGTGGGTAGGTTCATTATGATCTCAATGTATGGTGCGCGACGAGTAGCGTAGCGCCGCGCACGCTAAATCAGGTTTTCGGCGGTACGTATCCGTCTGAATCCATTTATCTAAACGGCTATCGTACGCGTTTATGCAGCCGCCGGAGCGGCCGGTTGCGGCGAACCTTAAACCGATGGTGGCCGCAGTTTGCCGATATATGCATATTTCAGATAATGGTAAGCGCGATTACCGCTGCCCGCTAGACAGGGAAATCCCGTAGATCGTTGGGGTATGCACTAGCGCGCGTATGCTGAAGCAAACCGAACGGTCCGCCGCCGTGGCGTTGGGCGTCTGTGCATGGCGATGCGTTACCCATATACGTCGCTGCAGCGATTACATCGAATTGTAGATCGCTGGCGGGTCTTTCGCCAACAAATTGGCGCTAACGCCTCAGGACAATGGCTCGTACAGGCGTACTTGCTCACGGCTTACGTGTAAGTTTACTCGCTTACGCTGGGGAAAGCGTAAGTTTCGCTCGCGTAGGAACCGCGTTGTCGTGCCTGTTTGTAATTTCCTCCGATACTTTATCGGATGGCCGACCGGAACCGAACGCGCTCAGACATTTTGCCGTAGAGGAAACGCTTGGCAGCGCTGCGGTCGCGGTTGCGGAACAACTCGAGCGCGTCGAACCGCAGCGGCTCCTTGCGCATATCTTGGTGCGTGAATATCTGTCATAGGTTCGGCTACGCAACGGTTCAGCCGTGTATCGATCGACTATCGACGGGCGCTTGTTCGCGCTCATGCATGCCATAGTCTCGAATCACGCCGGCAATGCGTAGGCGATAATCCTTGAATATGCCTGAGCGTCCGCTTCTCTGCGCGTCGCGGTGAGCTTCGAGTTCTCGCCAGCGCGCTATGGCCTGCTCATCTCGAAAGAACGACAGCGACAGCACTTTACCTGGTTCCGAAAGGCTTTCGAAACGCTCAATCGAAATAAAGCCGTCGACTTGTTCCAACAGTGGTCGCAGATTGGCGGCGATATCCAGGTAGGCCTGTCGACGGCCGTCGGTCGGCCAGACTTCAAAAATTACCGCAATCATCGTTATCTCCCACAGTAGTCCACATCCGCGTTGGCGGTAGTCCGAACGTGAGATGGCCATCTACGTATATGCTTAGCCATTGGTTGGCAGCGCCCAGTGGGGATTCCATGCGATTTCCCACAAATGGCCATCTGGATCCTGGAAGCAGCCCGCGTAGCCACCCCAAAGTGTGTCTTGCGCGCGCTTGATGATCAATGCTCCGGCCGTCCTTGCCTGCTCCATGACCGTATCGACTTCCTCTTTCGACGACACGTTATGACCAAGCGCAAACTCAGTCGCGTTCGGCTTGCCGGTCGCCAACCCGGTGTCGTGCGCGAGGCTGTCGCGCGGCCAAATGGCGAGCTTCAATCCACCCTGGAGTTCAAAAAAAGCAACCACGCCATGTTCGAACTCGGTTCCTACGATACCTTCGGTTGGCAGACCGAGTCCATCGCGATAGAAGCGAAGCGATCGGTCCAGGTCATCGACGCAGATCGTAATGACGGTGATTTTAGGCGTCATGGCAGCTATCGCTATTCCAGTATGTTGCGATCTCTTAGACGGCTGAGCGCTGAGCCTCGCCGGAGTTGGACATGCGTCGCGCATCGTTGTCCGGATATGGGTACTCCATGTAGTGCGCCGTTCGGCGAGCCACCCGTTCGCCGAAATAATGCTCCACCACCTTCAGCGACACGTCGAGACCGGCGGAAATGCCGGCAGAAGTAAACACACGACCATCCCTGACGAAGTGCTTTTCACGTTCGACAAGTACAGTGGGGAAGGCGTCGGACATCCAGTCCAGCGAGTTCCAATGCGTGGTCGCGTGTAAACCGTCCAAAATTCCGGCAAAGCCCAGCAACATCGAGCCGGTACAAACGCCGACTACCGTTTCTACCTTTGCTGCACGTGCGCGCAGCCACTCTAGCATTACGGCATTCTTGCACTCCCGTCGCGCGCCCCATCCACCCGGTGTAACCAGAAGATCCAAGGGTGGGCAATTATCGAAGTGATGCTGCGGCGCGACTGTCATACCGCCGGCGGTGACGATTGAGCCGGAACGTTCCGACACTAATAGCGCCTCGAACGGCGACGGTTCCTCGCGCCGCTTTGCTTCGTCGAGCCTGGTTGCCGAAAACACTTCAAACGGCCCGCAAAAGTCCAGTAGTTCGACATCGTCATAGACAATGATACCAACGCGCATTCTATCCATACGGTTCTAGCTCGCCTGAAGCAAGAGTAAAGATGAGATTAATTGCAGCCGGCCGACGTGCGACGCATGCTGATCGGAAGCATAAACGCCCATATTAAGCTCGCCGCGCGTAGGATTGGAATACGCCCGTCGAGCGGTGTCAATCGGCTGAGCGGCATGACGGTCACGGCCTTCCGCCCGGTCGGAGAAGATTGCGCCGGGGCGAGGGTCCGGCCTATCGATCGGCTATCGGCCCTTGGCCCGGTCGCCGCGCAGGGTCATGATGGTACTGAGAACCGTAGCCGCCACCTTGCCGTCGTCGCGCACGATGTCGCAACTATAGTGGGTGATGGTCTTCCCGCTTTGAATCGGCTTGGCGCTGGCCTTGAGCGTAGAGCGCCATACAGGTCTAAAGAAATTTATTTTTAGCTCAACGCTGGCGAATGTTTCTCCTTCCGCCATGAGCGTCGAGTGCGCGGTGCCGATGGCGGCATCGGCGAGTTCGCAGATCAGTCCGCCATGTATGGTGCCCTGCTGGTTACCATGTATGGCGGGGTTGGCTTCGATTGCGACCGTGGCTGTGCCAAGACCCACTTCAACAATTGTAATCGCAAGCGTTTTCGATATCGGCGTTGGATACTGCATGTGCGTGCTATCGTTGTCCGCGAGCGTTCCCGATAGCTGTTTTTGTAGATACTCGAGTACCGGCAATTTATTGTTTTCTGCGGTCATTCACGACCCTCTACGAATGGTTGACGTAAGGACGCGGCGATCAATCGGCTCAAGTGGCTCAGACCGTTCCTTTGCTGCACGTCCACTGCACTGCCTCGCCGCCACGCCCCGTTCCGCGCCGATTCTGTCGATCCGATCAGCCAGAGCGTCTACAAGCGCTTATCCTCCGAATTGTAAAAACAAAAAGATGGTGATGACAAATGTAAGTTGATTGCCGTCGCCGGCATTGTTGGCAAGCCTCACGCGTCTCAATGCAGGCCGTGGACCAGCCGGTCATTCCGCTGAGCACCAGCCATCATCGTGTGGCTAGGTTCAGCAGCAGTTACTTGCGCTGCATAAAATACGGCTGACTAGTCCATGTGCAGGCTCGGGACGAAGCGCGCTGTCGGATCATGGTGACCGTCAATCGACGCAGCCCAATAGAATATTCAGCCCCTTACAGTCTAGGTCAAAGCAGACAGCAAAAGAGGTGCGGCGGCAAGATAAAGTTGGGAGAGTAGAGGAAAAAGAAGGGGAGACCCGTGCCCGGGCTTACGGGTCGTTACATATTACCGGCAGCGACGCCGCATGCAGCATCCACACTATCGAGGGACGTTCTGACCAACCCGCGGCAGCGGTTGGTCTGCATCGGAGGACGGCTTCGCCTGTTTAGAAGCCCACGCCGACGGACTTGATCGCCGAAATAACGATCGTTTGACCAATAAGAACTAACCAAGAGAAATGAGACGCAAAAAGCGGTTCAGTGTTGCGTGTAAGTGATTTCAAATTTTTGTTTACGCGCGCCATAAAGCGGCGTTTGCCTATATAGATGAATGGCGCCAGCAATATAAGCCAGAGCAACGACTTCTTTTGCACTTGGTCGATACTTAGTTCGATTTGGTCGAACCCGGCATCCTGGAGAGCGTGGGCCAAGTAAAAATACGGAACCGGGGTAATATTTCCTTTGTCCGAAAAGGGCGCGTCGTTGGTTAGGGATAAAGGCCCAAGTGAATTCGCAAATCCGGAAATAAAATAACGCAACCGGGAATGGATGTTGAGTACATTTGGAGTGGCAATCACGAGCACGCCGCCGCTGGCCGTGACGCGAAATGCTTCACGCAAAAAGGCGCGATAGTTGTCCACACGCTCCACAACATCCGAAGACGTTACCAAATCAAAGCGTGCGTTGGGGTACGGCAGCGGCTCACGATTTAAATCGATTGCCGCACGCGGTAAGTCTTTAATAGCAAAGCATTCAACGTCGAAATCGCAGGCAGTGGATCGCATCGGTAAATCTTGCTGCAGCGCCAGGATTAATTCACCGCGCCCCGATCCAATATCAAGATGTTCGCGCCCAATGGTGTGGGTGTTCGAGAGACGCTGTTTGGCTGCGTCAACTACCGCAATATAGGTGCTTTTAGTGCTCATAAGTCCCCCAGGTGTGAAAAACAATCAGACAGTTGGTGTTATCGATTTTTTTGGCTACGCAAGGTTTTCTCTGTGCGCTTCATCGAAACGACGGAAGTACGTGGGTTGGCGTCGATCGAAGGTACGTATTTGCGTACATACCGCCAAAGCGGGAATCACTTCGAAAAGGTTCTGATTAATACACTGAAACGGCGGTGTCTGCGTGCGGTAAACGATATTTCGCAACCGTATCCCGCCTTGCCCCTATCGCCGTGATGGGCAAATTGACACTTCGATAAAAATGCGAAGCCGAGCGTTCAAGCGTGAATCCACCGTTTATGGTTCGGCGGCGAAGTGAGTATCACTGCCTGTGATGCAACGACATCAAGGGGTGCGAGGGGGTGCTTAGAGCGGACGAAAAATCGATGTTGCGTGTACGCCCGACACCGGCAGCCGTACGGAGAACTCAGTGCCGTCTCGGTCCGATGAGCGGACGTTAATTGCACCACCGTGTGCGACCACGATTTCGTTGGCGATGTACAGGCCAAGTCCCAGGCCCTTGGAGTCGGCGGAGCGCGCTTGATGCGTACGGCGGAACGGGCTGAACAGTTCGCGCTGTGCTTCAGCGGTGATGGCGGTGCCGAAATTGTGAACCCGCAGCGCGGCGTTGCCCTGATCCTGGTCGACCGCGACGCCAATCGGCTTTAGCGTATCGCCATGTTGCACCGCATTGCCGATTAAATTGTAGATCACTTGCTCTATGCGTTGCCGATCCCACTCCCCGGTGACGGATCCGACGAGACTGGTCTCGAAGGTCGCGTGCGGATACGCGGCCGACAAATTGGAGATGGCCTGCCGGGTTGCGCTGGTCAGGTCCATTGGTTCCGGTCCGAGTTCGATGCCGCCGCCCAAGCGGCTGCGGGTAAAATCCAATAATTGTGCAATCATGATCCCCATCTGCTCGGAATTGTGGGCAATTCGTTGCGCCAGGGACGATACGTCTTCGTTATTGCCGTATTTGTATGAAAGCGCCATGGCGGTCATTTGTATCGCCTGCAACGGATTGCGCAGATCATGACCAACGATTCCGAGCAGGCGTTCGCGAAACGCCGCCGCTTGATCCAGTCTCGATTTCTCGAGCGCGACTGCGACTTGGTCGGCAAATGCCGACAGGCACCACTCATCGGCGTCGGGATTGGACGTACTCTTGTTCAAGATCACGCCCAAAATCCCAAACACCTTACCAGAAACCACCAATGGCACGGCAAGCAAATTGTCCAACGCGACACCCAACAAACCGGCGAGTTGTGCATCAAGGGGTTCATCGTGATCGTTCGCCGGCTGATCGATGTTTGGCGTGTCAATGCCATGACTTGCTTGCAAGGACCAGCGTCCGCTGTCATCTGAGCACATCAGCACGCTTTGGCGCGCACCGAACAAGGCGGCCGACTGCGAAACGGCGAGTGCGAGCACGTCATCGACCGATAGTTCGGACGTTAGTATGCGGCTTACTTCAGTGAGTCTACGAATTTGTCGCAGTCGATCATCGTCGAGGTGCGGCGCGACGCTTAGGCCGTCGTAGTTCATGTGATTTTGATGCCGTCGCCCGTGATATGCATTTCATGCATGGCGAGGTCATGCGCGAGTCCGCGAGCTTTGATGATACGAATCGTGCGGCGCGATTTTTCCTCGTCGACGTTCAGGTCCAGCTTCACGACGGTATCGGCGATGGCGCTAAAGCGGGCATCGACACTCACAATGGAAGAGGTTTCGTAAGTCAAGATACTGGTTACGCCGCCGACGACGAAATGCTGTACCAGCGCATACAAATAGCTGCGTAGTCGCTCTATGTCGTTGGTTGCACTCATCAGATCGCCGACGGCGTCAATCACTACGCGCTTGATTTTTTTGTCACGAATGATATGGAATAGCTCTACAAGAATACTGTCAACCTGCAACTCCACCGCAGAGTGATAGAATAGGTGCAGTCCGCGCTGTTGTAGCTCGTCCAGGTCGGCGCCTAAATTCTCGAATGCACGTGCGAGCTGCGTCGGATTTTCCTGGAAGTTGATGTATAGGCTGGCCTCGCCGTCGCGCACGCCATTGGCGGCGAACTGCAAACCGAAGGTGGTTTTCCCGGTGCCGGTAGCGCCCTCGACGATGGTCGTGCTGCCTCGCCACAAGCCACCGTTGAGCAAGACGTCGAAGCCATCGATGCCAGTCGTGGCGCGGTCGGTTTTTCGCTCATATCCAACCGCGTATTGTGGGCTGACTAAACGCGGGAAGACTTCGAGGCCGTCGTCACTAATGCGAAACGCGTGTAGCCCCTCGGCGTATGAGCTGCCGCGCAATTTGAGTATGCGCAAATAACGCTCGTCGCGGCTCCCATATTTCTTGCGCGCGAGCGCTACCATACCGTCAGCGACCGCAAATTCGGGAAAAATTGGTATTTGGTCTTCGCTGTATTCGCCGACCAGGAATGCTGTTGTTTCATATGCGCTTAGAATGCCCGACACTTCGTACAGCATGCGTCGCATATCCGGCATGGAGGTGGTCAGATCATGTATGGCTTTAAAGGAATCGATGACGATGATCTTCGGCGAATAAGCCTCGATCACCTCTTTGAGCTTCGGAATCAACGCGTCCGGGCCGTGTTCCGCCAGTTCGGTGCCCAGTGAGTCGTAGATGACCGCGCCGGCCAGTACGGATTCGTCATAAAACGTGAACTGCTGTAAGTACCGTACAACTTTCTCAAGGGGCTCGGACAGCGTGCTGATAAACAGAACCGGCCGCTCATTGTCGGTCGCGTTGGCGAACATCAGTCGCTCCGCGAGAATGGTTTTGCCGGAACCGGGTTCGCCCATAACGATGTTGATCGAATTGGCCGGAAAGCCGCCACCGAGGATGTCATCCAACTGCGGATTGCCAGTCTTGATCCTCGTCAGAGCGCCGTCGTCGATCTCGGTTTTGTTCTCATCTGCAGAGCGCACCATGAGATCTCCCTATGCTGCAGGTTGGCGGTCCGTGAGGATTCCGCGGGTCATGTCGACCAAACGTTGTTCTGTCAGGGGCTTTTTCATAAATGCGTCGGCCCCCGCTTCTGTGGCGCGCTCTTTTGCGGCAAGAATGCTACAGATTAAAACGGCGATTTGTCGGGTGGTGGGATTGGACTTCAGTTGTCTACAAAGCGCTAAGCCATCAAGTTTAGGCACAAGAATTTCGGTAATAACCAATGCCGGCGCGAGCAGTTCGATGAGTTCCAGAGCAGCCTGACCATCGACGGCGTAATGAACCGTATACCCGGCGCGAGCCAGAAAATTGATTTGCAGCTCGCGAACGTGCGGGTTCCGTTCGACAATAACAATCGTACTCTCTACTTGTCTGGAGCGGTCGCGAGATTCCGACTTCGGGTTGGCGGGATTGGCTATCTTATTCATCGGCTGCGGCGTCAATTTTCGAGCCTTTTAGCTCGAGTACCTCTAACGCCGTATCGCGTGGCGCGTCTCGAGGCAATCAAACTACCATAGGGATTGTATAGGGTCAACGACACCGCTCAATGCCCCGGCAGGTGCTGATGTAACAAGTTCCGCCGGTAAGTTGGCGCCGCCTCACGCGTGTCTGACACCGCCCCATCGCAACACCCTCCGGGGGCGAGGTGGAGCAGATCGCAGGCGCGCCACGGTGCCGCAGCATGAACGATATGTGCCGCATCGTTTTTATTTTAATTTGTCTTCACGCGGTTAGGGTAACAACCAGAATGTAATCGATTTCGGCACCGGCGGATGGAGCCTCACGCTGACCATCGTTGTCGTAAAGTTACCGTAGGAATTACTTCATGGGGGCTTGCTATGGATCGCAGAAAATTTTTATCGCTAGCGGCGGGCGCAGCAACTCCACTTACCCTAACCAACTCACTGATTAACACCGTCATGGCCGCGCCTATGCACGCTGACATCAAGGCTATTGCGTTTGACGGCTTTCCGATATTCGACCCTGGATCCGTTCTAAATTTAACCAAAACGCTGTTCCCGGAACACGCCAAAGTTTTTTCCGAAGCGTGGTTTAATAAAATATTTGCGTACACGTGGCTGCGGACCACTGGTAACCGGTATAAAAATTTTTACGCCGTCATCGAAGACGCACTTGTCTTTACCGCGACGCAATTCAAAGTCGAATTAAATGCCGATAAGCGTGACCAAGTGATGGCCGCGTGGCTACATTTAAAGCCTTGGCCGGACGCCGGTAGCGCGCGTCGGTTTGTCGCGCATGCTTGGCACAGAAAGCCGTTGCAGTTCTTAGCTGATCCAGCCTCGGCTTGCGGCCTTTGTCGAGTACCAAATCAAAAATATTGCCACCACCAGTGGCATAAGAATGATGCCCAATATTTCGCCTATACCAAAATCGATGCCGATGCCAAACGCATGAGACAGCGTAACAATCACGCCGACCAGTGACGCGATAAACCAATAATACGCGGCCGAATGCCGCAGCAAAAGCAGAACGCAGCCAATCGCACCGCCAAACACCGCGATCGCAAAACCTGCGGTAGCCCACGCCGGCCGGCCTTCGATGATCGCGCGTTCCGACTCACGATAGGCAGCGAGCATCTCTGGGTTCATTTGCACGAAAAAATTGACCACGCCCAGAACGTGCCAGATCAGCGCGACGGCGCCGATTACCCAGAAACTCCAATGTACACCATCAGCCCGTTTGTCGGTCATATCACGTCCCTACTGTTGGTTAGTGTTCCGGCAGCTAAGCCGTTTCACAAGCAACACCACACGGCGAATACCGTACCTATACATACTCAGAATCGGAAATTTTTTGCGTTCACGTGCTCGCGGCGAAAGCCGTAGCCGATGATTCTTGCGGGAATATTTCGAGCCCATCGAAAACGCGTAATCCAGCGCAGTAGACGCGGTATCCTGGGTGGATCGCCCGAGTCTTCCAGAACGCTGGAGATAACTCGCTTTTGAGCGATAAGTTGCATACTTTGGATTAACCGTGTTGGCCATTCCCTGCGTCGCTGAACCTTGGAGAGGACGGTATGATCTAAAGGTCGGTGCGCGTGAAAAGCCTCTGCGATAATGTTGGCTGCAGCGACGGCGTCTTGCACTGCCAGGTTTATGCCAACGCCGCCGATGGGCGACATGGTATGCGCTGCATCACCAATCACCAATACGCCGGGGGCAGTCCAGCATTCAAGCCGATCGACACCGACCACCAACGTCTTCACATCATCCCAGGACGCGATCGATTGACTGCGCTTCTCCAGCATCGACGCCAATGCGGCCACGCGCTGTTGAAATTCAGCAATTGGACGTTGACGCAGCTGAGAGCCGCTGCCCTTTGGAACGACGTATGCAATCTGCCAGTAGTCACCGCGATTAATCATTACCATGATATGACCGGCACGGAGTATGGCTTCCAGACCACTCGGGTCGGTCGGCTCGCGTGGCACTCTAAACCATAAGGCATCCATTGGCGCCCCGATGTCGAGAACCTTTAAGTCGGTCGATTTCCTGACCGTCGATCGCCTGCCGTCGCAGCCGACGATTAACGCTGCACGAATCTCGGCGGTCCCATTATTCATTTTAGCCTTAGCGCCTACCGCGGTACCGTTCTCAAATAAAAGCTCGGTGACTTCATGTTCTACGCACAGACGAAATGTCTCGAAGCGGCTTGCTTCGTCGGCAAGAAGATTCAACAGATCCCACTGCGGCACCAGTGCGAGATAGTCAAACGGCTTCAGGCCGCGATAATCCACCAAAGGCAGCGTTTCGTCGCCAACGTGGATCGCCGCGTCTTGGATTCGGTTTTGCGGAAGGGCGTCGAATTTTGTACTCAATCCGCATTCTTGCAGTATTTCCAGCGTCGATGGATGAACCGTATCACCGCGGAAGTCACGCAAAAAATCCGCATGCTTTTCGAGTACGATGACCTGCACACCCGATCGCGCCAGCAGGTAACCCAGCACGATTCCAGCCGGGCCGCCACCCACGATGCAAACATCAGTGCTATACGTCTCGGACTTCACCGTAATCTCCTGTTTCCGAAACTATAGCAGCGGAATATCGCGCGGGCGGGAGCCGGTGATGTTGACGGCGGTGTGCTTGAGCGGTGGAGAATGAACGTTTTTCCTGGGCTCCGAGCCGGCGCTCCCGCTCTACCCGTTAATGGCAGTCCTGCCCGGGCGGCCCGGTACTGGTGGCCCGTAAAATAACGCTCACACCGGTAGCATTTTCAATCTCCGGTCCCGCACGGTGTATATGCTCCGATACGTCGTCGATAAATGATTGCGTCCGCGCCTTGATTATATCGCTGGTATAAGCCGAGACGGTGGTTTTCCACATGCGGTTCAGTATTGCTTGTGTTTTAGTGTCAAAATTCCGCTGGAATGCTTGAGCGCGCCCTTGTGCCAGTCGTCGCCAGTCCGTAACGCTCTGAAACACTGTAATGTCGGCGGTTAGTAACTTACCGTTGGCAGTGCATCCGGATACGCTGAACAAACCGCGAAACGAGCGATGAAACTGATCTTGTTGTGCGTCCGCGGCTCGTGCCGTGCCCATCGTACTCATCAGTAGACATAAGCAAAGTGCAAGCGCGTTTTCTAATATGCGAAGGGGTGTGTGGTAGTTCATGTGGTTCTATTGCCTCATTTCTCGCGGGTTGCAGTGCGATCCGTATGTGATGAGGTGCGAATCAACGCCGCGTAATCGGCAAATAGATCCACTCATTGTCCCGATGAAGAAATCGTCCCTGACCGGAATTGCCGCCCCCGGTCATTTTATTAATAGCGCCGCGCGCAAATGGGCTATTGGACGCAAACCCGATAACGTAGTCACATACGTATCCGGGTTGTCCATTCGCCTTGGCGCAACCAAGCTTGCCAAATCTTGTGAGCGTGAAGGCTGCGCTGCACTTACCGCCGCCCGTAGTGCAGAGGGCCAGACACTGCATCGCCAGCGTGGGGTCGTGACGATATTCGCGACGCTCGCATTGTTTCGCCAACGCCAAGAGGTTGGCATTGATGCGATCGAAGTTGGCTTTAACCGCATCCGCCATTTCGTCTTCCGTGGGTTCCCGGTCACCGGGCGTACATGACACGGTACCGAAAATCATCATAATCGAAGAAATAATCAGTAAAACCCGCATGTCGATCCCCTCGTTGACTTTATCGCTATTTGACAGGAATAATTTCTTCCTTGAGTCGCTGTCCGTGCTTCATCATTGACTGATCCGCTCCTATTCGAAGAGCTTTGCCATCATAAGTAATTTCGCCGTCGTAGCGGTCCCCTAGTACAATGGAGCCTAGCGTCTTCAGCATCACGCGTTCCCTCATTTGTGTGCCATTCCCTCTAGGGTCAATAGATCTATCTGAAGTCAGGGTGAGCAATATGACTGTATAAAAGGTGCTCCGTCCCCCGGTATTTTCCATGCATTCCAGCATATGAATGCCAGACGGCGAGCTACCAACGTATCTGTACGCAAAGAACGGTCCATCCGAGTCTGGGTTTGCGAATACCCAATCGTGGCCCTTAATCCGACGTATCACTGGTGACGCATAAAAGCGATTACTTCGGTTGGCTTCTACTAAATCGATCTGCGTAACAGATGCAGCGGAATCGGATATCCAACCCGTCAGTTCTTGTACAATGCGTGGATTTACGTACTCGTCTCTGGTGAACGAATAACGTAGATGTTTCCAGTATTGGTTAATGACACCGGATTCATGATCCAGAGTCAGAGACGGTGTACCGCCGGAAGATGAAATTTTATCGATCTTATCTTCGACTCGTTGGACTTGAGCTGTAGCGGATATTGCCTCTTTTCGATCGAGACGGTAGCTGATAATGGACAGCAGTAGCCCTATAACACTCAGTAATGCGAACAAGCCCGTGACAAACGGATGCCTCCCGCACAGCTCGATTCCGGATTTAACGCGTTGCGCAGCGCCAATGACGAGCGAGGCCAAGCCAACAGACGTCATGGAGGGTTCGAGTGGTTCTTGTGGAATTTTGCCATCACCTGTGGAATTTACGCTATGGTCGGCGCGTAGTTGGCTATTGCGCTTTTTTCTCATCGGTAACCGCGTCGCGTCGCTATTAGTGTGGTACTAAGCCGAGAGAAATTCTTGACGTTAGCGCGTTTATATCTAGACTCTTGACGCCAAAATAAGCCCGTCACTGTTTTCATGCGACTTCCCTGCATGAAGTAACAAACCGGGTTTTTTTCGCGTGCTACTCGCACGTTAGTCGGTCGAACAAATTCGCTGTGTCTCGGCTGCCGATCGGCGGCGGCATCGGTCGAACTCCGGTCGCAGAGAGTCGTAGGCCGTGCGCATTGGCGCTGTGATTGAAAGCTGCGGATATATGCGGCAAGGCGATTGTATAGTCCGCCGGCTATTTACCTGTGGGTAGGGCTATGTGTAATCGGGCGACCTGCGCATTCTTGTAAATTGAATCGATCAATGCGCTGTTATTGGGCGACTTATTTTTTATATACATGCTTGTTATCGACAATGCCTTTTTTTCGCAACTTCCGGATTAGCATTCGCAATCCGGCGTCCGCCTGTAACACAACGTTTCTTAGCGGTTGGTTCGGCCGACCCCGGAATGAGGTCACATGAAATTCGTCGCTCGGTTTTAACGGCGAGTCCGAAAAATAGTAGTTTGATACACAGCACCGGCTGCTTCCTGCATGCGCGATCGGGCTTACCGAATGCCATGACGTGTTGTGCGTGGACATTACCGCGAGGCGATTGAATTTGCTGTGTACCGGCACTGGCGCTTGTTGTAGTCCGTCAGACCAAAGCTCCAGGTTTCCTCCGCGTTCGACTGGCCACTCCGGCGTGACGTAGTAGAGCAGATTCAGGACTCGCCACTTATCTCGATCTTTGTCGTGCGAATTGTCTATATGCGGATTCAAAAACTGCTTGTCCGTCATAAGCGATATTCCGCCGGCATACAAATGTTCGTCAGCGTAAAGCGTTTTGATCTGACAAATGCCGGCGATCAGCTCGACGACGCGCGGATCTTGAAATGCATAAATGGCTTCTTCCAAAATCGGGTCGTAGTTATCCATCTGCGCGGCAATGTACTTGTATTCGCGCATGCTCTTTTTTAGTCGCATGTCCTCGGCCGCGGGGAAGCGGCGATATATCTGATTGGCGATGTCCGGCGGCAGCAAATCGTCAACGATAAAATGGCCGATCTTTTCCCGTGACGCCTCATACATGGACGATAGGCGGCTGGACTCCAGCTCCAGCTTACCTACGATATGATCCGCGATTGCAGTTCGATTCATTGATGCCTCTGTGCGGTTAACTGTCATGTTCTATAGCGAAGGCGCCCGAGCGCTGGACGTAGCCGGTGCGGAACTGGGGTCTCACGCTGTCGCAACTGGCGATTCATTTTGAGGGCAGGCTGGAGGTACATGTTGCGCTATGACGATTTACGGACACAGAGTTTTGAACACCCTCTGATGGAACAGTGCCAACCGTTGACTTCGGTTGGCATTGTATACTACAGATGTTCTCTCGACGATCTCCCCGAGAGGGGATGTGATAACACTATCCGACCAATGGCAAACGCAGCAGTTTGCTCATGCTTTATACATCACTTATCGATGCCGGATTGCAAGACATGATCGCATTTCTCTGGTTCAATCATCACCGACTGCTCGAACACATCGGCTATATTCCGCTTGCCGAAGCAGAGGCATACTACTATCGACAACTCGAACGTCAGGCCGTGATGGCGGTTTGACTTAGACCTAACAGCCTCCACGATGCGCGGGGCGATTCATTCTATTACCCCGCTTGCTTTAACTCTTCTCTGATGACCTTACGTAAAGCATCTTCCAGTGATTTATCGTGTGCTTTGATGTACTCACGCAGTGCTTCATTGATGAGAGATTGGTAGTTCCCCCCTCCCGCTGCGTGTACCAGGCTCTTGAAGTGCTCAATAATATCGGCATCCAAACGAATCGTGATACGAACCTTATTTGGGTCGGGTTTGATAACCGCGCCACGCTTTCCTTTACTAAAATCGTCACTCATAGCTCAGGCCTTGATAATACTGTTCGGTTTGTCTGCGATCCGCTTTCCGGGCAGAAATAATTCGGATTAAATTTTCGTGACGCTCAGCGTGAACAACAAATAGAACTTTGAGACCTGGTCCTAATCCCAATGTTTTAAAGCGTGGTTCTGGATGGTCGCGGTCCTCAATCGTGAGGGCGTTTTCGTCCTCCAGGGCGATCACCGCATCCGCGAAATCGACTCCGTGTTTACGGAGATTTTCGGCAGCCTTCCTTGGATCCCACACACAATCCATGAATCAAGTGTATGTACAATCCGTGTACATGTCAACGTGGATAAAAGATCCTATTTATCAGCGGTTTCATGTTGCGATAATGCGCCGAGCAAGCGCAGCTTATGGAGTTACGGTCACCAGTTCAAGCAGGCAGCCGTCTTTATCGGTCAGTATCCCTTTGTAACGGCCCTGAAAGACGCGACCAATGCGATGGTGGGTGCGGGAAATATTGAGTGTAAACGCCGTAAAGCTGCCGCATCCCTTGTGACAGATTGCCTTCAATGGTTTCCACCACGAGGTGCTAGCGATTATCCATTAGACAATAGGCGTGGCACCGCCAATTGTAGCGCTTGCAAACCTGACCGAAGAGCGCCAACCACTGACTGCGGTCGCTATCATTTACATAGATATCCTCTCGACGATCTCCCCGAGAGGTGATGTGATAAAGCCCTCCGGACAATGCCAAATGCAGCGGTCTGCGCAGCCTTTAAACAAGCTTATCAATGCTTGATTGCAAGACCTGGCCGCATTTCCGTTTTCCAACCCAACCGCCGCAACGCCGGTCATTGGTCCATTGACGGGCCGCTTTACAGTACTCGTCGCCCCCAACTACTCTCTCGACACGATGCCGTGGGATCATGGCCGCGTTTCCTGCGCTACGAATTATGGATGTCCTTATTCTTTCTGCATCAATGTCAAGAACGCCATTCTCGCCTCGGAATTCGCGAAGCTTCGGCTCGGATAGATCGATGTAGATCCTTCCGCTCGGTATTGCCCGGCGCTTTCTTGCCAGCCTTGATATGACACGAGTAAATGGAACATTGTGTTATACCTATAGCGGTCTTCCAGTTGCCCGAGGACTGGTGTGCGCATAACGCCTAAGCTTAAGTGCGTTCGAGACGGTAGCCGTTTTTGCGATAGCAAAAATAGACGGCGGGTCAAACGTCACCTGCAGCGATTTGTTAGCCGTCTGCCCACCCACGCCTAGTCTGCTGAACCTTGAACGAGATCCAACGCGTCCCGATAGAGAAAGGGAACCCAGTATTCCGGTGCTTCACGTGCCCCTCGCTTCTCAAAAAAACCAACATCTACCAATGACTCTGCGAGGCGATGCACTTCATCTACTCTCGTCTCCCATAGTGCGGCGAGCGTTTCTACCCGTTGGGAGGTCCGCTCTCCGCGCAAGGATTCAATTGTGTCTCGCAAGTCTGGATGTTCCGCATAAAGTGTTTGCGTGAGACGAACCTGGGATACTTCTGGCAATGCCTGTTTGAACGCGGGCCGGGCAAAAAGCGCTTCCTCGTCTGGAACAGGTTCCCCCAATTCGAATCGTCGCATCTGCTGCGTGCGAAGAGAACCAAGAAAATGAATTAGCTCACGAGGCGCATTCTGCTGTGAACCATCGCGAGTCCGACTGAGCATCCAGTCTAGCGTCGTTGGCTTGTTGGGGCCGACGTCCACCTGATCCGGAAACATTCGGAAGAAGAAGGACTCCTGGGTATCCGTCGATTCGAGAACACCAGCAGGATCTACTTCAAAATTCTCTCTAATAGCTTCGTTGTGCAGAACACGTCGAACGATCAAGTTCAACAATGAACTTCGATCCCACTCCACAGTAACGTGACGAGTGATATGGCTGGCCTCCCGGAAACCCTCGCGCGTGATCCGGTCCCATATATCTGTACGCAAAAATATTTTGAGCCGTAGATGCTCAAATTCAAGTAGATCTAGGTATACCCGGAATAGCGCGCGTAGTGCGTTTTGCTCCAATTCGAAACTTTCAGCAAACGCCACGTCCAATCGGTCGAGCAAAATCCACACGTTGTACTTCGCGTATTTTCTCAACGCCGAATTTGACAGCCTGAGAAGACTATCGACCGAAGTGATGCCTTTTGCGCGCGCCGCCGCTGTAGGCTCGCCAAAAATTATTTTTCCCTTGAAGCGAGTGGGAAGTTGCGTCGCGGGATCGACTGATATCTCCCCCTCAACAGCCTCTGGCCGGAGTAAGCGCTTTACGTAATCGAACGCTACGTGGACCATTGCTTGAAGAGACCTTTTGCCGCGTACCAGTCCCTCGGAGGCAAGCCTTTCAGAGAGTTCCTGGAACTCCGCGTTGTCAATGCCGTATTCCTCAAATGTTGCGCAGAGTAATGAGAGGAAATATAGCTTCCACAAGCTCGTGAACTCAGCCTCCGTAGCGGGTGGATCCACTACGAGATCACGAAAAGCTGGCGTCCCACGAGGTTTTTCGCCGGCAGCTAGAAGAATATCCCGATCGAAAAGATCGTTGGCTCTAGCCAGAAGCAGGGCATAGAGAGCGCTTTTTCCTGCTCCCTTAGGCCCATACACAACGTCAATCTCGCCGTTGAACAACTTGCGCCAATTGTCTGTTTCGACGAAATAGCTTGCCAATACCTCTACTTCGTCTTCGGCAACTCGCTGCCCAAATCCTGAATTGGTGAGTACTTCGTGTTTAGTCATGGCCACTCAATTTAATACTGACGGCTAACGCCTGAATTAAGCCGACCCGCGAAACGGGTTCGGCTTGAATGAATTGTTGGGCGCTCAACCGTAGAAAGTTACGTGCCGAATGTATTGAACGCTAAAAATATCCCGACGTACAGTGATGCCGCTGCCGCGCAAGTGGCAAAGAGGTAACTGCGATGAGATTGGACTGAGAACCAGGGCAGCTTTGCTGCTGCGATGGAATAACCGATACCGGCGGCAACCGTAGAGGCGCCGAGCGATATGCCTATGGCCCGCGTGTAAGGGGGCGAAATGCCCAAGAACTTAGAGCCATATGCATCAAAGAGAAAGGCGATGTGAGCCGCGGCAATTAGAACCAAGGCAACGACTGGCTTCATGGCGGGCCTAACGTTTGAAGCAAGCCGCGCGCGATAGCGCGTCGGACTTGGCTGACTTGTGTACGCCCAGCATGGGCATGAACTAATGAGGTGAAAGTCCTCTGTAGGAAGATCACCGTTGTTTAACACACTGTTATTCAACGCTAACTACTAGCGAATGGCAAGGGCTAAATCGTGAGAGATAGTCTGGAGGAAGCCGCTAGCAAATCTGCGAGCTGATGAACAAGAACATCATATGAGGCGTAGGCTGAAGGTGAGTTGGCACAAGACAACGAAACCCTGTGATCTAACGGCCACCGTAAATGATGCAGCAGTGCAGAGACAGTCCATGTTCTTATCTGGGGAGATCTGCTTTACGAGCGATCGGTGAATACCAGTAAGGCTCTGGTATACAAGTGCCTTGGCGCAGCGGAAACGCATCATCAACTGCGAGCGAATTCGATGCAAACCGATAGCGCTGTTACAGGTAACTGTGGCGGTGATAAAGCAGAAGTCAGCAGACGGCATAGTAGCCAAATGCCCAGCGTAATGGCTGGGACACGGTGAAGGCCGGAACATTTAGAACAAAGGAGGAGCCTTGTCAGACTTGAACACACGAATGCCGTCCGGTAGTGACGTGACTCAGCGTACTGATGAGCAGCCAGCCTTTAGCGCAGATCTACTCGAACTTTTTCTCAAGCCTTCCAATCTTGTGTCGGCATGGAAACAGGTTCGAGCCAACAAAGGGGCCGCTGGCATTGATGGCATGACCATTGATGACTTCCCCGCTTGGGCAAACGCCGGAAACTGGAAACGTGTTATGACTGAGCTTCGCTCAGGCCAATACCAACCTTCACCGGTGAAACGCGTTGAGATTGACAAACCTGATGGCGGAAAACGTCAATTAGGGATCCCAACTATCGTTGATCGTGTGATCCAACAAGCGATTGCTCAAGTCCTTACGCCTATTTTCGACCCAACCTTCTCAGATAATAGCTTTGGATTCAGACCAAATCGAAATGGGCAGCAAGCCGTGAAGCAGGTAAACAGCATTATCAAAACGGGACGTCGTTTTGCCGTGGATGTTGATCTGTCTAAGTTCTTTGACCGCGTTAATCACGATTTACTCATGACCTACCTTGGCTATAAAGTGAAAGATAAGCGATTGCTTAAACTGATTAAACGTTACTTACGAGCTGGGGTTATCGATAACCAGTTTTATAGTGAGAGTCGAGAAGGTGTCCCTCAGGGCGGGCCATTATCGCCGCTGTTGGCAAACATCATGCTCGACCCATTGGACAAAGAGCTTGAGAAACGGGGTCACAAATTTGCCCGATATGCGGATGATTTTACCATACTGGTAAAGACGCCCCGTTCGGGTGAACGTGTGCTCAATAGCATTAGCAGATTCCTGAGTCACCGCTTGAAGTTGGTGGTTAATACAACCAAAAGCCACGTCGTTAAAACCAGTGAAAGCAAATTCCTTGGATTCACCTTCAAGGCAGGCCGCATTCAATGGCACCCGAAGACCCTGATGAAGTTTAAACAGCAGGTTCGACGGTTAACGAATCGCAACTGGGGCGTATCGATGCAATACCAACTCTTTAAACTCAGTCAATATTTACGAGGCTGGATAAATTACTTTGGTATCGCCAGTGGATATCAGCGCTGCGTAGAACTGGATCACTGGATCCGGCGCAGAGTGAGAATGGCTTACTGGCGTCAGTGGCGAAAGCCCCGCACCAAGGTACGAAACTTAATGAGACTGGGCGTGCATGTTCAAGCTGCGGTGGCGTGTGGTATCACCAGCAAAGGACCATGGCGTAGTGCAAAATCTCCGGGGATCAATCAGGCGTTATCTCTTGATTACTTAAAATCCGAAGGGCTTTATTCACTGCGTGATGGATGGATTGCGCTTCACTATCCTAAATGAAACGCCCTGTGCGGAGCCGCATGCAGGGTGTTGTGGGGGCTGGAGGCTAGATACCTCCGGCTACCCGATTATA
>JASBUN010000034.1 GCA_030147845.1 Gammaproteobacteria bacterium
ATGCCATTGACCTCGTTGATGATGCGCCGTGAAATATGATCGAGCAGATCGTACGGCAGGTGCGCCCAACGGGCGGTCATGAAGTCGATCGTCTCGACGGCACGCAGGGCAACGACGTAGTCGTAGCGGCGGCCGTCACCCATGACGCCGACGGAGCGCACCGGCAGAAACACCGCGAACGCCTGGCTGACCTTGTCGTAATAGCCGCTCTTGCGTAACTCGTCGATAAAAATGGCATCGGCGCGGCGCAGAATGTCGGCATACTCGCGACGTACTTCACCCAGAATTCGTACGCCCAGCCCGGGTCCGGGGAACGGATGCCGAAACACCATCTCCGATGGCAACCCTAATTCCAAACCGATCTTACGCACTTCGTCCTTGAACAATTCGCGCAATGGCTCGACCAGCTTGAGCTTCATGAATTCGGGCAAGCCGCCGACATTGTGGTGCGACTTGATGACGTGTGCCTTGCCCGATTTCGCACCGGCCGATTCGATCACGTCCGGGTAGATGGTGCCCTGCGCCAACCAATTCACATTGGCCAGCTTGGCGGCCTCTTCCTCGAATACCTCGATGAATAGATTGCCGATGATCTTGCGCTTTTTCTCCGGATCAGAGACGCCTTCGAGCGCCGACAAAAAGCGCTGGTCGGAATCCACCCGGATAACCCGTACACCCATGTGCTCGGCGAACGTCGCCATGACCTGGTCGCCTTCATCCAAGCGCAGCAGGCCATTATCGACAAACACACACGTCAGATGATCACCGATGGCCTTGTGCAACAAGGCCGCCACCACGGATGAATCAACGCCACCCGACAAACCCAGTACGACTTGGTCGTTACCAACCAGCTCGCGTATCTGCTCAACACTGTCGTCTATGATGTTGCCGGCGGTCCACAACGCATCGCAGCCGCAGATATCGTGCACGAACCGACTGAGCACGCGCGCGCCCTGCTTGGTGTGGGTGACTTCGGGATGAAACTGCAAACCGTAGAACCCGCGTGCTTCGTCGGCCATGCCGGCCAGCGGCGCGTTATCAGTCGAGGCAATGACCTTGAAGCCTTCCGGTATGTGCGCAACGCGATCGCCATGGCTCATCCAGACGTCCAGCAAACCGTGGCCCTCGGGACTGGTGTGATCCTCGATATCCCGCAACAACATCGAATGTCCACGTGCGCGCACTTGCGCGTAACCAAACTCCCGATGTGACGAGGTCTCGACGATACCGCCAAGTTGATGCGCCATGGTCTGCATGCCGTAGCAGATACCCAGCACCGGCACGCCCATTTCGAACACCAACTGCGGTGCACGCGGCGTTTCCTCCAGCATCACCGACTCGGGACCACCGGAGAGAATCACGCCACGCGGACGAAACTCACTCACCACCTGCGGTTCCAGATCGTAGGGATAGATCTCACAATAGACACCGGCTTCACGTACCCGGCGGGCGATGAGCTGCGTGTATTGCGAACCGAAATCCAAAATCAGGATTCGATCGGCATGGATATTGACGTTACTTTGAGGTTTCAAGGTTTGAACCCGGTCGCGTGCTGAGTATCCCGGTCGCGCCGCCCCGAACGAGCCGGCGGAAACATCTGGCCCGATTCGACGCTAGTGCAAGTCACAGCGGCATCGATCCGGCGCAACTATTCTACCCGGTAATTGGGCGCTTCTTTTACGATGGCGACGTCATGCACGTGACTTTCGCGCATTCCGGCTCCACTAACCTTGACGAATTCGGGACGCGTGCGCATCTCATCCATACTGCCGCAACCAACATAACCCATACTGGAACGCAGTCCACCGAGTAACTGATGTACGATATTAATGAGCGGTCCCTTGTATGGAACGCGCCCTTCGATACCTTCGGGCACCAGCTTGTTGACGTTGCCGCTGTTCTCTTCCTGGAAATAGCGGTCGCTGGAGCCTTCCTGCATAGCCCCCAAGGAGCCCATGCCACGATACGATTTGTAGGAACGCCCTTGATATAGCTCGACCTCGCCAGGCGCTTCATCCGTGCCGGCGAACAGTCCGCCGATCATGACGCAGTGGGCACCCGCAGCGATGGCCTTGGCGACATCTCCCGAAAACCGTATGCCGCCATCGGCGATCAGCGGTACGCCGGAATCCTTGAGCGCTTCGGCGACGTTGGCGATGGCGGTAATCTGCGGTACGCCGACACCGGCGACGATGCGTGTGGTACAGATCGAACCCGGCCCGATACCGACCTTGACGGCGTCGGCCCCATGCTCGACCAGATCGCGCGCGGCCTGTGCGGTGGCGATGTTGCCGCCAATAATCTGCACGTCGGAAAAATTCTTCCTGATCCAACGGACGCGATCCAAAACCCCTTGCGAGTGTCCGTGGGCGGTGTCGACTACGATAACATCGACGCCCGCCTCCACCAGCGCCGTGACGCGTTCATCGGTCCCTTCACCGGTACCGACAGCCGCCCCTACACGCAGGCTACCGTGCCCATCCTTACTGGCATTCGGATAATCTTTCGCCTTCTGGATGTCTTTGACGGTGATCATGCCGCGCAACTGAAAACGATCATTGACGACCAGCACTTTTTCAATACGGTACTTATGCAATAGCGCCTGCGCTTCCTCGCGCTCGGCGTCTTCCCGCACCGTCACCAGCCTCTCCTTCGGCGTCATAATCGCGGACACCGGGTTGTCGAGCCCACGCTCGAAACGCAGGTCGCGGCTGGTGACAATGCCGACCAGTTCTTCACCATCGACCACCGGCACCCCGGAAATATTGTGCGCATGGGTCAGCGCCATCACTTCGCGAATACTGGTGTTGGGCGAGACTGTAATCGGGTTCTTGATGACACCGCTCTCGAACTTCTTCACCGTGCGTACTTGTTGAGCCTGTTGCTCGGGCGACATGTTCTTGTGAATGATGCCGAGCCCACCTTCCTGCGCCAACGCTATAGCCAAGCGCGCTTCGGTAACCGTGTCCATGGCCGCCGACAATAGCGGCACATTGAGCTGGATGGCGCGCGTAAGTCGCGTGCTCAGGTCAGCGTCGCGCGGTAATACGCGCGAGTGTGCCGGCAGCAACAAAACGTCGTCGAAAGTGAGAGCTTCCTGGAGGATTCGCATGGGGTACCATCCACTAAAGGGCGGGATTGTAACAGAATGAAATTAGCCCCTCATTATAGAATTTGACGGCGCGCGGGTAAACTGGCTAGCCTGACGCCAGACCCGACCGCCGACGCGCGAGCGTCATCGCCATACCGCCGCGGCAACGCGCCACGCCGCGCGGGTGGCCGACTGACGAAGGCGTTATACGCGCCATCGACACGGTCCATAGGCGCGTATCGTCAGCAGGATATCGATTAAGAAGATTGCCGAGGCCACTCCTGCCGGGCTGATTTGTACCGTAACCGGCCGCTTGCTATGCCCACGCAAGTCGACGCAGGCGCAGCCATTCTCCCCACCATGGGGGCTAATCATCCGCCGCCCATGCTCAGCTTGGCGGCATTGCCTACCACGCAAGCGGAGACCAGCGCGCCGCCGCGATGGGATGATACGGACAGCGCCCGAGACCGATACACCCGAAGAGCACTACCCGATTTTCAGCGCAAGGATCGGATGAAGAAGCGGATTACTTTGATTAATATTTAATATAATAAGTAAATTACAGGATATATCTCGATGTTAGATGAAGACGAAGAAGCGTTTCTTGCCGCCCCAAAACGCGAAGTCTACAGCGTCAGCCGCCTGAACCGTGAAGTACGTTCGTTGCTGGAAGGCAGTTTTCCGCTGCTGTGGGTGGAAGGCGAAATTTCCAATCTTGCGGCGCCGGCGTCGGGCCATCTTTACTTTAGCCTCAAAGACCGTGACGCCCAGGTTCGTTGCGCCATGTTTCGCAATCGTAATATGCACTTACGATTCAAACCTCGAAACGGCATGCAAATATTAGCGCGCGTGCGCGTGGGCTTGTACGAAGGCCGGGGTGAGTTTCAGTTGGTTATCGAGCACATGGAGGAAGCCGGCGAGGGCGCGCTGCGTCGCGCCTATGAAGAATTGAAACAACGCCTGGATGCGGAAGGTTTATTCAGTCCGGAACACAAACGCGCAGCGCCGGCGCTACCGCGTTGCATCGGCGTAATCACCTCGCCCACTGGCGCGGCCGTGCGCGACGTACTGCATGTACTGCGCCGCCGCTTCCCGGCCATACCGGTCATTATCTATCCGGTGCCGGTACAGGGCGATGGCGCGGCCGAAAAGATTGCCGCCGGCATCCACCTCGCCGATCGGCGTCGCGACTGCGATGTGTTGCTGCTGACCCGCGGCGGCGGCTCGCTGGAAGACCTTCGCGCCTTCAACGAAGAGGCGGTAGCGCGCGCCATTCATGCCTGCCGATTACCGATCGTGACCGGCGTTGGTCACGAAGTCGACTTTACCATCGCCGACTTTGTCGCCGACTACCGCGCACCAACGCCGTCCGCCGCCGCCGAATTTCTCAGTCCCGACCAAAACGCTTGGTTACAAAATATCCACAAATTGGCCCGGCGCCTAAGCCACGCCACTCACTCGCGCCTGCAACAGCAACAGCAGCGCGCCGACTGGATCGGTGGACGCCTGCAGCAACAGCATCCGGGCCTGCGTCTAGGCCAGTACAAACAACGCTTGGCGGCACTGCAGCGCCGTCTGCAATTGGCGCAACACAACGGCTTGCGTCACCGCCAGGCCGCGCTCGAACGGCTACAGGCGCGCTTACAACAGAACACGCCCACGCATGTATTGCGCCAACACTGCGCGCGTCTCGACCATCTCCGTGTGCGCTTACGCGGCAGCGTCCAAGTGCGTCTGGAGCGCGACCGGCAGCGGTTGGCCGCAACGGCGCACGCGCTCGAAACGGTTAGCCCGTTGGCGACGCTTGGACGTGGTTACGCCATCGTGCGCGACCCGGCCGGTGGCAACATATTACGCGATAGTCGTAGGGTAAAATCCGGCCAACGAGTTGAAGCGCAGCTAGCCCACGGTGTGTTAATCTGTCGCGTAGATGAAACCCGCAACGACTGATTCACGCCATACTTTTTACCGCCTGATCGGACTCGCGGCGCGTGCTGCCCTGCTGCTGGCATTTTTGCCCGGCATCGCCACCGCATTGCCGACCATGGAAGCGGCGCCGGGCGGACTGGCGATCGAGCCGTTGGGAAACTCAGCGCAGGCGCCAAAGGCATGGTTTGAAGGTCACCGGGTCATGGTGTTGGCTAAGGATGGCGGCTGGGTCGCCGTCGTCGGCATTCCGCTTTCCGCCAAACCGGGGCGCCAGCGATTGACCGTGCAAACCGCAGGCGGCGGCAAGCGCACGCAGCTATTCACCATCCACAAGAAGAAGTACGCCACCGAACATATCACCCTCAAGAACAAGGAACTGGTCAGCCCTAGCGCGCGTGACCTGCAACGCATCGCCCGTGAGCACCGCAAAATCGCCATGGCGTTCAAACAGTGGATCCCCGACCCTCGGCCCGATACGCGCTTCATCGCACCCGTGCACGGCCGCATCAGTGGCGCCTTTGGCTTGCGCCGATTTTTTAACGACAAACCGCGCAAGCCGCACAGCGGACTCGATATCGCCGCGCCCGAGGGCACCGTTATACGGGCGCCGGCCAGCGGCACCGTGGTCGAAACCGGCGACTATTTCTTCACCGGCAACACGGTGTTCGTGGACCATGGGCAAGGGCTGGTCACCATGTACTGCCATATGAGCCACGTGGACGTGAAGCCCGGCGAAAAAGTGCGCCAGGGCGAAGCGCTGGGTAAAGTGGGCATGACCGGACGGGCTACCGGACCGCACCTGCATTTCGGTGTCAGTCTGAATCAGGTCATGGTCGACCCGGCGCTGTTTATGGACATGTCGAAAGTGACGCGCGTAACGAAACCGAAAATCGCGCCCGTAGCCGATTCAAATCCCCGCTGACCGGGCGAGGTTCCACAGACTGCAACCGGCGCATCTCTTCCGGTCGGCACACCGCGCACCTGTCTCATGGATTTAACCACTCACATCGCTCGGCTCTCCGCCAACGGGCACGGATGAATCCGTGCCTACAAAAGACTGCGGGTTTGGCACATGTCTTCGGGCGGGCACAACGCACGTCCCTGCAGGCCCGGTTTTAACCGTGCATGCCCGCCCCATCCCACGGGCACGGATGAATCCGTGCCTACAAAGCCGGCCGCAATGGTTTGGTACAACCGCGGATTTCGAACATGTTCGTTTGTTTTGTAGGCACGGTTTTAACCGTGCATGCCCGCCCCACCCCGCTGGCACGGATGAATCCGTGCCAGTGATGTAGGCCGGGGCAGCGTAGCGTAACCCGGCGTATCGTTCTACAGGCCAATGCACGCAATCGCGCCGCCAGCACTTAGCGGATGCGCAACCAAAAGTAGGCGGGCGCCTCCTTGCCGGTCACTTTGATCGACGCCGAATAGGCACGCGTCTCCCCGGGGTCAAGGCCTATGCGATCCGTGTTGCTGGTGGAATCGATTTTCTCCACCACGGACTTGCCTATTTGGATACCGCGACTGTCAAACAATAACACCTGCACGTCAGGATGGATCACATTGAGCGAATTATTACTCATCAACATCCGATATTCGTAGACGTGTTGTTTGGCATCGCCGGTGACGTTAAAAATTACATTGCGAACATACTTCGTCTTCAGCACGATAGCATGGTCGAACACCATGGTGTGCAGATCAGGAATACGTCCTCGTACCAACTGGTCGCGTTCAGCGCGCACGCGCTGAATCTCGGCACGCAGCGAAGCAATGGTCCGCTCACGCTGGTTTAGCGCACCTGCCATCTGCGCATTGGAATTCTGCAGCCCACCGATATAAACCCAAGTACTTAGAAGCACCAGGAATACTAAAAAAACCGTCGCACCAAGCGCGATTTGCAGCGATCGCACCCGCACACTACGTCGATAGCGACGCTGCGAACGTCGCGACCGCCGTACGATCGTTTCGACCTGCGCCTCCGGCAAAACCGGCGCGCTATCTCGGCTCGGCTTGGACTCGCTAACACTCGCCACGGACGGTTGCTCCCCGCGTGATCGTTCTATTGTGCTTTCATCCATGTGTCGTTATCCGTTGTCGACCAGCATCATCACCGACAGCACTTGGGCGCCCCGACAAATCACCCCCAAATGATGCCCGCCATCGGTCACATTTCCTGCCGCGCCTTGCGACGACGGCTGGTCGTAAGTTGTTTCCCTTTAATAATCAAGATATTTCGGCGCGTCAAGGAAAACCATAACGATCGACGTGCCGAACGAGTATCACGTCACATTACCGCCAATCGGGCAGCGGCATGCTATCGTGCACGCCATGGACCACAATCCAACCAAAACCAACCCCGCCACGGCCATGAAACAGTACGCTGCCTGGTTGCCGGTGTTCGGCTACATGGGCATGATCTTCGCGCTCTCGTCCATGCCGGGCCAAGTCGCGCCCGACGCCTCGCCATTAAATCGGCTCATGGCGTGGACCCCACCGCAGCTCCAAAATTCGCTGCACATCCCCTTGTATGCCGGTCTCGCCTGGCTCTGGTGCCGCGCGCTGTCGCTGCGAAACTATCGTCCCGGGCGCGTGGCCGCTACCGCCGTTAGCTTGTCAATTTTGTACGGTGCACTCGACGAATGGCACCAAACATTCGTGCCGGGGCGCACCGGCAGCCTCACTGACCTCATGCTCGATCTGATCGGCGCACTGCTCGCCGCGATACACTACAGTCGCTACCAACGCGCCTAACCGACCAATCCGCCGCCAAACATGGGCCGGCGTTTAAATGCGCCGCGTCAATCCATGCACTTTGATCAATATCGCCGCAATCATCAAGCCCGCGCCAGCCAAAAACAGTGTCATCGACGCGTAGCCGAACAAGTAAAAGTGCCCCATGACGCGTGCCAGGCCGGCCGCCGCGCACAGCGCAATTCCGGCCAATCCGACGATGTTGCCTAGCCACTCATAGCGTGTATTCATTTGCGCTACCCCCTATCTACCCCGCCTACGAAATGTGCTCACCAAAACCACCGCGAACGACATCGCCTCACTCCGCGGTGGCGCCCTTGCGGCGCCGAATCGATTTGCGCACGAGATGGGGAACCAGCAAATGCGGCGGCATGCGCAGCATGTGCGATCGAACATACAGCGCCCAACGCGCGATACCGGTTGCGCGTGAGTCGCAACTCGGATGATGCGGCGACAATCCGCGATCGAACAGCGCGTCCATAAGCGCGCCGGCCGCAGTCATGGGAGCGGCGGAACGTACGCATAGACGGACATCCTTGGGCACTACCGAATCGAGGAAACGATGCGTGTAGCGCAGCGCATAATAGAGCGGACGCATCAAATCAAGCTGCTCCGCGCGTTCGACGAGCCGCGACCAAAACTGTTCTTCGCGCCCGAAATGGCGTAATAGGGAATCCAGATCCACCAGATCACGCAAGCCATGCTCCAGTTCGCCATCGTGAAATAAATGCGTCGCGCTGTGCAGCACCATATCGGCCGGCTCGGGCGCATACAAGCCAGTGCCGTCGATCGGGCGCGCCGCTTCCAGTAAGCGCGCAGGATCAGGGTGCAAGCTCGCCGTTTCCGGCAAGATATTGTGGTGCACGTCAAGCACCGTACGCCGCCGAACATGGCGCATGGGCGGCAATTCATGCATCCACTGTCGATAATAGCGTTGATCATAGGCGTCGTGATGCATAGACATCCAGCCATGCTCCATCAACGACCGCTCCGCGGCATCGATGCGGTCCTTCGGCACCAGGATATCGACATCCGAAAATAATCGACCGCGCGCCGCCGGCAAGCCGAGCATGGTGTAGGCCGCACCCTTCAGCAGCACGACCGGGCCCGCCACGCCGCGCAGGGCGCGCAGGATGCGGTTGGTTTCCCAATGCACGATGCGTTCGTTCTGCTCGGCCAGCGCGCGCGCCGAGTCCAGGTGTTTACGCGCCGGCTCCGGCACCGTATCGGCTAAGCCGTGATCGTGTATCAATGCATCGAGTTGCGCCAAAAGCAGCGCGCGCCGCGATTGTCGGATCAGCAAATCCCAATCTTCAAGCGTCACAGAACGGATTGTCTCCGGGTGCGCGAACACGCGTGCGGTAAGACTCGAAGCGCGCATCATTGCGACCCGTCGGCCAGTTCGGCAAATACGCGCATCGCGTCGTCCAGGCTGCTGTAGCTGAATCGATAGCAGTCGCAGCCATCGATCAACTGCGCCGCGGCATCGAAGCCACGTACGCCGAGCACGCTATAGTTGAAGGCGTTATCCACCGCTTGCATCAACGCGTCGCCCTTGGCTAACGGCGTCAGCACCGGCGGTGCCGAACCGATGTACTTTGGCAGCACCAGCCAGGCCGGCGTAGCCAGTTGATCGGCTTGCTCGACACACCCCGGCGGCGGTTTCATGTGCGCTACGGTGCCCTTGTCGGTATCGCGCGCCGGCGTGCCAATTTTTGCCTCGGGCGCAAATTCCGCAATGATTTCGATGGAACGATTTTTAAGGCTGACCGGGCGCGGCAACGGTTGCAGAAGCAGGTCGTCCGTGCGTACTACAGTCAGTTCATCCGATAACAAGCGCCATCCACGGTTCACCAGCGCGGCGCATAACGTACTCTTACCGGAACCAGGCGGACCGGGCAGCATCGCGCCCCAACCATTTTTTTCCACCACGGCGCCGTGCAGCATCAGATGCTGTTGGCTATGACTGGTGATGCACCAATTCATGCCCCACTCAAACATGGCGAAAGCTTGATTGTAGGGCAGCGGTTTAAACGGCGGCCAATCGTCGAAATAGAACAATACCTGCGAGCGATACCAACGTCGCACGCCGCGCGGAGGGCCGAGCCGCACACGGAAATCCGCGAAGGCGGCTTGGCGCTCGCACCGGTAGTCGGCATAAAGCGCATGCACGCCTTCGGCGACCAACGGGATAGCACAGCGCAAATGGGTGACGAAGGGTCCCAGATGCAGGAAAACCCCATCGCCCGCCATGGCTCCGGCGAGATCGCGGTAAGACCAATCGGAAACTTTCACTACGTGACGGGCTCAATCAATCCGAGGCGATCAAACGCCTGTATTAATTCTGCGACGAATTGACGGACTTCTTGCGCCGAACCGTGTACCCATTGCGGAGACAATTTTTCGGCTACCTCATCGATCGTCATCGGCTGCCGCTGCAACATTCGCAGCGCTTCAATTCCGGTGTGATTCAACAGATGGGTATCGCCTGAGCCGGCGTGAAATACGGCGTATTGGTCATCCCAACGACGTTCGTGTAGCTCAAAACCGCCCACCAGCATCCACCGTTCACCAGCGGCAGCGTCCGCCACGCGTTCATCGGAACGCGACGGCACGTCAATCATGGATGGTTAGGGTTGCAGTTCGGTTGATTGGGCTCCCACGCCCACGTCGCACTGATGACGTTTTTGATCTGATCCTGCGTCATATCACCGAGCAACACGCCGTTGTAGATATCCAGAATCTGCTGGGTTGTGAACACGTACCCCGGAATCGCCTTGGAGTTCAAAAGTCCCGCAATCATGTGCCACAGGTATGAACCGTTATCCTCGCACAACACTTGACGCATCGGCCTCGAATCACCGCTGCCGAAGGCTTCGGCGACCGTCGTCCCACCCGTGTATTGATCGCAGCGGCTGCAATTTCCGCTATTCCCGGGGTTGGTACAGGTACCATAGGTGTAACCGGTATCAGCCCAACCACTGGCCGTGCCGTCCCATAGACAGGGTTTATTCTTCCACGCGCCGGGGCTGAAACCGGCCGCGCACGACATTTGTTGGGGGTGCGACAGATTGCCAGACAGCGTCGACGAAAAACACTCCATGCCTGTCACTACGCCAAATGCCGGCCGACTGGCAACCGTCATGATCACCGGCGCCGCGGCTGCCGCACCTTTGAGCATACGCCGGCGTCGGGCATCATGCGTTGGCCGGTTTGCGCGCGTCGGCGGATTTTCCGATCCGGTGGGATTGTCATCTTGGTGGTTTGATTCGTCGGTCATACAATCCACGCCTTATTTATGGGGTATTTCAGGGCTCGGTCGATCCGGGACGCCCAAAGAGCGAGACCCGGCCCTTGTCATCGGCCAGTTGCCTGAATGTCTTGAGCCGATATGATGCACATCGCGTGCCAAGCACTATACAAGTAACTATAAAACAAGTGCTTATATAGATACAAGCACATAAGTGATGCGCAAAAATAGAACTAATGAATATTATTGTAAAAAAAATTGACGGATATACGCTTAGCGATTCGGGATCCCGGCCCGGCGCAGCAACGCCCGTGCGTAACGACCCGGAATAGCGTAGCTAATCCCGCTCGGGTGGGCCAACACAGCCTCCTTGGTGGATTTGACGAAGACCATATTGACCACCGCCAGGACGCGCCCGCTGGCTGGATCAAAGACCGGACTGCCGCTGTTGCCCGGGTAGGCGGTGGCGTCGAGCTGAAACACCTCGTAGGGCGTGCGCAGACGTCGTATGGCCTCGGCGTTGAGCTGCCGCGCGTCGGCCGCCGGCGTCACGATCGGCGTGATGGCGGAGACAATGCCACGTGCGGTAGCGGGGTACAAACCGAGGACCGCACCAATCGGAAAGCCCATGAACGCGATCGACTGCCCTTCGCGTACTCGATCCGAGTTCCCCAGACGCAAAGCCGGCAGCGGCGCGCCACCGAAGCCGAGCACAGCCAGATCGTGTTCGGGGTCGATGGCCACGCGCCGGGCGCGGCGCACCTGTGGCCGACTTCCCGAGCCGACAAACACGGCCAGGTACTCTTCCCCTTTGGCGTTCAAGGGTCGCTCGAGCACGTGCGCGTTGGTAATCGCATGCAAACCATCGCCAACCACAAATGCCGTGCCACGCAACTGCACGGCAGGCACGCGGTCAGCCTGGACAGTACCGACACCCAAAATGCTTGGCTTCACGGCGCTGACGGTGTCCGGAAGGCTAGCCGCATACGCCGAGTCGAGCGCAGACATCACGAACAACGACGCCAGCAAAAAGCAGGCGACGCTATACGCGGCAAAATTTGACTTGCAAAAACTAATGATTCATACCCCCATCGTTCCCGGAAGCTCTACCGGCACAGGCACGCACCCGGCGGGCCTAAGTTATATGCGAAGGAATTTAACACTATTTGGCGCCCCATCCACTCATGCGTGTGATGACGCCGGCCGGATACCGGCCCAATGCAGCGCGACGAACACCGCACGTACGAAAAATATTCAGTAAACAAGCTTCCGCGCCAGCCTACATTTATTCTACGATAGAAAAAAGAATAAGGGCCTTGCATGACCGAGACAGCACTGACGTCCTCCGATCACTATGGGAGCGAACATACTCGCGTTGCCGGTAGGTGGATTAGCCGCCTGATGTTGACCGCAGTCATCGGCGTGACGTTGAGTTGCAGCAAAACACCGGTGGTAGGCGTGACCACCGAGGTGCCGTGGTCGGTTGCAGGGCAGTGGATCATCGCCGATACACATACGCATACGCGCTTTTCGGATGGCAACCTCAGCATCAGTGACCTGGTGGCGCGGGCACAAGCCAATGGTTGCGATGCCTTGGCGATCACGGATCACTCCGATGTTTCAGAAAAAGCGGCCACGCCGGCTTATTTTGCGGCGATAAACGAAGCGCGTGCAACGCATCCGAGCATGCTGATATTGGCCGGCATCGAATGGAACATTCCTCCCTATGCCGGACGCGAGCATATGTCGGTGCTCGTCGCGCCTACACTCGAAGCAAAAATTCTGCCGCAATTTAAGCAACAGTTCGAAAATAATAAAGCAAAAGCAGACGACGCGCTGCGCTGGCTACGACAACGGCTGGACTCGGAACAACAGGCCGTTCTGATCTACAATCATCCAAGCCGGAACCACACCGACGTACACCAGAGCGAATCAGAACTGTTGAGCTGGCGCTCGGTAAACCACTTGGTGATCGGCTTCGAAGGCGCACCGGGTCACCAGAAAAATGATCCTATCGGCGCCTACAAACATGAATTAAAAACGGTCGATCGATGGGATCCGGTGGCCGCAAATATGGGCGGGGTTTGGGATCATTTACTCGACCAAGGACACGATGTGTGGGCGGCGTTGGCAACGTCCGACTATCACAACGACAAAATGGATTACGGCCCGTGCGCTTTCGCGCGCACGCATATACTGGTGCCACAACGGACCATCCTTGGCGTACTACGCGCGCTGCGGGCCGGCTCGTTTTGGGCCGACGAGGGCCGCTTGTTGCGTAAGTTGCACGTGACCTTGTCCGCTCCGGGTCTGCTGGTGCCATTGGTCCCCGGCGAAACCGCCCGCATCGACCCCAAGCAGCCGGTCAAACTCACCATCGCCTTGCAGCGCGACGCCGGCGCCGAAGGCAGCGCGCTTAACGTCGAACTAATCGGCAACGGTGCGCTTGGGAAGCCTTCTCTACTTCACCAGGCCCAACTCAAACCTGACCAGCAGACTATCAACTGGACTTTTCGCAACCTGGTCAGCGGTGGCGATAAGCTGAGCGCTTATTTTCGCGTCCGTGTGCGTAAATCCGTCGCCGACGGTCCCGATTTGATCGCCTACAGCAATCCCATTCGGCTGATTTTGCGCTGAAAACGATGGGCGCAACTACAACGGGGCGGTCGAATCACGACGAGCAGCAGGGCTCATATGCCGGACTGCTGTCAATCGGCTATATCGTGCTGCTGCTGTACGGCAGCCTTTTTCCATTAAGCGATTGGCACGAACCCAGCGCGGCGCCGCTGTATCTGATCTTTCACCACGGCTTACACGGCTCGTACAGCGATATGCTGACCAACGTGCTGGTGTATATACCACTCGGGATTTTGCTGGTGCGGGTTTCGCGTGCGCGCGCCTCGGCGTTGACCACTATTTTGTTGGTTACGCTGTTTGGCAGTCTATTGAGTTTCAGCGTCGAGTATATACAGGCCTATTTACCCGGCCGCGTGCCGTCGATACTCGATTTTTTACTCAACTCAGCCGGGGTATTCGGTGGCGCGCTACTGGCGACCGTCATGGGGCACGAGACCAGGCTGGGCCATTGGCTGGCGACGGCGCGCCGAAATTATATCCATGCAGGCGGCCTCGCCGACGTCGGGCTCGTGGCGCTGGCGCTATGGGCGGTCTCGCAACTCACCCCCTTAGTACCGTCGTTAGATATCGCCAATCTTCGGCACGGCTTGCATCCTCTCTGGGCGGTGATACAACATCCGAGACTGTTCGACGGCGCGCAAGCCATCGTCTATGGCTTGAACATCTTTGCCTTGGGCGTACTGAGCAACGCGCTGATCCGTCCGAATCGTCATCCGCGGTTGCTGTTTATCGCATTTATTCTGGCCGTGCTGATGCTCAAAGTGCCGGTCGTCGAACGTCAATTGTCGATGGAAGCGCTGGCCGGAGCAACCGGCGGTATCGCGTTGTTCATGCTCCTTCAGCGCGGGCCACAAAACGTAGTGCGTTGGATGGCCGCCGCGGCCTTGATCGCAGCAGTCATCATCGACGAATCGCGAATCGGCACTACGCCGGGGACATTCTCGTTCAACTGGATACCGTTTCGTGGTCAAATTAACAATAGCCTGATCGGCTTCGCCGATATCCTCGGTGACGTCTGGCCGTATGTAACACTGAGCTACTTCGCGTTGACGAGCCGACGCCAACGATCGTCGTGGTGGCTGGCAATATTCGGCGGCGTCGGCATTTTCTTATTGTTGTTTGTATTGGAGTGGCGCCAACAGTACATACCTGGTCGCTACCCCGACATCACCGACGTACTGCTGCCGCTGGTCGGCTGGCTACTCTCCTGGCTGTATGGCGCCGCGCGCCGTGAGGGGAGCCGTAACGTTGGCGCGGCCAACGATGAGTCCGTGCCACCATCAACCCGCCGTCGTACGCTGTTGTCGCTTTTCGGCGTAATAAGTATTGCCGCGCTAGCCGGCGTGGCGGCGATATCGTGGGATCGGCTGCCGACGGAAGCGCATGTTGACGAAAACCTAACGCCAAAATCGCCACTGCCGGAGCAATTGCCACCGGTTTCGTTGCCGCATTTTCGCTACACACACCCGCGCCTGCCCGCGCCCAGCACGGGCGACGTAGCGCAGCTCAAGCGCAACAATCCGATCTATCTCGAACTACAAAGACTGCGCGCCGACGGCGGGCGGGGGCGATTGTACCCGGTGATCCTGAGCGCATTCATCAATCCCGGCAGCCAGGATCTCGATCTGCTATTCGATCGACTCATGGCACTGCAATTCCGCCAACGTGGTCATGAGCAGGCCGAACCGATCACGCTCGCCTACGACTGGCTATATGATCAGTGGAGTCCGCAACAACGTTCCGCGCTGCGCGCCAAGACCATCGAAGGCTGCCGATACCTTATCCACACCATCCGCGAACAGGGCCTGTCGCCATACAACGTGTATCTGTATAACAGTCCATTCCAAGCCTTGATGGCCTGCGCGATTTCGGTCTATGGCGATGACCCGAAAGCCGAACCGATCATGCGTTACGCCGCCGACTACTGGAAAAACCGCGTGCTACCCGTATGGCGGCAAATCATGGGGAAAAACGGTGGCTGGCACGAAGGCGGTGAATACGTCCGCGTTGGAATCGGCAAGACCGCCTACGTCGTCCCGGCCATGTGGCGCAAAGCCACCGGCGAAAATATTTTCGCCGAGGAACCCGAATTACACGGTTTCCTCGACTGGCTCATCTATCGAACCCGTCCAGACGAAACATGTTATCGCTGGGGCGACGCGGCATTATTTACCCGCGAAGTGCGGGATCGCATTCCGCTGGCATTGGAATACCGCGATGCTGCCGCCTACAGCTTTAAACAACGGCCGCCATTCCAACCCAGCGCATGGCCATGGGGTCCTCTGCCCGACCCCAGCTTATATAATCCAGCCGCAATCCGACAGCTACCGCTCGCCAGGTATTTCGATGGCATCGGCATGATCGTCGCACGCAGCGATTGGAGCCGCGACGCGACCTACGTAACGTTCAAAGCCGGGGACAACTACTGGTCACACAGCCATCTCGACCAAGGCGCGTTTACTATTTACAAAGGCGGCGCACTAGCCATCGATAGTGGCCTGTACGCCAAATACGGTTCAGATCATCACATGAACTACACCTACCAAACCATTGCACACAACACCATCACCGTCACCGACCCCGACGACACCGTACCGGCGCCACCTCGCCGAAAAGGTCAGCCGCCGAGGCCGATCGCCAATGATGGCGGACAGCGGCGCACCGGTTCGGGATGGGGCGTAGAAGCGGCGCCACTTACGCTAGCCGAATGGAAGCGAAAGCGGGACATCTACCACACCGCAACCATGAAGAAGGTCTTCATGCGCGACGGTTTGGTGGTTGCCATCGCCGACATCACGCCGGCCTACACCAATGACCAGTCGGGCAAAGGCACCTTCTCCGCGCGTACCCGCCGCGTGGAAAAATTCTCACGCACCTTCATCTACGATCAAACCGATGACGTGATCATCGTCTTCGATCATGTCATCGCCACTAAAGCTGCATTTATCAAGCGCTGGCTGTTTCACTCCATCCAACGCCCGCGGCGCACCGCTGACGGATTCATCGTCGACATCGCAGCCAACGCCCGCCGACCCGGCCATGCCGGTGGAACACTACAGGCGCATGTCTTGTTCCCAAAAGGCGGCTATCTCAACATTATCGGCGGGAAAGGCTTCGAGTATTTCGTCGACGGCGTCAATTATGACGATCAAGGACAGGTCGAACGCTACCTGAAAACACCACACGGCAGCGTAGCCGAGCCGGGCGCGTGGCGGGTTGAACTCTCCCCCACCATCGAGCGAAAAACCGATAACTTTTTGGTCGTCATGCTGCCGGCAGTGGCCAACCAGATCCGACCCGTCCAGGTACATTCGTTCGAGTCCAAGGGTAAGCCCGGCTGTATCGTAAAAACATCCGAGCGCACGACGCGCTGGTTGTTCGATCCTGCCACTGGCTCGGTACGAGTCACCATCCAACAGTCAAGCAATCAAAAAAATCGCGCATATACGATCGCCGCTGACATGCCAGGTGCTCGTTTTTCTACTAGCGCCCCATTCTCCAGTGGCAAGTAAAGCGAAGTTCGTTCCTATTTAGCCGCAGCTAACCATTCGTTTTACCGCCGGCGCGACGATCTTGGCGATACCCGGCGAGCACGCCCTCAACCCGCCGCCGTTGAATCGCATATCCAAACCGTAGATCGCGCTCTTCGCCGAAAATTTTGCCCACTAACTCATGTATGCGCGACGAGAAATAGAGTCGCCACGCCCAAAAAGGCGCGCCCCGGAACCCGCGGCCCCGTCGCGGCTTGCGCACGTTGACGATGCCTTCGGTCAAGCCAGTCCGATAGCTGCGTTCCAGCGCCCATTCCGGCGTACAACGATCCGCGGGGACATGATGCCAGACAAGCGCTTGCGGCACATAAATTCCTTTATGTCCCTTTGCAAGTAAACGTTGTTGCAGCCGCGTTTCTTCACCCAACGCACCACCAAGCTCGACCGCGCAAACATCGTCAAAAGACTCCGCTTCCGCCAACAGTCTGCGCGGCACGGCATGATTAGCGCCAAGAAAGCACCCAACTTGTACCTCATGCGCTAAAACACCACGATCAAAGCCCTTGGCCGAAGGCGGTAAATGCGCTTCCAACCACACCGGCGGAGCCTGTTCGTAGTCTGGCGCCACCGGCCCGCCGTAGAAAACATCCAACCCCGCCGAGAAGGCATTCGCATAAGCTACAAAGATTTGGTCCGATACTCTTACGTCGTCGTCTAAAAAAATAATAATGTCGGCGCGCGACGCATCTACGCCGGCATTACGCGCGAACGAAGAACCAACCCTCGGTTCGAAAATATAACGGATTGGCAATCGATCGGAATATGTGTCACAAACCTGCTTGGCTCCAACCTCGCGTGCATTTTCGACGACAAACACGTTACCCATGCAGGCGGGCCACTCCGCCGCCGCCAAACTTCGTAGGGTACGTTCCAGAATATCCGGGCGACCACAGGTGGGTATGACAACGTCTACACTTGAATCCATGTTCTACATTCCTATGGTTGATACTGCATACTATATAGACGCGAAAAGCACTCAACAATGAAATGTAGTGCAACACGAAAAAAAGCCAAACGTGTCGATGACTCGTTTAAACGACGGACAATGGGTATCGTTCAAAAGGTGGACAGCGCTAATAAATATTTATCGGTTTCGATATCAGCGCGCGCCACGAGAACGGGCCTGCCAACGCGACAAAAAATATCCCGCGAATTCTATCAGATCCAACTCATATAAAAACGCCTCTCTATTGAAACTCAGTCGTCTGAAAAACCAAGCATAGGTGGCGAATATTACATATCGCCACATGTGCAGCGGTACGCGCGCGAATTGACGATCACGATCGATCAGCGCCGAACGCGCCTTGAGCTCTCCCTGATGAAAGCGCCACCTCCGAAAATAACCCTTGCGTAAACGAGTCGCAGGAACGAAATGCGTCACCCGAGCGCTCGGGTAATACACCAGCTTCCCCCCGGCGCACAAAATTCTACGCATCAGATCCGTCTCTTCACCCGCATACAGTTTGTCCGCGGTACGTCCAAGCTCAGAGTCAAAACCGCCATGCCGTTGGAAGACGCTGGCTCGGAATGCCATATTTGCTCCCCACAGCCGCGGCACGTCCAAAACGCGAACTTGCTCTCCTAGCTCGAGAAGCGCTAACGCACCATGTAAATCCTCCACGAGCCAGTCGGGTGGCTCCGCCTCCCATTTCGGCAAAATCGGACCACCCACGCACACGGCGTCGGTGCTGGTGAACGCCGTCCACAGTTCATTGAGCCACGCCACATCTACCGCCACATCGTCGTCGGTAAATGCAATGATGTCGCCTCGCGCTAGCGAAACGCCGAGTTGCCGCGCATGGGAAAGTCCTTGTTTCCGCTCGAACGCGTATCGAACCGGAACCGGTGAAACCGAGCTAAACTCTTTCACTACCGTATGCGTGAGATCATCGGAGTTATTGTCGACCACAACAATCTCCCACCGCAGGTCATCCGCCACCTTCATTGCAGCAAGACAGGTCAGCGCGCCGGGTAGAATCGCGGCACGATTATAGGTACACAGGACGACGCTGATATCGGTGGTCTCGGTACGATTTTGTGAGGATGCCCCATCGTCGCAGCCGTGCTCCGAGGCGGACACATTTGCCCTTCGCCATTGCCGCACCGTCACGCCCCGCCCTCGGCGGAAGCTTGTTTGGCCAGCAAACCATCGGCGATTCGCTTTGCTTCGACCCAGCTTGATGACCAGTGAGTGATAGTCGACGTATTGGTCCATCGAGCGTGGAAACGACTCAGCTTTCCATAACTATTGTCTAGGAGCACGTGCTCGATACCCAAAAGTAAGCATAGGATGTGCCCATGCAGGCGATCTGTAATTACTACGCGGCCGCGCCCTAATAAACGACATCCGGCAGTTAGTCGTGCCCACGCCATACGTTCATATAAACGATGAAGTATCGGGTTGGAGATCGGCTCAAGCCGAGGTCGAAGACCTCTTTGCCGCCGGACATAATCACCCAATCGAATCCAGGGCGACGACACATGGGCGGGCCAATCGTATCTACTCAGCCCCAGATTTTCGGGGTCGTTAAGCGCTGCCGACTCGATATCCGATCTACCTAACCACAAAACCGCATTGCGCAAAGCGCCATGCGCCGGAAGTATATCGATGGCAAATGCGGCATCCGGGCATAATATGACGTTGTCGGCAAGATACCGGGTTGCAATTTCCATACTGTGCTCGTCACGGACCATAATGGTAATGTCTTTGTGCGCACGGAAGCTTTGGCTTGCCCGACGAAGCGACGACGCGTCTTGAAAATGTATCGATTGCGGTAACTGGACAATTTTATGCTTGGGAAACGCACCGACGACATGTTCCCGGAACTGCTGATGTCGTGGCCAAAGATCGCCAAAGTT
>JASBUN010000022.1 GCA_030147845.1 Gammaproteobacteria bacterium
TACGCCGAATGGTCCGAAAAGGGCCGATTCGGCGAGGCAAAACCCCAGCGGGCAAGCCCGACACGCGAAATTTGTGCTGATTTACGGCATCAACTCGCGACGAGCACTGTACTACGCGGAATGATCAGAGGTTCCTTAAGCCAAAAAGTAGGGGCGGCATTGTTTGCGTAACCTACCCGGCGTTGCCTGGCAACACAACGGGTTATCAATACGTGCCTAACGACACATCGGGTGAGTTGCGGCACAAGTTACGTGCCTAAGCCGCCCGACATTGATGATGGAACCGCTTAAGTAAGTGCCATTCGATCTAGGCGTGCACTGATTTGTTCGTCTAAGGACATACTGATAATGCAAAAAGCGGCACGATACACGGCTAGGTATGCCGTAAATCGGCAGTCTCAGTCACTTTCCCGGAATGCCGTCAACGCCGCTGCCGCAGACTAAGCAGAGCTTTCTTAGTCCGTCGATCACGGCTGCAGCGGCTCAGACATAGGCCGCGAGTGTGCCCGCGTGTAGTTGCCCGCTGTGTAGTGCGCTGGCTACTAAGACGCCAGCGACGCCGGCACAGGACAAAGTTTGTAGATCTTCCACGCCCCGTACGCCACCGGCGGCGTACCATGCAATATCGGGGCGTATTGCTTTCAGGCGGGCAATGGTTGCAAAATCGGGCCCTTGCGCACTGCCGACATGAGCAATATTCATGGCGATAGTATGCGGCGGCCAGTATTCAGGACGTGCATGAATCTGCGTCGAACCTAACGGCTGTTCGTTTAGGAAATCCAGGGAGAGGATTGCCGAACCGGAATGAGGGGGGTGCAAAACTTCAATGTCGACCAACGATTCGCTGCCGAGCACGGCAATGCCCACGTTGCGACTGGAAAAACGGGTGATTGCCGGAGCGTCGCGAAAGCCTGCGTCGATCCAGAGTTGAAGCGATGGATAAGCTTCGCTTAGAAACTTGATCACGGCAGAATTATTCGACTTGCCTTCTATGGCGTCGAGATCAGCGATGTACAGGGTGGTAAACGCATGGAGCGTCAGCAGGGAATCAACCACTGTTTTCGGGTTGCCGGACTTACACAGGCAACTCGAAATCTCGCGATAATTGGCGCGCTCACCCATCCTTGCGTGTACGACACGGCCCTCCTTCAAGTCGATTACGGGAATTATTTTCACTGAAATCGTATGCGTATTTTCGTGTTCGAATATATTACCGGTGGCGGGCAATTGGGTAAAAACATTGCTTCTTCTCTTCGTCGAGAAGGCGACTTTATGTTGACGTCGTTAGTCGCTGATCTGAGTCAATTGCACGGAGTGGACGTGGTCACCACGCGCGATGCGCGCCTCGACAGACCGGACCTACAAGCCGAGGTGCACTATTTAAACCGCACCGAGGACTTTTGGCAACATTTTCGCGCGCTGGCAACCGGCGTAGACGCCGTCTGGGTGATTGCGCCCGAAACTGGCGGCATTCTTGTTGATTTGATTCACTGCCTAGATGAGCTTGGGGTGACAACGCTGAATTGCACGTCGCACGCAGTTCGAATCGCGACCAGCAAACTTGCGACCTACCATTGTCTGCGTGAGTCCGGTATTGATGTTGTACCAACCTATTTTGACGACATGCTGTCGCAAGAATTGGCTGGACAGTGCGTATTGAAGCCTGACGACGGCGCTGGTTGCGGGAACACGTGGTTGATCAATGCCTATGCCGCCGCGACAGTGGCGGCGCCGGTGCAGGACACAACAGCGAAGTATGTGCTCCAACCATTCATTCACGGTACCCCGGCCAGCATGTGCATACTCGCGGATGATAAAAAGGCGTGTTTGTTGAGTATTAATTTGCAGCACGTAACGATCGAGAACAGCCGCTTTCATTTGCATGGTATTACCGTGGGCGCGATTAATGACAGCGATGGTGTGTATCAAAACATCGCTTCCCGGCTATTCGACGCGCTGCCGGGGATGCGCGGCGTTTTTGGCGTTGACTTGATCCTGACCGATCGTGGACCGCTGGTGTTGGAAGTGAATCCGCGTCTGACGACTTCATATGCAGGATTGTCGCGGGCGTTGGGGGTGAATCCGGCGGCAGGCGTACTCGAAGTATTGTGCGCACGTCCGCGTGGGCAGGTGGCCCAGTCGGCTAGCGGACCATTTTATATTAACTTGGAAACTGACAATGCAACCTGATAGGGCCAATGTGGTTGGGTGGGATCTGGGCGGCGCGCACGTCAAGACATGCGTTACGGATCATCAGGGACGCATAGTGCGCGTTTTGCAAACGGCGTGTCCGTTGTGGAAAGGTTTGCCGTATTTTCGTGATGCAATTGCAGCGATTTCGGACGAAATCGTATCTACCGAAACCTTGCATGCGGTGACGATGACCGGTGAAATGGTAGACCTTTTTTCTGATAGAGCCGAGGGCGTGCAGAAACTGATTGACGCATTCTGTGAGCATATCGCGCCTTCCTCGGTATATTTTTACACTTATGATCAGCGTTTTGTTTCGATGTCAGAAGCGCTTGAAAATAGTCAATCAGTGGCCTCGGCGAATTGGCAGGCGAGCGCGCGTCTCGCAGCCGATCGACTGGCGTCCGGTTTGCTGATCGATATTGGTAGTACAACGACGGATTTGATCCCATTTTCGGAACATTGCATTTTAGCCCAAGGGTGCACCGACTTCGAGCGCATGCGCGATGAAGAACTGGTCTACGTTGGTGTTGTCCGTACACCGTTGACATGTTTGGCGCATGTGGTTCCTTTCGAGGGCCACTGGGTCGCGGTTATGAACGAGCAGTTCGCTAACGCCGCAGATGTATTTCGTCTGGTCGATCGTCTACCGGCGCATGCCGATATGCACCCAAGTGCTGACCAGGCGGGTAAGAGCTGGGAAGAGAGCGCCCGCCGTCTTGCGCGCATGATCGGGCGGGATTTTGCCACGGCATCAGAGACGGCTTGGCGCCGATTGGCCGAATATTTTGCGGAACAGAGTCTCGGTAAAATTCGACATGCCTGCGATAAAATTCTGTCGCGCGGACGTATACCGGAAGATGCGCCATTGGTCGGCGTCGGAGTCGGACGTTTCCTGGTGGAGGAATTGGCGCGGCGTATGCGTCGACCCTATATCGATTTTGGAGCCTTGGTCGCGGATGCGAGTTTGGGCAGCGGCATCGACGCGGCGGATTGCGGTCCGGCGGTGGCGGTAGCACAGCTGTTAAGGAAGGAGTTGCGTGAGCGCCAAGTCGGCAGCTAGGGTCAAGTTTTACCGCAATGGCGTGATTGGGCCTGCCGCCGCGGCCGCCAGTGTCGTTCTGGTGGCTATTGAATGGTACATGGTGTTCCTTACATGCGGGCAGAACGATGCGCGCGATCCATGATCTCGATGCCTTGAGTGACACTAGCAGGATCAACACGGGACATGCTGTTACGCATGCTTCTCACACCGACACCAAGGGTATAAACCGGCCCGGCAGTCCGCGTACCGCCGGCGGCGCGGGTTGGGGTTATTGGGGCTGTTTTGGCCGTTAAATCGGTGGTTGGGCGTCGGCCCAGGCATCCGGAGCGGTCACACTGGAAGGGATTTTTCGTCATACGAAAACTGCCGGGATGGCGTCGATGCCGGCTCGAACTGGAACGTTTTTTGCTGCATCAAGCGGGGAAGGTCGCTGTTTCACCAGGTGCGATACGCGTTAGTGTCAATACGGATAGGCGTTGTCGCGGAGCTGCGTTTTGATATGAAAATTTAGCTGCGCCAAGCGCGCGGCGGATGAGTGAAACGACGGTATGCCTTCATCCTGACGGTTGCAGCGCAGGGAGAATGACGATGTGGGTAGTAAAAATCGGCGGCAGTTTGGCTTACTCGGAGCTCCTTCCGGCATGGCTGGATACCTTGGCGTGTTACGGCGGCGGCAATACCATCGTCGTGCCGGGTGGCGGCGCATTTGCCGAGCAAGTTCGGGATGTCCATACCCATTGGGGGTTCGATGATAGGGTGGCGCATAGGATGGCCATTATGGCTATGGAACAGTATGGTTTGATGCTACTGGGCCTGCGGCCGGATCTGGTTCCTGTTGCCACAACTGAGGAAATTTACCGCGCTTGGGAGCGATCGAGTGTTCCGGTGTGGCTGCCGAGGCAGATGCTGTTGAGCGCATCGGATGTGCCCGCCAGCTGGGACGTCACGTCGGACAGCCTGTCCGCGTGGCTCGCCTACAAACTTGGCGCCCAACGACTGGTTCTGGTCAAAGCGATTTCATTCACGCAGAGCGTGGTTGCGTACGATTTTCTCGTTGAGCACGGTATCGTCGATCCGGCTTTTGGCGATTTTTCCCGCAAAGGTCAATTCAAGACTTGGTTGTGCGGACCCGAAGATGCTACCGCACTGCAGCAAGGATTATATGGCGACGCCCCGTGCCGAACGCTGATGCTGATGGAACCTCTGGAAACCCCCGCCAAGCGCTCGGGCGCACGCTTCGAATCGTCTCTGAGCGAGACACAGTCGGCATTCGGAAAGCAGCGACCAGTAGGATGAATGTCAGCCGGACGCTGACTGTGTCGGTATCGAATTCAATTCATTTCCCGATCCGATGGCCCTGCGCACGGTTTTGACGGCCGCGCGCGCAAGACGATTTTGGCGTACACCGCGAACACATAAGGCGCCACGAAAGCCGAGATAATCGGGTGTCAGCGGAAGTAGTTTCGGGATATCGGACAGGCGCAGGGAACCGGCCAGCCCACACAGGAGTCGATTCTGGCGGCACTCGTGCACGAACTCTTCCACTGTACTCATGGATAAACAGTCTAGCAATGAGCGTCCTGACTTCTGCATGGTGTCGAGCATAGCGCCCCGGAATCCCGCATCCGCGAGTAACGTAGTCGTTTTGATATCGAGTGGCACGTCGGCGAACAGAACCGCAACTATGTTGATGCCCCGTGCGGTCGCATGCCGCAAAGACGAGATGATCGGTCGTATATCGGCGTCCGGAAACATACCCACTTTGACAATGTCCACGCCCGTGTCGGCCATCTGCCTGACCGCGTTGTAGACGATGTCGGCTTGCATAGGGAGATCGCCTATCGTCGCGCTCACCGGTCGGCGACCGGCTACCCGGCGTACAATGGCGGCAACGTTTTGTCGCGATAGGGCGCCGAGCGCGCCTTCGCTCGGTTGCTTTAAATCAACCATATCAACGCCTTCGGCACAGACGATATCGACTTCGTCGGGCGTAGAAACACTAGCTAAAAATCCGGTCATGGCGTTTCTTTGTGTAATTGATGCGTGTCCGCGTATTGCTCTAGTACATCCATGAGCCACTGCCAGGCCTCGAGTTCATGCGGTCCCGCAGTCTTATTTAAACCGATTCGTAGATATTCCAACTCCGTCTCGATTTTTTCCCACGGTAATAAATGTAAGCGACTGACGAGAATCGCCGCTTCTAGAACCGATGACTGCGCTCGATTGAAGCCGCCAAACGGTTTGTGCATGCCACGATAAACGGGTTTGCACCACAACCAGGTGCGATCTTCGGATACTTCCGTTCGGCACAATTCCAATTCAACGTGCGAAAGCGTGTCACGTAAGCGCGCCCCGGAAACGATTTCAGCAGGCAATACCGGCCAATCGAAACGGCCGGAAAGGCAACCCGCGATAATACGGACGTCATCGGTATAGTTTACGACGGCGGCTTGGCGATAGAGAATATTGTCCAGAGAACGCGATGGACGAAACGGCGCAAGTACGAGATATTCGCCGCGTTCGTGCACACCCATCGGCGCGATATGAACCGAATCGTCCGCCGCCATCGTGGTTACGATCGCCTCTCTGATCACGAGCTACGTCCTATTGTTATGTTTTGCGTGAGGGTTCTTCATTGGGTGCCGCCATATCATCGCTGACACATCCCCACTGTAAGCGTGAGTCCTGTGAGTAACGTTTCCCAAGCTGCCAGGCAATCTCCGCGCGCGCCAGTTCAGCGCCGAGATAGAAGGCGTGCGGACCATCTGTTTGGACGTCCAGATGTGGGAGTAATTGGAATATATTCGTGCTCGTGTGCATCCCGTCACGGTTGAATATATGAACGCCGCGCGTGCTGATCTGAATTCGGTAGCTGGGATCGCGAATTTGCCTAGCCAGCTCATTGATTTCGTGCTCTTCGTATGGGAATGGCGAGCGTTCGTGCAGCGCCAAGAGTCCGGAATGAAAATCGCGAGGCAGTGCGCTGTTGGCGCGTGCTGCATACATCATGCGGCGGGCGACATCGGCCTCAGCGACAGCACAGCGGGCATGCGGGCTGACTTGTGTTGTGAGTATGTGGCGAATACCTAACTCCGATGCAATGCCGAAAAGAACGGCATTGATGCCTGCGGTATCAGCATCCGTCAATTCGGTCACATTGCCGATTCCCATCAATATTTCAACGTCCGGATGTTTACGGCGTAAGTTCCGGTAACGCACCAGCGATTCCGTAAAACCGTGTTGGATGGGGTCAAGTATGGGATCGACAATATAGCGCAATTGGTGTTGATCGAGCGCATTCATCGCCTCTGTTAAAGAATCGAGATCGCCCGAAACGGCGGGAATTATAACCGGAATAGAAGGCACTTCGTGGGCGATCCACAGTGTCTTCGTGGTCAGACTGAGTAGATAGTCTGCGCCCACATGGCCGCCGCGCAGCAGCTCGTCGGAATTCATCGAATCGACGCTGACGCGATATCCCTGTTCTCGCAGAGCGATCACGGATTGCTCGAGATGTGGGAACGGCGTGTCGGGCAGACAGCCAATGTCAATGACATCCGCGCCGGCTGCGCCGTAACGTTCCGCTTGCGCCACGATCTCATCAATCGACATGTACGGTGCATCGACAATTTCCGCGAATATTGTCGTATCGTGACGGCTCAAATCAGGCTGTATTCGTTCATGACCAAAAAAAACCGGTATGTCTTTCAATTCATCCGGCCCGCGACGGACGGGTACGCCCAGTTTGCTTGACAGCGTATCGATATCGCCGCGGCAGCGTCCGGGGATGACAATGCCGTCGAACGCTGTCACTTCGCCGATACGTCTGGCGATCATGTCCGTCGTCATCAAGGCGGCTACGCTTACACCTAGTTGCCGAATTTGATACGTAAAATCGCTACCCTGCATTTTCCCGAGAACCGAGCGCAAGTTATTTTCCGCGAGTTTGCCGGTCAGGAACAGCAGATGTTCAGACATTGTAGCCGCTCCGCAAGCGCCGACTCGAGATCATGTAACGTGGTTATCACTTGTGTTCCAGAATGGCTGGATAATCTTTTCGTGTGCTCGAGATCGATAGGCCGCGGATAAACCGGTACCTCTTTTCCGGGTGCTTCGGTACGCATGATTGGTTGTGTATCGCAGGCGAAAACGAGGGAAGGAATGCGACATTTTCCGGCTTGCGCATAGATGTTGGTTACCAGAGTATCCGAAATTCCGAGTACGCATTTGGCTACCGTATTGGAGGTGGCGGGTGCGACGACCAAGGTATGGTAGTGGTTTTCATAAAAAAGACCGACGGGTGGAGCACTGGCCGCATTGTCGCGAAATATTCTCACTTCTTTGCGCAGATGAGCCAGATCGTAACCGTATACCTGCAACACTTCGGCTCCGGCTTTGCTCAGGAACAGATCGACATTTTTGGTTTTGCCGATCAGTTCCAGACACTCGCGTAGATAATGTCCAGAGCCGGTAATGGCCCACGCCAGTCGTGGCACTGTGTCGCTATTGTTCGGCACCAACCCATCTCCGATAAACTCCCCACTGTTGATCGGCTTCCTCAACCGCGACTTGAACTTCAACCGCACGCCCAAGTGCGTTGTTAGACTGCAGGCGAGCGATCAGGGAATCGGCAATGTAATAGGCGAGTAGTTCGGCAGTCGTATTCGCAATCGGTAATACGGCGCAGTTTTCGTCCGGGAAGTTGAACCGCTTTCCGTGGCTGTTAACCTCAATCATACCGTGCCGGCGCTCCAAGTTGACTTCGGCGCTACTTCCGGGCAGTAAAATGCGATCGTGTAACGTATCGCAAATTTCGGCTGCATAGCGTGTAAGCTGGACAAAATCCACAACAAAACCATCAGAATTGTTGTCGCCGTTCACGTCAACACGCACGTGAAAGTTATGACCGTGCAGATTTTCGCAGGTGTCGTCAAAGGTGATGAAGTGCGCTGCGCTAAAGCGTAGTTCACCAGGGTGGACCGATACGGAAAAAGAATTTAACGATTGACGCACGAACAGCTCCTCGACAATCCGGCTTGAATTCCAATGATAACGCAATTCGCGTGCCAGAGTGTATTTGGGCACGACGTCGGGTTGCGACGAGCGCGCTCGAGGTCGTGGGCCCTAGCGTGGGTGTGCTGAAGATAGTGCTAACGTGGTGGTTTGATTCCGTATCGTTTCATTTTTCGATACAGGGTGTTCCGGCTCAGGCCGAGCTTGCGCGCCGCCTTGGCAATATTCCACCGTAAAGCTTCCAGTTCACGAAGTAGGGCCGTGCACTCGGCCATCGACAACGGGTCATCGAATGGCGTTTCCGGCTCAACTTGTTCAACCGTTTGTTCACTGGGCGCCGACAGAACGGTTGGTTGCTTTACCTCCGGCGGAAGATCGTCTACAGAAATGGCTTTACCGCCGCACAAGGCGACCAGTGTCCTTAATATATTGCAGAGTTGCCGAATGTTGCCCGGCCAACTGTAGCGGGCAAGTATCTCCAAGGCTTCGTGGGTAATCGTCGCGTCGACATTGGCGCGATTTTGTTCCAACCAGAGCAATTTGGCGATGAGCTCGCGTTTATCGGTACGCGCTCGTAGCGCCGGCATGGTGATGCTCATTCCATGCAAGCGGTAAAATAAATCTTCACGGAAGCGCCCGCTCTCCATTAATTCGGGCAAACTGCGGTGGGTGGCGCTTATGATGTTTACGTCGACTTTTTCAGGCGTTTCGCCACCAAGAGGTACGACTTCCTTTTCTTCCAGCACCCGCAATAATCGTGCTTGCAAAGCCAGCGGCATATCACCGATTTCGTCGAGAAACAGGCTTCCACCATTCGCCTGCGCAATTTTTCCTCGGCTACCTTTTCGGTTTGCGCCCGTAAATGCGCCAGGACGATAGCCAAACAGTTCACTTTCGATGAGCGATTCCGGAATGGAGGCGCAGTTCACAGCGATGAATGGCTTTCCTTGACGAACACTGCCATCGTGGAACGCTTTGGCAAATACGCCTTTGCCGGTACCCGTTTCGCCATATATGAGTAACGGGATATCCCGATCGGTGATCATGCGCGCGCGGCGGATATTTTCAGAAATTACGGCGTCGCTCGATTCCAAATGCTCGAAGCCGGCGCTTGTAGTGCGCTCGCGCTGCGGTCGTCCCTCGTCACTATCCCGCCTGGAGACCGGCGCGGGCGTTTTCAACGCGGCTTCCGGCAGTTGAACGATACCGAAGAAGCGCCGGCCATCTTTGCTAGTGTGTATCGGCGTCGGATGGAAAGATTGACGTCGGCCGAGTGCGAGTAGTGCGTCGAGTGTGGTGTCGAACACTTGGCTCAACGATTGACCCAGTACGTTGTCGCATTTGAGTCCGAGTTGGAACAGTGCGCTACGGTTGGCGCCAAGTACGTTGCCGGACCCGTCGAACGCCAGCGCACCTTCGCCCAAGGTGCTAACAAATTCAGGCCGACTATGAAACCGCAGTATGAAGTCGTTTCGAAAGGCGCAAAGAAACAGGCGATTCTCGATGGTCTGAGCCGACATGTTAACCAGTACCATCGTATGCTGCTGCGCCATACTGGACTCACTTGACGCATCTAATATCGCGATGGTCTTGCCGCGCGGATCGACAATGGGCGCCGCCGAACACGTGAGGCCGGTATGCTGAGCGAGGAAGTGCGCCTCTTTGTGCACTACCAACGGTCTGCACTCGATTATGCAGGTTCCCATACCGTTGGTGCCTTGTGCCTCCTCGCTCCAGACCGCACCGTTTTGCAACCCGCTTCGGGCAGCGGCGTTGGTGAACAGTGGATCCCCTACATAGTTAAGTATCACGCCGTCCATGTCGGTAAGAAGAATGGCATAGCCGGAACCAGCCACTTGCTGGTAAAGACTGGTCATCTCATTCTTCGCCAATGCCAACAGGCGTGCCAAACGTTCTTGACGCTCATTGAGATCGGCGTGCGCGATGACGACCGGTTCGCGCCGGGCTAATGGGTCGAGTTGATAGTCGGCCGTACACCTTTGCCAGGATGTACGTACGGCGGGGTCCATTTGTGCAATTGCGTCTCGATTACCGGCTAGCACCGAATCGATTAACCGGATGTGTTCAGATGGCTGCGGATATTGCATAGGTCACCTAGTGCCGGACAGTAAAGAGGCAATCGAACGTTACCTTGTCAGGCGCGATTGCGCATTTATCGTTATGCGTTGGCGAAAAGGCTTCCTTGCAGCAACGCCGGCTAAATTCACGTGCAATATATAGGCCGAGTCTATGCTGGGGTGCTCGGGTCAGCGCACTACCAGCACGATAGGTGATCGGATCGCAAGCGAACCACTTGGTTCATCGGTTCCAACGTTCCGTCTCCTAGCCGCGCCCCCAATAAAACATACAAAAAACACGCTGTAAAGGAGCGGTTAATCGGTAGGCCTGCCGGCTTGTAAATTAATGTGTCAGTTTTGGCGCATTCCGGCTTATGTTGCCGTTACGGTCGCCAGTAAATTTTCGCACCGTCGTCCGTGATGCACGGGGTCCGGGAGTTTCAGTCGGCGTTGGCCGTGCGTTGAACTCGAACGGGTAACGTGATCACCCGACTAGGCCAGCCAGCACGCGGTGCAGCAAAACCGTAACCGACTGTCGAGCCAGCTAGCATGCCGGTCGTATACCCGCATTGCGGTGCGTTGAGCGCGGCGAAATGAGGTTAGGTTTAGCGCGCTTACTGATCGAAACTCATTTTGTCAGTCGTGGTTAGCCGGTCGATGTCGTTACCAGTGGGTCTGCTACGGTGGGCGTGCCCATCACGCGCATCAGTATATAAGTACATTAATGTATTGTCAGTTTTCGTACTGCTCGCGCTGCGCTTTTCGCCAGCATGGTGACGTCAATCGTGGCAACCGGAGTGCAATCGGCGGGCGTGTCGTACTTATTTCCCGCTGTATCGATCGCACACTGTATCACCCAGGTGGCACTGTCGTTGCCGTTGTGCTGCCGAGAAGAGACAGTTGAGTTCTCGTCCATTCCGCCGCACCGGACGCGCGTTCGCGCAACAATGCATACCTATACCGACGGATCGTGCGTGTGCGGTACGTCAGGCGTGCAATGTGGATCAATTGTACGTTTAACATCGAAACCGTATTAACTCTTGGCACACCTCATGCATACGCAGACCTAATACGAATTTTTCCGATGCACCGGATTGTCAGTCGCAAAGTAGGCACGCATTCGTTGTGTAGTCGATAAACGCGACGTGCGAGAAAAGCGAATCGGCACGTTAAAGGTGCGGCCAAAATTTTGGTCTCGTCCACGGTTTTGGATGAGGACGTAGTCGGCAGTCCGTCAGTTGGCCGCGGCATTTGATTCGATCCGGAATTCAAAGAGCGACGTTTATGAATACAGTGGTGCGTAACGAAAAATATTGGCTCATGGCTGCCGGCTATATCGGCGCGATTTTTCTCTGGTACGCCAGCGTTAAGTGGTTACCAATAAGTTCGTTCAATAGACTTCCCGACCCGCTGTCGGTGATTCGCGAATGGCTTAGCCCGGACCCGAGCTACGGCATCTCCATTTTTACCAGCGACTACTACGTACATATTTGGTACAGCACCTATCGCGCCTTCACAGCATTTTTTCTCGCCGTTCTGCTCGGCGTTCCATTGGGAATCTTTATGGGGTGGAATGCGAAATTTCGTGAATTTTCCGGTGCCCTGGTGGGCTTGCTACGACCAATACCGCCCCTGGCATGGGTGCCTCTGGCTATTCTACTGTTTCCGGGTGTCGAGCCGGCGGTCATCTTCGTGACTTTTCTAGTGGCGTTCTTCGCCACCACGATGAACACCCTGGTAGGCGTGAGATCCATCGACGAGGATTATTTCCGCGCTGCGCGTTGCCTTGGTGCCAGTCGGACCGACATCCTTCGTGACGTCATTGTCCCAGGAGCACTTCCGCATATTTTTACCGGTCTGCAAATCGCGATGGGAGCCGCGTGGTTCTCACTCGTCGCGGGCGAAATGATCGCTGCGCAATATGGGCTCGGATATGTGATTTGGGAAGCCTACAACTTGATCCAGTATCCAACTATTGTGATTGGCATGGCGACACTAGGGATTGTCGGATTTCTTAGCAGCGCTGCAATTCGATGGGTCGGTCAGCGGCTTATGCAGTGGCGTGAAGAATCGCTCGGCCTCGGAGGTTGACGGCATGGAACAGGTAATGAAGCGCGATCGGGGCTCGAACAATAGCGAGGGATTGGCGCCAAGACCCGAGTTCGGGAAACTGTCGATCCGGAACGCGGGAAAAACGTATGACCCACAGGGTTCGGCCGTCGTCGCCGTGCATGATTGCAGCATTGAGATAGAGGCCGGCGATTTTGTAGCGATTGTCGGCCCCTCGGGGTGTGGCAAGAGCACTTTAATGAATGTGCTTGCGGGATTCGATAACGTCACGAGTGGCGAAGTGTATCTTGACGACTCCTTGCTTGCGTCTCCGCGACAAGCTCCAAGCCCAGGGGCAGATCGCGTCGTGGTGTTTCAAAACGGAGCTTTATTTCCTTGGAAAACGGTGCTTGAAAATGTCACCTATGGATTACTAAAGACGAACGCGATGAGCCGCGCTTCCGCCGAAGAGAAGGCGAAGGATTTTCTAAGCCGTTGCGGTGGGCTCGATAAGGTAATGCGCTCATACCCGGCACAACTTTCGTCCGGCATGCAGCGGCGTGTGGAAATTGTACGTGCCTTGGTCAACGAACCCAGAATCCTGCTATTGGATGAGCCGTTTCGTGCGATGGACACCATTTCAAAAACGACCATGCATCAGCACCTTCTGAAAATGTATAGCACATGCCGAAGAACGATCGTGTTTATCACACATGATTTGGAAGAGGCGATTTATTTGTCAGATAAAGTCATTGTCATGACGACTCGTCCGGGGACGGTGAAGCTGGAGTTAACGGTTCCGTTGCCAAGGCCAAGGACGCCGGAGATGACGGCTTCGGTCGAATACATGGACCTAAAAAAAGAAGCAATAGAATCGGTGCATGAAGAAGCGAAAAAGGCGTTTGAACGTGGTGAGCGAGAATTGGCGTAAGGGGAGTTGATATGCCGGATGTGGAAGAATCCATCAGAGCCGCGCATGCAGTGAAGTCGGAGCGCTCGACGAACAACACCAAGCGTGCGTTTCGGCTGAGAATTCCACGCATTCGATGGCGCGGCGCGCTTGCTATCGTTGGATTTTTTATTCTGTGGGATCTATTGGTACGTAACCAAGCCCCGGGGTTTGATTCGATTCCGTCGCCACTGGCTGTGATTCAGATATTTTTTAAGCAGTTTGCTTTCACGGCGACATATTGGCATTCGTGGTTTGTTAGTTTTCAGCGGGTAATGTATGGCTTCATCCTGGCGCAGCTTTTGGGCATCCCGTTGGGTTTGATTTTGGGAACACGAAAGAGAGTAAATTATCTACTGTTTCCGATTATCGAACTGCTCCGGCCGATCCCACCGTTAGCGTGGGTGCCGCTATCAATTTTGTTTTGGCCGACGAACGAACTGAGCATCGTCTTCATCACATTCATTGGCGCCTTCTTCATTATCGTCATCAATGTCTATGACGGCGTCAGAACGATAAGAAAAGAACACTTCTGGTTGGCCCAATCGTTGGGTGCATCGCAGAGCACCATATTTCGTCGAATTATTATCCCATCCGTAATTCCCTCGATCGCGGTGGGCATGACGCTCGGAATAGCCGTGACCTGGAACGTTGTTATTGCAGCCGAAATGATCGCTAGCGATAGCGGACTGGGTCGTCTCACCTGGGAAGGCTATGTTAGCGGCTCGCCGTCGATCGTTGTCGTGGGCATGATCAGCATCGGCATAGCGGGATATCTCTCGACCATCATCGTTGATTACATTGAAAAGCGAATGATGCCTTGGAAACAACTTTCGTAACAAAACCTGTGAGCGAGCGTGGCGGCCGGACGGAGAAGCACATGAATACGACGAGCGGGGCGTTGGTGGGCAAGAATATTTCGAAGACCTACGCCGTCAAGGGTAGGGCGGATGCGGTGGCGCTGAAGGATTGCACGTTCCACTTTGAAGCAAACAAGCTGAACGTAGTCATGGGCACGTCGGGCTGCGGTAAGTCAACGCTCGCGTATATTCTCGCCGGCTACATTGCGCCGGACGAAGGTAATTTGACCTTGGATGGTCAGCCGGCAAAGGGACCGATCGGTAACCGGTTAATGGTATTCCAAGAGACCGCGTTGTGGCCGTGGATGACGGTTGAAGACAACGTTACTTTCGGCCCCGTTGTTAGAGGTACGCTCTCACGCGCTCGCGCCAAGGCGCGCTCGCACGAGTTGTTGGACAAATTTGGGCTCGGTGATTTCAAAACCAAGTATCCAGAGCAGCTATCAGGTGGCATGAAACGGCGCGCGGAGCTCGCGCAAGCGCTAATCAACAGTCCGGATGTCATGGTTCTCGACGAGCCTTTTCGCGGTCTCGACGTAATGAGTCGGGAGCTGATGCAAGAGTATTTTCTGCGCCTATTTGAAGACACTGGCCTGACGACGATATTCATCACCTCGGAACTAGAGGAAGCGATTTTTCTTGCTGATCGAATTTACATCATGTCGGATGCGCCAGGACGTATAGTGGATGTAATTGAAGTGGACTTACCAAGACCAAGGGAAGTTTCCTGTTTGACCACGGAAAGATACAGAGAGTTGAAGGAAATCGCGCTGAAATCGCTCTACGGACACATAAAGACGGAAGAGAACGATTTTGCGATAAGTTAGCCCGATTTAACAGCCGGAAAAACAACTACTACAGATATAAAACGAGGAGCGGCTATGAACAAAGTTTCCAAATTAGTGATCGGCGTACTCGGTGTATTTGCCGTACACGCTGCGGCTTATGCCGCTGACCCCGTCCATATAACTTACGGTTATCATCCCTATTGGACCGGAGGTTGGAACGGTGTCATCATCAAGGCAAAAGGATTGTGGAAAAAATATCTCCCGCCTGGTAGCACCGTTAAATTTGAGCCGCATCTGACCGGTCCACCGATGGTGAATGCACTGCTCGCAAATAAGATGCAGATTGGCACCATGGGAGACATGCCGTCGCTAGTCGCGACAACGAAAAAAAATATCGCAGATATACGTTTGGTTTCGGTTCCGATGTTTAGTGATGGGCAGAACTGCAACAAGATCGTGGTGCGGAAGGACGCACCCAACTTCAAAGACGTAAAACAGGCCATGAAATGGCTGAATGGCAAGAATTTTGCCGTGCATCGTGGCACCTGCGCCAATCGATTTGTAAAATCGATCATCGAGAAAGGCGCTTTCACTCCCAAACGTGTGATGTATATGCCAATCGAAGTGATTGCCAGCAACTTTGAAGCGGGCAAGTTGGATGCCGCCGCAATGTGGGAGCCGCATGCTCGAAGGGTGGTCGAGAAAGGTTTTGCAAAGTACGCGGCTACTGGCGCGCCTTGGAACGAGACCGACGCCGATTTCACTCTCATGCGGGAAGATTTTATTAAACAACATCCGGAAGCCGCAGTTGGTTGGATGAAGGCGGAAATCGAAGCGGTGCGGTTTATGGCCGAGCATCCGAAACAGACCGCCGAAATCATGGCGAAAGAGCTTGTCAACTATACGCCGGAGATGGCGTGGACGGCCTTGTATGAGAAAAACCCGAAGAGCATAGGCGGCGCAAAAGTAAACTACATCGGTAAGATGGTGTTCGATGCGCAAGCGCTGGACTTGATGAAGAAAGGTTATGCGTTCTTATATAAGATGAAGGTGTTGAAGTCACCTGACATGCCTAAAAACGCTTACGATCCGGGCCCGATTAATACGGCGCTGAAGGAGCTGGGCATGAAGGCGCCGGTTGGCGAGATTGTAGGCCGGCCGCGCGCGGACATGCCCAAGTTTTAATCACGGGCGCTAAGTGCTGACGCGAAGACGTACACCCAAGCGGGTTTGGAGTTGGTGCATGGGTGTACGTCTTTATATACACTGAAATTGGCGTAGTGCATTTCTGAATCGGAGTCCCCGAGGATACAACCGACATGGACAAAGAACACTATGGCGTGTGCCGCTGGGACAAAAATGGCTATGAGTCGTGGACGCCTTTTGGCAAGATAAATATGTTCGATAGTGGCGGCCAGAGGGCGGTTGAACTATTTCTGCTGTCGGCGGCCGCCTGTTTGAATTTCTATTTGGTCGAGTACGTGCGCAATCGTAACTTACCGGTGCGTGAACTTCACGTGCGCTGCGATGGCGATATGCTCAAGGCCCCGGAACGTGTTGGAAAAATGACTACGGTTGTTCGGATTGATGCGGATCTGTCCGATAAAGATCGCGCCAAGATGGTGAAGATGTGCGAGCGCGCATGTAAAGTGATGAACACGCTCAAGGATAGCCCGACGATCGAGGTTGTAATACAGGCGATTGACACGCAAAGGTAGAGCGGCCGGAAGCGCTCAGATGACGCTCTTCCTCAAGCAATGTTCGTCGCCGGTGATTGTAAATCAAGCCAGTCCTGCACGCTTTAGATGTGCGTGTGTGGGGAGGCTGCCAGAGTGCTCTCCGCCCCAATCATGGACAAATCCTGATACTTCGCGCCGATTGTTATAACGGCTCACGGCTGGCGTGCCCGGCGCTGGACAGTGGTGTCTCCGGAAAGTGTCCGTTCTTGTGACACACTGTTGCAACCGGCGAGCGCATCACCCGGCTCGAGACCAAACGTGAGCGTAACTCCGGCGTGTTCCGAGCACGGTCGCGGTTTGCAACTACCGTCCGCGCTGGTGCGAGTAGCTCAATATGCGCTGCTGAACCGTTGTTTTTCCCGTATCTAACTGTTTTGATGAAAATAATGTAAGTGGCGCGGCCGGCTTATAGATCGTCTGTAGCGGCATACTCCGATTTTACTCCCCTGCTCACCGAGATAAGCTTCCGGTTGTCGAAATGCTTGTCCCATCGCATACCGGTGGCACGACATTTGCTCTGTTGACTGGAGGACGGTGCGGACGACTTTCGCAACGTTATGGTGCCGCTCCGACAGGGCATCTGGAAAAATGGAAGCTATTTACATAAATGGCCTCCGAAATGATTGGTTTACCGAGCAGCAATAAGACTGAGCACGACTATGTGCAATCATCGTTGCTTTTTCGTTCGCAGACTTCGCAGGTCTTAGGGTCGGCGGTGCATTACACGGCACGTCCCAACTGCGACGCACTTTGATACGCAACTTAGTTTATCGATGCATGAATATACGTTGCATGACTCGATACGTGGAGAACGACTGGAAAGGGATAGCGTGTACGTAGAGGATGGCTGTTCATGCGTGATGCATTGGCGGCTTTTTCGCAAATTATAAATTTAGAACATCGGGAGGAGATCCACATGCTTACAAGCAAGCTAAGTAAAGTATGTACGAGCGCTATCTTTGGTCTGGTCGCAATGATGATTGGAGCAAGCAGTTACGCCGGTAGTGAACCGAACGATGCGCGCGCATTACACGGTTTGACCTCGGCCAAGGCTATCTTCGACATTACCACCGCAAATCCGAAGAAACTGTATTTCTATTTGAACCTGATTGAGGCGACGGCGAAATCGATGGAGGCGCAAGGCGTAAAGCCGAAGTTCGTATTGGCGTTTCGTGGACCGGCGACATTCTATATGAGTAGTGACCGCAGTAAGATCAAACTCGAGGACGGCGAGATCGCGGATAAGATCGAGAAAAAGATCACCGAGCTCGGGCATGACCCAAATTTACATTTGGAGCAATGTTCCGTCGCTGCCCACGCCCTGCATGTCGACAAAAAATCCATATATCGCCCGATCAAAGTCATCGGCAACAGTTGGATCTCGTTGATCGGATATGAAAACAGAGGTTACGCCATCGTTCCAGTGCGGTAGTATTCGAGCTAGCGTACAAGGTAGGCAGCGGGTCCATGCGCGGTGCGGCTTATGTTTAGTGCGGGTTTGGTGTTTAGGCTGAGCACTGATATTGGGCCGTACCGCCGGGGCAAAAGGGGTGGCGGATGCTGCCAATTGATCCGACTATCCACGATCTTAAGATGATCCAACCACGATTAAGTGAGACATGACAGAACGCAACTCCCATACAACTCAATTCGCACGGTGCCTCGGATTGGGTGCTTTGCTTATTTCGATACTCGGCTGCTCTACCGTAGTACACGACGAGACACAGCAGCGCAAAATCCTACAGGATAAGGTTGTAGGAAGTTACCGTTGGATAATGACGGCGCCGTCCGGCGTGAATTTCACGCTTGCTCAGCGGCTTCCCGATCAGACGCGCTCGTTTTATCTCGCGCGCGGCTTCTCATCCGCTGCCGCCAATAGTTATGCGATTTCATGCGTATTTCAGACCATCGTCCATAACGACACGAAAAAAAGCGTCGTTGCCTTCAATCTGGCCGATTGGCGAATTATCGAAAATGGACACGAGCGTCCACTGAAACTTACCTCGCAATGGCAGCAGGATTGGAAAAAAATGGGTCTACCAAAAAGCGCACAAATTGCGTTTCAGTGGTCACAATTCCCAACTATACAGAAGCACAATCCGGGCGATTGGTTTCAAGGGATGATTGCTGCAGGACTGCCGCCCGGCTCCACGTTTGGAGTAAAGATCGTTTGGACTCAAGACGGTGTGCCGCATCAGGCCAAGATGACCGATATACAGTGTCCGAAAGACCGGACAATAAAGAGGTAATTAGACATGCTGAAGAAGATACCGCTGGCGATCATTTTTGCTGTTGCGCTTGTATTCGGTACGGGTGGTACCGCGGGTGCGGCGGAAATGCAGACAATACAGGCCGTTCCGCAAAAGCCCGCTGCGCCGAATTTTACGTTGAAGGATTTGAACGACAAAACGCACAGTTTGTCTGATTTCCGCGGCAAGGTGGTTGCGGTAAATTTTTGGGCGACATGGTGCCCGCCATGCCGGAAAGAACTGCCGTCCATGCAGCGGGCCTATAAGGATTATCACAAAAAAGGTTTCGTTATTCTCGGTGTCAACGAAGGCGAGGATTGGGATACGATCGCGCCCTTTCTTGAGAATTTCTCGCTGACCTATCCTATTTTGCTCGACAAGGAATCAACGGTTATCGGCAAGTGGAAAGTACTCGGTTTGCCAACCACGTTTATCGTCGATCGAAAGGGAAGAATCACACATCGAATCAATGGTGGGCGTGATTGGGATGATCCCGCGTTCCGCAAGGCGTTGGAAGCCGCTATTGACGGTGATTGAGTAACTCCTGTCAGCCATAACTACAGCTAAGTCGCAGCGGCTATCAGCCCGCTTTAGCGCGATTAGGTGGGTGGCTCGACAATGTCTTTGGGCTTGCGCCGATTCGGACGATAATTTCGCCGTCGGCGCCGGGCGTACTCGGGGGATTCAGGTGAAGATACAGAAATTTATGGCGATGGTTGGCGCCGTCGTCATTGCAAGTACGATATGGGCGCTGCCGCTAAGCGCAGCGCACGCGGATTTTTTACCTCCTGAACAGGCCTTCGTGCTGGCGCAGCCGACGGTGGTGGATGGCGGGAAAGCGATCCTGTTGCAATGGAAAATCGTCGATGGTTATTACCTCTACCGCGATAAAATAAAAGTACGGGCTGGCGGCGAAGATCACGGTTTTAAGCTGGGCACGCCGGTAATGCCGGCCGGAAAAACGCACAAGGATCCAAGTTTTGGCACCGTGGTGGTTTACTACCATGAACTCCGTGCGCAGGTTCCGGTGTCGGGCGCTGCGGCCGGTTCGACCGTATTGCTTAAGGTGCGTTATCAGGGGTGCGCGGATGCAGGGTTATGCTATCCACCACAGACGCGCACGGTAAGTGTCTCAATGCCATCTGTGGGGGGAGGTGCGTCGACTGCCGCTGTGGCCACTTCGACGCCCGCGCCACCGTCGGGTACTGTGAGTCGGTCGCCCGCGGCACCCAGTGCCGGCACGCCCCCGGAGTCAGAGCAAGGGAAATTGGTCGAGCTGCTCAAGAACGGCAGCGCGCTGGCGATTATAGGCGCGTTCTTTCTTGCCGGTTTGGGCTTGTCATTAACGCCGTGTGTGTTCCCGATGATCCCCATTTTGTCCGGAATAATCGTCGGGCAAGGCGAAGGTATTACTACCAAGCGCGCATTCGGATTGTCGGCGATCTATGTCTTCTCGATGGCTGCTACGTATACGGTCGCCGGCGTTTTGGCCGGACTATTCGGCAAGAACTTACAGGCCAGTTTGCAGAATCCATGGGTGATCTCGGCGTTCGCCGCCATATTTATTGCGCTGGCTCTATCCATGTTTGGACTTTACAACCTGCAATTACCTGCGAGTTGGCAAAGTCGTCTGACCGAAGCGAGTAATCGACAACGCGGCGGTACCCTGATTGGCGTCGGTGTCATGGGGTTTCTGTCAGCATTAATCGTGGGTCCCTGTGTCGCGGCGCCGATCGCTGCGGCCCTGATCGTTATCGGTCAGAGCGGTGATCCCGTGCTTGGCGGAGAGGCCTTGTTTGCCCTTAGTCTCGGCATGGGGGCGCCGTTGCTCCTGATTGGTACCAGCGGCGGAAAGCTGCTTCCACGCGCCGGCGCATGGATGAACACCGTCAAGGCTGTGTTTGGCGTGGTTATGTTGGGCGTAGCGATCTGGATGCTGGAGCGGATACTGCCAGGTCCGTTGACACTCGTGCTGTGGGGCCTGCTGCTGCTGGTAAGCGCGGCTTATCTTGGTGCTTTTGATGCGCTACCAGAGAAGATGAGAGGCTGGAGAACCCTCTGGAAAGGTTTTGGTATTGCTCTGGCGCTCTACGGAGCGGCGTTGCTGCTCGGGGCATCGCTAGGTAGTGATGATCCATTGCAGCCGCTTGCGAGATTAGGCGCGGGCGGGATTGCCACGGCAACTGCCGAGCCGAGCCATGGGTTAAGCTTCGCTCGAGTTCGAAACTTGACCGATTTGCAAGCGAAGGTAAAAGCCGCGGCAAGTGAGGGGCGAATTGTTATGCTCGATTTCTATGCCGACTGGTGCGTGTCATGCAAGGAGTTAGAGCGAAACACATTCACGGATCCCGCCCTGCGTGCGCAACTGTCGAACGCAGTATTACTGCAAGCCGATGTAACCAAAAACAGTGCCGACGACATCGCACTGATGCGGGCTTATCATGTCATCGGACCACCAACGGTACTATTCTTTGGCGCCAACGGTAACGAACGCTATAACCTTCGGGTAGTCGGATACCTCGACGCAAGCCAGTTTCGGGCCCGAGTGAACCGCGTAATCAATTGATTGCGATGATAACGGCGCCGACTCGCCGTTTTTCGCCGGCTAAATGGCATCGGCTGGCCACCGCATCGGCGATGCCATGTATGTCTCGCGGCGGCAGTGTTGACGCCGGGCGGCGGTGGCGGCTGCGTTCCAACTAAACCGTGACGATCAGCCTTGCAAACTTTCCTGCATTTCAGCGCAGTATTGCTCCAAATGCTCCGGTACGTCAGGCGGACAAACACCGCATTGACGATTACCAGGTACTGCGTAATCAATGAACTTCGGGTAGGCAAGATCCATTTCTTCCATAATCCGGACGAACTCGTCTAGCGGCTTATCGTTTCCAAGCCGCGGGTTGCGTATTTTTTCCTGGCCTATGCTGGTGACGCGTCGGCCTTCGTAGTCGTGCGCGGGAAACACCAAGCTGTCATCCGGTAACGAGAACAGTTTGTCGTGGATACTTCTGTAGAGTGTCCGCGCATCGCCGTTTTGAAAATCCGTTCGGCCGCAGGCCTCGATCAAAAGCGCATCGCCGCTGAATACGCGATCGCTCAAACCGTCTTGAACGCGATAGGCATGATGGCCGTCAGTATGCCCTGGCGTGAATAGCGGATCGAGGCGGATGCTGCCCATTTCGAACGGTTTCCCGTCTTCGATCTCGATATCGACACACGGAAGTTTGTCGACCCCCGGATGTGCGATACGGCTGCCGGCCTCACGACGTAAAGTCAGCGCAGACGTGATGTGGTCGGCGTGGATATGGGTGTCGAGCGTGAAGGCGAGCTTCAACTTGAGCTCATTGATAATTCCGAGATCGCGTTCCCATGTCGGCAGCACCGGGTCGATGAGTAGTGCCTGGCCCGTATCCTCGCAGGCGAGGAGATAGGTATAGGTGCTGGATATTGGTTCAAAGAGCTGACGAAAAATCATGTAAGAATTCCTTTGCAACGATCGATGTACTACACGGCAGTTTAGCAGCCATACGCGCATCGGCAGCATGTGACCATTATTTCATGCCCGCTCAGTGGCCTGACGCCGGGACCTTGCCGATATGCGTAGAGGCATTAAGGAGTATTGAAACGACGGTCCGCAGGACGGCTGCCGAGCGCGAGTGTATGTAGCCGTCAGCCGTGTTGGTCACCGCCAAAAAATACGCCAGCGAAGCACATCAGGCAAGGCGCGCAAAGGCCACGCCAACGGCTTTGCGCCGCTAGCGATGTTGCTCCAGCGTGCGCCGGCCCGCAGTCGCCACCATAGGCCGACGCGCAGCTTAGGTGCCCGATATAGTCGCTTCTGTGGTCCGTACAACGATTTATTTGTTGGTTTTATTGAACAATTAGGGTCGAGCGCTTGACAGCACCAAAATTGGATTTATACTGGATTCATAATGAATGCAATTGAATCCAATTTAGAGAGTCGAATGGCGATGAATTCGCAGGAACGCGCGTACAAGTACATCAAGGATGAAATTATCGGCTATCGATTGAAGCCGAACGAGCGTCTTACTGCAGCGTCATTGGCGTCGATACTCAATATCAGCCGCACCCCAGTCCGCGAAGCGCTGAGCCGCTTGGAACAAGAACGGTTGGTGGTACGCGAATCTGGCTGGGGCTATGTCGTTCGGCCCATGACGTTTGCCGATGTGGCCAATATATTTCGCGTTCGCGAGGCTCTTGAAATTGAAGCGGCCTATGAGGCGCTGCCGAATCTCGATGACGGAGCGGCAGATTTTATGAGTGCGTTGTTGGCGCGTGCGGAGGAGTTGCTGGCCGAGAATGAAGTTTCGGAATTCCTGCGCATAAACCGGCAGTTTCACAACACCTTCGCGGAATACAGTGGCAATTGGGTGTTGCAGGACATGTTGCAGATGATCACCGATCGCATACAGATCGTCGGCGCTTTGGTTATTGATCGTTATCCGCAACGCGCGGTCGAAATATTGCAGGAAAATAAGCGCATTCTAGCTGCGGTACGCACTAAGAATGCGAATCTGGTAGACACCGAGCTGCGCGCCCATATCCGCCGAGCACGTGAGCGTGTAAGTACATTTTTAAAGCAGGAGTCACGGCATTTTTATCTGGGGGATGGTGCACGCTATCCCGTCTAACCAGGAAGCGATAGGCATTACGTCTCGCCCACGAGACAGCATACACGCGGTCAGTTAGCAGTCGGCCACAATAGATATAACTATAAAACAGTCCGAGTTGTTGAGAAGTTCGGCTCAACACGACAGGAGGATGGACCATGTCCGTCACACCGCCTAGAACATGCGTATCCGCCATTCTGTATTTGGCGCGCCTTCATTGCCCGTTCTCTATGTACGTGTCCGTAGTCGGGCCTCCCGGAAAGTCATCTGAAGTTTCGTAGTTGGCAGTAATTTCTTGACGCACTAGTAGCGCGCCAATCTGTCGCCGACCGCGCGCTACCGACTTTTCTGGTTCGCCAGGGGGGTTGCTGCCGTATCCACAGGAGACTCGGATGTTAACTACCTTCTTCGAATCCCGCTCAAATGGCTATTCGAAACAACGTGCACCGACCGAGAATGGTGGGTTGCATGCACTTGTTACACAAATTCGCGCCGTCGGCATCACCAAGATATTCCAAGCGGTAGATGGCAGTGAAGTGGTGGCCTTGGACGGATTGGACCTGGACATTCGCCCCGGAGAATTTGTATGCGTCGTCGGTCCGTCTGGATGCGGAAAATCCACTTTTCTGTCGATGATGGCGGGACTGGAAACACCTACCGAGGGCACGATTGCAATCAAAGACACCGTGATCAGCTCGCCGCATCCAGACGTCGCTATGGTATTTCAGGAACATTCGTTGTTTCCCTGGAAAACGGTGCTGCATAACGTAGCGGTGGCGCAAAAGGCGCGCGGCATGCCACGCAAGCAACGCGAACAGCGCGCACGCGAAATTATTGCCATGGCAGGTCTCTCAGGTTTTGAGGACAAGCATCCATGTGAATTATCGGGCGGTATGCGCCAACGTGTCGGGATCGCGCGAGCGCTGGCGGCTGAGCCGGAGGTGCTGTTGATGGATGAACCGTTCGGTGCACTTGACGCTCAGACGCGAAAACTGTTCCAGGAAGAACTCTTGAGGATCTACGACCAGTTTGGGAAAACCATTGTGTTTGTTACGCACAGCGTGGAAGAGGCGGTGTTTCTCGCCGACCGCGTTGTGGTCATGACTTTTCGTCCTGGACGAATAAAAAAGGTGTTCGATGTACCGATCGAACGGCCGAGAACGCTGGATATTTTGAACGATGAAATATTTCAAGAAATACGAACAGAGGTTTGGGAGAGTTTGAAGGAGGAAGCCAGCCTGGCGTTTGAGGCCTTGGGTAACCGAGCGGGGCGTTGCAAATGAACCTTACCACACTTGCCGGGTCGCGAAGGACCGTTAGCGGAAACTCCGGCGCGTCGCACAGACGCATAATTGGCTACAGGACACGGGAATTTTTTCTGTTTCTACTCCCGATTGCCGCCTTTGTCTTGATTTGGGAAATTGCCACGTTGGTGGCGAAATGGCCGCCATACTTACTTCCCGGTCCTGCCAAAGTTGCCGAAACATTTTGGGCGCTGTTGATCAATGGCGATCTTTTGCGCTATCTGCGCGACAGCGTTGGGCGTCTGATGTTAGGCAGTGTCACGGCATTTTTTGTCGCGGTGCCGATGGGCTACCTGATTGCCACCTCCAGGTTTGCCGATCGGGCGTTTTCACCGCTGATTGCCATGACGCAACCGATTCCCGGCATCGCCTGGATTCCACTGGCAATTCTTTGGTTTGGTCTAGGGCCCGCGGCAGTCGGTTTTATTATTTTTCTATCGGCGTTTTTCCCCATTCTGATTAATACCGTAGCCGGTGTACGTGCTGTCGGAAAGGATTTACGCCGGGTGGCGCAGGTGTTCCATTTTCCGCGCCGTATGTTGCTATTCGACGTGATGTTGCCGGGCGCCCTCCCGTACATCGTTACCGGAACGCGGCTCGGATTCGGGTACGGATGGCGCGCGCTGGTGGCGGGCGAAATGATCGCGGCCAGTAGCGGGCTGGGTTACATGATATTTGATGCGAGGAACTATTTGAAAACCGACGAAGTCATCGTCGGCATGCTTACAATTGGCCTGTTTTGGGCATTCGTGGAACGTGTCGCCCTGCGCCCAATTGAGCGCTGCACTGTCGAACGCTGGGGAATGGTGACGAGTGCAAATTGAATTATAACGATAGCAAAATTCCGGTCCCACCGGGGAGGGCGATATTATGATCAAGCTATTTACGGTTGCAGTGCTGGCACTGCTAACGAGTCAAGCGATGTATCTGCCGAGCGCAAATGCGTCGGATGTTGAGTTGCGGTTTGCGACATTGACGTCGATTAGTAAGGCACCACCGGGTGTGGTCGCCGAGACACACAATCTATTCGAAAAAGAGGGTGTGCACGTCAAAATGAAGCTGTTCACCTCGGGTAAGGCAGCCGTCGAATCATTGGCCTCGGGGCAATTCGACATCGCCATGATCGGTGATATTCCGGCGCTGGCTCTTTTAGGTCAGGGCTATCCAGGTAAGATCATCGCCGCCGGTCTCGGCGGACCGAAGCGCCAGTCCGTTTTGGTAAAACGGGATTCCCCGTACAAAACGGTCGAAGATCTTAAGGGCAAGCGGATTGGGCTGACGAAAGGGTCGACCGACGATATCGCCTTGGGGGCGACGTTCAAGAAACATAATATCAAGTGGTCGGATGTTACGGTCGTCAATCTGCGCCCACCGGCGAAGGCGGCGGCGTTGGAGACCGGCGCGGTGGACGCTGTCGAAGGCTGGGAGCCGGTGCCGGCGATTATCGTTACCAAGGGTATAGGGCGCCGGCTATTTAGTGCGGACGGCGACATTCCCGACATCGTTGGTGTAATTGTCGCCAGCGACAAAATTCTCCGTGAGCATCCTGATGCGGTCGTGCGTTTTCTACGTGCAATCCATGGCGGCGCAAGTTATGCGCGCGCCCATCCTGATGAAATGGTTGACCTATTGTCGAAGCGCCTTGGCTTGGATAGGAAAATATTAATCGATGCGATTCCGACACAGTGGTGGTATGTCGAGGTGTTCAGCGACACGATCTCCGATTGGCAGCGATCCGCCGACTTGTTGTTCGGCCTGAAGCGCTTGGCTTCGCGCCCCGATGTCGCCGGATTGGTGGACTTATCGTATCTGTCCAAGGCGTTGGGTAAAAAATATCCACGCGGCGAAAGTGCAGCCGATGTAATGAAATATCCGACCGTGTCCATCACACAATAGATGCGTAGGCGCGGGCCGGTTTTGTTACGTGCGGTCTGTATTGTTAATACGCCGAATATTTTTTTATCGATTTGGAGGTGAAGCAAACATGTCTACCGTGGCTGGAGAAAGTCCACAGGCAAAGCAATCCGCCGACAATGAAGTTACCGGGCGTTTGTCCAAACAATGGTCGGCGCGTCTGCCGCTACCCGACAGTCATCTTGTTGACACCCGCATTTACACGGATCCAGCGATATTCGAGCAAGAGATTGAACGCATCTGGCATAAGACCTGGCTGCCGGTTTGCCACGAAAGTGAGCTCGCCAATCCGCTGGACTTTCGTTCTTCCGGCATTGCCGGTGATGTGCCTATTGTGATAGTGCGAGGCACGGACGGTAAGGTAAGGACATTCCTGAACGTATGCCCGCATCGCGGGAACCTGATTGTACGTAAGGCGCGCGGAAATTTATCCGTGGCCGAACCATCCGGAAATTCCAATCATATGACCTGCATGTTTCACGGTTGGCAATTTAATGCCGAAGGTCGCTGTGTGGAGATACCCCGAGAACGCGCCGGATATCAAGACCGGGTGTGTAAGGCAGGCATGGGTTTGCGTCAAATCAGAACCGAGGTCGCTTATGGCGGCTTTGTCTGGGTCAATCTCGACGATGACGGAGAATCTCTGGACGACTATATGGGCGGTATTTTCGACTACATGAAAGTTGAACTGGAAAGCGAGCCTTTGGAGGTATTTCACTACCAAAAGGTCGTTATCAACACCAACTACAAATATTTTCACGAGACCGGGCGAGAGTTTTATCACGACTTTTTGCATTATCACAACCGACAAACAGGGATGATGCAGAAAGGCTATTTCGATCGAAAATATGTCCCGTATAAGAATGGACATTGTTTGATCGGACTGACTATTTCTCAATATAAGGCGTATCAGGGCTACGAGGATCGCGGCTTGACGTTTCCCGGCATGCCAAAGAATGGCTGGAAGGGTATCGGTCTGTTTCCGGGAATTACGTTCAATTTACGCTCGTCCTGTCTGCGGGTTAATTTCATGACGCCGATCAGCGAGAATCGCGTTCTCATTGAGGTGCGTGGCCTGGGTTTGAAGCGGGATGATGACGAGACCCGGGCGTCGAGAATCCGTGATTTCAACACCATATGGGGGCCGTTTGGCCGCAACGCACACGAGGACTTCTTGGCCATACAGACTCAGGCGGTGGCGGTGCGACCGGGTTCCGGCGCGAAATACTGTGTCATGGCGCGTGAGGAAGACGACACCACTCACGACGAGATCGGCCTGCGTTGCTACTACAGTGAGTGGAGTCGGCGTATGGGCCGGTTGGCTAGCGATCCGACTCGCACTCACCCATAGTCGGCAGGTATGGCAGTGAGTGGGCGGGTCGCCGCGCAACCTCCTGCCTAGCCCGATAGCCAGTCCGAGGTTTGTTGACAGGAGACTATGTCGGACTCAATGCGATCGCGTCCAACTGATTTGTCGAATGTGCTAGTTGAAATTGATGACCAATAGAACCAGTGAGGAGTCGAGCATGTCCGCAGTATTGGCAGTGCCGCAAGATATACGAAATCGGGTCCATGACCTGATTTATGAGAGCTGTCTGCTCTTGAATGAAGAGCGCTGGGACGATTTTTTGGATTTATGCGATTCGGAAACGTTTCGATATGTAATAGGAAACTACAGCCCGGAGATTGGGAAAGAACAATTTTGGCTGGATATCGACTTTGCCGGGATGAAGCATATGTTTGAGATGCTGCCAAAACACAATACCGACCATGCGCAGCTCACACGTCAATCGACGGTCTATCGCCTTGAGTATGCGCCGGAAAATGAGGTAATAACCGCGACCACCGGTTTTACTATTTATCGCACCCACGAAGATGGTGGTTATGCACATCTCGATGGTGGCAGCACGTGTTTGTATGTCGTTGGACAATATATTGATCGCGTGGCGTTGCGCCCGGACGGTGACAAATTAACGCAACGTACGGTGTGGACCAATACACGGCAACTGGACATCGGATCACACTATCCATTTTAAATTTGTTTTCGTAGTCAAAGAGCTGGGCCGTAACCTTTATTTGGAGCCGATCATGTCGTGGAAAAGTGTATGCAAATTGGATGATTTACCGCTCGGTGGCCTTACCGTGGTGACTATCGACGGCGTGGAAGTGCTGTTGGCGCGGTCTGATAAATGCGTGACGGCAATGCCGCCGCTTTGTCCACATATGAAAGAGCCATTGGTCAACGGCGTATTTGATGGTGAAAATTTAACTTGCCTGAAACACCTGTGGCAGTGGGATGTTAAGACCGGCGAAAGTCTAGGCGAGGCGGAAAAGCCGTTATGCCAATATCAATTACGTGTGACTGATGGTCACGTTGATATCAATATGGCGGAAGAATTGAAATATGAATACGAAGCCTAACGCGTCAGGAGTATTGCGGTAATGACTACTATTGTTGCGAGTGAGAACAAGCCTGTAAGGACTGTGTTCGAAGCACACGATTACGGTCGCGCTCTGTATATTAGTGGCGAATTCGTGAGCGCCGCGAGCGGCAAGCGAATCGATGTGCTTAATCCTGCTAAGGGAGAAGTATTTCAGTCGGTAAGCTATGGCGATATCGATGACGTTGATCGTGCGCTATCGTCGGCCGAAGCCGCGTTTCCGAGTTGGTCGCGGTCATCGATACGCATGCGCGCGGATCTTCTCAATGAGGTTGCCCGTTTGCTCCGCAATCGCAAAGAAGTTATTGGTGCGATACTGTGCCAAGAGTCTGGAAAGCGCCGTGTCGAAGCTATTGCCGAAGTGAACTTCGCTGCGGAATACTTTCAATGGTTTGCCGAGGAGATCCGCAGACCATGTGGGTCAATCATCTCCGGCGACTCTGCCAGCCGGCGGCAATGGGAGATACATGAACCGTGCGGCGTTGTGGGGTTGTTGACGCCTTGGAATTTTCCGATATCTATACAAGCGCGTAAGCTTGCGCCGGCCCTTGCCGCCGGCTGCACCGTCGTCTCGCGCCCGAGTGAAAAGGCGCCATGCTCGGTGGTAGAGCTGTTCCGCTGTTTACACGATGCTGGGATTCCTGCGGGTGTTGCGCAGCTTGTTTTGGGTCCACCGGCCGAGGTCACACAACGAATTTTTTCCCATTCTGCGGTGCGCTTGGTCAGCTTCACGGGTTCTACCGGCGTGGGCAAACAGTTGATGCGCTTGGCCGCCGACCGCGTCGTTAGATTGTCGCTTGAATTGGGAGGAAATGCCGCGTTCATCGTTCATAGTGACGCCGATATCGATGCGGCGGTAGACGGAGCGGTGATGGCGAAGTTTCGCAATAATGGCCAATCGTGTATAGCGGCCAACCGGTTACTGATCCATGAAAATTGTTACCGAGAGTTCGTGAATAAATTTGTGAGTAGGGTAGAGCGCTTGAGGGTTGGTAACCCCATGGACGATGATGTCGATATTGGTCCGCTGATCGACGCATCGAGTCAGGATAAATTGGAACGTGCAGTGCGCGCAGCTATCGCCGAAGGCGCGGAAGTTCTCAATACGGAAATGAGAGCGCCGGAGGAGGGATCGTACGTGGTGCCACGTGTTTTGGCGCACACCCCGATAAACACATTTTTGGGTTGTGAGGAGATCTTTGGCCCGATTGCAGTCGTTTCATCTTATACCGATATCGACGAAGTGATCGAGATGGCCAACCGGCCCAACGTTGGATTGGCGAGTTACGCTTATACCCGCGATTTACGCCTCGCCACTCGACTAACCGAGGCGCTTCGGGTGGGGATAGTAGGTCTCAACAACGCCTTGCCCGCGGCTGTGTTCGCACCTATGGGCGGTATGAAAGAAAGCGGCTTCGGGAGAGAGGGGGCACAGCACGGCTTGCGAGAATTTCAGGAAATAAAATACGTATCGATGGAATTGTGAGTGCGCCGATGATCGACGCCGCGCGAGCGCAGATATCGGCTTAGCCGTTTACTGTGGAGTCTTTTGGCTTGATATGAGCATGCGCATCTTGATTATCGGTGGTACCGGGCAAATCGGCGCAAGGATTTCACGCCATCTATGTCAGCGCGGCGACGACGTTTACGTTTTCGGTAGAAGGCCACCGGGCGATGCCGCGGTTCACCACGCGCGTACTAATTTCCACTGGGTGCAAGGCGATGTGCGTGATGCAATCAAGGTTCGCGAAGCGGTCAAGGCGATTCGGCCGATTAAAATAATACATCTTGCGGCGCTGCTGCAGTTTGCCTGCGATGTTGATCCGGCGCAGGCGATTGAAGTCAACGTTGTAGGCACGTTGAACGTGCTAGAGGCGGCGCGCGAATTTGGCGTGGCGCGTGTATTATTCGGCAGCAGCGTTGCGGTCTACGGCCAGCAGCGCGCCTTACTTCGAGAGGACGGCGCGGTCGGCGCCGACGTCTCGTTGTATGGCGAGACTAAGCTCATGGGAGAAAAGCTCGGAGCGCAGTATGCAAAAAATTACGGCTTTGAGTTCATCGCGCTGCGCTTTTGCGGCATATTTGGCAGCGGAGCGCCACAGAGCCGGGGTATGGCCTGGGTGAGGCGCCAAATTGAAAGCTCGGTAAATGGCGAGCGAGTCCTGATAGAGGACGCGTCAGGCGACGAGCGTGTGCAACTAACGTATGTTGCCGATGCGGCGGACGCATCGGTGGCATTGCTCGATCACGCGCAGCCGACGTTCGGCGTTTACAATATCGCGGCAGGGCACGAGAACTACATTAGCTTGCGTCAATTTCATGCATTGATCAAGAGTGTGGCGCCAGGCGCGGGTGACGTGGAGTTCGTCGGCTGCGGTCGCGATATGGCGCTGGTCAGCATCGATCGATTGCATGCGCTTGGCTTCCAACCAAGATATTCGGTTGTCGACGGCATCCGTGCCTCGCTGGAGGCGCTTCAGGGGCAGTAGACGCGGCTCGCGCCGTCGGCGGACCGGAACCGGCGTTGGTCTGTGGTAAAGTCCGCAGTGACGCCCACTTAACCCGCTGTGACCACGTGACCGCGCGCATCGCTACAACCGGTATTTTACCTCTATTTTGCCTCATCGCCGTTAAAACGCCATTACTGGAGGCTGGCCCGGCTGCGCTGCGGCGTCCCTGTCGCAGGTTAAATCCTCATGAAACTAGTGATTTACCTGCGCGACGGTTCCATACTATGGTATACCACACGCGACGTTGGGAGCTTTGCGCAGAGCGATGCAAGTAGACGTAATTCGTATCCTCCTGGTTGAAGACAACCCTGCTGACGCGCGGCTGGTCGAGTGGGCGTTGTCCGAGGTCGTCGGTTGCCGCTTCGACGTGATTCGAGCCGAGCGTCTTTCCGAGGCGTTGCAATGCCTCGATGGCCCGCGCTTCGACGCCATTCTGCTTGATCTATCACTGCCCGATTCTTTCGGCCTGGATACCATTTCGCAAATTGGGATTGTTGCGCCAACCGTTCCGATCGTGGTGCTAAGCGGTCTACTGGACGACGAGCTTGCTTTTGAGGCCGTCAAGGGCGGTGCGCAGGACTATCTCGTCAAAGGTCAGGGCGACGGCTATTTGATCGCGCGTTCGGTTCGCTACGCGATGGAACGTAAGCGTGCCGAAGAGGCGTTGCGAGAGAGCGAGCGTATGCTCGAGCAGGCGCAACGCATCGCACACGTTGGACACTGGGTGTGGGATATCGCCTCGGGACATTTGTGCTGGTCCGACGAGGTATATCGGATCTATGGATATCAACCGCAGGCTTTTACGCCGACGTACGAGCTGTTCCTTGCCGCTGTCGCGGTGGAAGACCGACAACGTATGGTGGACTCAATCGACGCTAGCTTGCGCGGTCGTGGACCGCTTGCGTTCGAGCACGGTATCGTGCGCACCGACGGTACACTTCGTACCGTCGAGGAGCGTGGCGAGATGGACTTTAATGCCGCCGGCAACCCGGTTCGCATGCGGGGCACGGTGCAGGATGTTACTACCTTTAAAGAAGTAGAGACTGAATTACGTCGCGCGCGCGATGATCTGGAACTCCGCGTCGAGGTTCGCACTGCGCATCTAGCCGAAGCCAACCGGCGCCTTGAGCATGAGGTTGTGCAGCGTACACGCACCGAGGAAATATTGCGTGGCGAACGCGACTTTATCGCCGCCGTTTTGGATACGGTCGGCGCACTAGTCGTTGTATTGGACGGCAAGGGGCGCATTATTCGATCCAATCGCGCCTGCGAGCAAACGACCGGTTACTCATTCGAAGAAGTGCGCGGAAAGCCCGTCTGGGAGATATTTGTAGCGCCAGACGAGCGCCGCGGTGTGAAGCAGATATTCAATCAATTGTTGAACGTACGGTCGCCCAGCGAGTATCAAAATTACTGGGTTACCCGCAGTGGCGAAAGGCGCATGATCGCCTGGTCGAATACGGTATTACCGGCGCGCAATGGGGCCGCCGCGCATGTGATTGCAACCGGTATCGATATAACCGATCAGCGTAAGGCCGAGGAGCACGAGCGGCAGCGCATGCTGGAGTTGGCCCACGTCGGCCGCCTGAGCACGATGGGCGAGATGGCTACGGAGATCGCCCACGAACTCAATCAGCCGTTGACCGCCATCGCGAGCTATAGCGATACGTGCAACCGTATTATGAAACTGCCGACCTGGAATGTGGATGAGGTACATGAAATTCTCGGAGAAATTTCCGGGCAAGCACATCGTGCCGGCGAAATCATTCGGCGCTTGCGAAGTTTTGCGCGTAAAGAAGACTCGCAACGTGCGTCAGTCGATGTCAACGAATTGGTCAAGGATATGGTCTACTTGACCGAGGCGGAGGCGCGCTGGCATGACGTGACCGTGTTACTCGAGCTGGCTGATCGCTTACCGTCGGTGGTAGCGGACCGAATATTGATCGAACAAGTAATGATCAACCTAGTGCGTAATGCTATTGATGTTTTAGGTAGCGATCAGTCCGTACAAAAGCGCGTGCTGGTGCAGACCTGGGTCAATGATCGAAATATGGTTGAGGTTGCGGTGAGTGACACTGGGCCTGGTTTGTCGGCCGACGCGGTGAAGCGAGTTTTCGAGCCATTTTACACAACCAAGTCCAGCGGTATGGGCATGGGTTTGTCCATCAGTCAATCCATTATTGAATCTCACGATGGTGAACTATGGGTAACATCGCAGCCGGGACAGGGGGCGACCTTTGGTTTCGTGCTGCCTTTAGAGACGGAGGTGGAGGTCAGTAATGCGGTCTGAAGCAACTATCTACATAGTCGACGACGATGAGGCAATAAGAAAGTCGTTGGCGTTGCTAATGAGGTCGGAAGGCTATCTGGCTAAGACTTGTTCATCGGCGCAGCAATTTCTAAAATCGTATGTCCCTGCTGTGCCGGCGTGCGTGGTGTTGGATGTGCGCATGCCGGGAATGAGTGGCATGGAACTACAGGACCTACTGATAAAACGTGAAATTCATGTTCCAGTTATTATTATGACGGGACATGGTGATATTTCCATGGCTGTTAGAGCAATGAAAGCCGGCGCCTGCGATTTCATCGAGAAGCCGTTCGAGAACCAGCTATTGCTAGGACGTATCGAGGAGGCTCTCCATGACGCCATGGATGAATTGCGGCGCGACGGTGAGGCAGCTCATGCCCGTGAGCGTCTTGAGCTACTGACACCTCGAGAACGCGAGACGCTGGAACTGCTCGTTGTTGGTAAGCTCAACAAACAAGTCGCCTCTGATCTCAATATCAGCGTCCGTACGGTAGAGGCGCACCGAGCCAAAATCATGGAGAAGCTCGAGGTTCGCTCATTGTCCGAACTGGTTAGGCTTGCCTTGCTGGCGAACTGATCTGCCCATTCATCAAGTCTATAGGGGTTTACACGTACTAGCGTGTAATGCTCTTGTAACCATTCCGTAAGGTACCGCTCCCCGCCGTACTATCGCGCCTTTCCCGCGTGTCGTCCATGAACGGATGTTTCTTTTGCCGGTCTTTCGACCGATATCCGCCGTGTATTGGTAGAACTACGGATTTCGGCCCACCCCACACTGCCGTATAACAACCCCAACATAGTGATCTGGCATCGCATAGTCATTGCACGGATTTTTGATTAAGCGAACGTTAGTGCCATCTATTTTCATCGAATCGAAAGGACTTCCATGACTACGTTAAGCTCTGTTGAGACGAATAAGACCCAAGTAAAAATTCCCCGTGGATACGAAGCCGAAGATGAAGTCGAGTCAGCGGTCATTGATACGCACGAGGATGTTTCGGAAGACGATGCGTCCGAAGAAGTGACGTATTCGGCCGACGAGGCTGATCTTGATGTCGAGCGGTTATATTTTCGCGAGGTAGGCCGACATCCGTTGCTTCGCGCCGACGATGAGGCGCGCCTCGGCAGGTTGGTACAAAATGGCGACATGGACGCCAGACAGCGTATGATCGAATGCAATCTGCGTTTAGTTGTGAAAATGGCGAGACGCTACGTATATCGCGGATTGCCGCTTATGGATCTTATTGAAGAAGGCAATCTCGGCTTGATTCGTGCGGTTGAAAAATTCGACCCTGAACGGGGATTCCGCTTCTCCACTTACGCCACATGGTGGATCCGCCAAGCCATGGAGCGGGCGATCATGAACCAGAGTCAGACTATTCGTATCCCGGTTCATGTGGAAAAAACCATTAGTCGTTATCAACGTACCGCATACCAACTCAGTCAAGCCAACGACCGGGAAGTCAAGCCGGAAGACATTGCAGACGCATTAGATGAGTCACCCGATAATGTCCGCTATCTGATGAGCTTGAAGGGCAAGGTCACGTCGCTGGAATCGTTCTCGGATGGCGATAATGGTCAGTCATTACTGGATGTCATTCCGGATGAAAGCTCTGGACCCGAGGAAACCTTGGCGGATGATGAAGAAAAGGGCGACATCGCGTTCTGGTTGTCACATTTGAATAAGCGCGAACAAGAGGTGGTAGCTCGCCGGTTTGGGCTCGGCGGCCAGGACCGTGCTACGTTGGAAGAAATCGGTACCACTATCGGCATCAGTCGCGAGCGTGTACGTCAGGTGCAAAGCAGTGCCCTCAAGCGTCTTCGCGGTTTGATCGAAAGCGGCGTAGTGCCGCCGCGGCGTTCCGCAAACAGTATGGTTCGCTAGTCCTCCAGCGCACGCTTTCTGCGTACAGTTGGGAATTTTTGCTGCGGCTCGCGCGTCTGGTGTTCTATGGCGGTATCTGTGGACCGACGTCCTCACACCGACCGTGGTCGTCTGCTTCCGGCAGCGATCGTGAGCTGTCAGTAGATGCGGCGGAGCAGGCTGAACATGCACGATCGGAGTTTACAATCGGGCGCACATGACAATTCAGCGGAATGGTACATCTCGTTAGGCCAGTGGATTGAGGCCGTGCCCAACGCCGTAGTGGTTTCAAATTCGCGCGGAATCATCGTGCTATGCAACCGTGAGATCGAGTCCCTGCTTGGTTATTCCACTAACGAGCTGGTGAACGAATCGATTGACCTACTCGTTCCGGAGCGCTTCCGCGCGGATCACGTACGGAAGCGCTCATCTTACTATGATGCTCCCGAATCTCGCCGTGTTGGGGAAGCGCGTCCGTTGTTTGCACGGCGTAAAGATGGTGCCGAGATAGCGGTCGAAATCACGCTCAGTTCAGTCGACAGCGGAGGGAACATATTGGTCGTCAGTATGATCCGCGATGTTAGCGAGCGGACGCGATTTGAAGCCGCGTTGGAACAGCGAACGCGGCAATTGGAACAGTCCAATTTAGAACTTCAGCAGTTCGTTTACGCTGCGTCGCATTATCTCCAAGAACCACTGCGCATCATTACCGGCTACGCCAAACTGCTCGATCGTCGTTATCGGGAATATTTTCAGGCCGACGGCCGCGAATTTATCGAATTCATTGTCGATGGCACCGCGCGCATGCAAGAGCTAATCGACGACTTGATGGAATTTTCTCGTATTGGGACGCGCGCCAAGCCGTCCATACCGGTGCGATTGTCGGACGCAGTCGAGCAGGTGATAAGCGGGCTCCGGCCTGCTATTGAGGAATCTGGCGCGACCATATCAACGGATGAGGGCAGGATGTCTGTAATTGCAGACGAAGCGCAACTGGTACAAGTTCTGCGTAACTTGATATCCAATGCGCTAAAATTTCGCCGCCGCGAGCCGCCGGTGGTGACGGTCTCCTGGCTACAGCAGGGCGATCAGGTCATCGTATCGGTGGCCGATAATGGTATCGGTATAGAATCTCGACACCACGTTCGAATTTTTCAATTGTTTCAGAAGCTACATACGAAACGCGAATATCCGGGTACCGGCATGGGTCTCGCCATCTGCAAAAGGATTGTCGAACGCCATGGCGGGCGTATTTGGGTGACAAGTGATCCCGGGAAAGGCGCTACGTTTCAGTTCTCCCTGCCGGTCGTGAGTTGATCGGTAGGAAATCTTTTTGATCGAAGCTCGGCCAAGGATACACTCGGCCGGATTGGCGCCGCCCGAAAGTGCTGACTTGTAAGGGTAGCCGGGAAATGCGAACGGCCAAAAGCCGTAATCGATGGAACCGCTTACGCAGCGCCGAGCGTATCGCTTTCGCACGTCAGTGCGGGATGACGCATACCGTGCGGAAAGTCGTCGGCCGGGCAGGCGGGACAGAGGAAATTGCCCTGCCCCTGGTCGCAGCCCTGGTCGCGTAACATTTCCAGTTGTCGCCTATTCTCAACGCCCTCGGCGATGACGCGCATGCCAAGACTTTTGGCCATTGAAACGATGGCAATTGCGATCTGTGCGCCATCATCGCCGGGAAGGTCGCGGACAAAGGATTTGTCGATTTTCAGACCATGTATTGGTAGATGTCGCAGTACGCTCAGTGACGAATGGCCGGTTCCGAAATCGTCGACGGTTACGGCTATTCCCATATTGCCGAGAGAGCGTAGCGCTGTGGCGGCTTGTTCGAGATTATCCATGACCGCGCTTTCAGTCACTTCTAACTCAAGTAGCGTCGGCTCCATATCAGTTTCGCGTACGATTTGTTGTATTCTCGATAAAAGATTATCTTGACCAAGTTGGATGGGGGACAGATTGACACTGATGCGAAGCTCGCGCTTACCTTCTTTTTTCCATTGGGCACGCTGTTTACAGGCCGTACGTATCGCCCATTCGCCGACTTGAACAATCAATCCCGTTTCCTCCAGGATAGGCACAAAATCTTGCGGCGCCACGAGTCCGTGAGCAGGACGAGACCAGCGAATCAACGCTTCGCATCCAGACATGCCGCCTGTCTTTAGATCGAATTGTGGCTGATAGTAGAGCACGAACTCCTCACGTTCGACCGCTCGGTGCAGTGCTTGCTCAAGCTGCCGACGTTCGTCTAGATGAGCGTTCATGTCATTGCGATAAAATTGATAAGTATTTTTACCGCGCTCTTTCGCCGCGTACATGGCAACGTCGGCATTTTTTAGCAACTGTTCCGGGCTGGAGCCGTCATCAGGAAAACAGCTGATGCCGATGCTGCATGTCACGTAGACTTCTTCGCTACCGATGACAACGGGCTGGGAAAGATTATGTAAAACTTTTTCCGCCACCATTGCTGCCTCATCGACCGAAGACATACGATCAATAATAGCAATGAATTCATCGCCACCGAGACGCGCGGCGACATCATGTTCGCGGATACAGTGGCGCAGCCGTTTGCCGATCGAGTTCAATAGAGCGTCGCCGACATCGTGGCCCATGGTATCGTTGATGAATTTGAAGCGATCCAAATCAAGAAACATTACCGCCGACATCGGCCGTTCGGAATCGGGTCTGCGCCGTATGATGTCGCGCAGACGTGTTTCTAACAAATTGCGGTTCGGGAGGCCGGTTAGTGTGTCGAAATGGGCCATTTTAGCCAGGCGCTGCTCGGCCTCTTTATGGGCGCTGACGTCAACCATAACCCCGCGCAGCTGTATCGGACGCGAGTGCTCGTCACGCACTACCCGGATGGTATCGCGAATCCAGATAAACCGATCCTCGGCGTGACGCGCGCGATATACGATGGATTGGCTTTCGCGATTCTCCAGTACCTTGCTATAAACTTCCATGCTGTACTGCCGGTCCTCGGGATGTATCAGATTGGAGAGAAAATTCCGGTCGTCGTGCCATTGTTCGACTTGATAGCCTAAGATGTTTTCGGCTTGCTGGCTGACGAAGGAAAATTGCTGATCCAGGACGTCATATTCCCAGACCACGGCGTCGAGCCCTTGAACGAGGTCATAGAATCGCTTCTCAGAGGCCATCGCTGATCGTCGAAGGGCTTCGCGTTGCTGCATTATTTCGACGTTTTTCTCGTATAAGTCGACGAATACCATCACTTTGGAGCACAACACTTCGGGCATAACCGGCTTGACCATATAGTCGACCGCACCGACTTCATAGCCCTTGAATACGTATGTGTCTTCGGCGCTTTTCCCGGTGAGAAAAATGATGGGAGTCCGATAAGATCGGCGCCTTTCACGAATTAATGCCGCGGTCTCGAAGCCGTCGAGACCAGGCATCTTCACGTCGAGAATGATCAGCGCGAATTCATATTCGAGTACTTTTCGAAGCGCTTCCTCGCCCGAGGTGACCGTCATAATACGTGGCCCGAGCTTTTCGAGCAGCGCAGACAACGCAGCCGCGCCGGACGGATCGTCATCGACGATTAAAATACAAGTATCGTTCAAGCGCGGCATCCAAAGTATCCTCGGTTATTTATTTTATTGTACCGGCCGGCGAAGCCACACGCGCAGCAACGCTAGCAGCTGCGCAACATCAATGGGCTTTGCCATGTAGTCAGATGCACCCGCTTCAATGCACTTTTCCCTGTCGCCCTTCATGGCCTTGGCGGTGATTGCGATCATCGGTAGATGTTCAAAGTTGTCCAGCGAGCGAATGGCCCGCATGGTATCGTAGCCATCCATATCGGGCATCATCACGTCCATTAGTACGACATCGATGCTAGGATTGCTTTTAAGCATAGTGACGGCGTCGTTGCCGTTTTCCGCGTATACCACTTCCATTTCCTGCTCTTCCAGTACACAGGTCAGCGAAAAAATGTTGCGTATGTCATCGTCGACGATGAGCGCTTTTTTCCCGGATAGCACGTGGTCGGTATGACTGAGTTGCCTGATCATATCCTGCTTATCCGGGAGCATTTTGCTTACCGGGACGTGCATGAGGAGAGCAGTCTCACTGACCAGCCGCGCCGGAGAGCTGGCGTCCTTGGTGATCACCGATTCAGCGTGGTCCCACAAAGCGCTTCGGTCGGCCTGGTTTAACTCCTTTGCCGTGTAGATGATCATCGGCACCGATTTCAACTTCTTATTTTCGCGTAGCGCCTTTAGTAGCTCCAGCCCGTCCATATCCGGTAAGGTAAGATCGATCACAATACAATCGTAGCTTTTTGTTCGCAGTGCTTGAATGGCGTCCGCGGCGGTTCCTACTCCTTCGGCGACCGTTTGATTAGCAGTTAACAAGGAACTGAGGTATTCGCGTTGAATATCTTGATCTTCAATGATCAAAATCCGCCGCTCGGCGCGCTCGTAAAGCGCTTTTAGATTTTTGAGTATACTAGCAATCTCCGCTTTACCAGCCTTTTTCCGAGTGCATCCCGCAGCGCCTTTCATGAGGCCACGCGGAATGTTGGTACGAGTGGAAATCATCTGCACGGGAATGTGCCTCTTTGCCAGATCGTGCTTGAAAAGATCGAGCACGGCCCAGCCGTCCATGTCGCTGATGCTTGAGTTGAGAAAAATTGCCGATATCACGTACTTGGCGGACAGCGACAGGGCTGCGGTACCGGTCCATGCGATAAGGACTTTCATGCCGAGCGTATGAGCTATAGTTCGGACCTTTTCACAAAATTCTTTATCGCCATCGATAATAAGAAGAACGGTGTCGCCATCACGCAGCGAGGTACGGTCGTCTGCCGGTATGTCGTCGTGTTCGATGCGAAGCTCCGGTGCCTCGACCGTTTCTTCTATGACGATGTCACGGGCGGACGAAAATGCCGATTGCACGTCTACGTGCGTACTATTTCCCGTAATCAATGGCAAAAACAATGTGAAGGTGCTCCCTTGATTAGGCGCGCTGGTTACGGTCAGCTCACCACCCAGTCGGCGTGCGATCTCTCGGCTAATGGACAGTCCAAGCCCGGTACCGCCGTATTTACGGCTGGTGGTGCCATCGGCCTGCTGAAAGGCTTCAAAGATAATCATTTGTTTGTCGGCCCGAATGCCGATACCGGTGTCCGATACCGCAAATGCAACGATCGAATCGGCCGATTTCAGAATTTCATTGTCTGCGGACCAACCATGCGATGCCAATTCCATACGCAGACTGACGGAGCCTTTTTCGGTAAATTTGAAGGCGTTGGAAAGCAGATTTTTAAATATTTGCTGTAGTCGTTTGGCGTCGGTCTGGATTGTAGGCGGCAAGCGATTGTCGATCTTGATGGAAAAATCGAGTTGCTTGTCATGAGCGAGTTGCCGAAAGGTGCGCTCGACATAGTCGCGCATGTCTTCGAAGCGTTCATTGCCCATTTCCAGCGTAAACGTGCCCGACTCGATTTTGGAAAGATCAAGAATGTCGTTGATCAGTGCCAGTAGATCTGATCCGGCCGAATGGATCGTCTTGGCAAATTCCACTTGCTTGGGTTGCAAATTGTTGGCCGGGTTGTCGGAAAGCAGGCGCGCCAAGATCAGCAAACTGTTTAAGGGAGTCCGAAGTTCGTGCGACATATTGGCCAAAAATTCGGATTTGTACTTGGAAGCCAGCGCCAGCTGCTCGGCTTTTTCTTCCAACGCAACCTTGGCCAGTTCGACCTCGCGGTTTTTCAACTCCACCTGTGCTTTCTGTTCAGATAGCAGACGGGCTTTCTCTTCCAGCTCGCTATTGGTCGTTTGCAACTCTTCCTGTTGCGCCTTTAACAATTCCTCCGACTTACGAAGATTTTCGGCTTGCTGTTCCAGCCGATCATTCGTGTTTTTGAGCTCCTGCTGCTGACTTTGCAGTTCCGCCGTGAGCGACTGCGATTGTGTAAGAAGATCCTCCGTACGCATATTGGCTTCGATGGTATTCAATACGATGCCAATACTCTCCATGAGTTGGTCGAGAAATGATTGATGGGTTTCGCTGAAGGCGCCAAACGAGGCCAGTTCGATTACAGCTTTTACTTCGCCTTCAAACAGCACCGGCATGACAATAATATTGCGCGGCGTGCTTTCACCGAGACCGGAGTGGATCTTGACGTAGTCGCTCGGCACCTTATCCATGAAAACACGTTTCTTTTCGTAGGCGCACTGACCGATAAGTCCTTCTCCGAGCTGAAAGCGATTCGGAACCGCATTCTTGCCCTTATAGGCATAGGAGGCCTGCAATTCCAGCGCCGCTTCTTTGCCATAGACTTTAGTGATATAGAATACGCCGTGCTGTGCGTTCACCAACGGTGCGAGTTCCGATAGCACCAAGCGGCAGACGGTCAGCAGGTCGCGCTGTCCCTGCAGCATTTTGGTAAATTTGGCGACGTTCGTCTTGAGCCAATCCTGTTCGGTATTTTTTAACGTCGTTTCGCGCAGGTTACTGATCATCTCGTTGATGTTGTCTTTCAACGAGGCGACTTCACCGGAGGCCTGTACGGTGATGGAACGCGTCAAGTCGCCCTTGGTCACCGCAGTGGCGACTTCGGCGATGGCGCGAACCTGTGTGGTGAGGTTGGCGGCAAGCTGATTGACGTTGTCGGTCAGGTCGCGCCACAGGCCAGCGGCGCCCGGCACCTTGGCTTGTCCGCCGAGTTTTCCTTCGATACCGACTTCACGCGCGACGTTGGTTACCTGGTCTGCAAACGTCGCTAGCGTATCGATCATGCCGTTGATCGTGTCGGCCAGGGCGGCGATCTCGCCTTTCGCTTCCACCGCCAACTTGCGCTTCAAGTCACCATTGGCCACGGCGGTCACGACGTCGGCGATGCGTCGTACTTGGTTGGTCAAGTTGGCGGCCATGGAGTTTACGTTGTCGGTCAGATCTTTCCAGATGCCGCCGACACCGAGAACGTTGGCTTGGCCGCCGAGCTTGCCTTCGGTGCCGACCTCGCGCGCCATGCGCGTAACTTCCGAGGCGAACGACCCGAGCTGATCGACCATGGTGTTGATGGTGTTCTTGAGCTCCAGAATTTCGCCCTTTACGTCCACCGTGATTTTTTTGGAGAGATCGCCGCGCGCCACTGCCGTGGTTACGTCGGCTATATTGCGCACCTGTCCGGTCAGGTTGCTGGCCATGGCGTTGACGTTGTCGGTTAAATCTTTCCATGTGCCTGCGACGCCACGCACTTGCGCCTGTCCGCCGAGCTTGCCTTCGGTGCCGACTTCACGCGCGACACGTGTCACTTCCGAAGCAAACGAGTTGAGCTGATCGACCATGGTGTTGATGGTGCTCTTCAGCTCCAGAATTTCGCCCTTTACATCCACTGTGATTTTTTTGGAGAGGTCACCGCGCGCTACCGCCGTGGTCACTTCGGCGATGTTACGCACCTGACCGGTCAGATTTCCGGCCATGGAGTTGACGTTATCAGTGAGGTCCTCCCAGATCCCATCCACGCCGGGAACGTTGGCCTGTCCACCCAATTTGCCTTCGGTGCCGACTTCGCGCGCTACGCGTGTGACCTCCGAGGCGAACGAATTGAGCTGGTCCACCATCGTATTGATGGTGTTTTTCAATTCCAGGATTTCACCTTGGACATCGACCGTGATTTTCTTCGATAAATCGCCACGCGCCACGGCGGTGGTTACATCAGCGATGTTGCGCACTTGGCCGGTAAGGTTGCGCGCCATGGCGTTAACGTTATCGGTCAGGTCCTTCCACGTCCCGGCGACGCCACGCACCTCCGCCTGTCCGCCGAGCTTGCCGTCGGTACCCACTTCGCGCGCAACACGCGAGACTTCAGACGCGAATGAGCTGAGCTGATCCACCATCGTATTGATGGTATTTTTTAGCTCCAGAATTTCGCCTTTCACGTCTACCGTGATTTTTTTTGATAAATCGCCGCGTGCCACGGCGGTGGTCACATCGGCGATGTTACGTACCTGACCGGTGAGGTTGCCGGCCATGGAATTGACGTTATCGGTCAGGTCTTTCCAGGTGCCGCCGACGCCGGCGACGTTGGCTTGGCCACCGAGTTTGCCCTCCGTGCCGACTTCGCGCGCAACGCGCGTGACTTCCGAGGCGAAGGAATTGAGCTGGTCGACCATCGTGTTGATGGTGTTCTTCAATTCGAGAATTTCGCCTTTGACGTTGACGGTGATTTTTTTCGACAGATCGCCGCGCGCCACGGCGGTGGTCACATCGGCGATGTTACGCACCTGCGATGTCAGATTGGCGGCCATCGAGTTGACATTGTCGGTAAGGTCTTTCCAGATGCCGCCCACGCCGCGCACGTCGGCTTGGCCGCCGAGTTTGCCTTCGGTGCCGACTTCGCGCGCGACGCGCGTGACTTCCGAGGCGAACGAGCCGAGCTGGTCGACCATCGTATTAATGGTGCTTTTCAACTCCAGAATTTCGCCTTTGACGTCGACCGTGATTTTCTTCGACAAATCGCCGCGCGCCACCGCAGTGGTGACCTCGGCGATATTGCGCACTTGATCACGCAGATTGGCGGCCATCAAATTTACGCTGTCGGTGAGATCCTTCCAGGTGCCGGCCACACCCTTGACCTTGGCTTGCCCGCCGAGCTTACCTTCGGTACCGACTTCGCGCGCGACGCGGATGGTTTCCGTAGTGAAGGAGTTGAGCTGATCAGCCATGGCATTGACCACTTTGCCGATGCGCAGAAACTCACCTTGGAGTGGATAGCCGTCGATTTCCAGTTGCATGCGCTGACTCAGGTCACCCTTGGCCACCGCGCCGATAACGCGCGACATTTCACTGGTCGGTTTGACCATGTCGCTGATGAGGTTGTTGATGGAATCGATGCCATCGGCCCATGCGCCGGTGACGTTACCGATGCGCGCGCGCTGTGAGATCATGCCCTGCTTGCCGACCACGAGGCTGACGCGCGCCAGCTCTTTGCCCATCATATCGTTGAGTTCGACGACATCGTTGAAGGCGTCCGCCAGTTCCTGGCCCAGAGCGGAGTCGGTACTCGGCATATGGACCGAGAAGTCGCCGCGCTTGAGTGCTTTGAGCGCTCTGAGTAACTGGCGGGCGTGGTTTGCATCGACGCCGGCTGATTCGCTGAAATGCGTTGCCAACTCGGCCTGGGCGGTGGCACTCAGGTCTTCTCGTGTCATTATTTTATATTCCTATAATCAAATAGATACAATATTATTGTGATGTAAAATATAAGAAATTTACGCACTTCCCCTATTGAGGTTAGTGCGCGCCTGTGGCCGGCGCCAGCGTTATCCGTTAGAAAGCGCGCGTCGCGTAAGCCCAACATGCACACAGGCGCGAATTGGAAACTGCAGCACGCATCCGTCGTTCGAATAGCGACAGCGGGAGGACTTAACCCACCGTGCGCCATCCAGCCACATCGTAAAAATAAGCCACCCATACCGATCTGTTAACATTTTATTTTTTGCCGAGGGACCCGCCCATCCAAGTGTATGTTTTTTGCCGAGGGACCCGCCCATCCAAGTGTATGCGCTGTTTGACGCAGAGCGATGGGTTTCGCAATGTCAACGTGGGTCGACCCGCAACGTTGGGGTGGGCGTGCCCCGGCGCACATGGTATTCGAGGTATAATGCTCCGTTGCAGCGCCGACCCGGCGCTCCGGCCTGATCGGAAAGCTTGTCTCTATGCCTGTCATCTCCCTCGAAAATGTGTCTATGGCCTACGGCCACGTGGCTTTGCTCGACGCCGTGTCGCTGCAACTGGAAGCCGGTGAGCGCGTCTGTCTGGTGGGCTGCAATGGCACCGGCAAATCGACCTTGATGCGTGTGCTGAGCGGTGCCGTGCTGGCCGATGACGGTAGCGTCTGGCGGCAGCCGGGCATTCGGGTCGCGCACTTGGAGCAGGAGGTGCCGGTTGACGAGCAGCGCTCGGTGTTCGATGTAGTCGCAGAAGGGCTGGGAAATTTGGCTGCGCATATCTCTGCCTATCACCGCACCACGGTCGAACTTGAGCGCGAACCGTCGGATGAGCTGGTACAGCAGTTGGCGCATTTGCAGATGGCGCTCGAAGCCGAAGACGGTTGGCGTTTGCAGCAACGCGTGGAAACGGTGCTTACGAAGTTGGGATTGCCGGCCGATCAAACGGTGTGTTCGTTGTCAGGTGGCGCCAAACGTCGAGTCCTGATGGCGCGCGCGTTAGTGGTCGAGCCGGAGCTTTTGTTGCTCGATGAGCCGACCAATCACCTCGACATCGATACGATCCAGTGGCTCGAAGAGGTACTGCTCGCCTATTCGGGCGCGTTGCTGTTTATCACCCATGATCGGGCGTTTCTACAGCGCTTGGCCACCCGTATCGTTGAATTGGACAGGGGGTCGTTGACTTCGTGGCCCGGCGATTATGAGCGCTATATCGCCCTACGCCAGGAGCGGCTGGAGGTCGAGGCGCAGCACCGGGCTAAATTTGAAAAAAAGCTGGCTCAAGAAGAGACCTGGATCCGTCAGGGGATCAAGGCGCGCCGTACGCGCAACGAAGGTCGTGTGCGTGCTTTGGAGGCGTTACGCCAGGAGCATGCGCGACGCCGCGAGCTGCGCGGCAACGCGCGCTTGTCACTGGACCGTGGTGATACATCCGGCAAATTAGTGCTGGAAGCGGAGCACGTTAGCTTTGGCTATGAAGGTGCGACCATAGTTAAGGATTTTTCGACGCGCATCTTGCGCGGCGATCGGGTCGGCGTCATAGGGCCGAACGGCTGCGGCAAAAGCACGCTTATCAAGCTGTTATTGCAACGATTGGCGCCCGATGCCGGAGCGGTGCAACACGGTAGTCGACTCGATGTGGCCTTCTTCGATCAGGAGCGCGCCCAGCTCGATTTGAACAAATCCGTAGTCGACAACATTGGCGCCGGCAGTGACACGGTAACAATCAACGGACAATCAAAGCACGTCATGAGTTATCTGCGTGATTTTCTGTTTCCGGCTGAACGTGCGCAATCGCCGGCGCGCTCGTTGTCGGGCGGCGAACGAAATCGCCTGTTGCTGGCGCGGCTATTTACGCGCCCGGCCAACCTTCTGGTGCTGGACGAGCCGACCAATGATCTCGACATGGAAACGCTCGAACTGCTGGAGGAACTGTTGGCTGACTACGACGGTACGCTGATATTGATCAGTCATGATCGGCGCTTTCTCGACAATGTCGTGACCAGCACGCTGGCATTCGAGGGCGAGGGCCGTTTCGTCGAATATGTCGGTGGTTATCGCGATTGGCTGCGCCAACGTCAGCCTCTACCTGCTGACGCGCCGCAGATACCCCGGAATGCTCATTCAAATGCGCCGCCGCCGGCGCCGCCCGCGCCCAAGCCACGTAAACTCAGCTACCGCGAACAGCGTGAACTCGATGCGCTGCCGCGCGCCATCGAGCAACTGGAAGCAGAACAGTCGGCCTTGCAGGCGCGTATCGCAGAGCCGCAATTTTACCGCGGCGCCGCCGCCGACGTCGCCACCGCCGTGCAGCGCCTGGAGGAGCTTGGGCAGCAACTGCAGCGCTCCTACGATCGTTGGCAAGAGCTTGATGAACGCTAGAAAGGCTTGGATGAGTGCGCGGCAGCAGCGTTGATCGCCGTGAAAAGCGGTCCAGAATGCTCGTCATAGCGCCTGTAAACCGGACTGGGTTACCGCCATCCGCCGCGCCTTCGTACTGTTGATTGCAGCAAGCAAAGAAGTGCTCGTTGGTCCGATGCCTCGATCGCAAACTTCAATTCGGTTCGTTGTAGCTCATACAGCGCAGGGCGGTCGCGCCACCGCGCACGGCAATGCAAGCGGCGTAATCGGGTATCGGCGGTAGATCGCGTGCGCGGCACGGCTTTAAGCCGTCCTCGCTGGTTTGCCAGATACTATCGGGCGCGGCATGGACGGGTGTATAGATTCGGCCCAGTCCGCCTTTGCGTATGCCCTCGCCAGTGCCTTTGAGTAGTGCTTCTTTTCGCGTCCAGGAGAGGAAAAACGCCTGTCGTCGTTCGGCCGGTGATATTGTCTCCAAGGCATCGGCTTCGGCCTTCAGAAAGAAGCGCCGGGCCAATTTCAAGGCGGCAATGTTGTCGCGCATGTACTCTAGATCGACGCCGACTTCGCAATTCGCTGATACCGCAAGTAGCGCCACGTCAGCGGAGTTGGATAAATTGAACTGCAACACGTGCGCGCCGGCTAAATAGGGCTTACCGTAGATGCCGCGATCAAACTCCACATCGGCGGCATTGCCGCCCAGGTAAGCCGCTAACAGCGTGCGCATCATACCGTGTGAGACGATATGCCGCCGCCGTGCGTCGTCGCGCGTAAGCCGTTGCGCACGGCGAAGCTCGTCGGCGTTCAAGCAGCGCTTTAACTCGGCGACTCGATCCGCCGAGTGACGCAGCGAAAAACGCCAAACGTGTATTTCGTCGGCGTTAAGCTGTGGTGGCCTGCTGGTCGGAATCCAGTGCTCTTGCGCGTGTGTCGACATGATGGGCAGAAGCCGTGTCTGATGAAAAGATACGCCAATTGTACACAACCAAAACCGATCGCGGCGGTGCCAACTTGGCGCCAGCGGAGTTACCATGGCCTCCAGCCCTGGCAACAGTGTGGAGATGCAACGATGAGGCACCTGAAATCGGCAGGTATGCTGCTAATCGCAGCCGCTGCGTCAGCGATCGCCGTGCCCGGCTCGGCGGCCGATTCTTTGACTATTTATAGCAGCGGTAATCGAAGCGCTATGGCGCAGCCATCCGGTGTCGGCGGCTTGGCAGTGGTACGCCAGGAGCATGAGTTCACATTATCGCAAGCACACGATACGGTGCGTCTGGTCGGGGTAGCGGCGCGCATCGATCCGACGACGGTAACGTTTCATTCGTTGACCGATCCATCGACGCGCGTGACCGAGCAGCGCTATCGTTACGACATGGCGCGCGGATCCAGCCTGTTGAATCGCTATCTTGGCCGCACGGTGACGGTCGACCAAATTCGCGGCAACCAAGTCGTATCAACGACCGGCACTCTGCTAAGCACGCACGACGGTGTTGTCTTACGCGACGCCGACGGCGGCATACAGCTCATACGACGCTACGCGAATCTACACTTGCCGCCGCCGGCGGTGGCGCTGGTGACGCAGCCGACGTTGGTCTGGAAAGTGGCGGCTTCTCACCCCGGCCCCAAACGCGTACGCGTGAGCTATCAGACGGCAGGCATGAACTGGTGGGCGGATTATATCTTGCGCTATCGTGACGATGGCGATGACGGCCGCTGCAGTGCAGATCTCGACGCCTGGGTGAGCGTCGCCAACCAATCCGGTGCGAGTTATAAAGGCGCGCAACTGAAGTTGGTGGCCGGTGATATACATCGCGCTAAGCAAGTCATGCCAATCGCCCGGCGCGCCATGGCGGCCGCCGAAAGTGGTATCTCGTCAGCGGGGTTTCAGCAAAAATCATTGTTCGAATACCACCTTTATACGCTCGGCCATCGAATTACGCTGCCTGACGATACTACGACGCAAGTCGAATTTATGCCGACCGCCAAGGCGATTCCGTGCGCGAAACGATGGGTCTACCACGGCTATACGCCGCGCTATCGGGGTACTAGCGGCCGGCCGTTGCTCGATCAAAACCCCGCGCCGCAGCCTGACGCCGGCGTCAAGGTGTATCTCGAATTCCGCAATGACAAGGCCAGCCACTTGGGATTGCCGTTGCCAGCCGGCCTGGTGCGTGTGAACAAAGTCGATAACAAGGCTGGCGATGAGGAGTTTATTGGCGAAGATCGCATTGGCCCGACGCCAAAAGATGAGCCGATTCGACTTCAGGTGGGTAACGCATTCGATGTCGTTGGCGCAAGAAAACAGCTCGCATTCCACATCGATTCGGCGCACAAACGAGTCGACGAAGAAATCGAGATCACGCTGCGTAATCACAAGCCGCGGCCGATCAGCATCATGGTAGTGGAAAGTCTCTACCGCACCGCCGACTGGGCGATCATCAAGAGTAACCACGAATTTCAGAAAACCGATGCCGGGACGATCCAGTTTCCCACCACGGTTGGCGCGGATAAAAAAGTTACCGTGCGCTATACGGTGCGTTATTCATGGTAATCGTGACGGCTTGTGATGGGCGTGGTCGGTGCTGCACAGGAATTGTGTAACTATCGATGGCCACGCCCGCGCGCTCCCGCCGCGCTCGTACCGGATGGCTGCTGGAAGCCGGCTGGTCGATTGCATGGTGTGCGCTTCTGCGGTACTCTGTCGCGCCTGCAGCCGCCGGATGATCGATTTCGGGTTATTCAGGGCTTCGCTAGCGGTCGGCAATGCGCTGCTATGTCGAGCCGGCGGACGGCGGGAGTTTTTGGAGAGGTGTCCGAGCGGTTGAAGGAGCACGCCTGGAAAGTGTGTGTACGTTTATAGCGTACCGAGGGTTCGAATCCCTCCCTCTCCGCCAAACCGTTTGTAGGCGAAAGCGCTGGGCCATGGCGTTTTCGTCTGAGTGGCGGATTCGAGCCGTCGGTTTCGATTGATTGGTTCGGCCGATTGATTCGGTAAGCGGTGTCGCCTAACGCGAGCAATCCATCCCGCGCTGCCGCCGAGCATTGCTGATTTTGGCTGACATGGTCACGATCGACGTCTTAAACTAAAGGTACCGCTCAATGGTGGTTCGTGCCGGTCCCCTCGCAACGATACTCTGTGAACCCCGCCAGGCCCGGAAGGGAGCAACGGTAGCAGTGGACTCGGGTGCCGGGGTGTGGCTGGTACGGGCCGCCTCCATTAAGCCGGCCCAGGCCTGCAATAATCAATGACTTGCCGTGATTCGCGCCGGTTTGGGCTGCGGTAACGGTTTCTCGCCAGCAGTGTTTCCGATATCATTTCCCGATCTGTTTGAAGCGCCCCGCGAGCCGTTCTGGAGAGTATTCCAATATCATGAGCTATCAGGTGTTGGCCCGAAAATGGCGCCCACGCAATTTCGGTGAGATGGTCGGTCAGGAGCATGTGCTGCGTGCCCTGGTCAATGCGCTGGACCATGACCGTCTGCACCACGCGTTCTTGTTTACCGGTACGCGCGGGGTGGGCAAGACCACGATTGCGCGTATCTTGGCCAAATCACTCAACTGCGAGGCAGGCGTGAGTTCGTCGCCATGCGGCCGGTGTTCCTCTTGCTGCGAGATCGACGAGGGACGTTTTGTCGATCTCATCGAGGTCGACGCCGCTTCGCGCACCAAGGTCGAGGACACGCGCGAGCTGTTGGAGAATGTGCAATACGCGCCCAGCCGTGGACGCTACAAGGTCTATCTGATCGACGAAGTGCATATGCTTTCCGATCACAGCTTCAATGCTTTGCTGAAGACGCTCGAAGAACCACCGCCACACGTTAAATTCTTGTTGGCGACTACGGATCCGCAAAAACTGCCGATTACGATTTTGTCGCGGTGTCTGCAGTTCAGTCTCAAGCGCCTGCCGATACGATTGATCGCCGATCACCTGACCGAGATCATGCGGCGTGAAGAGATCGCTGCCGATGCGCCAGCGCTGCAAGAGATCGCGCGCGCGGCTGACGGCAGCATGCGTGACGCTCTCAGTCTGCTCGATCAGGCCATTGCCCACGGTGGCGGTCGCGTTGTTGATCAGGATGTGCGCGACATGCTCGGCACCATCGAGCGCGGCCAGGTTTTCGATCTGCTGCATGCGCTGGCCGCCAGTGACGGCCAGGCTGTGTTGGAGGTGGTCGAGACGCTGGCGCAGCAGGCGCCGGATTTCGAAGCCGTGTTGGCGGAGCTGACTTCGGTGTTGCATCGGGTGGCAGTCGCGCAAGCAGTACCCGGCGCAGTGGACGACAGCCTCGGCGACGCCGATGCAGTGCGCAAACTGGCCGGCCTGGTCGGCGCCGAAGATCTGCAATTGTTTTATCAGATCGCATTGATCGGCCGCCGCGATCTGCCGTTGGCGCCGGATCCGCGCAGTGGATTGGAAATGGTGTTGCTGCGCATGTTGGCCTTCCGCCCCAGCGCGATGCCGGGTCCGGCGCTGACGTCGGCAGTGGAACAAAACGCCGCGCGCAATTCCGCTGTGGCCACGCCGGCGGCCTCGCCAAGCCGGACGCCAAGCCGGACGCCAAGCGCACGTCCGGCGCCCGTCGAGGCGAAGCACCCCGCGCCATTGTCATCGTCAGCGCCAGCGGCGGCGCCATTGAGCGAAACGAGCGATGAGTGGGGCGGCATTGTCGCCGCCCTCGGATTACGCGCGGCGGCGCGCGAGTTGGCGGTCAATTGCGCGCTCGTAAGTCGCGACGACAAGCGTATTGTGCTGGCGCTCGATCCGGTGCACGAGCAACTGGCCGGCAACAACGTACGTCAGCGCTTGGAGCAGGCCTTGCAACAGCATTTCAATGCACCGATCAAGCTCGATATCACGATTACCAAACCGGATGCTGAAACGCCGGCGACGCGCCGGGCGCGATTGCAGGACGAGCGACACCAGGCTGCGGTGCAGTCCATAGAGGACGACGCTGTGGTCAAAAATCTACGTGACGTATTCAATGCTGAGGTCCGGCCGGACCTGATTCAGCCGGTTGATTGAAACAGCTCCGTATAGCAACCCAGACGACGAGGAATACAGACATGAAAGGCGGTCTCGGAAACTTGATGAAGCAGGCGCAGAAGATGCAGGAGGACATGCAGAAGGCGCAGGCGGAGTTGGCGCAAATGGAAGTGACCGGCGAAGCCGGTGGCGGACTGGTGCGCATAGTCACCAATGGCCGTCACGAGGTCAAGCGCGTTACGCTGGATGACAGTCTGCTGCAGGAGGATCGCGACATGCTCGAGGATCTGATCGCCGCGGCCATTAACGATGCCGTGCATAAGGTTGAAAAAACCACCCAGGAAAAAATGTCATCGTTGACGTCCGGACTGCCGCTACCGCCTGGAATGAAGTTGCCGTTTTAATATGGGTTATTCGCCACTGATCGACCGGCTTGTCGAGTCGCTGCGTTGTTTACCCGGCGTTGGGCCGAAATCGGCGCAGCGCATGGCCTTTCACCTATTGGAGCGCAACCGCGAAGGTGCTTTGGCGCTGAGCGACAATCTGCGCCAGGCGGTGGAGGGTATCGGCAATTGCCGCTCGTGTCGCACGCTGACCGAACATGACCAGTGCAGCTTGTGTGCCAGTGACCGTCGTGATCGCACCGTGCTGTGCGTGGTGGAGACGCCCGCTGATGTATTGGTGTTGGAGAAAGCGACCGGCTTCCGGGGCTTGTACTTCGTGCTCATGGGCCACTTGTCGCCGCTCGATGGGATTGGGCCGAAAGAACTCGGCATGGACCTGCTGCTCGATCGCTTGGATCAAGGTGAGATCGTCGAAGTGATCTTGGCGACTAACGCTACCGTCGAAGGTGAGGCGACGGCCCATTATATCAGCCAGGCGGCGCGCAGCCGGGGCATCCGCTCGACGCGCATTGCGCACGGCGTACCGCTGGGCGGCGAGTTGGAATATATTGATGGTGGTACGCTGTCGCACGCATTTGCCGATCGCCGCGAGACTTAGCCGGTAAGCGACTGCGCCCGGGAGGCGGCTCCGAGCGTTACGCCGACTTTCGTCGGCTGTAGCGATTTCCAGGCAAATTCCGTCACTTGTGCTATTCTACTGGAGTTCCGGTCGCTTGCGGTGTGCGACTGATCGATTGATCAATTACTCCGGTGCCGTGTTGATCGGCGACATTCCCGATGGAAATAGGCTCGCTCCCCACATTGGTGTCACCGCGCCCCGCGACCACGCGCTCGGGAGTCGGCGGCGTGCGCGCGTCGTCCGCACAAACCAACAATGGGCCGGTCCTGCACGGTGAGCTGCTGCGGCGCGAACGCCAGCAGGGCGAGCAGTTCAACGCCAAAGCAGAGGTGATAAAAGCGCGCCGGCGCGACGATCACCCGGCTTTTCAGCGCCGTCATGATAACCCTAATTACACCCAGCGACTCGCCATGCAAGCCTACCAAGCGCACACCTCAATAGCGCAGCAAGGCAACGCCCGCGGGCGCGTCGACTATTTCGCATAGCGGTTTTAGCCTGATCTGGCCGGGTCATTACTGGCACGGCGCGGGGACGAGTGTCGACGATTTATTATGGCGCGCGTAGGTGCCTTGATCTCAGCTGCGAGGAAGGAGAATAAGAGCATGAACGATTGTGTTTTTTGTCGCATGGTCAGCGGCGAGATTAAACCCGACATCGTCTACGAAGACGAATGGGTATTGGCCTTCCGCGATCTTAATCCGAAGGCGCCGACGCACGTACTGGTCGTTCCGCGCGAGCATATTGCCACCCTCAATGATCTGGAACAGAAACACGCGGAGCTGGTTGGGCGCATGTATTTGGCCGCGAAGTACGTCGCCGAACAGGATAACATCGCCGAGCCTGGTTATCGGACGGTTATCAACTGTAACGCCGAGGCCGGTCAAAGCGTATATCACTTACATCTGCATGTGCTCGGCGGACGTACCATGACATGGCCGCCGGGCTGAGTAAGCGACCACTGATCATGCGTGCATGGGTTTGGTTCATCCATACATGGCCGAAAACGCATAAAGCCGATGTTTTCTTTGCGAGCTTGGCGGCTTTGCGAGAGATTAAGGTTTGGTCAACACAAATGATGCTCTCGCAAAGACGCGGAGCCCGCCAAGGTGAATTAGGTCGCCTCATGTCGTGACTTCCGAATGATGCACGGATGAATCCGTGCCTACAAAATCAAGCGGCCGTGCATGACACCTCCAGCCGAAGAAATCCCCACCTTGTAGGCACGGCTTCAGCCGTGCACGGGTCTGCTTTGGTCCAGCCATGCATCGTTGAAAACACATAAAACTGTCCCTTCTTTGCGCGCTTGGCGGCTTGGCGAGAGATTAAGGTTTGGTCAACACGAGGTGATGCTCTCGCACAGACGCGGAGCCCGCCAAGGTGAATTAGGTCGCCTCATGTCGTGACTTTCGAATGATGCACGGATGAATCCGTGCCTACAAGATAGGCGGCGATATTCAAACGCATCTGCCGCGCTCGAGCGTGTTCATTTTGATTTTGTAGGCACGGTTTTAACCGTGCATGGGTTTGGTCCAGCCATGCATCGTTGAAAACGCATAAAACTGTCCCTTCTTTGCGCGCTCGGCGGCTTTGCGACAGGTTCGTTACGCTGAAACTGACCCCACTGAAAACGATGCCGGGTTGCCAGGAATAGTCATAAAACTTCGCGCGATGGGGCTGGATCGTCGCGTACCAGGGGTTACGAAAAAATATCTTTGGTTTCTTCTTTTACGGCTTCCATGATGAGCTGGTAGCTCTGTAAGCGATGGCGGTCTACTTGTCCGGCCGCTACCGCTTCGAGCAGGGAACAGCCTGGTTCCATGCTGTGCGTGCAGTTGCTGAATTTGCAAGTGCCGAGAAACGGGCGAAACTCGATAAAGCCGTGGGCGATACGCTCGGCTTCGATGTGCCAAACGCCGAAGTCCCGCACGCCGGGTGAGTCGATCAGTTGGCCGCCCGACGGCAACTGGTATAAAGCCGACGTGGTGGTTGTATGGCGCCCCCGCTGGGCTTTCGACAGCGCGCCGACACGCACATCTTCATGCGGCAGAAGTGCCTGCACCAGCGATGACTTCCCAACGCCGGACTGACCCACCAGAATGCTGGTGCGGTCGTTGAGTTGTTGGCGTAAATCATCCAGCCCATGTTCCACTTTGACACTGGTGAGCAGAACACGATAACCAATATCGCGGTAAGCTTGCAGGTGTTTGGTGAGTCCGGTGTTGGCCTGGGAGCCGAGTAAATCGGTTTTATTGATGACGATTACCGGTGTGATGCCAATGCTCTCGGCGGTCAACACGTAGCGGTCGATCAGCTGTCTGCCCGGCAACGGTTCGCCGGTAGCGACAATGACGATCTGATCGATGTTGGCCGCCACCGCCTTCTGTTGTCTGCCCGCGTCAGGGCGTGAGAGTAGGGTCTTGCGCGCCAGCACCGCTACCACTACACCATCTTCGCCGCCGCTCGCTTGCCACACCACACGGTCACCGCACACCAGCGCGCCGAGATTCTGTCTGCTCACACAGCGAACGATTTCGCCATCGTCGCTGCGTATGTCAGCGCTGTTTCCGTAACGGCATATCACCCGACCGTGGCGTTCGGCACCGAGGGATTCAGCTTGCTGGGGTTGCGGGTCATGGCTGGCGTCGCGCGCACGCGTGGCACGCGCGTTCTGCCGTTGTTTAATTCGCCCCCGCTGCTGGTCGCTAAGCCTACGGTTGCTCATCGGCACGGCAGGCAAGTTTGGTGCGGCAATGGCGCGGGCGTTGCGTTTGGCTCGGTTCATGCGGTTGTACTGCCACGGAACCCGCGTCCGCGCCAGTAGCGCTATAGCCGCGGTTTTTCGGCATACACGTGGGCCGGTGAACTTTGCCTGGCGTTACAACGCCAGGCGACGACTCAGTGGGCCGCAGCAGCATGCGCTACCTTATCCAGTAGATGATTGACGCGTATCGGGGCCGGGGGATGCGAATCATAAAAGCCCGAATAGACCGGATCGGGTGTCAGCGTACTGGCATTTTCCTGGTACATTTTCACCAAGGCCTGCACGAGCGTGCGACCGTCGCGTTTATCGGCGGCGTAGGCATCGGCTTGAAATTCGTGCTTGCGTGACAGCCACGACATGGTGGGCGTCAGTAAGAAACCAAAAACCGGTGCGGTCAACATGAACAGCAACAGCGCAACGTACTTGGATGGTTGCAGCACGCCCAGTCCGCTGTAAAACCATGGTTGTCCGATTAGCCAGCCGAGCAGGGCGAGGCTGAACAGACTTAGCGCACCCATAATGAGCAGGCGCTTACGGATGTGATGCAGCCGGAAGTGGCCCAACTCGTGCGCAAGCACGGCTTCGATCTCATCGCCGTTGAGTTGCTTGAGCAGGGTATCGAAAAACACGATGCGCTTGTTGTTGCCAATGCCGCCAAAATAGGCGTTGCCGTGGCTGGAACGGCGTGAACCATCCATGACGAATACGCCGTTGCTCTTAAAGCCACACTGCGTCAGTAGCCGGTCGATGCGCTGGCGTAATTCCTGGTCCTGGAGTGGCTCGAACTTATTGAACAACGGCGCGATGACAGTCGGGTAGGCCCACATCATCAGCAGGCTGAAGCCAAACCAGACTACCCAAACATAAAGCCACCATAGACTGCCGGAGCCTTGCATGATCCAGAGTACGATCCAGGCGAGCGGGATGCCGAGCACAATCATAACTAAGCCGCCCTTGGCGAGATCGGCGATAAAGGTACTCGGGCGAATGCGGTTAAAGCCGAAACGTTGTTCGATAACGAAGGTACGGTAGGCGCTCATTGGCAATTCGAGTAGCGACGTCAACAGGACGGCGCTGACCAACAGTGCGGTACCGGTTGCGACCGGGCCCCAGCCGGCGGCGCGCCAGGCGCGATCGAGCAAGTCGATGCCGCCGCCAAAGGTCCACAGCAATAAAAGAATAGTGCTGTAGGCGAGGTCGACGGGCGAAAAGCGGGTACGGGCAACGGTGTACGCGGCGGCATTTTGGTGTGCATCAAGCGAAATACTGTCGCGGAATGCTTCCGGGACGCGATCGCGGTGCGCGCGCACGTGGTGGACCTGGCGGCGCGCCAGCCACAGCTGCACGGCTACGGTTAGGGCCAAAACGCCTAGAAATATATAGCTGAATGTATTCATGTTGTTCCCGGATTTGGGCGATATAGCGCCTTGTCTTTGAACCGGCACGCATACGCGTTCTACAATGTAGCCATGCTAAGTATACGCTTGCTGGGAATTTACGGGCAGGTTAGGGCATTTTAGCCGCTGGGGCGCGATTAGCGCTACAAACATAGTCAGAACCATGTTTTGAAAGGAATTTGCGTGGCACAGGACCCTACACATTTGATTTGGATTGACCTGGAAATGACCGGCTTGGACACGCAGAACGATTCGATCATCGAAATTGCGACAATCGTTACCGATTCGAATCTGAACATTATTGCCGAAGGACCAATGTTGGCAATGCATCAGAGCGACGAGGTACTCGATCGTATGGATGACTGGAACAGAAACCAACATGGCGGGTCCGGTTTGCTGGAGCGCGTACGCTCCAGTCACATACATGAGATCGAGGCGCAAATGCAGACGCTGGCGTTTCTTCAGCAGTACGTACCGGCGGGTAAGTCGCCGATGTGTGGCAACAGCATCTGCCAGGACCGCCGCTTCTTAGCCCGCTGCATGCCCGACCTTGAACGCTATTTTCACTACCGTAATCTCGATGTCAGCACCATCAAGGAATTGGCGGCGCGTTGGTATCCCAATGTGGCGCAGGATTTCAGAAAAAATTCGAGTCACTTGGCGCTGGACGATATTCGCGACTCCATTCGCGAACTGCAGTTCTATCGCGAGCGATTGTTCAAAGCGCCTGCGACGGTGAGCAGCGGCGCGGGGTAGGCCGTGCGGCCATCAATTGGCGATAGGAGTACTGGTATCGTTGCCCCAATCGGACCATGCGCCGGCATAACCTCTGACTCTGGGATAGCCCAGCGATTTCAGTACGACGTAGGTGTGAGCCGAACGGTGATGGGATTGGCAGTACGTGATCACTTCTCGATCGGGGGTAATGTGCTGTTGTTCGAACAGCTCACGCAGTGCGGGTTCCGGCAGAAGACGCATATTGCGATCGCGATCCAGTGTTAACTGCCAGTCCGAATTGACCGCACCCGGAATATGGCCGCCGCGCGCCGACAGGCGCTTGGCGCCGCTGTACTCCTCGGCGCTGCGTGCATCCAATAGTGCGACCTCGGTATCGTCGAGATGATCGAGGATGTATTTCTTGTCGGCGATTTCAGTCTCGGTAAAACGACATTGAAAATCGGCTCGGCGCGGTTCCGAGGCATGCGCATCTAGCCGGTGATGTTCATTGGCCCAGGCATAGAGACCGCCGTTGAGTAACGATGCCGAAGTGTGGCCGAGGACATGCAGCGTCCATATTAGGCGTGCGGCCTTTCCGCCGCCTTCATCGTCGTAGGCGACTACGTGCGTGTCGGCGTCGATGCCTAGTTGGCCGAATAGCGTGCATAGGTAGTGTTCATCCGGTAGTAGGCCGACGACCGGTTTATTACTGCGAACGATGCGCGGGAACTCGAGATGAACCGCGCCCGGCACGTGCGCCTGCACGTGGGTCTCGGCTTTTGAAAGATCAATAACCAGCAACTTTTCCCGACCAAGTTGCGCTTCGAGTGTATCCGGTTCCAGTATGTACGGAAGATCTACTGCTGTCATAATTGAGTTACCTCGCGCCGTATGGGTTGGCGGGCCAAAGCATAGTTGAACATCGCGGCGGTTTGTAGCACAGAACTGTATGGTTATTCTGGCTCGGCAGTATTCGAGGACGCCGGCGGCGGCGCCTGTTCCGGGCTGGCGAATAGCGGGAGCTAATGTTGCAGTAGTTCGATCCAGTGGACTACCGGTACGCGTGCGCGCTTGCGTAGCTCCAATAGACAGCCGATGTTGGCGGTTACGATCATTTCCGGGGCGTCCGATTGCAAGGCAGCGACTTTATTGTCGCCCAGTTGCGTTGACAGTTCGGCTTGCAGGATGGAGTAAGTGCCGGCCGATCCGCAACACAGATGCGCATCCGGTACGCTCGCAAGCTCGAAGCCGAGTTGGCGCAATACTGCTTCCGTAACACCGCCTAAGCGCATGCCGTGCTGCAGCGTGCATGGGGCGTGAAACGCGATACGCGGCCGGCGCCCGGGGGGCTGTTGGCGCAGCGCGTCGAGGTTTTCTACGTGCAGGATTTCGCTGATGTCTTTCGCCATGGCCGAGACACGCGCGGCCCGCTCGGCGTAGTTCGGGTCGTGGGCCAGTAGCCGGCCGTAGTCTTTAACGGTCACGCCGCAACCGCTGGCGGTAATTACGATCGCCTCCGCCCCGGCTTCGATATGCGGCCACCAGGCGTCAATGTTGCGCCGCATGAAGTCCGCGGATTCCTCCGTGGCGCCCAAATGCAAGCTTACTGCGCCGCAGCAGCCGGCCTCGGGCTCGGCGATGACGCGGATACCCAGACGATCGAGCACCTGCGCGGTGGTTCGATTGATTTCCGGCGCCAGGGCCGGCTGTACGCAGCCGGATAACATCAGCATGCTGCGTGCATGCTGATTGTCAGGTATCGCCACGCGGCGTTGCCGGCGCGGTAACACGCGCCGAAATTTGCCGGGAAGCAGCGGGCGCAGCAATTGGCCGGCCCGTACCAACGGCGTGAAGCGTGAGCGGTAGGGTAGGATGCGTCGCAGGGCCAGCCGCAGCAGGCGCTGGTGCCAGGGTCGTGCCACTCGTTGCTCGACCATATCGCGGCCGATTTCCAGTAATTCGCTGTAGCGGACGCCGGACGGGCAGGTGGTCTCGCAGTTGCGGCAGGTCAGGCAGCGATCAAGGTGCAGCTGCGTACGCGAGGTCACCGCGTTGCCTTCCAGCATCTGCTTCATGAGGTAAATGCGCCCGCGCGGGCCATCGAGTTCGTTACCTAGCAGCTGGTAGGTCGGGCAAGTGGCGTTACAAAAGCCACAGTGTACGCAGCTACGCAGAATACGGTCGGCTGCTTGTCCTTCCGCGGTGTCGAGAATCGATTGTAACAGTTGTGTTTGCATGTCGGTGGCTGCCGCTTACATAGAACGACTAGAGGTCCGCATATAACCGGCCGGGATTGAGCAAGCGCAGCGGATCGAAGGCATCCTTGAGACGTTGATGCAATGCCATGATACTGGGCGCGGGTGTCTGGAACACCTCGCCGCCACGGTTGCCGCCGCGGAAAATGGAGGCGTGGCCGCCGGCTTGCAGCGCGGCTTTGTGTATCGCCTCATCGCTAACCGACGTGCGCAACCAGCGCTGCGCGCCGCCCCAGTCCAAGATCCATTTGCCGGGTAGTTTGAGTTCCGGTGTATTCGGCGCCACTGCAATACGCCAAAGTGGACTGTCCGCGGCAAAAAAATCGAGCCGATGCTCGCGCAGATCGGACCAGAATGCGGCGCTCTCGCCATGCTCCTCGCCGCCCAGGCGCGCGCGCGTAGCCGACACGGCCGAGCTGGCGCCGGAGAGCCGGATATGTAATCGCTGACCATCGTGGCACAGGGCGCTGAGCGGCAACGGCTTAGCACTCCAGGCGCTCATGGCGGCGATGGCCTCGGGCGCGGACATGTCCTGCGACAGCGTGACTTCACGCACCGGCACCGGCAGTACTTTTATCGAGATCTCTAGCAACACGCCCAAACTGCCCAAGGCGCCGCACATCAGACGCGAGACATCATAGCCGGCTACATTCTTCATGACTTGGCCACCGAACTGCAGAATTTCGCCTTTGCCGTTCAGTATTTTTACGCCTAAAACGAAATCGCGTGTGGAACCGCAAAAGGGTCTGCGCGGACCCGACAGGCCGCAGGCCACGGCCCCGCCCAGCGTGGCCTTATCACCAAAGTGGGGTGGCTCGAACGGCAGCATCTGCTTGTGTTGGCCGAGCAGCGTTTCGATTTCGTCGAGCGGCGTTCCGGCGCGCGCGGTCAATACCAGCTCGGTCGGTTCATAACTGACGACGCCGCGGTGGCCGCTGATCGGCAGTGGCTCACCGCTGGCGGCACGGCCGTAAAACGCCTTGCTGTCGCCGCCGATTATGCGTAACGCAGTGCCTGAGCTGGCGGCCGCCATAATTCGGTCCTGCAACATTTTGCTTTCATCGGTGTCGTCGGTGCTCATAGGATCGCGCGCATAGTGCAGTCGAATGAATTCGATGATCGGAATATCATGGATACGTGTTCTAGAATCGTTCGATGTCGGGAAATGCCAGTTGGCCGTGATGTACATGCATCGCGCCGAATTCCGCGCAGCGTGTCAATGTCGGTACCGCCTTACCTGGATTAAGCAGCCCGAGCGGATCGAAGGCGGCTTTGACGGCGTGGAATTGGCTCAATTCCGCGGCCTGAAACTGCACGCACATGTGGTCGATTTTTTCGACACCAACGCCGTGTTCGCCGGTGATCGTGCCTCCCACCTGGACACATAATTCGAGAATTTTTCCTCCCAGTTCCTCGGTGCGTTCAAGCTCGCCGGGGCGATTGGCATCGTACAGAATGAGCGGGTGCAGATTGCCATCCCCGGCGTGGAAGACATTGGCGATCGGTAAGTTGAACTGTTCCGAGAGTTCGGTCATGCGTGTCAACACGTGCGACAGCTCGCGGCGCGGGATGGTCCCGTCCATGCAGTAATAGTCGGGTGAAATGCGCCCGACGGCGGGAAACGCGGCTTTACGGCCGTGCCAGAAGCGCTGGCGCTCCTGCTCGTCGCGGGAAGTACGTACTTCGGTTGCGCCGAACTGCTCGAGCAGTTGGCGAACTTGCAATATCTGCTCAGAGACTTCCTCGTTGGTTCCATCGAGTTCGCACAAAAGAATGGCCAGAGCGTCGACTGGATAGCCGGCGTGGACGAAATCCTCCGCCGCTCGAATGGCCGGATTGTCCATCATCTCCAGGCCGGCCGGAATGATGCCGGCCGCAATGATCCCGGCTACCGCCGCGCCGGCCTTGTCGACCGAATCGAAGGCGGCGAGCATCACTTGCGCGCGTTCGGGCTTCGGTAACAGTTTGACGCAGACCTCGACGATCACGCCCAGCATGCCCTCCGAGCCGGTCATCAACGCCAACAGGTCATAGCCGGGCGAGTCGGGCGCCAGCCCGCCGATAGTGAGGATGTCGCCCTCCATGGTGACCACGGTCAGTTCCAAAATATTATGTACGGTCAGTCCATACTTCAGGCAATGCACGCCGCCGGAATTTTCGGCGACGTTGCCGCCAATACTGCAGGCGATCTGTGACGACGGATCCGGCGCGTAGTAAAGATTGTAGGCGGCCGACGCTTCAGAGATCGCCAGGTTACGCACGCCCGGTTGAACCCGGGCATAGCGGTTGAGAGGATCGATTTCGACAATGCGATTGAAGCGCGCCAAGCTCAATAATACGGAGTCAGAGCGAGGCAGGGCGCCGCCGGATAGCCCGGTGCCGGCGCCGCGCGCGATAACGGCTACGCGCATTTGGCTGCAAATACGCAGAGCAGCCTGCACTTGCGCTACGGTTTCCGGCATTAACACTAACAACGGCAGTTCGCGATAGGCGGACAGACCATCACACTCGTAAGGCCGCATGTCTTCCGGCTCTTGCAGAATAGATTGTTCGGGAAGATGGCGGCGCAATTCACGCAAAAGCGCCGTTCGGTCCGTGTCGACGGCCGTATTGCCTGTAGATGGCGCAGTACTCATGATCGAAAACTCGTAATCGAAGGGCCGATTCGCCCAACAACGCGGAAGGTTGCGGTGTGCGCGCCAGCGTAGTTGCTGTAGCGCGATCCATATGCGCTACTTTAATCAATTTACGCCGTCATGGGAATGATTACACCCGACTTCATGCCGTCGTAGCGGCAGGCACGCGGCGAAATATTCGATTCAGCGCCGGAAGACCGCGCGATAACGCTCGAGACAGACGGCAAATGACGAACGAACGAGCTAAGGCGCCTGTCGGCGCCGCTTCCGCAGATCGATCAGCGCTTCCTTATGTGATGACGTCCGGCCGCTGTTTGCCGGTGAATTGGTGGATATTTCCGAGCTGTTCGGCGATTTGCACCAACTCCGCCAGGGCCGCGCCGGTCGCTTGGTCGTGCCGCTGCGCGTCGGCCTCGTAGCGCTCCAAATACACACGCAGGGTGGCGCCCTCGGTGCCGGTACCCGATAGTCGATAGACGATGCGCGACCCGTCCTTAAAGAGAATGCGGATACCCTGTCGTTCGCTGATGCTCTGATCGACCGGATCGGTGTAGTCGAAATCGTCCGCCAGCGCGATCGTTCGTCCGCCCAGGTGTGTGCCGGGTAGGGCGGGAAGTAGCGCTCGCAGCGCCTCCATCAGATCGGCGGCGCGTTGTATGTCGACTGCTTCATAGTCGTGGCGCGCATAGAAATTGCGCCCAAATCGGCGCCAATGTGCTTGTAGGATGGACTGCACCGACTCGTTGCGTACCGCCAGCAGGTTCAACCAGAACAGCACGGCCCATAAGCCGTCTTTCTCGCGAATATGGTTCGAGCCGGTGCCGAAGCTCTCTTCTCCACATAAAGTGATGCGGCCGGCATCGAGCAAGTTGCCGAAAAATTTCCAGCCGGTTGGTGTTTCATAGCATGGCACATTGAGCGCTGCGGCGACGCGGTCCAGCGCCGCGCTGGTGGGCATGGAGCGCGCTACGCCGGCGATACCGTCTCGGTAGCCGGGAACGGCGTCTGCGTTAGCGGCCAGGATGGCGACGCTGTCGCTCGGTGTGACGAACACGTTACGGCCGAGAATCATGTTGCGATCGCCGTCACCGTCGGAGGCGGCGCCGAAATCGGGTGCCTGCGGTCCGAACAATTCGTCGACGAGTTTGGTTGCATGGGCCAAATTCGGGTCCGGATGCGCGCCGCCGAAATCGAGCTTCGGTTGTCCATGGATGATGGTGCCGGGTGGCGCGCCCAGACGTCGCTCGAGGATTTCACGTGCGTACGGCCCGGTGACCGCGTGCATGGCGTCGAAGCGCATGCGTACCCGTTCGGAGGTCAGCGCGTCGCGCATGCGATCAAAGTCAAATAGCTGTTCCATGAGTTCGGCATAATCATCTACCGGGTCGATAATCTCGACCGTCATGGCGGCGACGTCGATTTGGCCGATTAGATCAAGCTCGATGTCGTCGGTGCGGGCGATACGGTAACGGTCCAGCGTTTTGCTGCGTGCGTAAATCGCCGCGGTTAGCGACTCGGCCGCCGGTCCCCCATTCGCGCTGTTAAATTTGACGCCGAAATCACCGTTGATACCGCCCGGATTGTGGCTCGCCGACAAGATGATACCGCCAAGCGCGGAATACTTGCGGATAATGCAAGAAGCGGCCGGCGTCGATAAGATCCCTCCGCAGCCGACCAACAGACGTGTAAAGCCGTTGGCGGCGGCCATTTTGACGATGATCTGAATTGCCTCACGGTTAAAGTAGCGGCCATCGCCGCCGACCACCAACGGTCGCGCGCGCGTGTTGATATTGTCGAAAATTGCCTGAACGAAATTTTCGAGGTAATTCGGTTGCGAAAATCGGCTGACTTTTTTACGCAGGCCCGATGTGCCGGGTTTCTGATCATCGAAAGCTTGGGTCGGAACGATATCAAACTGCATGGGATACTCGAACGGTCGATTGCATATTGTCCCCCGGAAAGGTTTGCGTGGATGGGATGTTCGGGGAGCCGAAGTTCAAACACGGGTACGGTATGTTATTATCATCGCATGATTACTGCGAAGCGCAATCTGCTGGAGATGTTGCTCAAACGTCGGCAATTCACCGGACTCATGGAATTGTATGAAATTAATTATCGTTTGCTGCATAAGCTGATTCCTGCCCTCGAAGCCATTTCGTCTTCGGCGGTGTCACACGTTTCCGGTTCGCCGGATCTGCATCTCCGAGTCGAGCAACGATGCAAGTTCACCACCATGTTATCGCTCACTTACTATTTTGACTCCGAGGCGGGCGATGCGGTGTGCAACCCGGATTTGCGGATCCGCATGTATCACGACGCCCGTTTGGCCGAGGCCATGACCGGTCGGTCGGGTGACTTTCCGTTGATGACGCTGCCGGATAGCGGCGAACCAGGCGCGGTCGGGCGCAAATGGGATGGCAACTTGTTCCTCGAGAAATGGCTAGTCTACACGCTGGCGCAAGGTCACCGGTTTGGCCTTGATGATGTGATCGACGACGCCCACGAGGCGTCCGACGAGCGTCTTGAGACGAGTTAAACTTAAGCTTGCCGCCGCCGCGTACAAAATTAGCAATTATTAATAAACCTTAATAAAATACCGCGCTATCAGATACCCACAACGCTGCTAAGTGTCCTAAACTTTCAATCATGTGGTATGCACGTGTTCCCGTCCCCCGCCCGCATATATCCCTTTCGGCGGCTAGGTCCTGAGACGTCTACTACAGTCGGGTCACGCAAAATAGTACCTATTTAACAATGGGTTGTGTGATTGGCTGATTCTGATCCCATAGTATTTGTTTAACATTTTGTAACCAAATATTCTTGACTAAATTAGTCAGGATATAGATACTTCTGGACAGGTTACGAATACTTTTATTTATCTGGTTAACGTCTAAAAATCCTGAGGAGGCGGACTTATGAAACTGTCAACGAAGGCCCGCTATGCGGTCACTGCAATGATGGATCTTGCATTGCACGAGAAGTCCCACCCGGTAACCTTGGCGGATATTTCCCATTATCAGGGAATTTCGCTCTCGTATCTGGAGCAGCTGTTTGCCAAGCTGCGCAAGAAGGGGCTTGTTAGTGGGGTGCGGGGCCCAGGTGGTGGTTACCGATTGGCCCGCCCTGCCAGCGAAATCAGCATTGCCGAAGTGGTAGCGGCGATCAATGGTACCGAGGAACAGGTGTTCAAGGGTGACGCTCCTGCGAATGAACCGAACAATGATCGGGACAAGCTCGAGGTCATGTGGAGCAATCTGAGCAACAAGATTTACGACTTCCTCGATGACATCACTCTGGACGAATTTGTGCAGGGCGGTCACACGGAATCTGCGGGAGGCACTGAACCGCGACAAAGCTATGGTGACGCGACGCACCACGGAAGGTCCGAAGCGGCGTGAAAGTAGTGGCTCAACCGAGCGCATGGTTGACGCCGGGATCGATGTTTCCCGGCGTCGCCGTCGGTGGGTTGACGCCCGCTCCATTTTCGCCTGTCTAAGCCGTCGGTTCACCCACGCTGGCCGTGCTTACCCGTTGAAAGACCTCATCCACTCCTGCCCCAGCAGACCCAATCCGCGTTTTGTCGCCGCATTCGTCGATACCCGTCGATGAGTTTTTACTTGTGCGTTGCAGCGTGCTTCGCACTTGCTCGCGCGCGAATGTGACACTACAGTGTCATTCTTACCTCAGAAAAAGGATGGCTAGTGATGTCGACTCGATGGCTGAATATTGGCGCGGCGATTCTGTTGTTACTGATGTTGGCGCCTATGGCGCACGCGACAGACAGCAGCGACACCCTGGTCGAAGCTATGATTCGCGCCGAACAGCCACCCGAAGGCGTAGTGTTCGAAGTCGTTAGTAGCGACCCCAGTGGCCTGCAGTGGGCCTTGCCGCGCATTCGTGACTACGTCAAGCGCTTGCGTGCACGTTTTCCTGGCCTGGAGATGGCCGTGGTCACGCACGGGCGAGAAGAGTTTTCGTTGCAAACGAAAATGAACGAGCGTTACGCCGAAGTGCACGGCGAGGTTCGCAGCTTGGTGCAAGATAGTGACGTGCCGGTACATGTGTGCGCGGCCTACGCTGAGACGCGCGGTGTAGAGCCACAAGATTTCCCCGACTACGTCCAAGTGGCTCCGCATGGACCGATTCAGATTCAAAATTATGAGGCGCTAGGCTATACCCTCGTTCGCGTACAAAAGCCATAGCGCGGCGTCGCCCGCACGTGGTCCCACTAGAGACGCATGCGCACGATCTGGCCGATTTCCGCGTCCGTGAGTACGATCGGATTGGTCTTCATGCTGCTACCGCGGCTGTGCTCAACGATGTGCTTCAGGTCGGTATCGGCGACACCATAGGCAGACAGTCGCTGCAGATGTAATTGCTCGGTCCATTGCTCCAATACTTTCAGCAATGCCTCGTGGGCGTGTTCATCGGTGCCGACATCGTGTGAGGCCAACAGGGCGCCCAGGCGCGCGTATTTTGTCAGCGCCGGATTATCGGCATCGCGTTGTCGCAGAGCTTCAATATTGATACGCGTGGCCGCAGCGACCAGCGTACCGCAGACGACGCCATGCGGGATGGGAAAGAATGCACCCAGCGGTGACGCCAAGCCATGCACCGAGCCAAGGCCGGTCTGCGCCAGGGTTATGCCGGATAACATGGACGCATAGGCCATGCCCCGTCGCGCGGCGGTTTGCTTGGCGCCGCCTTGGTAACACGCCATTAGACTATCGCGTGCTGCTTCGATGCCGCTCAGCGCCAAGGCATCCGTGAGCGGGTTGGCGCGCGTCGACAGATAAGACTCCATTAATTGTGTAAGCGCATCCATGCCGTTGGCGGCGATCAGCGCCGCCGGGCACGTGGCCAGGAATGCCGGGTCGACGATGGCTACTGCCGCGACCAATTGCTCGTCGCGAAACGACTTTTTGAACCCATCGCGGCCTTGTTTGCTGAGCACCGCGTTCTTGGTGGCTTCGCTGCCCGTACCGGCGGTGGTCGGTACGGCAATAAAGGGTAGTGGCGGGCCGACGTAAGGCCGTTCCGGGCCGACACCCTCGAGATGATCCATGACCGAATTCCCGCACGTTAGCAGGCCGGCGACAGCTTTGGCCGCGTCCAGCACACTGCCGCCACCGATGCCAACGACTACCTCCGTTCCGCCACCAGTATGGTCAGCGACGATGGCATCGACCAGTTCGGGCGATGGCTCGCCACGCACGCGTACCCGTTGCCAATCGATACCGTGCCTTTGTAACGCATTGACGAAGGGCGGCCACTGCGGCGCGGCGTCCAGCGATGAGCCGCCGGTTACCAGTAGTACGCGTTTTCCATAGCCGCGGATTACGTCCGGCAGACGGTCGAAGGCGCCATCGCCGAACTCGATGTGCGGCAGCCTGGCGATGGCAAAAGGCGGAATTACCATTGCCGGGCATCGGCGGGCATCAGACCCTTGTGGAGTACCGCCTTCCGCGGTGAGGCCATCCAGTCGGTGACGGCATCGCGCCAAGCCAGGTAGTGCGCGGTCTGCTTGTGCGCAGCGGCGGCCTCGGCGTTGGCGTAGACCTCATAGAATACGAATCGGGTCGGATCATCGGCTTGCTGGGCGATATCGAAGCGCAGATTGCCCGGCTCTTTGACCGAGCCGAGATGATTTTTGCGCGTCGCGGCAATGAAGTCATCGAGGTTTTCTGCCCGAACGTGTACGTGTACTACTGTGACGTGCATGGTGTGCTCCTGTCCGCGCGCGGTACGGCGCGCCTTGGGTTATGCAATTGTAGCGCCCGCCGGGCACTGACAAAAGCGCGCATTGCCACGGTGACAGGCATATTCACCGTGCCGCTACCGTACGCTGTAGCAAGCTGCCGCGCGATATTTTGTAGGCACGGATGAATCCGTGCCTACAAAACCCTGCCACAATCGGCCACGTACCGTATGGTGTTGTAGGCACGGCTGAAAACGCATGCGGCCGATGTTTCTGTTGCGTGCTCGGCGTCTTGGCGAGAGCCAGCGAGTTAGCCAAATTGCATGAAACTCTCGCCAAGGCGCAAAGCACGCCACGAAGAATAGATTCCTGATGTTGCGACTTTGAGTGAGGCACGGATGAATCCGTGCCTACAAAACCCTGCCACAATCGGTCACGTACCGTATGGTGTTGTAGGCACGGCTTTAGCCGTGCATCGGTGTCCGGTGTGGCAACCGACGCATGGCTGAAAACGCATAAGGCCGATGTTTCCTTTGCGTGCTCGGCGTCTTGGCGATAGCTTGGGAGTTAGTCAATTGCATGAAACTCTCGCCAAGGCGCTAAGCACGCCAAGAAGAATAGATCCGTCATGTTGTGACTTTGAGTGAGGCACGGATGAATCCGGGCCTACGAAACTGCTCGCGATCGCATGGCCGCGATGCGTGGTGCCCTACAAGGATCCTTCAACGCCTTACCCGGCGTACACGGAAGCGGCGGATCAAGCCGCGCAGTTTGTGTAGCTGTGCCGCGTTTGGCGTCGGGCCATAACGCAAGGCAATGTATAACTGGGTGATGCGGCGCGCGCGGCCGGCCAACTCTGGACGTGCGCGCGTAACGCGTCGGACATAGTCGAGCGGTCCTTCCTGCGCTGCGCGCGCCAGGCCGCGGCGTTCGAGCTTGCGGCAAAAGCGTTGATAGGCATCGCGCACGCGGTCGCGGTTGGCGCCACGTTGTCGGAGCGTCAGGTAGCCGAACAACACGATCAAAGCGCCGCTGACCGTCAGCGCCAGGGCACTCGCCAACCATTGCCATGAGGCGTTGCCCAGCCCGAGTTGCGACCACAAGCGTGTCTGGCGGTTGTTGTCATAGCCCAACACCCATTGATTCCAGCCGTTGTTGAGCGAATCCCACATCAGCGCAACATGACGTAATAATGAATTGTGGCTGAATACCAATCCACCCGGCGCTTCGTTTGGCAGCGCCGCCTCGATGCCGACCTCGACACGGCTGGGGGCGACCGCCGCGGTCGGATCGACGCGTACCCAGCCGCGCCCGCGTAACCATATTTCGGTCCAGGCATGAGCATCGGACTGACGCACGATCAGATAGCCGCCGATCGGATTGTATTGGCCGCCTTGATAACCGGTAACGACGCGTGCCGGGATACCGGCATCACGCATGATCAACACGAATGCGGAGGCGTAGTGTTCGCAGAAGCCGCGCCGAGTATTAAACAGAAAAGCGTCGGCGCCATTGTGTGTCGGTAACAGCGGAGGATTGAGCGTGTAGACGAACGGTTGCTGGCGGAACATGCGCAAGACCGCGGCGACCAGTCCGGCGTCGTTGCCGGAGCTGGCGCGCAAGCGCTGTGCCAGTGCGCGGGTGAGTGGATTTTCGCCGGCCGGTAGTTGCAGGGCAACGCGCCGTTCGTAGTGTGACAGGCGGGCGCCCTCGGTGTGTTTTAGATACGACGTTACCGAGTAACGTAAACGCTGTTCTACACGCTGGCGTGCGAGCAGCTGGTAGTCCTGGGTCAGATAGCTGTCGTTTGGGATGCTGCCTGGCACGTCCAGTGCAAACAACCACAAGCGGTTGTGCGGCTCTAACGTAACGGTGTAGTGCACGCCCGGGGGCTGAACGTGGAACTCTGATCTTCGTAATCGGCGCGGCGGCGCCGCCGACCAGGTCTCGCCGTTGTAGTGCGATAACACCGGCCCGCGCCAGTAGAGTTCGGCGTTTGCCGGCGGTTCGCCGTCGAAATCAACGCGAAATGCAACTGCGTCGGAGCGGCTGAGTTGACTGATGGAGCCGGGACTCATCGAGTCGCTGAGCCCGGTGATACCGTGATGAGCGTCCTTGGGTAAATTCCATAGCGGCCCGGAGACGCGCGGGAACAACAGAAACAACAACAATGCCACCGGCAGTGCTTGTAACAACAGACTGGCCGATTGCCGCAGGCGCGGACGGATGCGTGCTTCGCGGGCCGGATGGCTGACGACCATGAGTGCCGAGGTCAAAATCAGCACAACCACTAGCATGTAGCCGGCCAGCGCCATCGATTGAGAATACAGGAAGCTGGTGGTGATCAGAAAATAGCCCAGGAAAAGATACAACATGACGTCGCGCAGTTGCGTCAGCTCCAATAGCTTGAGCGAGAGCGCGAGTACCAGCAGGGCGACGCCGGCATCGCGGCCGAAAACGGTACCGTAACTGGCCAATACGCCGGCCAATGCCAGTGCCAGTAACAGGATGCGCGTGACGCGACCGGGAGCGCGCCATTGCCAGCGGCTGGCCAGATAGCGCCAGACCGCGATGGCGATGCTGGTCAGGGTGATCCACATCGGCAAACGCGGCGCATGCGGAGCGATCACCAGTGCTTGTGCCAGCAGTAACCATAGCGTCTTGGCCGGCGACAATGAAAAATCGGCGCGGCGCCGAATCATGCCGCAGCCGTGGTGCGTGAGCGGCGGCTGGAGCCGATTTCGAACAGGGCCAGCATTTCCAGGCACTGGCGCTTATGCATTTCGCCGCTATCGGCTTCCACAATCCGACCTGGCAGGCGCAGGCCGTAGCGGTAGCCGGCCCGATGGCAGTCCAGCACCCAGCGCGTCAAACGTGACAGGCGCGCCTCGGCCATTAGCCCATCCAGTTGCTCCCAATCCAGCCACAAACTACGCCCGGCGCCACCGACAAACTGTTTGGTCAGCAAGGCGTCGGAGCGTGCGGCGTGTTTCCAGGCGATCTGGCGCGGCGAGTCACCTGGGCGATAACTGCGCAGACCATGAAAATCCTCGCATCCGGCGCTAGTCGAACGTAATGCTTCGCCCGGGTCGGGGCTGAGTAACGTTTGCGGTAGTGTGCTGTCGTCCGGACGCGGGTAGACCAGGCAGCTCATATCGAATTCCACCCAGCTCCACGCATGAAACAGACCCAGCGGAAATTCGGAATAGACCTTAAAGCGACCCGGCCGTAGGCGACCGCGCACGGTGGCCGGCACACTCAGCGGCAGGTGCGCGCTGCGACCGGCTGCGACATCGGTGAAGCGTGCGCCAAAGCCGCGGCTGTCGATGGCGATGGCGTAGCGCGCCGTGCCGGCCGGGGCATCCAGGCAAATGGGGAAGTTTGCATTTTGACCGGCGAACACGGGGGCGCACGTTTGGCTGTGCAGCACCGTGCCGGCGAGATTATGTTGCGTATGCAACATGGTCACCATACCGAGCGCCGCAAGCAGAAACGTCAGCGCATAACCGAGGCTGTTGTTGTAATTGATGGCTCCGAACAACATGACTAATAACACCAAAGCGAATAACACGCCGTGCCGGGTCGGCAGTATGTAGATGCGTCGGGCGGTCAAACGCACGGGCTCGCTTTCGGGACCCTTCAGCTTGCGCGTCGACAAGCGTTCGGATAGTGAGGTCATGGTAGCCGCGGGTAGGGTGCCGTACCGCTTAGGGGATAGGCACTTCCTCAAGTAGTTCGGCTGCGATGGTCGCGCCGTCGTCGGCGGCCGTGGTGTCATGGCGCAGCCGATGCGTGACCACTGCCGGCAAAACGGCCTGCAGGTCTTCGGGTACGATCTGGTGGCGTCCCTCCATGAAAGCCCAGGCACGCGCACTGTGCAGTAGCGCGAGGCTGGCGCGCGGCGACAGGCCGGTGTTGTAACGTGGGTTGCGCCGCGTGTGTTCCACCAGAGATTGCAGATAGTCGAGTAGGGCGTCCGATGCGTGTACTTTTTCCACCTCGAGTTGCAACGCAACCAGCTCGGCCGGCTCGGCGCACGGTTCGAGTTCGTCGATTAATAGGCGGCGGTCTTTGCCTTGCAGCAGCACGCGTTCAGCCCAGCGGTCGGGGTAGCCGAGCTGAATGCGCATCAGAAACCGATCGAGCTGAGACTCAGGTAGCGGAAACGTTCCCGCATGATAAGCGGGGTTTTGTGTGGCGATAACGAAAAATGGTTCGGGCAGTGTGCGTGTTTCACCCTCAGTGGTGACCTGATGTTCCTCCATGGCTTCGAGCAAAGCGCTTTGTGTTTTCGGCGTGGTGCGATTGATTTCATCCGCCAACAGCAGTTGGGTGAAGATCGGCCCGGGATGAAACGAAAACGTAGCGCCGGCGCGATCATAAATCGCCGCGCCAATGATATCGCTGGGCAACAAGTCGCTGGTGAATTGGATGCGATTGAACTGCAAGCCCAACAGCCGGGCCAGCAAGTGGGCCAGGGTGGTCTTGCCCATGCCGGGGATGTCTTCGATGAGCAGATGACCGCGGGCCAGCAGACAAGCGAGTGACTGACGGATCTGCTGCTCCTTGCCGACGATGATCTTGCACGCTTGCTTGACGATGGCTTGAGTCAGTGGATGCATACGACGGCTTATAAGGTTAATGAATCTTGGGCGCCATGGCCTCTATTGGCTTAACGGCGTCTGTGCCAGTGTCTTGAGTAGCAAGGATATCGATTGTACGGCTTTTGTCGAACACCGCATCCGCTAAACTTGAAGTCGTCTGACGGGTCGCTAATGTAAGTTTTATCCATGAAGTAAAATTAATAAAAACAATAAATTATTATATTTTTTTAATGTAAATAATTGATTGATTCGGCGGCGTCGCGCAACAACCACGCGCGATTCAACGTGAGCATAAGGGAACCGGTGTGCCGGAACGCTTGGCGGAGCAAATCCGGGCACGGTGTCGATCGGCGGCTATGCCGCGCAAATCGACGCCGTGCCGGCGCCGGATTATTTGACGATTTTCCAGCTGCCGTCCGCTTGGCGGCAGGCGGTGCCATAGACCTGCTGGGGTCGATCACCGACTTGCGCGTCCATGGTGAACTCGCGACAAGGAGTGCCCTGGTCGGTTTCGTACGTTTTAGTTGGTGTGACTTCGTAGTGGTTGCCGGTATCGGGATTTTTCCAGCTGGTGGTTTGCCCGGTGCGGTTGTACTCGAAGGCCTGCGCCGCGCGCATGCGGTCCTGCTGATCCATGTACTTGCCAATTTTGGAGCCGATCATGGAGCCGGCAAGGGCGCCCAATACGATGGCAGCGGTGTTCCCTCGACCACCGCCGATGGTCGACCCAACGGCCGCACCGGCTACGCCGCCGATGAGTGTGCCGGTGTCCTCGCGGGTCATGTTTGCGCAGCCGCTCAACAATCCGATAGTCAAGACGGCACTGATAGTCATCGCTAGAAACCTGTTCATATACCTTCTCCTGACGATGAATGAAGTCGAGCGGATCTGGTGAAGTTTCGCCAGGCGCGCGCAATACAATACAAATGGTACTGCACCGAAGGCGATTTCGCCGCACCATTACCGGAATTTAATCACGCTTAATAGGCGCCGCACGCCGCCGTTCCCGCCACTTTGTTCGACGGCGGCTGGCACGATACCGCATTGTTCGAGAACTGTGAAGCGGTTCATGTTTCCGTACTTACGGCATCAATGAACCACCGTCGGTGCCGCTATGTTCTGCACGGAAGGGCAACAACGCTAGCGCGGCGGAACAGCATGATCAGTTGGTTAAAGATGTGATTAAGTTCACGTCAGGCAGGCAGACAATCAGCGTATATATAAACCATCGAACAACAAATTTTTGACGGATAGCGACCCTATATGAGCGATCATCGCGCAAAGAATATTATCAGCATGAGCCAGTTCGCCGGCAAATTGGACATCAAGGCGAGCCAGCTCATCCGCAGAGTGCAGCAAACGTCGGCCGACGCGCTCGACAAGCTCTTGCGTGGAATGCTGGACAAGGCGGACGACGCGCTGTTCGATCTGGCCAACAAAGCTGATAGTAACGCCGCCCAGCAACTGTATTTTGATGCCATGCGCGATATCCGCCTCAAGCGCAGTGTGGTTGAGCACGGCTTCAGCGAAAATATCGGAAAGCTTTTCGAGCAGTTCGTTAACGGCGATCTTCAGACCCGGCAGCGCGATAGCGTTGGCGACTTGGGCGATGAGGCCGGCATGGAGTTGGTCGAAGTCGAAGAAATGGAGGAATCGATTGCGATACGCAATATGGCCGCCAAGGCTGAGCGCGAATGCTATTACGATCTTTATGATCTCACCGTCAGGCTCGAGGAGGTCACCCGGCGCCGTGGCTTAAAGGAAGGTGATCATCCGCTGAACCCGACTGCCATCGCGCACGTGTTCGGCGACACCGTTATGCCTTTGGAAATGGACATTCAAGTTAAGTTGATTGTCTACAAATTGTTCGACAAGTACGTCATGAGCGGTATTTGCGCCATTCACAAGGACGTCAATGCCCTGTTGATCAGGGAAGGCGTGTTACCCAAGATCAGGCGTGCGGTACGCAAGGGACGAGGCGGTACGGCGCGCCGTGCTGCGGTCCCGGGACAGGACTATTCGCCCGGCGGGGATGGCGATGCGGAGGGCGTTGATGTCGGCGCACAGATGGCGGGTCTATTTGCACCGGCTGGTTTCGGTGGTGTTCCGTTGCAGGGCGGTAATCTGATTGGTTCGCTATCGGCAATCCAGGGTTACATGGTTGACCATGGCTATACCGAGAATATGACGCCGGAACAAATCGGCGCGCAGATTCTCGATGTTTCCCGCCGCGTGGGCGCCATCGGCCCGGGTCGCGGCGCCGCGGACGAAAAGACCATCAACATGGTCTCCATGATTTTCGATTATATCCTCGAAGATGAGAGCGTTCCGGATGCGGTCAAAGCGTTATTGGCGCGTTTGCAAATCCCGATGCTCAAGCTGGCATTGTTGGATCAAGACTTTTTCAACCGCAAAAAACACCCCGCACGCCAGTTGTTGAATGAAATGGCACGCGCGTCGATCGGTTGGGAAGACGATTCTGCGCGCGACGGTGATGCGCTGGTGGCCGCTGTCACCAGCGTTGTCGACCGTGTGCTTTCCGAGTTCGAAGACGACCCGAATATTTTTCAAGTGTTGGTGGACGAATTTCGCGATTTTCTCGAAGTGGAAAACGAGCGCGCGTTGTTATTCGAAGAGCGCACCAAAAAGACCACAGAAGGTAAAGAGCGCGTCGAATTCGCCAAGCAGCGCACCGAAGCGTGGATCGACATGTGGGCATCGCGTGCCAATATGCCGGACTTCATCGCCGAGTTTCTCCGCACCACCTGGAAAAATACGCTTTTGATTACCATGCACCGCTACGGCGAGGACAGCCAGGAGTGGGCCAGCCATATCAAGACAGTCAATAATCTGCTGTGGAGCATTACGCCCAAGAAGACGGCGCAAGGCGGACGGTTATTGGTAAAAATGATTCCCGGCATTATCGAAGATGTACGCAAAGGTATGGAGTTGGCCTCCGCGCACCCGGAAACGATTGACACTTTCTTCGAGGAACTCGCCAATCTACACGCCGAGACAGTCAATGGCGGGGTCCATCGCGAGATCGTCTACCCACCGCGGCCGCGCGCGACACTGATCGACGCACCGGTCGGTTTGCCGGCGGTATCCGAAGCGCAAGGGCCGATGTATGTTCCGACCCTGTTTGACGTCCATACACCCGGGCAAGATGGCGCCGCGGACGTGTCTGCCGACGCACGACCGAGCAGTGGCGAGGTTGACGAGCTGATCGAAAGCGTGCGCGAAGAAGTCAACGACATGGAACAGAGCTTGCGCGGTGACAACCAAGCCGAGGAGATAGAACTTCTGCGCTCGGATGTCGAACAGTTGTTTTCCGACAATGTGGAAGAGATCGTGCTGCATGCGCCGGGAGCCGGCGGTGATAGCGAAGCCGATGAATTCCGCGATCAGTTCGTCAGCATGGCGGAGTCGTTGAATTGCGGCGAGTGGGTCGAGTTTATCGTCGAGGATCAGGATCCGGTCCGCGCCAAACTGGCGTGGAAGTCGCCGTTGACGTCATGCTGTCTGTTCGTCAACCGCAAGGGACTCAAGGTGGCGGAGAAGACTGTCCATGGTCTGGCCACCGAACTTCGGGCAGGGCGCGCACGCGTTCTGGCGCAGGCGCCGCTACTCGATCGTGCGATCAACGCATTAATGAATCGTAGTGGCGCGGCAGACGCCGACGAGCTGCTTCCGGCTTGAGGGCTTAGTTATCTGATCTGCGCCGTCCGCCAGGCGTTAGCGTGAACCGACGTCTTCCGGGAGAAATACCGCAACCGCCGCATTGAGCTCTTCCTCCAGACCTTCGACTGCTTGTTCCAGCGCCTGCGCGGGAAGCCCGGTCATGCGCCACACCGCCGGATCGGGTAGCAGCGTGGCGTCAGCGGAGTGTTCCATGAAGCAGCCATAGTCGAGGCGATTGGCGGCGGTATCGGCGATATGCACCAGCGCGCTGTCAAAGCTGTCGCCAGGCATCTGTGCCGGGTCATGATGGTATTTGATGGCCTCGACCAATGTCGACGGCAGATTCCATTGGCGCATCAGTTCGGCGCCTATCTGGGCATGGTTGAAGCCGAATATTTCGCTCTCGAGATGGTATAGCACTTGTTCATCGCCATTGGCGGCCAGTACCGCTTTGGCCGCCTTTTCGGAAAATTTTCGATACAACAATAGACTACCGATGTCGTGCAGCAGGCCGGCAACGTAGAGGCGCTCCGGGTGCAGCACGTTGCATTGTCGCGCTAATTTTCGCGTCATGATGCCGGTGCAAATACTGTGTCGCCAGAACGTCGTCGGACGCACCAAGTTGTTGGGGATATTCGCGAATACCTTGGCGGCGGAGATGGCGGTCACGAGCGTGAACAATTCGCTCGTGCCGAGAATGGTCACGGCTCGGGAAACGGTGTCGACGCGGGTCGGAAAATTATAAAAGGGACTATTGACGATTTTGAGTAGTTTTACCGTTAGTGCAGGATCACGCGCAGTAACGTCGGCGACATCTGATGCCGATGAGTGCGGGTTTTGCACCACCTCATTGATGCGGAACCATACTTCGGGCGGCGATACCAGGGCGGCGAAATCATCGATGAAGCTATTGAGGGTGTTAGGCACGAGCACCTCTGCGTTATTGGATTCGTACCGCCACGCCAAAACGCCAGCATATGCGGCCTCGATACCCTATAAAAGCGGCCCGCAGGGCGAAAACTTGAGTCGGTCCGCGGCACAGCGGTGGAAATACCATGCTGGCGTGGACCCAGCTTGGTGCACAGGCGGCGCAGGGTGCCTCAGGGGCTATCAGGCGACCCGCGGTGTAGGCTGGTGTGCCATGGGGAACTGCGCCAGGGTGTATGTGCGCACGGTCGCGTCGACGTGGCGCAAAATGACCTGCTCGCGTTCCGCGTCGATCGAAGCTTGGCAGATTTGCGGGTTGCTGCTATGGCGCAAAATAGCGATAGCCGCCAAGGCGCGCGAGGTGCTGTCCCTGCGCCGGTTGCGATCGTCGGCAACGTCGAAGGCGCGCGCGACGGTACCGTTGAGGAAGTGTGTCGCCGTGTATAGGGTTACGTTGCGTTGCCGTTTCCAACGGCGCGACAGCAGCACGTGATCGGCGTCAAAGTCGATGGCGCAATGGTGGATGCAGGGGGCGGCGAAAAGCTCGTCCAACAGGGCCAAAACGGCATCGAGATGAGCGTCAAGAATGCTGTTTGCGGGGCTGATCGAGTATGGGGTCAATAGGCCCATGGGATGGTCTCCGGTTCCGTTCCAAGGTAAGGTCCAGTGTGCGCTTCAAATGTGAATATGGCGTGAAGGCGGCGCCCGAGCCGCAGATCAGTTGCATCGGATCTATGCCATTGGTAGGACTTGCCGAAGCGCGCCGGATCGATAGACTAGGAGATGGGCGGGTGTAGGCGATCGCGGCTGGGCGGAGCTATGACGCTACCTCATTATTACGATGGTGCCGGGGCCGGTAGCGATGACAAATTCCCAAGTACAGGTGTTGTTGTCGCCGACGTCGGGCAGCGGACCGGAAACCGATGTCACGCCCGTTGGCGCTGTTCGTGGCTATCGCCGCGTGCGGATTTTTTTGCTGGTGTTCGTGGTCGCGGCGACTATCGGTTTGGTCTACACGTTTGCGCGCCCGGCGGTATACCGCAGCACCGCATTATTGGCGATCGTTCCGGACCTGACCGGCGCAACATCCAACGGCGGCGTTTCGGTGCCGGCGACCGACGACAGCGCCATCTTACAAAGTCGAATGATCATCGGCCAATCGATTATCGCCTCGCTTTTTCATGATCTACGTAAATCCATGCCGCAGTCCACCGGCATGCCAGAGACCTTGCCCGATCTTCAGGCCATGCTCAGTGTGGTGCCGGTCAAGGGCGCGAACCTGGTGGAGTTGCACGCTGAAGGTTTATCGCCGCCGCTACTGACGGCGATTCTGGCGCGCTGGGTTGATGTCTATCTGCACGCTTACGCGGTATCGCGTATACGTGATGCGGATGCCACCGGCGCCGATTTGCTGCGTCGCGCAAAAAGCATCGGGCAGCGGGTAAGCGTGCTTCGTAGCCGCCTCGATCAATATCGCCGCGAGTACGGCATCGTTTCTGCCGAGCGCGCGGAAAACCGCAGTTTGGCGCGACTCAAAGGACTTAGCGCATCGCTCGATAAGGCCGATGAGATTCGTGCGATAGCGGCGGCGCGCTTGACCTCATTACGCCAAGCCATCGCCCGCGGTGAACCGCAAGTGCGCGCGCAGGACCAGCCCGGCCTGGATAGTTTGCGCCAAAGCGCAATTACGCTGCGACAGCAGATATCCGATCTGCGTCAGCGCTTTACACCGGATTATATGGCATTGGACAGCGACGCGGCGTCGATGCGCAAGCGCCTCGCGGACATCGAACAGGAGCTCAAGCGCGCGCGCCGCAACAGTCAGCTCGCAGCGGTATCCGATGCCAAACAGGCGTTAGTGAGCGCCACGCGCGTAACCACCCAGTTGCGTGCGCAATATCGGGAGAGCAAAACGCGCGCCGCCGCGTTCAGTGCGCGACTGGCCGAGTATCGGGCCATGCGTGACGAGCTCGATCAATTGCAGTCGATGCATCGCGCCGTGCAACAGCAGCAAATCCAGGCACAGGCAGGGCATGTCGGTTATTTACCTGCCGTTCGAGTGCTTGAGCCGGCCTCCGTTCCAGGCCGGCCGATTCGCCCCGACTATGCCGTTGATGCCGGAATCAGCGTTGCCGTGGCGCTGGCACTTGGTTTGGTGGCGATTTGGATATGGGAGTTTCTTACCGAGCGGCGTAGCGGTCGCGGTCAAACACCGGCGCCGCCAATGCCGTATTTCGTCGCGGGTTCGCGCACGGTCTTGGACGCGGCGCCGGGCGCGCCACTGTTATCGCCGATGCGGAATCCGCAGGCACTGGTGCAGGCGCGTATGCGCGAGCTGTCGCCGGACGAAGTGGAGACTATGCTGGTGGCGGCCGATGACGCCAAGCGCGCACTGATTGCAACGTTGCTCAGCGGATTGACTGCCGCGGAAGCGACACGCCTGCGCTGGTCGGATATTGATTTGCAGCATAATCGCATCCGCGTCAACGGTAGCCGCGACGTACCGATGGCGCGCCTGCTGCATACGCTGTGGTCCGCGCGCGCCGAAAGCGGCGATGATGACTGCCGACCGCTGCTGTGGAGCAATGAGCAGGGGCGGACACATAGCCCGAAAGAATTGGACGAAGCAGTTGCGGCGGTGGCGGTGTACGGCGCTGTACCCAGAGCCCGCGAGGTGGATGCCGCCGCGTTACGCCACACATATCTTGCCTTTTTGGCCCGGCAGGGGCTTCGACTCGCCGACCTGGTTCAGGTCGCCGGCGAATTGTCTGATATGGAACTGTATAGCTGCCGCACATTAGCGCCGCCGGGTCCCGGACTGACATCGGATCGGGTACAAATGGTCTACCCGGTGCTGGAGGGCACGGCGTCCCTGCCGTAATTCACTTCTCCCACATTAGTGGATCAAGCCGGTGATGCCGATGATGATGAGGTAAATGGCGACGATAAAGTTGAGTAGTCGCGGCATCACCAGGATAAGTACGCCGGCGATCAAGGCGATGATAGGTTGCGGTGCGACGATGTGGGTCATGAGTCCGCTCCGTTGGTGTCGAATTCAGTGTGGCCCGCAACGCCGATTGACTTAGTTGAGTGAATCGGCGTCGCGTAACCCCTTCGGTCCGTTCTTACCGATTTTTCCCGCTAATCACTAGGTCGTTACGTACATCGGTCACGCCATCGGTGTTGCGCGTGATCTGTTCGGCAAGCTGGCGCTCGGCATCGCTGCTGACGTTGCCTTTGAGCGTGACTACGCGCCCGGTGGTATCGACCTTGATGTCCAATCCGTGCGTATTATCGTTTAGCAACAGCTTGCTTTTTACTTTCGCGGTAATGGCGCTATCGCGCACCGTATCCATGACGCCACCGCTGCTACTTGCTTTCGCGGCACTGCCGTCGACGGTCAGCTTATTGTGGACGTCATGTACACCCTCGACACCGAGCGCAATTTGTTCGGCCAGATCCTTGTTGATTTTTTTTGCGACTTTTCCGCGCAGTGTGACCACGCCTTGGTTGACATCGACATCGATCTTGAACGGATTTAGGTGCTTGTTGACCGTGTAACGGGTGACGATGGACGCTTTGATCCAAGTGTCGGAATGCTGTTCGCCAGTGGCGTTGTCGTTTGCGAACGCGGGTACCGCGCCAAGGCATAACGCCAGCGCCAGTATGGAAAACATATTTTTTGTTCGGGAAATAAGTGTCATGTTGAACTCCTTAAGTATTGCGTGCGTGAAACACCGAGCGTTGCCATGTTGCGGCGCACACCCTATGCATAGGCCAGCGAAGCTAAACATAGTCGAGAGAAGGCAGATTGCGTGCCATGTTATTTTTTTGTTATTTAACTCAATGCGTTGATAGCCTTGTCAGGACGAGCGAAGGGCGATAACGGTGACTGGCTAGTGGATTTACGTTGCCAATCGGCGACGCGAGATCGCCGAAAGCGCGCTTAGCCCCTTGTTTCAATGGCGAAAATGACCGTCTCTATGCGACAACGATTTTCACACCTGTGCGGCGACTTAATCGCGACTAACGCTTACCGACGTACTTTCGATGTGCCGTGTCGGCACATGAGGTGGGCTGGCGATGTTTGCCCATTGAGGCCGGGTAATCAATGCTTGAACGCGGTTTTAGTGCGACGCCGGCGACATCCGTGCGTGCCAACGCCGATCGCATCGCGATGGGTGCACGAGCGCTGATGTGGCCTGCAGAGATGGCGCGGAGTGGTCGCCTGTTCGCGCCGGTCACCGTGCGCCATACCGACTTTGGTCTGTCAGACGTTAAAATTTTTAACAAAATAATCCACATTGGTGGATCCATTATGCGGTACTGTTGACGCACTGTGGCTAAATGGGTTGCTTCAGGCAGCCTGAATCGATAGCGTCCCGACGTCATGACGCGAACCTACGCGAGCACATTCTCGAACATTGTTTGGCTGGCTTACTTGGCTTTTGCCTTGGTGTTCGTTCAGGGCGCGCGTTTGCACGTACATGCCTACAACCATGATTCGTCGATATCGGATCATCAGCACGTGACGCAAGTTCATTTCGAGTTCAGTAATCCGGAAATCGCGTATTCCGACGAGGCTGCACAAATCGATTTGTCGCAACACGGACTGGAAAAGAAGCTGAATCTGGGTTCGATCTCGGTTGCCTTGTTCGCGGTGTTGCTGTTACTCCTGCCGTTACAGCTGCTGGCGAAAATCTCGTGGCGTCGCTATCGGCTCTTCCTCCCTGTCTTTCTGTTACGTAGCCTTAGACCCCCACTACGCGCACAGCCGCGTTAACTCCACATATCACTGACAGCACCGCGTGTACGCGCCTGCATGGGTTTGTTCGCACGCAGGTGCTGTGCCGTTGCGTCATTGATGAGATTGCGCGGGGGTGTGCACGGAGGCGTCCCGCGGGGAGTGAACATGCTAAAAAAATTGACCCTATGGTATTGCCTGTGTCGTCTTATTGGGCTGCGCCGCCGCCGGCCGATGTTGGCGTCGATGCCTGGTGCACTGCTCGGTTTGCTAATCGGTTTCGGACCCGTCTTGGCCCAAGCCAACGACGTATGGACGTTAGAGCGGAGTGTTCGGCGAGTTATCGAAAGAGCGCCGGAGGTGCGTGGCGCACAGGCGGCCGTTGACGCCAGACAAGGGGCTTTGCAACAGGCAGGTGTGTGGCCGAATCCGCGTATCGAACTACGCGTGGACGATAAGCTGGGCAGAGATGATGGCGCCGGCGGCACGGATTTTAGCCAGTTGTCGGTCAGCCAGCCGTTGCCGTTGAGCGGCCGCATCGGCTACCAACAGAACGCGGCCGGCGCCGAACTCAATGCCGCTCGCGCCGAACGCCGTTATTTGCTATTACGCGTGGAAACGCAGGTGGCGCAACGCTATCACGCGTTGCAGCTAAGCGCCGAGCGGCTACAACTGGCGCAACAACGGTTGCAACTTGCCGATGAGCTGCAGCGTATCGGGCGACGGCGCGAGCGTGCCGGTGAGCTCGCGCGTCTCGAACGGCTACGCCTGGATCTTATCCGGGAGTCTGCGCAGCAGATCCTGGATAAAGCCGAAGGTGCGTACAACGAAGCGCTCGGCCGTTTTCGCGCCTATCTGGAACTGCCGGCACAGCGCACACCACAGCTGATACCACTCAAGCCGTTCACCGACTTGCCGTCACTACAAAGCCTACAGGCGCGCCTGGCGCAGCATGCCGCCTTGCAAGCGGCACGCCAACGGCTGGCGGCGGCGCGCTCCGGCGTGCGTGTAGCGCGCGCCGCACGCCTGCCGGATCCTGAGCTGCGTCTGTTTCGTGAACGCGACATTCTTGCCGGGCGGCGCCAGCAAGTGACCGGTATCGGCCTGGCAATCACCATTCCCCTATGGGACCGAAATAACGGCCGCATTGCCGAAGCGCGTTCACAGAGCATCGAGGTGCAGACCCAGTTGCTGGCGTTGGAGCGCGATTTACGCAGCCGTCTGCAAAAGAGCTTTCTGCATCTACATCACCTGATGCAACTGGGTGATCATTTTCGCACGCGCGTGTTAGTTCCGGCTGACAAGGTCTTTGCGCTGACCCGTAAAGCGTACGCCATGGGCGAAGTGGAACTACTGGCATTAATCGACGCCAACAACACCTATTTCGATGCCTATGAACGCTATCTGCAATTGCTGCAGCAAGCCTGGTTGGAGGCGGCGGAGTTGCGTCTTGTCTCCGGACGCCTGCTGGCGACGACAGAACAGGAGCACCGCCAATGATTAAGTTTATATTTTTCTACGTCCTTATCCCCGTATTTGCGTTGACGTCCATGTCGGTTACAGCGGCTGAAATCGAGTTGACTGCCGCGCAACTTGCCAATGTACGGATTAGCACGACCAGCGTTGCCATGCGCAAGGTACAGCCACAATTGGAATTGAACGGTACACTCAGCGCCGATCGACGTAAACGTCACCGTGTCACGCCGGTGGTAGGCGGCATCGTCGTCGCCTTGATGGCGGTCGAGCATGAAACGGTGCGCAAGGGGCAGGTATTGGCGCGTTTGCGCAGTCATGACCTGGGGCAGGCGCAGGCGGATTATCTGCAGGCACTAGCCAGTTTTGAATTAGCGCGTGCCGAGCGCACCCGCATCCAAGGTCTATGGAAAGACGGCATTGTAGCCGAAAGCCGTTGGCTCAACGTCGACAGTGAATACAAACGCGCGCGCGCCACCCTTGACGCTCGCCGTCGCCTGCTGTCGCTGACGGGCTTATCCGACAGGCAGATCGCAACACTGGCGCGTAAGCCCGACCGGCTGGCGGAATTTGCTTTGACCAGCCCCATCGACGGCATGATCACCCGGGTACAAATCGAATCGGGGCAATTGCTCAGCGCCGGGCAGACGGCCTTCCATGTTGCCGATCTGTCGCGCCTGTGGGCGCAGGTACGCGTTCCGGTGGCGAGCCTGCCGTTGATCAAAGTCGGCGCCGCGGCGGAGGTCCGCGTTAGTGCGAGTCCGGGGCGTAGCTATAGCGGCGAATTGCAGTCGCTGGGCGGTGAGGTGGAAGCGCAGAGCCAGACTTTGGGCGGGCGCATCGTGGTTGATAATGCCGACCGCCGCTTGCGTCCGGGTATGTATACGCGCGTCGTTCTCAGTGGAGTAGCCGAACGCGGTCTGATGGTGCCGGCCAGCGCGGTGTTTCGAATCGGTGACCAGGCATTCGTGTTCCAGGTTTTGAGCGCACGGCGTTTTCTGCCGGTAAAGATCGAGGTCGGCGCGCCGGCGAAAGACTGGATACCCGTGCGCAGTGGCATCGCCGACGGCACCACGATCGTGAGTGGCGGCGTGGCGGAATTGAAGTCGCACTGGCAATATCAGGGGGGCAAGTAGGCCATGATTGCTGCGCTGATCCGTTTCTCGCTGATACAGCGGCTGATGGTGCTGCTGCTGGCCGTCGCGCTGACAGCGGCTGGTTTATGGGCATTTCGTACGCTACCCATTGATGCCTTTCCCGATATCGCCTCGCCGCAGGTGCAGGTCATTGTCAAAGCCCCCGGCCTGTCGCCGACCGAGGTCGAGAGCCGCATTACTTACCTCATCGAAACCGAGATGCAGGGTCTGCCGCGCCAGACGGTACTGCGTTCGGTGACCAAATACGCGTTGAGTTCCATCACCATCGACTTCGAGGACGGTACCGACATCTATTGGGCGCGCCAACAGGTGGCGGAACGACTCAATCTGGTATGGGGTGACCTGCCTGCCGGCGTAGAGGGCGGGCTGGGTCCGATCACCACGCCGTTGGGCGAAGGATATATGTATCGCGTCGAAGGCGAAGGGTACAGCAACCGTGAATTGCGCCGTATCCAGGACTGGGTGATTCGGCCGCGTCTACGCACCGTCAATGGCGTCGCAGATGTCAATTCGCTCGGCGGTGAAGTCAAAGTGTTTGAGGTGGTCGCCGATCCTGCGTCCCTGCTTGCACACGGACTAACGGTCGCGAATCTGCAAGCCGCCCTGCAGGCCAACAACCGCAACGCCGGTGGTGACCGCATCAACCGCAACGACGAGGTCCTGCTGGTGCGTACCGTCGGCCAGCTCAAAACCATTGACGACATACGCAGCATCACGGTGGCCTCACCTAAAGGTGTACCGATACATGTCCGTGATCTCGCAGAGGTACGTATCAACTCCCTGACCCGTTACGGCGCGGTGACAGCGGATGCGCAGGGTGAAGTAGTCACCGGTTTGGCACTATTGCGTAAGGGCGCCAACAGTCGCGCCACGGTTGACGGCGTCAAGCAGGAACTGGCCGCACTGAAGTCGGCTTTGCCGGCAGGCGTGCGCATCGTACCGTTTTATGATCGAACCGAGTTGGTTACGCAGGCCGTGTGGACGGTAGAGAAGGCACTCACGGAAGCCGTGGTGCTGGTGTTGCTGGTGCTGATCGTAATGCTCGGCAACCTGCGCGCTGCATTGACCGTGGCCCTGATTTTACCGCTATCGGTGTTGTTCACCTTTGTACTAATGCGCGTGTTCGGTGTCAGTGCCAATCTCATGTCGCTCGGTGGACTTGCGATCGCTATCGGTATTCTCGTGGATGCCGCCGTGGTGGTAGCAGAAAACATTCATACCCAACTTAGCCGCACCGCTGCCGGCGTAAGTCGCGTACATCTGGTCTATCGAGCGGTACTCGAGGTGGCTACCCCGGTAATTTCGGGTGTGCTGATCATCATTGTCGTTTTTCTGCCGTTGTTCAGTCTATCCGGGCTCGAAGGGAAAATGTTTACGCCACTGGCAGTGACCATCTCCTTTGCGCTGATAGGTTCATTGATTCTATCGTTGACAGTCATTCCTGTGTTGGCCAGTTTGCTGATGCGCGGCGGCGCCGAGGAAGATGGGCGAGTGTTGCGGTGGTTGAAGCGCATCTATATGCCGCTTATGCGGTGGGCGCTGTCGAAGCGCAAAACAGCCGTCGGTGGTGCGGTGTTCCTGTTGCTGTTGGCGATGGCATTGTTCCCTTTTATCGGCAAGGAGTTCATGCCGGTGATGGACGAGGGCACCACGGTGGTAATTATTGAGAAATTACCGAGCATTTCGCTGGAACGTTCGCTGGCGCTCGATGAAAAATATCAAAAGGCGATGATGGAGTTGCCCGAAGTGATCGGCGTCGTCGCGCGTACCGGTGCCGATGAGTTACGCATGGACCCGATGGGGTTATATCAGACCGACAACTTTATTATTACAAAACCGCGCGAGCAATGGACCGTAAGTCTGGCCGAGTTCCAGGAACAGTTACGTAACAAGCTCAACCGCTTTGTCGGCATCGACTACGCGTTCACCCAGCCGATCGACATGCGCGTGTCCGAAATGTTGACCGGAGTGCGTGCGGCAATGGCGATCAAGCTATACGGCGATGACTTACAGACGCTGGAGCAGAAGTCGCGGCAGATTGAGGCGCTGGTCAACCGCGTCCCCGGCGCCGTCGATGTGTTTCGCGCGCCCCTCTCCGGTCAGATCTATCTGCAGGTCGATATCGAACCGCAAGCGGTGGCGCGCTACGGCATCAATGTAGAGGACGTCAATCGCCTAGTGGAACTGGCCGTGGGTGGACGCGTCGTTACCGAGATCATCGAAGGTAACCAGCGTATCGGTGTGTTGTTGCGTTATCCGTCTGATGCGCGCACGACGCCCGTCGCCATTGGCGCATTGCGCGTGGCGACACCCGCAGGAGAAAATATCCCGCTGAGCAGTCTGGCTCGTTTGTACGAGGTGGACGGTCCGGTGGCAATTACGCGCGAGTCGGCTAAACGCCAAGTGGTGGTCCAGGCCAATGTCGAAGGTCGGGACGTGGTCGGCTTCGTGAACGACGTGCGTGCGGTGCTAAATCGCGAGATAAAATTGCCACCAGGTTACTACGTGAGTTATGGTGGCCAATTTGAAAATCAACAACGAGCCTCAGCGCGCCTGGCAATGGTGGTGCCGATTGCCGTCGCACTCATTTTTGTCATGCTGTTTACCACCTTCCGTTCGTTGCGCCAAGCCGGCTTGATTATTCTCAATATTCCGTTTGCCATGATCGGCGGCGTAATTAGTTTATATCTATCGGGTTTATACCTTTCTGTTCCCGCGTCGGTTGGGTTTATTACGCTGTTCGGCGTGGCGGTGCTCAACGGCGTGGTTATGGTGACCTACTTCAACCAGCTGCGCGAATCCGGGCGGACGGTATTGCAGGCAGTACAAGAGGGAGCGGAACGACGGTTGCGACCCGTGTTGATGACCGCGCTGATCGCCAGTCTCGGCCTGCTGCCGCTTTTGATCGCCACGGGTCCGGGTTCGGAACTACAACGACCGTTGGCGGTGGTCGTGATCGGCGGCTTGTTCACCTCGACGCTGCTTACGCTGGTGTTATTGCCAACGCTCTACGCCTGGCTGGAAGGTCGCGCCGAACGGCGCGATAGACGATCCAGCATGGAGCAATCGTTATGAAGATTCTCACTCTAATCATCCACACGAATGCGCAGCAAGAAGTGGCGGATCGTTTGCGCGCCATGGCGCAAGTCGCCGACTTTAGCTTCAGTCGTGTCGAGGGGCACGGCGTGCAGCTGGAAAATGATCCATTGCTGTCGGCGCGTGACAAGGTTGTTGGTTATACTCCGCGTGTACGTGGCGACATCTTGCTGGAAGACGCACACGTGGAACTCGTGTTGAGTCAGCTTTGTCAGACCGATGGTGACGGTACTCGCGGCTACTTGGCCGGACAGGGTGTGTATTGGGTTACCGCAGTGGAACGCTGCGGACAATTGTGAGCGTGGCAGGCCGCTTGTAACGTTGGCGCGGCGACGATCATATTATGGAATCGCTATGTGCTCGCAGTAGGGTGACGCTTTTACCGTGTGCGTTTTGGTCGTAGTGTTTCATGCGCCCGCTAATGGATCAGAGGTTTTATCAATCATGATAGGCATCGCGATAATCGGTGGCGGACTGTCCGGGTTGTCACTCGCGCAACGCCTGCAAGCTGATCAACACGACGTTGCCGTGTTCGAATCGCGCGGCCGTTTCGGCGGCCGTATCGCTACTCAACCGGCCGAGGGCGAGTTTCGTCACGATTTGGGACCAAGCTGGATGTGGCCGGAATTCCAGCCTTTTCTGGCTCATTTTATTGACCAATACGGTCTTGAAGCCTATCCGCAATGGAACAGCGGCAAATCCCTCTATCAACACAGTAAAGGGCAGCCGCCGGAAGCCTACACCGATTATGACACCTATGCTCCAGCGCGGCGTATCACCGGCGGCATGTGCCGCTTGATCGAGGTCTTGCTGCCACATCTGCCGCCGCAATCGTTGAAAACGAATTGCACCTTACGACGTGTGATTGACCACTCGGCGTACGTCGAGCTGTGCTTTGACGGTGAATCGTCTGCGTTCAACGTCAAGGCGCAACAGGTGATCGTGACAATACCGCCGCGCCTGTTAGCCGCAACGGTGGATTTCGAACCGGCGCTCGACAGTTCACTGTGCGAATTAATGTCGAGCATGGCCACCTGGATGGCGGGGCAGGCCAAGGCCGTGGTGCGTTATCGGCGTGCGTTCTGGCGCGATGCCGGCTTCTCCGGCAATGCCATGGCTGTTTATCCAGGCGCTGCATTAGGGCAAATATACGATGCCAGCTCGGCGGATGGCACGCAGGCGGCGTTATCTGGCTTTTTCGCCTTGCCGGCGGCCGTTCGCGACCAAAGGCGCGGTGAACTCAAAACCCTCGTTGTCGAGCAGTTGGTTCATCTCTTGGGCAAGGATGCGGCGCAACCGGAAGAAATTATTTTGATGGACTGGTCACAAGAACCGTCGACTGCAACAGCGGAGGATCAAATTCCCGCGCCGGGGCATCCACAATACGGTCACGCGTACCTGCGGCAAGCCTACTGGGATGACAAACTATACTTCGGTGGCACCGAGACTGCGGCTGGGTTCGGTGGCTACCTGGAAGGGGCGCTGGAGGCGACGGAGCGCGTGGTGCAATCGCTTTCAACGCTCCCTCGAACGCCGCGGTGAGATGCTGATCGCAGCCGATGATGAAATGGATATACGCGGCGCGTTGATGACTTCGCCGAAACGGATATGCCTTGTTATGATCGCCGAAGTCCGAGAGGGGCCTAGTGTTTACGAATTACGCTGACACTTCCATCGCGTTCCATATAGGCAGCCGCGACGCGCTGCAATTGCGTAATTCCTTTTTCGCGTAAGGCTTCGGCCAAATCACCTTCGCTGAATCCATGACGCTGCATTGCCTGCCAATTCACTTTGCCGTTGCTTACCAGCCGCTCGGCCCGGCCTTTGACCAGCCAGCCGACGACGCTAGACCGGTACGCTAGTTCAGTAATAACCCAATACAGCAGTACAATGGCCGTTGTAGCCGCTAAGGTCGGGCCGAAGCTCGCGTTACCCGTCAGCGCACGGCTCAGGTTGGAGCCGACCAGAATAGCCAAGATAATATCGACGGATGAGGACTTGTTGAACGCGCGTCGATCGAAGATGCGCAGTAGCGCCAGTCCAAATAGAAAAATCAGCACCGCGCGAATAGTCATCTGCCACCACAGAATAGCGGCGCCTTTCTGCCCTATATATGCGTGCAGGCTGATCCAGTTCATGTGCACGGAATCGCTTCGCTTGGCTCCCACCAAGCGCGCAGTACAATGGCCTCTTTCATTAAGTCTAGAACAAATTCGGCCAACGGTTGGCGCCAAAAACCTCACTCGTCTTAGGTGGTTCACAGCGCCTTTGGGAGTTCCCTTACCGTTGTGATCATCGTGACGGAATGGCCCGATGCTACGGTGACGCAAGGTTTACGCGTAGCTGACTTTATTGCGGCCAACGTCTTTGGATTGATAGAGATAGTCGTCGGCGCTGGAAATAAGCGCATCCAAACTCGCATGGTGTTGCTGCCGCTGTGCCACGCCGAAGCTCGCCGTTAACTTAATTTCAACGCCGGCGTGATACAAGCGGATGTCGGCGACTGTTTCGCGCAACCGTTCGGCGAGCGCGGCAGCCTCGTGGAGATCGGTTTCGGGTAGTAGTAGGATGAACTCTTCGCCACCCCAGCGGGCCACGATATCCTGCCCGCGCATGGTCTGCGCCAGTACGTTGGCGGTTTCCACCAATACGCTATCACCGTAGGCATGGCCGTAAGCATCATTGATGCGTTTGAAATGATCGATATCCACTAGGATGACGGACACACTTCGCCCGTGACGCAGCGCCAGGTTCCATATCGGCCCGGCGATATCGTAGAACGCCCGCCGGTTGTTGATCCTGGTGAGCGGGTCCAGTGTGGCTAGCCGTTCGGCGCGCTGCTTTTGCTCTTGGCCAACCCGAAACTGGTAGGTGAGCGCCAGCGCCAACAGCGTCGCATCGAGCAGCATGCCGATGTCGACGGCATGGAACGTCCAGGTGTTGTAGGGGATGAAGCCCCAGACCGAGAACTCGGTCAGCAGGGCGCCGATCATCGAGGCGATGGCGGCCAGCAGAAAATAGCGCGCCGGGCGTTGGCCGCTGCGCACGGAGATGATGCCAATGGTCAGCATGATCATGGTGAACAGAAAGATGAAAACGAAGGCAAGCAATAATGCATAGTGTTGCGAGTCGAACGCGGCGGTCGACAGCATGAGACCGGCAGATACGCCGATAAAGGCCAGAATGCTTTTGTATATGCGAGGAAAGTGCTTGCGTACATTCAGAAAGCGCACGGCGAAGGCCAGGCCACTGATGCCGTAGAGCAGCATCAAGATCGGATTGGACCACTGCGCCCAGCCGGGTTGATCGGGCCAAAACCATGCGAAGCCGTGCCCGGTGTATGACATGTTGGTCAGCACAAACATGCCCAAGTAGGTTGAGTAGAGAATATAGCGGCGTCTGCGCAGACCGACGTATAACATGGCGTTGTAGCCGAGCAAAGCGATCAAAAAGCCGTACAGAAACCCATAACCGTAACTCTGTCGTGTTTCCCGTGCTTCCGCCTGTGCAGGCGACGTTAGGAACAGGGGTAAAACCATCGGATCGGGCGTCTGCACGCGTAGGAATACGTCGCTGATGCCGACGTCAAAGCGGTGAGAAAACGCGAAATAGCGGCTGTCGACGGCGCGTGTACTAAATGGTTTGCTGTCACCGACGTGGTAAGTCGCCTGCGTCTGGCCGTTATGCAGGAAATAGATGTCGACGTGGTCGAGCCACGGTGTTTCGACGGACAGTCGTAGGGGTACCGCATGCGGGCGGTCATTCTTTACTTGGAGATGCAACCAGACCGGCCGTGCGCCGATGCCGAAATCCAGCACCGCGCGCCGGCTGATCTTAAACGCGCCGTTGCGGTAGGCTGCCATGGCGTCGTCGAGCGACAACCTGTCATGTGTCTCGCGCAGATAGCCGATATATTGTCCGATTGGACGATCGGAGCTGTGGCTGACCGAGATGGCGGCACGGGTTTCCGCCGCCACATCCAACGCGCCCAACAACAACAGCAATATACACAGTAGACGGTTAGGAATCATGTTTAGGTCACGTGGTGTTGGCCAACGTGATACGCAGATCCAATCGAAATGACGTGGGAAGTTTCACCGGCGTCAAACCCCGTGCGGCGCAACTTGGGTCGCCGGAGCGGCTAGCAGCGGTCGCTCGCTGGGCACGCCCAATATGTCCTAGTCTGTCGACTTCAGCGGCGGTTTCTTTAGCCCGAAATGCTCTTCGGTCAGTCGACATGGGCGTGCGAAGCCGTCGCCTGGCGCGCTTCGGCGCTCGTGCCGAATGTACTTTAGCCCCTGATTTGGCCCCAAAATTTCCCCTTGTTGTAACACCGAGGCTAGTCGGACACGAGCGCGATGCGCGGTCGCGTGGCAGCATAGATTTAGATGGCCCAGGCGTACAAAAACTCGCCGTGAACGAATGAACTTGGCGGCGTAGCGCGGCGAGCGCTAGCCGGCTTGGTCGGTGTAATTTCGCTCGACAGACGGTGCTTGCATCGAATTAACGGTCCGATTGCGGCCCGCAGCTTTGGCCTGATAGACCGCAATGTCTGACAGTTCGAGGAGTTGTTGCATGAGCGCTGAGCCGGCGCAATTGCCGAGCGTCGCTGTGCCAATGCTGACCGTGATCGGCATGCCCTCGATCGACACTTTTTGCACGCCGTCGTGTACGCGTTCAGCGATTATGCCGGCTTGCGTCCGATCGGCCGAGGGTAACCACAAGGCAAATTCTTCACCACCGTAGCGTACCGCGAGATCGTTGGGGCCGAGGCTCGCTTCCAACATGCGCGCCAAAGCCACCAAGACGCGATCGCCTTCGTCATGGCCATGCTGATCGTTCACGGCTTTGAAATGATCAACGTCGATGAGCAAGACCGAAGCCAGCGCGTCGCTGTCAGATCGTGATTGCCAGCGCTTAATGGCGGTAGACAACGCGCGCCGGTTGCCGAGCCCGGTGAGCGGATCGCTGCGGCTCAAGACGGCAAGTTCACGGTTGGCGATCTCAATGTTATAGGCGCGTTGCTCGAGTTGTGAGTGCACCGCTTCCAGCTCGGCATTGGCTTGCGTCAGGCGGTCCGCGGAACGTTGTGCCTCGGCGCGTGCTTTCAAAAGCTCGGCTTCGAAACGGCTGCGTTCCTGCGCGACGAAAAATACCCAATAGTAACAAGGCTGGTGTTCGTATTCGCCGGCTCGGCAATTTACCAGCACCGGCGTGCGCTCGCCCTGAGCGTTACTGATGTAAAGATAAATTTCGCGAACACTATTTTCACGAAGCAGCATGGGCCATACGTGCGTTTGTAAAAATATACGGCCGGCGGGTGGGAATAAATCTTCCATGGACTTTTGTCGCCAGTGCGCGGCGTCGTGCCCAACCAAGGTCAGCATGTCGGTATTGGGTAATAGCACTCGCCCGACCGCGTCGGTGACGAGAATCGGACACGGTAGCCGATTTAACTCATCCATACGGCGCGGGTTTCGTGGCCAGGAGAAGCAGAATCGGCAATGTAGGCTTTTATTGCCTCGACGACCAGGCCGGGATGACTTATGTGGGCGCAGTGACCACCGGCCTCCAAAATTTTCAGCGTACTGCCCTTTAAGTGTGTATGCAGATATTCGCCGACACTCAATGGCGCCAAGGTATCCTTACTGTGTTGGAGAATTAAGCACGGGCGCGAGACCAGCGGCAGCTCGGCGCGGTTATCGGCGTAGAAAGTTGCTTCGGCGAACGTGCGCGCCACCAGTGGGTCGGTGGAGCAAAAGCTGTCAGAGAGTTCGCCGGCGACCGCACTATCCAGCGACTCGCCCGCAACCACCGGCGCGAGATAATGCGCCCAGCCGATGTAATTCTGGTCCATTAAAGACAGCAGGTCATCGAGGTCGGTGCGTTCGAAACCGCCGAAATAATCCGGCGGGTGGTTAAGAAAGCAGGGATTGGGTCCGATCAACACCAGGCGTTGGAACAGCTGTGGGCGGCTAATGGACGCCAGTAGGCCGATACTGCTGCTGACTGAATGACACACCAACGTGACGCCGCTGCTGATTTCAAGCGCATCGCAGATTTCCATAATATCATCGGCATAGCCTTGCAGATGCGAGTAGCGCTTGACGTTGAACGCCGAAAGATCCGACTGGCCGCTGCCGACGTAATCAAACAGCACTTGACGGTGCGTGGTTTCGAATGCAGGGGTAACGCGAGTCCACATCTTTTGGTTGCAGCCGAAGCCGTGTGCGTACATCAATACGGGACCGGAATCGCCCACGATATGCACATTATTGCGTTTGATAATGTCCAAACCAGAGTGCCCCATGTCGTTTTGCGGTGAGTACACGCAATCAATTATTTTGTCAGCGTACCAAATTGGTAACAAATGTTAACCCAATATCCTTTCCATGTGGGTGGCTTTTTACCGTTTTTCCCAATGCGCGCATCAGGGTAAACACCTATATATGCATTCGGCATCGAGCGCATGAAGTGGTGTTTGCGCTCGATGCCGGCGCTGGCGCGCCCACGCGATGATGCGTTGCGGCCGCAACGTAGATGCTTTTCGCTATGGTGCTACACAGAACGTTGGCGGTGTCGCGGCGTGCACGCGTACCCGGCTACAGAACACAAAAAAGCCCCAACTGATATCAGTTGGGGCTTCGCTATTGGTGGAGGCGGCGGGAATCGAACCCGCGTCCGCAAGTACTCCGCCGTTGGTTCTACATGCTTATCCGGTCTATTAGTTTAACCGCAAGCTACCCGACAGGCAGGGAAAACGAGCGGCGATCCCAGTAAAGATTTAACGGTTCGGCCCCGGGAGAGCTTCATCGCGATCTTGTGAGAGTCGACGCCTGATGACGGACGCACAAGCACGGCTCCGGTCAGACGGCACCCTACCGGGTTTTAAGCGGCGAGTGCGTAGTTGTCGTCGTTGGCAACTATATGGTTTGCAGCTAGATTAACGAGGTGATCTGCCCCTCGGCATGCCCCTCAGGTTTCGCGACCCACGTCGAATCCAAGTCGCCCCCATTGGTTACAGTCAATATGGTACCACAATTGCGCTCGTTCAAGCCCGTACGTGATCGGCGCGCGTCGGTGGCACGCTTTGGGTGGGCGGGGAAAAGTGGCCGGCTGGGTTGTGTGCTTAGCCGTGTTTGAGCACGCGCTGTTTTTCGCGTTGCCAGTCGCGTTCTTTCAAGGTGGCGCGTTTGTCATGCGCCTTTTTACCGACCGCCAGCGTCACTTCTAATTTAGCGCGGCCTTTTTTCCAGTACATCGACGTCGGGATCAGCGCATAACCCTTGCGCTCGACGGCGCCGATCAGGCGGCTGAGTTCGTCGCGGTGTAATAGCAGTTTACGCGTGCGCGTAGGGTCCGGTTGAATATGGGTCGAGGCGGTTGGCAGAGGCGTGACGATGGCGCCAAGCAGGAAGGCTTCGCCATCCTTGACGATGACGTAGCTGTCGCGCAATTGCACGCGGCCTGCGCGCAGACTTTTTACTTCCCAGCCCTGCAATACCAGCCCGGCTTCGAGGCGGTCCTCCATGAAGAAGTCGTGACGCGCCTTTTTATTCAGCGCGATGGTGTTGGATGGCTTGGAATTGGCTTTACTCATTGGGGGATTATACAGCCTTGTTGGTGGACCGGCAGGGACCAGGGCCTGCTCGGACGTGGGACGGATCGATTACGGGAAAGCTCATATGGCTGAAATGTCCGTTCCTTCCCGCCCAATAGCGACGGTTATCGTCCCCGGACGACCGAACATTTCGCCGCAAACCCGCGTGTCCTCGTCAGGATTGCCAAGTCCGGCAGACGCCTCAGTTGTATGCACGCGCGAATTGCCTCAAAATGGCGCAAAAGTATAACAAATCCGGAGGTTAGATGCCCGTTCGACGCACTTCCATGCACGGCCAATGGTCCAGTCGCATGGCCTTCGTGTTGGCCGCTACCGGCTCGGCGGTGGGGCTCGGTAATATTTGGAAGTTCCCCTATATTACCGGTGAAAACGGCGGTGGCGCCTTTGTGCTGGTGTATCTGATTTGTATTGCCGTGATCGGCATTCCGATCATGATGGCGGAGGTCATGCTCGGACGGCGCGGGCGCCAAAGCCCGATCAATACCATGCGCGCCTTGATTGCCGACGAGCGTGCGCACGGCGCTTGGCGATTATTAGGTTGGGCCGGAGTCGCCGCCGGTTTTCTGATCATGTCCTACTACAGCGTGATCGCGGGCGAGGCCCTGGCCTATGTATTTCGTACCGCCGGCGGCATGTTCGACGGCGCCACCGCCGACGGCGTGCGCAGCATATTCGCAGCGTTTACCTCCGACGCCGAGGCGTTGTTGGCGTGGCACACGATTTTCACGGCACTGACTATGGTGGTGGTCGCGCGCGGTGTGCGCGGCGGCTTGGAAATGGCCACCAAGATCATGATGCCGGCCTTGTTCGTGATCCTGCTGCTGTTGGTCGGCTACGCGCTCGACCTGGGTAAGTTTGACCAGGCCGTGACCTTCCTGTTTTGGCCGGATTTTTCCAAAATCTCCGCCAACGGAATTCTGATCGCCATGGGTCATGCCTTCTTTACCCTGAGCTTGGGTATGGGTGCGATCATGGTGTACGGCTCCTATATGCGCCAGGATACTTCCATCGCCAAGACCTCAATTTTGATCTCGCTGGCGGATACCACGGTGGCGTTATTGGCGGGTTTGGCGATTTTCCCGATCGTATTTACCAACGGTCTGGAACCGGCCGCCGGACCGGGTCTAATTTTTCAGACACTGCCGTTGGCGTTTGGGCACATGCCGGGCGGAAGTTTCTTCGGCACGCTATTTTTTATCTTATTGGTATTCGCGGCTTGGAGTTCGGCCATTTCGCTGATCGAGCCGGCAGTGGCGTGGTTGGTGGAAAATCGCGGTCTGTCGCGTGTCGACGCCACCGTACGGGTTGGCAGCTTGACTTGGCTGCTCGGTTTGGCCACCGTGTTTTCCGCTACCGGCGTTACCGTAGGCGATATCGCGCACAAGATAGCGGGCAGCGTGGGCTTGTCGACATTCGCGTTTAACGGTCGTTTCTTCCAGATGACGGCATTCGGATTGATCGATTATCTCACAGCCAATATCATGCTGCCGCTGGGCGGACTGTTTATTGCTATTTTTGCCGGTTGGGTAATGGCGAAGCGTTCCGTGCAGGATGAGATGGACGTTGGCAATCGTTTCGCATTTGGTTTGTGGTATATCGTTATCCGTTTCGTCACGCCGTTTGCGGTCATCGTCGTGTTCCTGGATGCCATTGGTGTTGTTCCCTGGTTGCGGGCGCTGATACAACGTTAATGTGGTGTTGGCGGCTTGTGCCGATCAAAACGTAAGTGATCCATGACTACAATCCATAAAAGTGCGCTAGTGCCTTTTCGCGCCGCGCAGATGTTTGCGCTGGTAGACGATATTGAGTCCTATCCGCAGTTCCTGCCGTGGTGCAAGTCGTCGCGCGTGCTGGCGCGTGATGCCGATGAGGTGCGCGCCACCATCGAATTGGCCAAGGGCGCGTTGAACAAATCATTCACGACCGTGAATCGCCTGCAGTGCGGCAAAATGATCGGCATCCGCCTGGTCGAAGGGCCGTTTCGGCGATTGGAGGGGTTTTGGCGTTTCGACGCGCTCGAAGATGCCGGTTGCAAGGTATCGTTGGACCTCGATTTTGACTTCTCCAGTCGTGTGCTTGGCATGGTGATCGGGCCGGTGTTTACGCAGATCGCCAATAGTTTGGTGGATGCGTTTTGCAAACGCGCATACGAGCTTTATGGCAACGACTGACGTTATCGCCGTCGAGGTCGCCTACGCGTTGCCGAAGGAACAGGTGATTTTGTCGCTGGAAGTCGCCGCCGGTGCAACGCTGCGCGATGCGATCGAGCAATGCGGTCTGCTCGAACGCTTCCCGGAAATTGATCTGCAGGTCAACAAGGTCGGCATATTCGGCAAACTCAGCGGCCTGGATGTGCATCTGCGCGCCGGTGATCGAGTCGAAATCTACCGCGCATTGATTGCCGACCCGAAGCAGGTGCGCCGCCAGCGCGCCGCGCAGGGCAAGGTCACGCGCAAAGGTGGCGGTGACCGACAGGATGGCTGAGGCGGGTGCTCAGCCGAAACCGAAGAAGCTGAACAGGCGGTGGAAGAAGCCTTTATTTTCTTTGGTGGTCGGGTTGACGGTCACCGTCTCGGACTTCGGCCGGCTGGGTTTCGCGCCCGGCTGCGGGCGCATGTCGCCTTCTATACTGGCCAGCTTATCGTGCTCGAAATACATGGTGACTTTCTTTTCAGTGCGTTTTTCACCGCCGGGCCGCATGGTATAGACGTAATCCCAGCGATCTCGGTGAAATGGGTCCTGCACCAACGGCGTACCCATCAAAAACTGCACTTGTTTCTTGGTCATGCCCGGTTTGACCTTATTAAGCTGGTCTTGGCTGATGACATTGCCCTGCTGGATGTCGATTTTGTACACCCAGGGGAAGCTTGCGCAACCGGTGACAGCGACGCTGACAAGACATAGAATAGGAATGAGAAGCTTTTTCATCTGATCGGAGTGCCCGCCTCGATTTTCGGCGATGATAATAACCGATGCACCCGGTGAATCCTATAGGAGAGGCTGGAAGGGGAGTAGAGGCATGGAATCCAAAGATCTCAGAAAGGCCGGCTTGAAGGTCACGCTGCCGCGCATGAAGATTCTCGAGATCCTCGAGGCCGCCGACGACCAACGGCACTTCAGTGCCGAGGATGTCTACAAGCAGTTGCTCGAGGCCGGCGAAGATATCGGACTGGCCACGGTCTATCGTGTTTTGACGCAGTTCGAAACCGCTGATCTGGTCATGCGGCATCACTTTGAGAGCGGGCACTCCGTGTTCGAGCTCAATCGCGGACCGCATCATGACCATATTTTGTGCGTGCGCTGCGGTAAGGTCGATGAGTTCGTGGATGAGACCATCGAACGGCGCCAGCGCGAGATCGCCGAGAATTCCGGTTACCGCATGACCGACCATAGCCTGTATATCTATGGCATCTGCGAGGCATGCCAGTCCAAGGAATGAATCCGGTTCAGGCGCGCGCCTTGCGTTGACGCCCGCCACGTCCACGTTGACCGGATTGGCCGGGCTGATCGGAATGTTGACCGCGATCGATCATCTCGCGCGCGTGCGCACGGCTTTGTGCGCTGATCTCGATGCCGCCCAACATGCGCGCGATCTCTTCGACGCGCGCCTCGTCATCCAGTGCCTGTATGCCGGTTCGTGTGCTGTCTTTGCCCGCTTGTTTGCTTACCTGCAAATGGCGGTGCGCCTGCGCCGCGACCTGCGGTAGATGCGTCACGCACAGTACTTGCCGCACGTCGCCGAGGTGGCGCAAGCGTCGCCCAACCACTTCCGCTACCGCACCGCCGATTCCGGTGTCCACTTCGTCGTAAATCAGAGTGGGGATGCGGCTGGTGTTGGCTAGTACCACCTGAATGGCCAGACTGATGCGCGACAATTCGCCGCCGGAGGCGATTTTGGCCAAGGCACCGAATGGCTGTCCAGGGTTGGTGCTGACCGTAAAGTCGATGTTCTCCAAACCGTGCGCGCTCGGGCGTGGCGGTTCGCTCACTTCGACCGCGATCTCAAAGCGCGCCCCGGCCATGCCGAGCTCCTGCAAGATGCTGGTGACCTCGGCGTTGAGCCGCTTGGCCGCTGCGCGGCGCTTCTTGCCGACGGTTTTCGCACAGGCATCGTAGTCCTCGCGCAGACGCTCGATGTCGGTCTCGAGTTGGCCGAGACGTTCATCGGCGTGTACCAAACCGTCGAGCTCGTCGCGCAGCGTTTGCAGCAGGCCGGGCAATTCATGCGCGCCGAGGCGATGTTTGCGCGATAGATCGTGGATGGTGCCGAGGCGTTCCTCGATCCACTGCAGACGGCCGGGATCGAGTTCGAGCCGGTCGGTATAGCGGCGCAGCGAGTCGGCGGCTTCATGGACCTGGATCACTGCCTCCGCGAGTATGTCGCGAACGGGCGCCAGTGCGGGATCGAGATCGGCCAAATGCTGCAGTTCCGCGCTGATGTGGCTAAGGCGGTCGTGGGCGGTGTTGTCATCGCCGTCGTACAACGCGGTCAAGGCCGATTGGCAGGACTCGAGCAGTTCTCCGGCGTTGGCCAAGCGGCGGTGTTCTTCGTCGATGCTATCGATTTCGCCGGCCGCCAGATCGAGTTGTTCCAACTCCTCGACCTGGAAACGCAATAGCTCGCTGCGCGCAACACGGTCGTCGGCGGCGTCGCGCAGTCGTTGCAGTTGCGCCGATTGTTGTTTCCAATCTCGATACAGCGACGCCAGCCGCGCGACTTCGGCGCTATTACCGCCGTAGTCATCGAGCAGTTGGCGTTGTATGTCGCGGCGCAACAGCGATTGATGCTCATGTTGACCGTGGATATCGACCAGTAATTCGCCAAGTTCCTGCAGTGACTGCATTGGTACCGGCCGGCCGTTGATGAAGCCGCGCGAACGTCCCTGAGTATTGACGACGCGCCGGATGAGGCATTCACGGTCGTCACTCAGCTCCTGCTGTTCGAGCCACGCCAGGGCCGCCGGGCAGTCGTTCAGATCGAAGCCGACGCTGATTTCGGCGCGCTCACTGCCGGCGCGGATAACGCCGACGTCGGCGCGATCGCCTAAGGCGAGGCCCAAGGCATCCACCAAGATGGATTTGCCGGCGCCGGTCTCGCCGGTCATGGCGGTCATGCGGTCAGCAAGTTCCACCTCGAGTTGATCGATGATGGCGAAGTCACGGATATGGATATGCGTCAACATGCAGCGCTAAAGATAAAAGAGGGCGAGGCAAAGGGGAATAGCCAACGGTGTTGTTTTCTCGTACGTCGACCTGCAGCGTTCACGGATTCTCCGCCCAGTGCAGCTTGCTGCGCAGGATGCCGAAGTATTCGTAACCAACCGGATGTAGCAGGCGCAGTTTGCGCGGTTTGGCGCAAATGATGACGCGGTCGCCGGTCTCGACGCGTTCGGTGACTTGGCCGTCGCAGGTGATTTGGCTGGCGTTTTGACCGATTTGTCCAACCACGATTTCGATACGGCTGGCGGAACTGACCACGATCGGCCGGTTGGTGAGCGTGTGCGGGCAAACCGGCACCAGCACGACGGCGTCCAGGCCCGGGTGCACGATCGGTCCGCCGCCGGACAGCGCATATGCGGTCGAGCCGGTTGGCGTCGACACGATCATGCCGTCGGAGCGGTGCGTGTGCACGAACATGCCGTCGACATAGGTTTGGAATTCGATCATGCGCGCCACTTGCCACTTGTGGATGACGACATCGTTGAGCGCCGCGCTTTCCATTACCGTGCTGCCGTTGCGTTCGACACGCGCCTGTAGCAGTAGACGGTCCTCTTCCGTGTACTGCCCGGACAGCACTTGATCCAGGCGCGTCGCGATTTCGTCGGGCCACACGTCGACGAGGAAACCGAGCCGACCCAGGTTGACGCCCAGCACCGGAATTCCGGTATCGCTGAGCGAGCGCGCCGCGGCCAGCAATGTGCCGTCGCCGCCGACCACGATGGCGAGATCGCATTGCCGGGCGATCTGCTCACGGCTGGCACTGGGTATGTCCAGGCCGTTAATGCTCGCGGCCGTATCGGCGTCGATGATTACCGCACAATTGCGCGCACGCAGCTGCTGATGCAGCGTCTTGAGGGTATCGCCGATATTGGGATCAGCGTATTTGCCGATGATCGCCACGGTTTTGAAGCTTCGGTTCATGCTGACTCGGTTTTTATTTGATTTTCGCGAAACTATCATGCCCATACGGTCGCGCCAACTAGCATCGGTGCGGCTTGCGGAATAGCGGCGTCCGATTGTTGACGAGGCGAGATTAGCACTCTACGATAGCGAGTGCTAATACAACCAATTTTTTGTTGTCGGGTGAGTGCGGGTAATTATGGTGAAGGGGAACCCAGGCGGACTGAATGAGCGTGCCCAACACGTCCTGCGTGTATTGGTGCAACAGTATATCGACAACGGTCAACCGGTCGGCTCGAAGGCACTGGTGAAAGTCGCTGGACTGGATCTCAGTCCGGCTACCATCCGCAACATCATGGCCGACCTGGAGGAGCTGGGCTTTCTGCGTTCGCCGCATACATCGGCGGGTAGGGTGCCAACCGTACAAGGGTACCGTTTCTTTGTCGATGGCCTGGTAGCGGTGAAACCGTTTGAGGATCAGCGCGTCGAGGATTTGCGTGCGCAGTTGGGATTGGAGACGGATACCCAGGGCGTGTTGGCCAGCGTGTCCGAATTCTTGTCCGGCATTACGCGCTTGGCCGGGCTGGTGACCGTGCCAAAACTACAGCAGATGGAACTCAGTCATCTCGAATTCGTACCATTGTCGGAAAACCGTGTGTTGGTGATCATGGTGACCAACGACCGTGAGGTGCAGAACCGTATCGTGCAGTTGCCGCGTCGGTTCGCGACCGACGAACTGCATCAGATCGCGGCATTTCTCAATAGTCAGTTCCGTGGTAAGCAGATCGCGCAACTGCGCCAGGATCTTTTGCGCGACATGAAGAATGCGCGTGAAAGCATGAATCAGATGATGCGGGCAGCGGTGGAAATGGCCGAGCGGGTGTTTGAACAGGATGCCGACGGCGATGGTTATGTGATGGTCGGGCAGACGAATTTGATGACCTTCGAGGAGCTTTCCAACGTCCACCAGCTGCGCCAATTATTCGAAGCATTCAACAAGAAGCGTGATATTTTGCATATGTTGGATCAATGTCTGCATGGCCAGGGCGTACAGATTTTTATCGGCGAAGAATCCGGCTATCAGGCCTTTGGTGATTGCAGTCTGGTGACTTCGTCGTACGCAGTTGACGGTAAGATCCTGGGTGTGTTGGGCGTGCTGGGACCGACGCGCATGGCTTATGACAAAGTCATCTCGGTGGTCGATATCACCGCAAAAGTGCTCGGTGCGGCCTTGAATTCCAAAGCTTGAACCTCAACTGTTTGCATAGTCGCCCGGTGGTGTTGGCATCCGCCTTTCCATTCATGCGCGAAAAATCAAGAGTTGACATTAAGTATGTGGAGAAAGTTAATGAGTAAAAAGGAAAAACTTCCGGAGGATCAAGATCAGGATGTGTCCACGGACGAGCCGACAGAGGACGCGCCGGCGGCTGAATCCGAAGGTGAATTGGGGTTGCTGCTCGAAGATGCGCGCGCCAAGGCGGACGAACACTACAACCAGGTGCTGCGCACGCAGGCGGAGCTGGAGAATTTGCGCAAACGCAGCGCACGTGACCTGGAGAATGCGCATAAGTACGCGTTAGAAAAATTCATGCTCGAATTGTTGCCGGTACGCGACAGCCTGGAGCTGGGGCTCGCCGCGCTCAGCGACTCCGATAACGTCGACCCGGCCAAGCTCAAGGAAGGCGTGGAATTGACGCTCAAGATGCTCGGCGATGCCATGAATAAGTTCGGCTTGTCCGCGGTCGACCCGCAAGGCGAGAAATTCAATCCCGAGTTACATCAAGCCATGTCCATGCAACACATGACCGATGTGGCGCCGAATACGGTCGTCAACGTGGTGCAGAAGGGTTATCAGCTCAACGAGCGTCTGGTGCGCCCGGCGCTGGTGATCGTTTCCACCGGCGGTCCCGCGGCCGACGAGTCGAAGGCGGCCAAGGCGGCGCGCGAGTACGGTGAGCCGGGCACCGAGGCGGGCGGCGAGTTCGATCAGCAGGCTTGAATTGGCGTAAAACAGCCCAATCTTAGGCGGTAATGGCAAGAAATTGCGGGCAGGCCCACGCCTGACGCATGAATCGCACTCGGATTAGAGACATACAGACGGAGAATTCGGACTATGGGAAAAATCATCGGCATTGATCTGGGCACCACCAACTCCTGCGTGGCGGTGATGGAAGCTGGCAAGCCTCGGGTAATCGAGAACAGCGAGGGTGATCGCACCACGCCGTCGGTCGTCGCCTTCACGGCAGAAGACGAAATCCTGGTCGGTCAGTCTGCCAAGCGCCAAGCGGTCACCAATCCGCACAATACCCTGTACGCCATCAAGCGCCTGATCGGGCGTAAGTTTGAGGACAAGGAAGTACAGAAAGACATCGGCATGGTGCCGTACAAGATCGTCAAGGCCGATAACGGCGACGCCTGGGTGGAAGTGAAGGATAAGAAGATGGCGCCGCCGGAAGTATCGGCTCGTGTGCTGATGAAAATGAAAAAGACGGCTGAGGACTATCTCGGCGAAAGCGTGACCGAAGCGGTCATTACCGTACCGGCTTATTTTAATGACTCTCAGCGCCAGGCGACCAAGGACGCCGGCAAGATCGCCGGTCTTGAGGTCAAGCGCATCATTAATGAGCCGACTGCGGCGGCACTCGCTTACGGCATGGACAAGAAGCGCGGCGACGCCAAGGTCGCGGTGTATGACCTCGGTGGCGGTACCTTCGATATCTCCATTATCGAGATGGCCGAGATCGAGGGTGAGCACCAGGTTGAAGTGCTGTCAACCAACGGTGACACGTTCTTGGGTGGTGAGGATTTCGACAAGCGGGTCATCGATTATCTGGTCGACGAATTCAAGAAAGACCAGGGAATCGACCTGCGCAAAGATCCGCTGGCGTTACAGCGTCTGAAGGAATCGGCGGAGAAGGCCAAGATCGAGCTGTCGTCGAGTCAGCAAACCGATATCAATTTGCCGTATATCACTGCCGACGCCAGCGGCCCGAAGCACATGAACATCAAAATGACGCGTTCCAAGCTGGAGTCGCTGGTGGAAGATTTGATCAGCCGCTCGCTTGATCCATGTAAGCTCGCGCTCAAAGATGCCGGCTTGTCGGCCTCTGAGGTCGATGACGTCATTCTGGTCGGTGGCCAGACCCGCATGCCCAAGGTACAGGAAGCGGTGAAGAACTTCTTTGGCCAGGAGCCGCGTAAGGATGTCAATCCGGACGAGGCGGTCGCCGTCGGTGCGGCGATCCAGGGCGGTGTGCTCGGTGGCGAGGTCAAGGACGTGCTGTTGCTCGATGTCACGCCGCTATCGCTGGGTATCGAAACGCTCGGCGGGGTGATGACCAAGTTGATCGAAAAGAACACCACCATCCCGACCAAGGCGCAGCAGGTATTCTCGACCGCCGATGACAATCAGACCGCAGTGACGGTGCACGTATTGCAAGGCGAGCGCGAGATGGCCAATGCCAACAAGTCGCTGGGCCGGTTTGATCTGTCTGATATTCCGCCGGCCCCGCGCGGGGTGCCGCAGGTCGAGGTCGCTTTCGACATCGACGCCAACGGTATCCTCAATGTTTCGGCCAAGGACAAGGCCACCGGCAAGGAGCAGTCGATCGTCATCAAGGCCTCCAGCGGCCTCAAAGATGAAGAGATTGAACGCATGGTCAAGGATGCGGAAGCCCATGCCGAGGAAGACAAGAAGTTCCACGGTTTGGTCAATGCGCGCAATCAGGCCGACGCGCTGATTCACGCCACCACCAAATCCATGACGGAATTGGGTGAAAAGGTCGAAGCCGGCGAGAAGAAGGATATTGAAGACGCTATCGCTGCGCTCAAGGAGGCGATGAAAGGCGACGATAAAGATGCCATCGATGCCAAGCTCGCGGCATTGAGCGAGAAATCGGGTAAACTAGCCGAACGCGTCTACGCCCAGCAAAGCGCGAAAGACGGCCCGGCCGGTGATGCTCAGGCCGAGGCAGGTGCGGGCAAGGCCGGTGCCGGCGGTAAAGATGATGTGGTCGACGCCGAATTCGAGGAGGTCAAGGAGGACCGCAAATAAAGGCTCGGGCCGCGTTAAGTCGGCAGTCGATGAGCGAATTTTTGTCGCGACAAAACGGGGCCGCGCCGCACTGTGATGGTGGCGCGGCCTTGCGTTATGTGCCGATTTTGTTTGCTGTACGCGGCGCCCGTTTGTGGCTGACCGGTTGGTGACATTGCCGATCTTTAGTGGTTCGAAAAGCGATTTTGTTTAGCCGACGTTGGTGTCGGCGCTATAATCCGGCCCGCGTGCGGATACGATTTTTCCGCCCTTTGGGCGCTTAGCTATTTGAAACCGATTATGTCGAAACGTGATTATTATGAAGTGCTCGGGGTTGCCCGCAATGCCAGCGAAGCCGATGTCAAAAAGGCCTTTAAACGTCTGGCGATGAAGTGCCACCCGGATCGCAATCCGGGCGATAGCGAAGCCGAGAACAAATTCAAGGAAGGCAAGGAAGCCTACGACGTACTGGCCAACGCGCAGAAACGGGCGGCCTACGATCAATTTGGCCATGCCGGTGTCGACGGCGGCGCCGGTTTTGCTGCCGGTGCCGGCGCGGCCGGCGGTTTCAGCTTTTCTGATATCTTCGGTGATGTTTTTAGCGATATCTTCAGCGGCGGTGGCGGTAGTCGCGGCGCTGGGCGAGCCTATCGCGGTGCTGATTTACGCTACAACCTCGAACTGAATTTAGAAGAAGCGGTGTCTGGCACGACGGTGAAAATTCGTGTGCCGACGCTGGTCGTCTGTGCCGAATGCGGCGGCAGCGGCGCACGTAAGGGTAGTGGGCCGACTACATGCAGCACCTGTGGTGGCCACGGCCAGGTGCGCATGCAGCAGGGATTTTTCTCTGTGCAGCAGACCTGCCCGCGTTGTCGTGGCACCGGGCAGATGATCGACGATCCCTGCACCAGTTGTGCCGGTCAAGGTCGGGTGCAGGAGTACAAGACGCTGTCGGTGAAGGTGCCGTCGGGTGTCGATACCGGGGATCGCATACGTCTTTCAGGCGAGGGCGAAGCCGGTGAGCAGGGCGGGCCGGCGGGTGATCTGTATGTTCAGATCCACGTGCAGACACATGAAATTTTTGTGCGGGAAGAAAGCAATCTACACTGCGAGGTACCGATCGATTTCGTTACCGCGGCGCTGGGTGGCGAACTGGAAGTGCCGACCCTGGATGGCAAAGTCATGCTCAAGATTCCGCCGGAAACCCAGAGCGGCAAGTTGTTCCGCCTGCGCGGCAAAGGCGTCAAGCCGGTGCGCGGCGGTGCGGTTGGCGATTTGTTGTGCCGTGTGGCGGTGGAGACGCCGGTCAAGCTCAGCGCACGCCAAAAAGAATTGCTGGAAGAGTTTCGCGCCACCTTGTCCGAAGGCGGCAAGCGGCATAACCCGCGTGCCGCGACTTGGCTTGCCGGGGTGAAGAAGTTTTTCGAGAATATGAAGTTCTGACCGAGCCGTATACCCGGCCCTCCCTGGCCGGGTTCTCGCTGTGTTTACGCCCTTCCGTGCCAGGCCGCTGCGGCGACACAGCCATGGCGCGTCAATTGCGCTCTCGGTTCAATCCCAGTTCAGCGCGCCGCCGGTCTGGTATTCCGTCACCCGAGTTTCAAAAAAATTCTTTTCCTTGCGCAGATTGGCTTGTTCGTCGAGCCAAGGCAGTGCGTTTTCCGCCCCTGGGAAAGGTTCATCCAAGCCGAGCTGGCGCGCACGCCGATTGGCGACGAAGCGGTACTGTTCGATGTGCTGCTCGGCGGAGTAGCCGAGGATTGGGTCCGGCAGGATGAAGTGTGCGTAGGCGGCTTCGACCGCTTCCGCTTCATTCCACATCAGCCGCAAAGCGCGGGCGTCGGGTTGGATGTTTTCTTCGAGCATGATCTGTCGTACCACGCGGATGCCGAAACCGGCGTGCATGACCTCGTCGCGCATGATGTACTGCAACTGTTCGGCAGTACCCTTCATCAGCCCGCGACGCTGCAGCGCGAAAATCGGGCTGAAGCCGTTATAGAACCAGACGCCTTCGAATAGCGCCGCAAAGAAAATATAAGCCAAGACGAAATTGTGCAATTCGTCGCGGTCGCGTAAATCGATGTCCGGGCGCAGCACGGAGCTGAGCCGTTCGTTGCTCATCTGTATCTTGGCGTGAATCTCGGGTACGACGCGATAGCGATTGTAGATTTCACCCTGGTCGAGGCCGAGTGTTTCGATGCAATGCTGATAGGTCCAGGTATGTACCGATTCTTCATAGACCTGGCGCGCCTGGTAGATCTGTAGTTCAGGCGCTGACATCTTTTCCATTACCGCCAAGCCGATGTTGCGCATGGCGAGGATGTCGGAGGTGGTGAGATAGGCCAATACATTTTCATACACATGGCGTTCTTCCAACGTCAGCCGGTGGTGATAGTCGTGGACGTCTTGGGTCATGTTGATATCGAGCGGAGTCCAGTGATTCTTGTTGGCGTTGAGGAAATAATTCCAGGCCCACGGATACTTGAACGGCGCGAGTTGGTTGATGTCAGTCTGGCCATTGACGACGCGTTTGTCGCGCGGATCGACTGGTTTCAACGCCGCTTCGGCACGACCGCGGTCGGCGCCGCGCGGTGGCGCGGCGTCGGCGGTGGGTGCGGGCCGGTGTTCGCGGTTTGATGCGATGAGCGGATCATCCCAAGTCAGCATGATTACAATTCTCCTTTAGGCATTCGTGGTGTTATTGGCAGGCTTCGCAGTCGGGATCCAGTACCGAGCAGGCCGGCGCCGCGTCGTCATCTTCGACCGAACCGACGGTCGTTTTCTCGACATGAGTAGCACCGAGCGTGCGCAGGTAGTAGGTCGTCTTCAGTCCACGCAGCCACACCAGTTTGTAGAGTGAGTCAAGCTTGCGCCCGGACGGTTCGGCCAGATAGAGATTGAGCGATTGCGCCTGATCGATCCATTTCTGCCGCCGCGCACCCGCTTCCACCAGCCAGCGGGGGTCGATCTCGAAGGCGGTGGCATAGAGCGCCTTCAGCGTTGCCGGCACGCGATCGATGGACTGCACCGAGCCGTCATAGTATTTGAGGTCATTGATCATCACCGCATCCCAGAGACCATGCGTCTTCAGATCGCGTACCAGATGGCTATTGACGACGGTAAATTCGCCGGACAGATTCGATTTCACGAACAGATTTTGATAGGTCGGTTCGATCGACTGTGCCACGCCGCAGATATTGGAAATGGTGGCGGTCGGCGCGATGGCGAGACAATTCGAATTACGCATGCCCACTTCGACCACACGTTTACGCAACTCGTCCCAGTCCAAGCGCTGACTAAGATCCACATCCAGATACGAACCACGTTGTTCGGCTAACAGACCCAGCGAATCGATGGGCAGTATGCCTCGACTCCAAAGTGAGCCTTCGTAGCTGGGGTAGCGGCCACGTTCGCCGGCCAACGTGGTCGAACTATGGATGGCGAAATAACTCAGCGCCTCCATGCTCTGGTCGGCAAACTCGACCGCTTTTTCGCTCGCATATGGGATGCGTAAGCGGTGTAAGGCGTCCTGAAATCCCATCAAACCGAGACCGACCGGTCGATGGCGTAGATTGGAACGGCGCGCCTGCAGTACCGAATAGAAATTGATGTCGATGACATTGTCGAGCATGCGCATGGCGGTGCTTACGGTATGTCGGAGTTTCTTCCGATCCAGGCCGTCGGCACTGATATGTTGTGCGAGATTGATGGAGCCGAGATTGCATACGGCAATCTCGTCATCCGTCGTGTTGAGTGTGATTTCGGTGCACAAATTGGAAGAATGCACCACACCCACGTGTTGTTGCGGCGAACGCAGGTTACACGGGTCCTTGAAGGCCAGCCACGGGTGGCCGGTCTCGAACAACATGCCGAGCATCTTGCGCCACAGATCAATCGCCCGAACGCGTTTGTGCACATGCAGTTCGCCGCGCTCGGCTTTGGCCTCGTATTCCTGATAGCGGGTCTCGAACGCAGCGCCATAGAGGTCATGCAGATCAGCGGTTTCGTCCGGCGAAAACAGACTCCAATGACCATCTTCGGCCACGCGTTTCATGAACAGGTCGGGCACCCAATTGGCGGTATTCATATCGTGCGTGCGGCGGCGCTCGTCGCCGGTGTTTTTACGTAGTTCGAGAAACTCCTCGATGTCGACGTGCCAGGTCTCGAGATAAGCGCATACGGCGCCTTTGCGTTTGCCGCCCTGATTTACGGCCACGGCGGTGTCGCTGGCGACTTTCATGAACGGCACTACGCCCTGCGAGGTGCCGTTGGTGCCTTTGATATACGCGCCTAAGCCGCGTACGCGTGTCCAATCGTTACCCAGGCCACCGGCGAATTTCGACAGCAAGGCGTTGTCGCGTATAGCTCCGTAGATGCCACCGAGGTCATCCGGGACCGTGGTCAGGTAGCAGCTCGACAATTGTGGGCGCAAGGTGCCGGCGTTGAACAAAGTCGGCGTCGAACTCATGAAATCAAAGCTAGACAGCAGCTCATAGAACTCAATGGCGCGCGCCTCGCGATCGATCTCATTGACCGCGAGCCCCATGGCTACACGCATGAAAAAGGCCTGCGGCAACTCGAAGCGGACGCCATCCTGATGCAGAAAATAGCGGTCGTAGAGTGTCTGCAGACCCAAGTAAGTGAACTGCTGGTCACGCTCGGGACGGAGTGCATCGGCTAACGTCGCCAGATCAAAACGGCCCAGCTCGGCGTCGAGCAGGCCGACGTCGATGGCGCCGGTGATATAGCGCGGGAAATAGTCTGAGTAGGGATCGCTCGGCGGCGCGGCATCGATGCCAATATGGTCATCGAGCACCCAGCCGCGTGCATCGTCGATCAGATGATCAAGTAGCAAGCGCGCCGCTGCCAAGCTGTAATCGGGGTCTTGCTCGATCAGCCCGCGTGCCGCCAGGATCAGCGATTGCATGACATCCGATTCGCTCATGCCGTCATACAACTGCCGGCCTACCTCCCGCAGTACAGTGCCGTGATCAGCTCCGTCCAGACCGGCGCAAGCGCGTTCGATGCGTCTTTCCAGTGCGCCCACCGACAGCGGCCGACGGCTGCCATCGGTACGTTGTATGGCCGGCGCCGCGGTTTCCGCTGCGCTCGCGGGCGCAGGCTGCGCATGGGCGCGCTCGTGCGCACGCGCGTCACGATAGAGCACGTAGGCACGCGCGACCTTGTGATGGCCGGCGCGCATCAGCGCGAGTTCGACTTGGTCTTGAATGTCTTCAATGTGTACGGCGCCGCCGCTAGGTTGACGGCGCAACACTGCGCCGACCACTTCGCGGGTCAGTTGTGCGACGCTGTCGTGGATGCGTCGCGAGGTCGCGCCCTGGCTGCCCTCGACGGCGAGGAAGGCCTTGGACAGCGCGATGGCGATCTTGGTTGGGTCGAATCTGGTTTGGCTGCCGTTACGTCGAATGACGGCATGGTCGACGCTCGCGCCGATGTCGAGGTCAAGTTCAGCGACCGTCGCGCGGTCGATGTCGTGTGGCGGTGGATTGTTGCGATCCGCCGCGCGGGCGCTGATTGGATGATGGGTTTGACTGTGCATGGCTCCTCCGGTTTTCGTAGTCGAGGGCCTGCGCGGACAGAGGGGGATATGCGGTATCGGCGCATCGGAAATAAGCTGCGGCGGTCCACCGGAGCCTGCACAAAGGCAGGTATCCGTCCCCGACGCCTGTTGCGCGAAGGCGAGGGTACAGGCGGCCTTGGCCACCATCTCCGGCAGGTTTTCGGACTTGGGGGCGAACTTGATGTCGGCCTCGGGTCGCGGCTTCCCGTCCGTTTATGGACAGTGCCTGACACCGTGGTGTCGGTGTCGTGCGACCTTTGTTCCCCTTTACCGCTGCGCGTCAGTCCCGGATTTGCACCGGGTTCCCTCTTACGGATGACCCCAAGGGATTGGGGTCACACCGGAGATGAGGCACAACATAGTGGGTTTGGCCGTCCAACGCAAGTGTCATCCGTCGACTACATGCGGGCGAATGTCGGGCAGCAGCGCAAGACAGGTTTGGCGAGCATGTTGCAGGAAGCCGGCCATGTGTGGCAACTCCGCCTCGCCGTCGCGCACGGCCGTATAGAGCGTCGACCAAAGGCCGTCACGGCCGAGCGCGCAGGCCCGCACACTGCCTTGCTCGAGGGTTTGGCGCAGTGCCCAGTTCGGTAGTGCGGCGACGCCGCGGCGGCTGGCGACCAGCTGCAGCATAAGTGGTGTCAGCTCGCAGGTGCGGACTTCGTGCGGGGCAATAGCGGCGGGCGTCAGAAAGCGCCGGAAAATGTCCAGACGCTCGCGTTCGACCGGGTAGGTCAATAGAGTTTCTTCGGCAATGTCGGCCGGGCGCACGAAACGGCGGCGGCCGAGCCGATGGTCGGGCGCGACCGCCAATAGCTGTTGATAGGCGAACAACGGCTGATAGGCGATATCCGGGCGATCGGTCGGGTCCGAGGTAATGACCAGGTCGATATCGCCGCGCAGCAGCGCCGGCAGCGGTTGGAACGGGAAGGCCAGGGTCAGATCCAGTTCCACCTGCGGCCAAGCTTCGCGGTAGTGGTCTAGTGTCGGCAGCAGCCAATCGAAGCAACTGTGACATTCGATGGCGATGTGCAGGCGGCCGGATTCGCCGCGCGCGAGTCGCTGTAGATCGCGTTCCAAACGGTCCAGGCGCGGTAGCACGTCGTCGGCGACCGCCAGTATCCGCCGTCCGGCATCGGTGACGCGCAACGGCCGACTCTTGCGCGCAAACAGCGACAGCCCCAACAGCTCTTCGATTTGCCGAATCTGGTGCGATAGCGCCGATTGCGTGAGATGCAGGCGTTGGGAGGCGGCGACCAGGCTGCCGGCGTCGCGCAAAGCGCGCAAGGTACGCATATGTCTTAGCTCGAGCATACTGGCGAAGGACACTATCCTGATTATTCATGAATATTTTTCACTATATCATGAAAATTTAGAAATAGTATTCATGAATAGTCCAGTTCACACTTATTGCGTGGATTTCGGACGCATGGTGCGCCGAACACGCAATAGCGAAGGAACTGGTGATGACGCAGGTAACCACCCACAATCTCGGCTTCCCGCGCATCGGCGCGCGGCGCGAATTAAAGCAGGCCCTGGAAGCGTACTGGCGCGGTGAATCGGAACGTGCCGAGCTGGAAGCGGTCGGTGCGCATTTACGCCAACGGCATTGGGCGCTGCAAGCCGACGCCGGCATCGACCTGCTGCCGGTCGGCGACTTCTCCTGGTACGACCACGTTCTGGACTTGAGTTTGATGCTGGGCGTGATCCCAGAGCGCTTCGGCGTGGGCGCCGATGCCGATGACCTCGATCTGGCTTTTCGTATGGCGCGCGGACGCGCGCATCCGGACGACCCATTGGCGGCGCGCGCCTGCGAAATGACCAAGTGGTTCGACACCAATTACCACTATCTGGTGCCCGAGTTTGAAACCGACCAGCGTTTTACCCTGCAGGCCGAGCGTTTGTGCGCGCAAGTCCGGCAAGCGTGCGACTTGGGTCATCGAGTCAAGGCAGTGGTGGTCGGTCCCTTGAGCTTTCTGTGGCTGGGTAAAACGAACAGCGGCGGTGAGCGCTTGGCGCTGCTCGAAAATTTGCTGCCGATCTATCGCGAGTTGTTGTTGCAGTTACGCGACGCCGGTGCGGAATGGGTGCAAATCGATGAACCGATTTTGGCCCTGGATTTGCCTCTGGAGTGGCGATCGGCTTTCGAGCGTGCTTATTTCAGCCTGCAGGTGAGCGGGCTCAAACGTATGGTGGCGATCTATTTCGATACTGCAGGCGACAATCTCGCGCTCGCCTGCGCGTTGCCGGTGGAGGGTTTGCATTTGGATCTGGTGCGTGCGCCACAAATGCTGCTGGCAGCGCTCGATCGCTTGCCGCCCTATAAAGTTTTGTCGCTGGGTGTGGTCGACGGGCGCAATGTATGGCGCACCGATCTGGCGGCGACATTGGATATGCTCGGCCCGGTGCATGAACGGCTTGGTGAACGTCTGTGGTTGGCGCCATCTTGTTCCCTGTTGCACGTGCCGGTCGATCTGGAGCAGGAGAACGATCTCGATCCGGAACTGAAAACGTGGCTGGCCTTTGCGCGTCAGAAACTCGATGAGATTGCCGTACTGGCGCGCGCATTGTCGCACGGCCGTCAAACCGTCGCGGCGGCCTTATCGGCGTCCGGCAACGCGATTCAAAGCCGCTTGACATCGGCATATGTACATCGCGCCGAGGTGCGTGCGCGCTGTGAGCAGTTACCGCGGGAATTTGACCGCCGCCAGCCTGATTATGCGGCGCGCGCGCCATTACAGCACGAACGATTGCGTTTGCCGCTGTTGCCGAGCACGACCATCGGTTCGTTTCCGCAAACCGCCGAAATCCGTGCTGCCCGCCATGCCTGGCGGCGCGGTGATCTGGATGACGCCACCTACCGCCGACATATGGAGGCGGCCGTGGCCGATAGCATCGAACGGCAACTCGAATGGGGCCTGGATGTGCTGGTGCACGGCGAGCCGGAACGCAACGACATGGTCGAGTACTTCGCCGAGCAGATCGACGGCTTTGCCTTTACTAGGCACGGGTGGGTGCAATCGTATGGTTCGCGTTATGTCAAACCGCCGATCTTGTTCGGTGATGTGCGGCGCGCGCAGCCGATGACCGTGAGCTGGAGTCAGTACGCGCAGTCGCTCACCGACCGGCCGGTGAAAGGCATGTTGACCGGTCCGGTAACGGTGTTGCAATGGTCGTTTGTGCGCGATGATCAAACGCGCGCGGAAACTTGTCTGCAACTGGCCTTGGCCCTGCGCGAAGAGGTATTGGATCTTGAACGCGCCGGTCTGGCGATTATCCAGATCGACGAGCCGGCCCTGCGTGAGGGTCTGCCGCTCCGGCAGCAAGAATGGAAGAATTATCTTGATTGGGCGGTGCGTTGTTTCCGTATCACCACCTCGGGCGTGCGCGCCGAGACGCAGATTCACACGCACATGTGTTATGCAGAATTCAATGACATCATTGAAGCGGTGGCAGCGATGGACGCCGATGTGGTGACGCTCGAGGCATCGCGGTCGAATATGGAACTGCTCGAAGCGTTCCGCGAGTTCGATTACCCCGCCGAAGTCGGTCCCGGCCTGTACGACATCCATTCGCCCAATGCGCCGACCGTTGAAGCGCTCACAGCACGCCTTGAGAAGGCGCTCGAGTACCTTCCCGCGGAACGCTTGTGGGTGAATCCGGACTGCGGTTTGAAAACGCGGACGTGGGCCGAGGTCGGTACGGCGTTGCGGGCCATGACGGCCGCCGCACGTCGTGCGCGCGCCGGTTTGAAGATCGATGCGACGGTCGCGTGAACGACGATTTTCGGGTAGGCTTGCGGCTTCATTGACCGCTTATGGAAAGACTTCTCCGACATGCCCACGCGAATCGCAATCGCGGGTGCGGCCGGCCGCATGGGCCGCACCCTGACGCAAGCCTGCCACGAAACCAACGGCTTGGAATTGACCGCTGCTTTGGATGCGCCTGGCGGCGCATTGATCGGTGTCGATGTCGGTGAACTGGCCGGCGTCGGCAAACTTGGTGTGCCGTTAACGGATGATCTGAGCGCGCTGACCGATCGTTTCGATGTCCTGATCGACTTTACCCGGCCCGAAGCGACCGCTGCACACGTAGAAATTTGTCGAGCCGCCGGCCGCCGGCTGGTGATCGGCACCACCGGCCTGGAGCCGGGCCAGCGCGAGCAAATTCGCGCAGCCGCGGACGAGGTCGCCATCGTCTTCGCGCCGAACATGAGTGTCGGCGTCAATTTGTGCTTGAAGTTACTGCGCCTGGCGGCCCAGGTGATGGGCGACGACGTCGACATCGAAGTCATCGAGGCGCACCACCGGCACAAGGTCGATGCGCCTTCCGGTACTGCGTTGCGTATGGGCGAGGTCGTAGCCGAGGCATTGGGTCGCGATCTGAAACAATGTGCGGTGTATGGTCGCGAAGGCCAAATCGGCGAGCGCAAGCGCAATAGCATCGGCTTCGAAACCATCCGTGCCGGCGATATTGTCGGCGAGCACACGGTCATGTTTGCCGACATCGGCGAGCGCGTTGAAATCACACATAAGGCGTCGAGCCGCATGACCTTCGCCAAAGGCGCGATGCGTGCCGCTACGTGGCTGACGCAACAAGAGCGCGGACTGTTCGACATGCAGGATGTGCTCGGCTTGAAATAGCCCCGCGTCCGGCGGCGCATATCGGCTTCACTCGTCGCCGTGCGCGCGATGGATCACGGCATAAGGTCGGTCGATATCGGCGCCGCGCGAACGTCGCCCGCTGCGGCGGTTCAGCCCAAACGTCCAAGCAGTGGTTGGGCGGCCAAGCCGATCGCCAGCGTCAGCAGCAGCGCGATCAGCCAGACTGCGGTCGTCAGCGACGCGGCCGGTGATGACCCGGATGTCGGCGCGACTGCCGTTTCGGCACGTTGGTACATCGGCACGACGATGCGCAGATAGACGGCTAATGCGAGCACGCTATTGATGATGGCGACCACCGCCAGCGCGGTGAAGTGGGCGTCGATGGCGGCACCGAATAACAAAAATTTGCCAACGAAGCCGGCCAGCGGTGGGATACCGACCAGCGATAGCAGAAATACGACCATGGCGACGCCTTTGAGCGGTGCGCTGCGACCGACACCACGGTAGGTATGCAGCGTTCGGCCGGTGGTCGCGACCACGGCGAACGCGCCGATATTCATGGCCGCGTAGGCGGCAGCGAACACGATCAGCGATGGCAGCGCCAGCGGACTGCGTCCGAGCGCGACGATAGCGAGCAAAAAATAGCCGGACTGAGCGATCGATGAATAGGCCAACAGTCGTATCACATCATTTTGTACCAATGCGGCCAGGTATGCGTAGGTCATGGTCAAAATCGACAGGCCGGCAATGATGGCCGGCCAAGCGCTGGCCATCGGCACATCCCTCAACACCTGCGCGAGCGCAAAGATAGCACCGATTTTGGTGACTACCGACAGATAGGCCGCTACCGACACTGGCGCGCCCTGGTAAGCATCGGGCGCCCAAAAATGGAACGGCACCAGCGACGCTTTATAACCGAGGCCGACGATGACCGCCACCAAACCGACTGCGGTCGCCAGCGAGGTCGGGTCGAGACGCGCCAAATCATTGAGGAAAGTCGAACCGGTCGCGCCAAACCAATAGGTGAGGCCGAAGATCATGATGGCGCCGCTGACCGACCCGAACACGAACAATTTCATAGCGCCTTCGGTGGCGGCATCATTACGCGGATAGGCGACCAGCGCCACCGCACCGAGCGTCGATAGCAGCACGCCCAGGACCAGGAACAGCATGTCGCCGGCGGCGGCCAGCAATAACGCGCCCAAGGTGGTGAAGCTGATCAGACTATAGAACGTGCCTTCGCGATCGCTGTGGCGCAGTTCAGCGCGTGCCAATAATACGCATAACGCGCTCGCCGGCAGCAAAACCAGCTTTGACCAGACACTCAGCGTATCGATCCGATAGGTCGCGCTGAATGCGGTTGCATGCATACCGATAAAGGCAAAGCTTTGTGTAGCGGCGAGTAACAGTCCAGCCAGCGTCACCAGCAGCGCCAGCCGCGGCGAACGCAACATTTCTGCGATCAAAGCGCCGACGGCGGCCAGCAGAACGATGATCTCGGGCAATATCAGATAGAGGTCATGCGCCGTCACGGCTGCAGCGCCATTGTGGTGAGATGGATCACGTTCAACAACCAGGCCGGCGCAATACCGACCAGCACCGTCAAAATCAGCAGCGGGCCTATGGTGAGTAGCTCGCTCGTGCGCAGGTCACGCAGGCCGCGCCACTGCGCCGGGGTCTCGCCCAGAAACGCTTGGCCGATGGCTTTCAGATACAGGCCGGCCGTAATCACGATGCCGATGATCATGACCACTGCGCCCGGCTCGACGCGTAATGTGGCGAGAAAAATCTGGAATTCGGCCGGAAAGTGCGCTAATCCGGGCAAGCCGAGTGAAGCGAAGGCGGCGATCACGAACGACCAGCCGAGCACCGGCACGACACGCAACAAGCCGCCAAGCTTGCCGAGTTCACGTGTGTCGGTGCGATCTTGAAGCATTCCGACCAGGAAGAACAGCGCGCCGGTCACCAGTCCATGGCTGATCATTTGCAGTACGGCGCCGTCCAGCGCCAGCGCGCGCAGCCGGGGGTTGAGCGCCAGTGAGGCGATGGCGACGGCGGCGATGATATAGCCCATATGATTGATCGAAGTGTAGGCGATCAGGCGTTTGAGATCGGTTTGGCCAAGCGCGGCAAAGGCGCCGTAGATGGCGCTGAACACACCGAATATGAGCACCACCACGGCGGCGTCATGGAAGGCCACAGGCGTCATTTGCAAGGCGAAGCGAATCAATCCATAGGTGCCGAATTTCAGCATTACGCCGGCTAGCAGGACGCTGCCGGCGGCTGGTGCTTGCACGTGCGCTGCCGGTAACCATGTGTGTAACGGAAACACGGGGGTTTTGACCGCGAACGTTATCAGCATGGCGATCATGGCTAACATCGCCGCCGTGCCGGCCAGTGGTGGATGAGCGATCCAGGTGCGCATGTCGAACGTATGCGGCGTACTGCCGAGATAGAGGCCGAGTATGGCCAGCAGTAGTGGCAAACTGCCGAGCAGCGTATAGAGAAAAAACATTAATGCGGCGCGACGCCGGTCTTCGTGCCCCCAACCGGCAATCATGAAATACATCGATACCAGCGATAGTTCGAAAAAGACGTAGAACAAAATCGCGTCCAGGGCGGTGAACACACCGATCGATGCGGTCTCGAGCAATAAGGCGAGGACGACGAAGGCGTGCGCGCGCTGCTTGAGTTTGGTGGAGTAGATAAAGGTCAGCAAGAACAGCAGCGCGGTCAACAGCACCAGCGGCAAGCTGATGCCGTCTACGCCGACGCGATAGGCGGCGCCGATCGAGGGCATCCAGGTGAAGTGCTCCAATTGCGAAAATCCGCCCGCTTGCACACCTCGCGACCACATCCACAAGGCTCCGCCCAAGGTCAGCGCACTGGTGATGAGTGCGATCGTATGTGCGACGCGCGCCGGCGCCGAGCGTGATAACAGAACCAGAACGGCGCCGACCAGCGGCAGGAATAATGTGATCGTCACTAGGGGAAACACGCCAGGCGCTCCTTTCAGAAATACAGGACGCCGGCGAGCAGCGCCGCCAGCATGAGGGCCGTGCCGATGACGGCCAGGGCCAGTTCGTGGTGCACCAGACCGTCTTGCAATGCCGCTACTCGGGCGCCGAGACGGCGGCTGCCATGCGCCAAGGCGAAGATGGCGCGATCGATACCTTGTTCGTCGCCGCATCGTGCGGCGCGCGCGATGGTCATGCCGAGTCGACCGATGGCAAGTACGCCGGTATAGAGACTTAGCTCGAAGCGCGCGCAGAGACGGGCGATGAACAGGACTGGGCGCACGATCAGGGCATCGATGCCGCCGGCGATGGTGAAGCCCTGCTGTGCCCAGCGATATAACGGTCCGAATAGCCTCGGTGCCGGCACCAACCAGCCGAGTGCCAAACCGATCAACGCGGCGCTGAGCCCCGACACCTGCGCCAAGATGGTGGTCGGCAGCGCCGCACCAAGCCATTCTTCCAGCGCTCCGAAGGTAGCGCCGAGCACCGCCGCCAACAACACCACGCCGGCGATACCGGCGCCCATCCAGCGCAGCCCGACTACGTGGCCGGCGTGTGTGTCGCCGCGCCACAAGATGCGCAGCGCGCGCGCCATGTAGGCGCCGGTCAACAGTGTACCGGCCAGCGCCAATGGCGCCAGCAGGTAGGCATGCTCGGCGGCCAGCGCGGCGCCGATAACCGCGTCCTTAGAGAAAAAACCGCTCAGTGGCGGTATGCCCGCCAACGCCAACGCGGCGACGACGAAGCCCGAAAACACCCAAGCATGGTCGCGACCGACGCCGCGCAAGTTGGTGAATGCAGTATCCTCACGGCTATGCTGAAATACGCCGGCGCCAAGGAACAGCGAACTTTTGATGGCGGCATGCGCGATCAGGTGCAACAGGGCCGCCAGTGGTACACCGGCGCCAACGGCCACCAACATGAGACCGTATTGGCTCGACGTTGATGCCGCCAGCATACGTTTTAGATCCGCCTCCGCCAGTGCGATCAAGCCGGTAACTACGGTCGTTACGCCACCGACCAAGCCGACCGCGAGGCGCGCCTCAGGCGGTAGAACGGGGACTACCCGGATCATGAGAATGGCGCCGGCCGCCACCAGGGTGGCCGAATGCAGTAGCGCGGAAACCGGGGTCGGTCCGACCATGGCGCGCTGCAACCAGTCGTGCAGCGGCGTCTGTGCCGACTTACCCATGGCGGCGATCAACAACAGCAGGCCGGCCAGCACCGTGGTCGGGTTGTTGCCGGCGAGGGTGGTGGCGATTGCCGTATCGGCGTGTTGTGCAACGAGCAAAAACACCGCTACATACAAACCCAGATCGGCAGTGCGCGTGTATAAGAACGCACGGCTGGCCGATGCACCAACGCCAGGTCGTTGGAACCAGAAGCCGATCAACAAATAACTGCTGAAACCGATCAGCTCCCAGGCCGATAGAAACAGCAGCCAATCGCCCGCCAGCACCAGCGTCTGCATGGCGGCGACAAAAAAGGATAGCAGGGCGAAGAAACGGACTTTTTCCGCGTCCTCTTTCATGTAGCCGATCGCGTAGACGAACACCAACGCGCCGATGCCGGCGACCACGACCGCCAGCACGGCGGTCAACCGCCCAGCCAGCAGCAGCAGCGGCATGCCCGGCAATCCCGGCATGATGACTTGGTATGATGAACCATGCATAACGGCCATCAGCAACCCTGCACTGCTGAGCAGGCTGGCGACGACACCGGCTAAGGCGAATACCGTGCTCGCACGTCGCAGCAACAAAATGACGGCCGCGGCCGCCAAGGGCGCCAATATGATTGGTGCGATCAAGTTCATCCGTTCAAATCCCGCGCTTCCTCCATCTCCACTGATCCACGGCTGCGGAAACGCGCCACGGCAATGCCGAAGCCTACGGCCATTTCCAAGGCCATGACGGTCATGATGATCAGCACGAACATTTGCCCGGCATACACGTGCGGATGCAAAAAGCGCCAGAAGGCGACCAGGTTCACCAGTGCACCGGCCAATATCAGTTCCACTCCCATCATGATCATGACCAGATTGGTTTGCGACAGCGCACCATATAAACCAATGCCGAACAACAGGGCGCCGGTGACGAGTGCGACGATTAGAACCGCGGTCATGACTGTGCCTCTTCATCCAGTGGCGGTTTGTGTTGTTGGTTCATTGCGGCGGCGGCTGGTTTCTGTTTGCCATACGGACGTCCGTCGACGGCGATCGCGGTGGCCGCGATCATGGCCGTCAAGATGGTCACGCCGGCGGTTTCAAACAACATCATTGAGCGCCCTAACAGCTCCGTGCCAAGCTCACGCACTTGTTGCGCCGCGCCCGGTGGAACCGCCGTTGGTTTGCCCCAATCGACCAATATTACGACCGCAATGCTAAGGGTCGTCGCGACCAGCGCAGCGGCGATGGCCAGTCGTTTCTGATGGCTCATGTCCATTTCGCCCAAGCCGCCCGGATCCATCATAAACATGACCATGAATATGGCCATGATGCTCATCTCCGTGGCCATCATCATGATTTGCAGGACGCCGAGAAATTCGGTCTGCATGGCCAGGAACATCGCGCCGAGCGCGGTTTGCGAAAACAACAGCGCCAAGGCCGATCGCATCATCGACGAGGTCCGAAACACCCATACGCCGAAGGCGACTGCGGCGGCGCCAAAGAAACCGACCAGTAATGACTGCGCCAGGATCATGACAACACCAATACAAGTACGCCGACCAAGAAGATATTGAGCAACGCCAGCGGGATTCCGAATTTCCACGCCCATGCCAATAGTTGCGCTTCCCGAATGCGCGGCAGATAGTGCCCGGCGACTAACATGGCGCTGGCAACGCCGAGTAGTTTCAGCGTGCTCCACGCCCATGCCGGCAACCATGGTCCGTACCAACCACCGAGATACAATACAGTCGTGGCCGCCGCCAGCGCGGTGATCAGCGCCAGGCGGCCAAAGCGGAATACTGCCAGACGCACGCCGCTGTACTCGGCTTCAACGCCGCCGGCTAACTCGCCCTGCGCGGTCGGCAGGTCGAAGGGCGGCAAGAACGCCAGCGCCATGGCAGCGATGAAAAACAATACGAACCCCAACGGCTGATAAACGATGTTCCAAAGTTCGGCTTGCGAGGTAACGATATCGGTGGTCAGCAATGAGCTGGCGCGCATGGCCACGGCCGTGATGGGCATGACGATGAGCATGGAATAGGCCAGCAACTGGCCGAGGAAACGCCAACCGCCGATCAAGGCATAGGCGCCGTCCGGCCCCCAGCCGGCCATCAGCAAGGCCACCAATACGTAAGCCAGCGCGGCGTTGATGAACAGCGCGCCGGTGGCGAGATCGGTGATCATCAGGCCCGGCGCCAAGGGTAGTACGGCGGCGGCCAGGAGCGCCGACAGTAGCAGCAGGATCGGTGCGGTTTCGAAAAATATGCGATCGCACTTGCGCGGTACGATCGATTCTCGACCGAGCAACGCCAAGGCTGCGAATAATGGCAAGGCCGCATTTACGCGGCCTGTGCGCAGCGATGCCTCGATCACCGCGATGACGTAGATGTACAGCAGCATTGACACCAAGGCAAGAAACACCGTCATTGCATCACCTCCCAGGGTGATAAATCCAACGACGCGACCGCAGTCAGTGCATCACCCAACTCGCATTGCTCAATCAACGATGCCACGCGCGGCAGGTGGCGCGTCGACGGTGTATCCAGCCGCGCGCTGATAACACGCCCCTGATCCAGCGTCATTTGCAGACTTGCGGCGCCGCGCGGCGTTTCTATACTGGCCTGGCCGCTGCCGGATAGATGGTGAAACGCTTCCATATGTGCAAACGTACTGGACGCGTCGATAACGCCTACGGCGTCGATCAACATGGCGCTGTTGGTTAACTCGGCGAGACGAATACGGAGCCGTTCGAGTGCATCGCCGTGCGGACGCACCACCGTCTCGAAGTTGAGATCCTGATACGCCGGTTCTTGCAGACGAAGGTCATCATAGGCGCCGGCGGCGCGTGCAACCGGGCCGCGCAAGCCGCCGTCATCCATCAGCACACCGATGCCGCGGAGCCGTTGCTTTAACAGTGGAGTGCGTTGCAGCCGTTGTGTCAGGGCGACGAGTTGTGGACGTAGCTGTTGCAGCTTCCGTACGTCGGCGTTGCGTGCCGCAAGCTGCAGCACGGCGGCACGACGCGCCAGCCAGCCGAAACCGATTTGTTGACCGAATTGCGCCAGCCAACCGAGATGACTACAAATGCGTTCCCGTTCCAGCGCGCCGACGCGACCGCGGATGCTATTGGCGTCTAACACTGCATTGGCGGCATTTTCCAACGCGCGATAGACCAGCAGCCGGTATGCCAGCGGCGCCAAACGATCGGTTTGACTGATACGTTCGACGAACGTTGCGACCTCATCAGGCTCGGTTAGCCGTGCCTGCTCGATGCCGACCGGGGCGCTGGCCTGCGCTCGCGCTACGTTGTCACCATCGAGCGTGAGTGTCAGCGTCAAGCCGCCGGGCAGTCCGGGGAATAGGGGGCCGAACGGTACCTCGAGCCAATCCATTTGCAGGCCATCGCTGCCGCGTGGTAAATCGCGAGTGACCTCCACCATCGACATAAAGTCCATATCCATATCGTCGTGATTCATTTGCCCATGGTCATCGCTATGATCGTCGCCATGTTGCTTGTCGGCATGCGCGTGCTCTGCGCTGTCCTTGTGCTCGGGTTGACCATGACTCATGGCAGCGTGGTCCATGCCAGCATGATCTTCGTCCGTGCTCTCAGGTCGCACGTGCGCTTCGGCATGCGCGTGGTCTGTGCTTTCTTTGTGCTCGGGTTGACCATGACCCATGGCAGCGTGGTCCATGCCGGTATGATCGTCGTGTTGGGCTTCTCGGGGGATCAGCGTCATGCCGCAGCGTGGGCAGGTACCGGGTTCGTCCCGTATTACGTCCGCATGCATAGGACAGGTGTATTCGGTGCGCGTACTCAGTATCGCCGGTTCAAAATCGATCGCTGTGGTCTGAAATGCGCCGTCGGCCAAGAGCACGCGCAACTGACGCACGCCTTCGAGTAGTTCGCGTTGCGACAGTCCGAGGCGGATGTCGGCCGATGGCAGGGGAGACAGTGGTTCGTCGCCGAGCGCCAAGACGATGCGCGGGCGCATCATTTGTGCATATAAAACAGCGGCTGCTTGGCACAGCGCCGGCGGCAATGCGCCGACCACCAACAACACGCTGGCGTGGCGTGGCGAGGCCACCGAGCGTAATCCAGCGGCGCCGACGTCCAGCCCATGCAGGCGCGCAATTTCCAAACCGGGAACGACGAGGGTGCCGAGATCGCGCGCCATAGCGCGCGCAAGCCATCGGCGCACACCGTTGTCAGTGTATGCGCGGGCGCCCGAAATCACTCATTGTCTCCGCAACGCGCCCTGACTCCAGCCGTACAATAGCCCCAGGAACAGAATGCCGAGGAAGACGCCCATGTCGAGCAGCGCGACCACGCCTTCCTGCTTGTAGACCACGGCCCACGGATACATGAACGCCATTTCCATGTCGAAGGCCAAAAACAGGAGTGCATAGCCGAGATAGCGCGCGTGGTAGCGAACCCACACCGGATCGCGTGACATTTGCCCGGCGCTGGCCGGCACGTCCTTGCCCGGTTCCGGCCGCGTGCGGCCGATGGCGCGCGCAAATCCGTATAGGCCGGCGACGACGCCGACGCAAGCCAGCGACAGAATCAGCAGTACGATGCCGTTATCGGAGGTGGTCATGGTTGGATGCTTCATTCCTGCTCTTCTGTATTCTCCTGTGACCTTAGACGATATCGCCGCTATTCGCCATGCTAACGCGCCGACCATGCGCGCTGCTCAATGGCTGCGCATCAACGTCGCTCGGCGGGGGCATGGTGGATGCGCCCGGATTGCCGTCGCCGTCACGCGGCGTGGCGGCCTAGGGGATGGGCCGCTTGCGCTGGCGCTCATCGTTGCTTACAACGATACAGCATACCATTGACGCGTGTATACGGCTGAGCTGCGGGGACGTGCCGTCGAAAAACGCGCAATGTTCCCGCTACACGGGCTATCCTATATGGCGCGTAGGAGTACATTGCATAGGGCGACGCGAAGCTCGGCGCGAACGTCATTTTTCCCACTAAGAGGTGAATCGGTCTGCGGAAAATCATAAGCTTGCCACGTCCTACCGAATGGTGCGCCTTTCATCGCCGGCAGGGATCGCGTAAAATACCATTCCAGCCTTAAACATACTCCCGCATGTGGCGGATCAACCGAAGCACCGGGATGAACTGCGTGTTCCTCCCGGTTTTTGTGCATCTAATACGGAGGTTCTTTTGCGTAACCCAGCTCTTCTGGCGCTCGAAGACGGTACGGTGTTTCGTGGCAAATCCATTGGGTTGGACGGCCAAACCGTCGGCGAGGTGGTGTTTAATACCGCCATGACCGGTTACCAGGAGATCCTCACCGATCCGTCCTATTGTCGACAAATTGTCACCTTGACCTATCCCCATATTGGCAACGTCGGCGCCAACCCGGACGATGAGGAGTCTTCCGCAGTCATGTCGGCGGGCCTGGTCGTGCGCGATCTGCCGCGCCTCTATAGTAATTTTCGAGGCAAACAGTCACTGGGCGATTATTTGGTTGCCAACAAGGTGGTTGCGATCAGTGATATCGATACCCGGCGCCTGACGCGTATTCTGCGCGAAAAAGGTGCGCAGAACGGCTGTATCGTCGCCGGCGAACAGATTGACGAGAATGCCGCTCTTGCCGCGGCGCGTGCATTCCCGGGTCTTATGGGCATGGATCTGGCCAAGGTAGTGAGTACCCGTCAGCCGTACGAATGGGTGCAGGGGTCGTGGACCCTGGCGGGTGGCATGCCGTCTGCGCGCCACCCGATCGACGCACAACTGCCGTATCGAGTGGTGGCCTACGATTATGGTATCAAGCGTAACATTTTACGCATGCTGGTCGATCGTGGTTGCCAGGTGCATGTTGTGCCGGCGCAGACACCCGCTGCCGAGGTGTTGGCCATGAAGCCAAACGGGGTATTCCTCTCCAACGGACCCGGCGATCCGGAACCATGTGACTACGCGGTCACCGCCATCGGCGAAATCGTCGAAGCCGGCATGCCCGTGTTCGGCATATGTCTGGGCCATCAGTTGCTCGGTTTGGCGGCCGGGGCGCGCACCGTAAAGATGAAATTCGGCCATCACGGCGCCAATCACCCGGTGCAGGATCTGCGCTCCAAGCGCGTCATGATCAGCAGCCAAAATCATGGCTTTGCGCTCGACGAAGCCACGCTGCCGGCGAACCTTGCGCCCACGCATCGTTCGCTGTTCGATGGCACGCTGCAGGGTATCGAGCGCACGGATCGGCCGGCGTTCAGTTTTCAGGGGCACCCGGAAGCGAGCCCGGGACCACACGATATGGCTCCACTTTTTGATCATTTCATTGAGCTTATGCAAACGCCAGACAATGGCGCGGCGGTGCGTAACGCATAACGTTGTGAACCTTCATCACCGTGCGGTTGCTCGAGCTTGCGCGGCGCCGCAGCGCTAGAGACCCTTCATGCCTAAAAGAACCGACATAAAAAGTATCCTGATCATCGGCGCCGGCCCCATTGTCATCGGCCAGGCGTGTGAATTCGACTACTCCGGCGCGCAAGCTTGTAAGGCGCTGCGCGAGGAGGGTTATCGCGTCGTGCTGGTGAACTCGAACCCGGCCACCATCATGACCGATCCGGAAATGGCGGATGCGGTGTATATCGAGCCGATTCGCTGGCAGACCATCGAACATATCATTGCCAAGGAGCGCCCGGACGCACTGCTGCCGACCATGGGCGGACAAACGGCGCTCAATTGCGCACTGGATCTGGCGCGCGAGGGCGTGCTGGAAAAATACTCGGTGGAAATGATCGGCGCCAGCCGCGACGCCATCGACAAGGCCGAGGACCGCGACCGCTTCCGCCAGGCCATGCGCAAAATCGGTCTGTCGATGCCACGTTCCGAAATTGCTCACAGCATGGAAGAGGCGATACAGGTTCAGGCTGAAATCGGCTTTCCGACCATCATTCGTCCGTCGTTCACACTCGGTGGCAGCGGTGGAGGCATTGCCTACAATCGGGAAGAATTTGTTGAGATTTGTGAGCGCGGCCTCGATTTGTCGCCGACCAACGAGCTGTTGATTGAAGAATCGGCGTTGGGTTGGAAAGAGTACGAGATGGAGGTGGTGCGTGACCACCAGGACAACTGCATCATTGTGTGCTCGATCGAGAACTTCGACCCGATGGGTGTGCACACCGGAGACTCCATTACGGTGGCGCCGGCGCAGACGCTGACGGATAAAGAATACCAGATCATGCGTGACGCTTCGTTAGCGGTGCTACGCGAAATCGGCGTCGATACCGGCGGCTCGAATGTACAGTTCGCCGTTAATCCCGCCGACGGCCGTATGATCATCATCGAGATGAATCCGCGTGTGTCACGCTCCTCGGCGCTGGCCTCCAAGGCGACCGGGTTTCCGATCGCGAAGGTCGCCGCCAAGCTTGCGGTCGGCTATACGCTCGATGAGCTACGTAACGACATTACCAGCGGCATCACACCGGTTTCGTTCGAGCCCAGCATCGACTACGTGGTGACTAAGATCCCGCGCTTTACGTTCGAGAAATTCCCCAAGGCCGATGCGCGCCTGACCACACAAATGAAATCGGTGGGCGAGGTAATGGCTATTGGCCGGACTTTCCAGGAGTCACTGCAAAAGGCTTTGCGTGGACTCGAAACGGGCGCAGACGGATTTAACGAGAAGACTAGGCTCACCGATGAAGGCGCATTGGATACCATCCGGCGCGGATTGCGTGTGGCCGGCCCGGACCGCATTTGGCATGTCGGTGACGCCTTCCGTGCCGAGCTTTCGGTCGACGAGGTGCATGCGCTTACCAGTATCGATCCGTGGTTCCTGGTACAGATCGAGGAACTGATACAGGCGGAACGTGAATTGCTGGGCCAGTCGCTCGACGCCTTGGATGGCGAGCGCATGTTCGCGCTCAAGCGTGTGGGATTTTCCGACCGTCGCCTGGCGCAATTGCTCGAACTCGACGAAGGCGTGCTGCGCCGACATCGGCATGCGCTCGGTGTGCGTCCGGTGTATAAGCGCGTCGATACATGCGCGGCGGAATTCGCTACCGGCACCGCGTACATGTACTCGACCTACGAAGAAGAATGCGAGTCCAATCCCAGCGACCGAGACAAGATCATGGTGCTTGGCGGCGGTCCTAATCGTATCGGTCAGGGTATCGAATTCGATTACTGCTGTGTCCATGCATCGTTGGCTATGCACGAAGATGGTTACGAAACCATCATGGTCAATTGCAATCCGGAAACCGTGTCAACCGACTACGATACCTCTGATCGCTTATATTTCGAATCGCTGACGCTGGAAGATGTATTGGAAATTATCGCCAAGGAGCAACCGAAGGGCGTGATCGTACAGTACGGTGGTCAAACGCCGCTGAAGCTGGCGCGTGACCTCGAGGCCGCCGGAGCGCCGATCATTGGCACCACGCCGGATTCCATCGATTTGGCGGAAGACCGTGAACGCTTTCAGAAAATGCTGAACAAGCTCAATCTGCGCCAGCCACCCAATCGTACCGCCCGTACCGAAATAGACGCGGTAAAGCTGGCCGCGGAAATTGGTTATCCTTTAGTTGTACGGCCTTCTTATGTACTCGGCGGTCGGGCGATGGAGATCGTCTATAACGAGGACGATCTCAACCGTTATATGCGCGAGGCAGTCTCGGTGTCCAATGAGTCCCCGGTACTGTTGGATCGGTTTCTGGATGACGCGGTTGAGGTCGACGTCGATGCAGTATCAGACGGCACGGACGTCGTGATCGGCGGTATTATGGAACATATCGAGCAGGCTGGCGTACACTCAGGGGATTCGGCATGTTCGTTGCCGCCTTATACACTGTCCAAAGCGGTGCAAGATGAACTGCGCGACCAAGTCCGGAAGATGGCGCGCGAACTCAAGGTCATTGGTCTGATGAATACACAGTTCGCGATCCAGGACGAAAAAGTCTACATCCTCGAGGTGAATCCGCGCGCATCGCGTACCGTGCCGTTCGTCTCGAAGGCTATTGGCGCGCCGTTGGCAAAAATTGCCGCGCGCTGCATGGTCGGCCAGACGTTGGCGCAGCAGAAGTTTACCGAAGAGCGCATACCGCCGTATTTTGCGGTCAAGGAAGCCGTCTTCCCGTTCATCAAGTTTCCGGGCGTGGATACCATTTTGGGTCCGGAGATGAAATCCACCGGCGAGGTCATGGGCGCCGGGCGTAGTTTCGGCGAAGCCTTTGCCAAGGCTTTGCTGGGCGCCGGCGTACAATTGCCGATTCGAGGACGAGTGTTCATTAGCGTGCGCGACCGTGACAAAGAGGATGCTGTGGCCATCGCCCGTGATCTACACGAACTGGGATTTGAAATTATCGCGACGCGCGGCACTGCCACCGCGCTGTATCAGGCGGGAGTGGAATGCATGGTGGTCAATAAGGTTAACGAGGGCCGCCCGCACATCGTTGATATGCTCAAAAACGACGAAATCAGTTTTATCATCAACACTACCGAGGGCAAGCAAGCGGTAGCCGATTCGTATACCATTCGCCGCACTGCGCTGCAGCATAAGGTCACGTACGCGACAACGCTGGCCGGTGGCGAGGCGACTTGTATGGCGCTCAAGCACCTGCATGCGCTTGATAGTATTAATCGGCTGCAGGATCTGCATAAGGAGATCTCCGCATGAACAAGGTACCCCTTACGGCCCGCGGTGCCGAGAAGTTGCGCGAAGAGCTGAAACAGCTAAAGGGTGTAGAGCGTCCGCGCGTCATCAATGCCATTGCCGAGGCGCGTGCGCACGGGGATCTGAAGGAAAACGCCGAATACCACGCTGCGCGTGAACAACAAGGGTTTATTGAAGGGCGTATAAAAGATATCGAAGGTAAATTGTCCAACGCGCAGGTGATCGATGTCACCAAGCTCAATCGCGATGGCAAAGTCGTGTTTGGCGTAACCGTCGATTTGGTGGATGAGGACAATGGCGCGGAAGTCACCTATCAGATCGTCGGTGAAGACGAGGCCGATATCAAAGAAGGCCGCATTTCGGTTAGTTCGCCGATCGCACGCGCGTTGATCGGGAAGTCGGAAGGCGACATCGCCGTGGTGCGCGCGCCGGGCGGCGAAAAGGAATATGAAATTACTGCGGTGCGTTATCTCTGAACGCTTAAAATCGGCTCGACGCGGCGTTCTGCGGGCGAGCGGTCGAGGGTTGATGCATGTCCGGTTTTAGCCACGTCGGCGAGCGTATTTTGCTGACTTTGTGGATCGGTGGCATGTGGACGGTCGGCTTTTTGGTCGCGCCGACTTTGTTTCAGATGCTGGGCGATAATCGCATGTTGGCCGGTAACATCGCCGGTCGCCTGTTCACCTTATCGAGCTATTTGGGACTGATTTGCGGCGGTTTGCTGTTATTTGGCGCCGTGCTACGGACCGGCCGGGATTGGTGGCGCACGACGCGTGTATGGGTTTTGCTGACCATGTTGATCATTATCGTCATCGGCGAGTTTATATTCGCGCCAATGATGATTCAGCTGAAGCTTAGTGGCCTGCCTGCAGGAAGTTCGCAAGCGTTGCAGTTCGGCCGCTTGCATGGCATCACTTCGACTCTGTTTCTGATCAATAGTCTATTGGGCTTGGGTTTGGTGGCGTATGGCTATCGCGAACAGGATCGCTGACCTGAGGCAGTGCATCGGTCAGCCGGATTTCGTGCTCTCGGCGCACGCACGACCGGATTTAATGGCTAACCGCTCCGACTGAGGTCTGCCGATGTCTGCGGCGGGGTCACATCCCTATGGACCTGCGTCGCGCGTGGTCTAGCACCTGGGTAGCGGGATCTGAGTGTGTTTGGCCGGACGATAGAGTACGGCGACGTGGCCGATGCCCTGAATCAGTGTCGATTGGGTTTCCGCACACATGCGCTCGATGATGGCTTTGCGCGCTTCGCGGTCGCCGGCATTGACACGTACTTTAAGCAGTTCGTGGTGAGCCAGAGATAGATCGAGTTCGCGGATCACGGCCGGCGTCAGACCGGCGCTGCCGATCATGACGATCGATTTGATCGAGTGGGCGCGGCTGCGAAGAAAGCGTTTCTGCGGTTGCGTGAGCGGCATGCTATATCCTGATGCTGGGTGTCTGGTTACGATGCGGCGGCAAGTGTAGCACGGCTAGCGATAAGTGGCGCCGTCGGGCCAGAGTGATCATTCATATGGCGTTGCGACGCCGACTGTAGTCCGGACCGGGTCAAGTCGGCGGGATATCTGCCGAGAGAGTGAAATAGTGGCGCGAACCAAGAGTAGCCGCCGTTGGCTGAAGGAACATTTTGACGATCCCTATGTCAAACGGGCGCAGCAGGAAGGTTTGCGCTCGCGCGCCGTCTACAAACTGATGGAGCTGCAGCAGCGCGATCGTTTGCTACGTCCCGGGGCGACTGTGGTCGACCTCGGCGCGGCGCCGGGAGGCTGGTCCGAATATGCGCGGCAATGCGTAGGTAGCGCAGGCAGCGTCTGGGCTCTGGATATTTTACCCATGGAGCCGATCGAGGGGGTCGAATTCATTCAGGGCGATTTCCGCGAAGCGGAGATCGCCGACCAATTGGGAGCCGCCATCGGCGAACGCAAAATCGACCTTGTAATGTCGGATATGGCACCCAATATAAGTGGGGTGAGTGTTGTTGATCAGTCGCGTGCGATGTACCTGTGCGAACTGGCTTTGGATTTGGCACGTCAATACCTTGCGCATGAGGGGGATTTAGTGCTCAAAGCGTTTCAAGGTGAAGGCTTCGATGCGTTCGCTAAGCTACTGCGAGCCGACTTCGGCAAGGTACTGTTTCGCAAGCCAAAGGCATCGCGTCCGCGCAGCCGGGAGGTTTACGTGCTGGCACGCCAATGTAAACTGTAGTAATGTCGCAGCATAACCTAAGCGGTTGTCCAGCCGGACTTTTCGCCGGGCAAATGGCGTTCCCCGGCACGGCTGAGGCGGAATTTTATCGAGGATACCGATTTGAATGACATGGCTAAAAATCTAATCTTGTGGGTGATCATTGCGGTCATCCTAATGTCGGTATTCAACAGTTTTGGACCGGCGTCCAAACCGTCGCAGACCGTTACCTATTCGCAATTCATATCCGATGTGCGCAACGGACGCGTCAAATCGGTGAAAATTGATGCCGATGGGCGCACCCTTTATGGCCAGGAGTCGTCCGGACAACGTTTTATTACGTATGCCCCATTGGGCGATTCTGCCGGCATGATGAAGGACTTGCTGAATCATAACGTCGACGTTTCGGCGTCGGCGCCCGAGAAGCAGTCGATCTGGGCGCAAATCTTCATTTCCTGGTTCCCGATGTTGTTGCTGATTGGTGTGTGGATTTTCTTCATGCGCCAGATGCAAGGCGGAGCGGGCGGTCGTGGCGCCATGTCTTTTGGCAAGAGTCGCGCGCGCATGCTGGGCGAGGATCAGGTCAAGATCACCTTCAGCGATGTCGCCGGTGTCGAAGAGGCCAAGGAAGAAGTCGCTGAATTGGTGGAATTTCTGCGTGATCCGGGCAAGTTCCAGAAGCTTGGCGGCAAAATTCCGCGCGGCGTGCTTATGGTCGGTTCGCCCGGCACCGGTAAGACGCTGCTGGCCAAGGCCATTGCCGGCGAAGCCAAAGTGCCTTTCTTTACTATTTCCGGTTCCGATTTCGTCGAAATGTTTGTCGGCGTCGGTGCGTCACGTGTGCGCGATATGTTTGATCAAGCCAAAAAACACGCGCCATGCATCATATTCATCGACGAGATCGATGCGGTCGGCCGTCACCGCGGCGCCGGTTTGGGCGGTGGTCACGACGAGCGCGAACAGACGTTGAATCAATTGCTGGTCGAGATGGACGGATTTGAGGGCAACGAGGGCGTAATCGTCATTGCCGCCACCAACCGTCCCGATGTGCTCGACCCAGCGCTGTTGCGCCCTGGGCGCTTCGATCGCCAGGTCGTGGTGCCACTGCCGGATGTGCGCGGCCGCGAGCAAATTCTGCGCGTGCATATGCGTAAAGTGCCGTTGGCGGACAACGTCAAGCCGAGCTTTATTGCGCGCGGTACACCAGGTTTCTCGGGCGCCGATTTGGCCAACCTCGTCAATGAGGCCGCCTTATTCGCTGCGCGTGCCAATAAGCGCTTAGTAACGCAGGACGATTTTGAGCGCGCCAAGGACAAGATCATGATGGGCGCCGAGCGCAAATCCATGGTCATGAGCGAAGAAGAGAAAAAGCTCACCGCGTATCACGAAGCGGGGCACGCCATCGTCGGTTTGAGTGTGCCGTCCCATGATCCGGTATATAAGGTGACGATCATCCCGCGTGGGCGGGCATTGGGCGTAACGATGTTTCTGCCCGAAGCCGATCGCTATAGCTACAGCAAACAGAGGCTCGAAAGCCAGCTTTGCAGCCTGTTTGGCGGCCGTATCGCCGAGCAACTGATTTTCGGTAACGAGAACGTGACCACAGGTGCGCAGAACGACATCAAACGAGCCACCGATATTGCCCGCAACATGGTGACTAAATGGGGTCTGTCGGACAAGCTGGGGCCGTTAACCTATGGCGAAGATGACGGCGAGGTGTTCTTGGGTCACACGGTGACTCAGCACAAAAATATCTCGGACAGCACGGCGCACGATATCGACGAAGAAGTGCGCGTGATTATTGATTCGACCTATCAGCGGGCCAAGAGTATTCTCGAAGAGCATATGGACAAGCTGCACATGATGTCCGACGCGTTGATGAAGTACGAAACCATCGACGCCGATCAGATCAAAGACATCATGGATGGCAAGACGCCGCGTCCACCGGCGGAGTGGACCGATGACAGCGGAGACACCAGCGGCGGCAGTGCGACGACGCTGAGCGATGGCGGTAAAGAATCGGGTAAAAGTGGTTCGATTGGTCGTCCCGCCAGCGAGCACTAACATCATCTGCGGTGGTCGGAATGTGAGCAACAAAGGCGAACGGCGGGGTTTCCCCGCCGTTCGCACATTAGCCAGAAACACGCGCTATCACCACGATGATTGATCAACTCGATTGCGCCGGTCACGTTTTGGATCTTTCCCGCACCCACGTGATGGGGGTGATCAATGTCACGCCGGATTCATTTTCCGACGGCGGACGTCACATCGAGCTGGACAGCGCCTTAGCGGCGGCGCGCGAGATGGTGGCGGCAGGGGCCTCGATAATCGATGTTGGTGGCGAATCAACCCGTCCGGGCGCGACACCGGTTTCGGCGGACGAAGAGTTGCGCCGGGTGCTTCCTGTTATTGAGGCTATCGCGGACGCGCATCTTGATGCGGTGGTGTCAATCGACACCAGCAAGCCCGATGTAATGCGCGCGGCGATCGCAGCCGGCGCGGGCTTGATTAACGACGTGCGCGCGCTGCGCGTACCGGGGGCGCTGCAAGCCGCGGCCGAGTGCGAGGTTCCGGTTTGCCTGATGCATATGCGTGGCGAACCGGGCACTATGCAGGACGCCCCGCGCTATGGCGACGTCATCGATGAGGTTTGTGGGTATCTAACCGAGCGTGTACAGGCCTGCGTGGCGGTGGGTATTTCGCGATCGCGCTTGTTGTTGGACCCAGGTGTTGGTTTTGGTAAGGACCTTGATCACAATCTTAAATTGATCAAGCACTTAGGCCGAATTCGTGATATTGGGCTACCGTTGCTGGTCGGGTCGTCACGAAAGCGCATGATTGGTGAGCTTACCGGCGCGCCGATGGATCAGCGCTTGGCCGGCAGTGTCGCCGCGGCTGTGCTGGCAGCATGGCTGGGCGCATCGGTTGTTCGCGTGCATGATGTGCGCGCTACCGTCGAGGCGATCAAGGTAACCGACGCGCTGCGCGCAACGTCATAGCGACGGCTGTAATGGCATGGCCGGTACGGCGCGGTCTGTACAGCATCACGGTCTGCACAGCATATGGTTGCGCCGGATCGTGTTCGCCATACAATTTGACCATCGGCATGAAAGGGAGTGGCGAAGGTGGAGAGAAAATATTTTGGTACCGATGGCATTCGCGGTAATGTCGGCAACTATCCGATCACACCTGATTTTATGCTCAAGCTCGGCTGGGCCGCAGGCCGGGTGCTCGGACGCGGTGGCCGTGGTAAGGTGCTGATCGGAAAGGACACGCGTATTTCAGGTTATATGTTTGAGTCGGCGCTCGAAGCCGGCTTATCGGCCGCCGGCGTCGATATTCGTCTGCTCGGCCCGATGCCGACACCCGGTATCGCGTATCTAACGCGAACCTTGCGCGCCAACGCCGGCATCGTTATCAGCGCTTCGCACAATCCGCATTACGACAATGGCATTAAATTTTTCTCCGCCGAGGGCACTAAACTTCCCGACGAGGTCGAGATGGCCATCGAGGCCGAGCTGGACCGCGATATGACCACGGTGGCTTCGGTCAAGCTCGGTAAAGCCAAACGGGTGGATGATGCGGCCGGACGCTATATCGAATTCTGCAAAAGTACCGTCGGCACGGGCATCAGCCTCGCCGGCATGAAGATTGTGGTCGATTGCGCCAACGGCGCCACCTACTACGTCGCACCGAAAGTGTTTGATGAACTCGGTGCCGAGGTGCACACCATTGGCGCCAGCCCCGACGGTATCAATATCAATGACAAATTCGGTTCGACCAGCCCGGACAATATCTGCGCGGCGGTTGTGCAGCAGGGTGCGGATTTGGGTATCGCCCTGGATGGCGATGGCGACCGCGTTATCATGGTTGATCATCGCGGCGAGATCGTTGACGGTGACGAGTTGCTTTATATTATCGCCAGCCAACGCCACTTGGCCGGCAACTCCGTCGTTGGCGTAGTCGGCACGGTGATGAGCAATCTCGGGCTGGAGCGCGCGCTTGAGGCGCTGCAAATTCCTTTTCAACGCGCCGCGGTTGGCGATCGTTACGTGATTGAGTGCATGCGCCGCGACCAATGGACGCTGGGTGGTGAATCGTCTGGTCATATTATTTGTCTTGATCGCACCACAACGGGTGATGGCATCGTCTCGGCTTTGCAGGTGCTGGCGGCTGTGTCTACGTCCGGACGTTCGCTGCACGAGCTTAAGTCGGGCATGAGTAAATATCCTCAGACCATGATCAACGTACGTCTGAGTGCGCGCTTTGATCTCGAGACGTCCCGACCGATCCGGGCCGCGGTGACGCAGGTGGAGAAAGTGCTGGGCGCCCGTGGCCGAGTACTGCTGCGTCCTTCCGGAACGGAGCCAGTCGTGCGCGTCATGATTGAGGGCGAAGACGCCGAGCAGGTGCAAAAACTTGCCGAGCAACTCGCCGAAGTGGTGCGCAATACGGTCGGTGGCCCGGCGCAAATGGCGGCGGAAAATTGATTTATCGGCGCCTGACCGGTAAGCTTGCCGGCGTTTTTGGTGGTCTTTTGCACGTAACCCGGAGAGAAATGCATGCGAGGTAAATTAGTTGCCGGTAACTGGAAGATGAATGGTTCGCTGGCCAGTGTCCGGGAGCTGATCGATGGCATTAATCGCGGCATGGACACTATACAGTCCGCCGGTGTCGCCGTATGTCCGCCGGCGGTCTATATCCCCGAAGTGGCCGCACGCATCGGTGGCGGACGACTGGCGCTCGGAGCCCAGAACATAGGTGATCAGGACGGCGGCGCATTTACCGGCGAAATAGCCGGCAGCATGTTACGCGATTTCGGCTGTCGCTACGCGGTGGTCGGCCATTCCGAACGCCGTAGCATTTATGCGGAATCCGATCAGCTGGTTGCGCGGCGCTTTGCTGCGGCACGGCGTGCGGGGCTGGTGCCGATACTGTGCGTCGGCGAGCTACTTGAAGAGCGCGAACAGGGTTTCACCGAGGCTGTCGTCGGACGTCAGCTGGATGCGGTGATCGAGTTAGAAGGGATAGCGGGTTTCGCCGACGCTGTGGTCGCCTATGAGCCGGTGTGGGCCATCGGTACGGGTAGAACCGCCAGTCCGGACCAAGCGCAGGAAGTGCATGCGTTTATTCGGCGAAAACTCGCTGATATGGATGCCGGGATTGCCGACCGGCTCATCATCCAGTATGGCGGTAGCGTAAAAGGTGCCAATGCCGCGGAACTATTTTCCATGCAGGATATAGACGGCGGTTTGATTGGTGGAGCATCGCTGGATGCGGGTGAATTTCTAGCGATTTGCAAAGCGGCGGATTAAAGGCGAAAACTCGATGCAGACTCTGTTGATGATTGTCTACGTGCTGCTGGCGATTGCGTTGATCGCTTTGATTTTGATGCAGCATGGTAAGGGTGCCGACGCCGGAGCAGCGTTTGGCAGTGGCGCATCGGCAACGGTTTTTGGCGCCAGTGGCTCGTCGTCATTTTTGAGCCGTGGCACAGCAATACTGGCGACGCTGTTTTTTGTGCTAAGTCTGGTATTGGCTATCATGGCCAATCGGCAGGCTAAACACGACAGCGTGGTAGCGGGACCGCCGGGCGCGCCGGTGAAGACGGCGCCGGCTGGTTCAGGCACGGCGGGCGGCAAGGCGTCCGCTCCTGCGGCGCCGAGCACGGCACCTGCTGTTCCGGCACCGCCGAGCGACGTACCATCGGCGCCGGCAAAGCCCGCTTCGCCAAACAAATAGGCCGTCTGTTTCCTATGGCGCGGAAGTAGTACAATGCCCGCGCTCTTTCCTATTGCCGATGTGGTGGAATTGGTAGACACGCCGTCTTGAGGGGGCGGTGGCGCAAGCTGTGCCGGTTCGAGTCCGGCCATCGGCACCATTACGATTCAGGATGCCCTGAGTTATTCGTTCGTGAAGATAAGGCGACGCGGAAAGCAAACAAGCCCGGTTTACGCGCAGCAAATGAATATCGTGAGCTGCGCCTAACACGGCAACGCAACCTTAGCGGGTTAAGCAACGCCCGTTTAGATTTGTTCCACGTTTGATTTACATTCCCCGATGTGCGGCACGCCAGCGTTATTGATGCGGACGCGTTCGTTTTCGCTTGAACGATTTCTCGATTTGAATGCCGTTCGATAACGCCGCGACGGCGTTGCCCCTTGTTCCTATGCACATATTTTCATTCGTGCAAAGCGCAGTAATTCCAACCTCGCTACCACGTTGAGGGTATGGCAAAAACTTGACAGAATTGAGCCGATTGCCCTAGACTGCTGCGCACAGATCGATTCGTCAGAAGCCTCCAAAAACATAACGATACAAGCTGGCCCGTACTTGCGCCGCGCTTTCGACGAAGGCTAAACGGGGGGAGGAGAGCGGCATGCTAGAAAACTATCTGCCCATCTTGGTTTTTATCGCCATCGGTATCCTGTTTGGTGTCGGACCGATGATGGCGGGTTACATCCTCTCACCCCAGCGTCCAAACAGCGCCAAGCTGTCACCCTATGAATGTGGTTTCGAAGCCTTCGAAGATTCACGCATGGCTTTCGACGTGCGCTACTATCTCGTCGCTATACTCTTCATCTTGTTCGATCTGGAGATTGCGTTTCTGTTTCCGTGGGCCGTGGTGTTGAACAAGCTCGGCTGGTTTGGATTTAACGCTATGATGGTCTTCCTGGGTATCTTGGTCATCGGCTTCATCTATGAGTGGAAACGGGGAGCCCTGGAATGGGAATAGAGGGCATTCTCGACAAGGGCTGGGTTACCACTAGCGCTGACAAGCTGATCAACTGGGCGCGCACCGGTTCCATGTGGCCGATGACCTTTGGTTTGGCCTGCTGCGCGGTGGAAATGATGCACGCGGGTGCGTCGCGCTACGACCTGGACCGTTTTGGCATCATTTTCCGTCCCAGCCCTCGTCAGTCCGACGTCATGATCGTGGCCGGCACGTTGTGTAACAAAATGGCCCCGGCGCTACGCAAGGTTTACGAGCAAATGGCCGAGCCGCGTTGGGTGATTTCCATGGGGTCTTGTGCCAACGGTGGTGGCTACTATCACTATTCTTATTCCGTCGTTCGCGGCTGCGACCGGATCGTCCCGGTTGATATCTACGTACCTGGTTGCCCACCCACTGCCGAAGCGCTGTTGTACGGAATCATCCAGTTGCAGAACAAAATCAAGCGCACCAACACGATTGCACGCTGACCGGGATTAGATGATGGCGGCTTCCAAAGCCCTTGAGGCACAACTTGCTCGGCATTTTGGCGAGCGTCTATTGCACAGCGAAGTGGCCCACGATCAAGTCACCATAGAGGTGGCTCCCGATGATTTGATCTCGATGTGCGTGCAGTTGCGCGACGAGGCAGCATTCGGTTTCGAGTGCCTCATGGACGTATGCGGAGTCGACTACGCGGCCTACGGGCAAACCGAGTGGGCGACTGAGGATTCGAGCGCCACGGGTTTTAGCCGTGGGGTCGACCGCAAACTGTTCAACGATACGGATGCTGCTGTGGCAGGTCGGCGTTACGCCGCGGTGTATCATCTATTGTCGCTGGCGAACAACCATCGCCTGCGTGTTCGTGTTTATGCGCGCGACGATCAGTTTCCGCTGTTGGATTCAGTCACCAGTGTTTGGAGTTCGGCCGATTGGTATGAACGCGAAGCGTTCGACCTGTTCGGCATTGTATTCGACGGACACCCGGATCTGCGTCGCCTGCTCACCGATTATGGCTTTATCGGGCATCCGTTCCGCAAAGATTTTCCTCTCAGTGGTCATGTCGAGGTGCGTTACGATCCCGACAAAGGCCGCGTGATTTATCAGCCTGTGAGTATCGAACCGCGCGTGTTGGTGCCGCGCGTGATTCGCCACGATCATCGGTATGAAGTCCAGTCACCTCAGGAGAAATCACCAGATGCCTGAGCTGCGCAATCTAACCTTGAATTTTGGCCCGCAACATCCGGCGGCACACGGGGTTTTGCGTCTGGTGCTGGAAATGGACGGCGAAGTCATTCAGCGCGCCGATCCGCACATTGGACTGCTGCATCGCGCTACCGAAAAGTTGGCGGAGAGTAAACCGTACAATCAAAGCATCGGCTACATGGACCGGCTCGACTACGTCTCGATGATGTGTAATGAGCATGGTTACGTACTTGCCATCGAGAAATTGCTTGGCGTTACGCCGCCGATCCGCGCACAGTACATCCGCGTCATGTTCGATGAAATCACGCGAATACTGAATCATCTCCTATGGCTGGGCGCGCACGCGCTGGATGTCGGCGCCATGACGGTATTTCTGTACGCATTTCGCGAACGGGAAGATCTGATGGATTGCTATGAAGCGGTTTCCGGCGCTCGCATGCATGCGACCTACTATCGACCGGGCGGCGTGTACCGTGATTTGCCCGAGCGTATGCCGCAGCATGAGAAAAGCCGTTGGCGTACGGATAAGGACGTTGCGCGGCTGAATTCGGACCGCCAGGGATCGCTGTTGGATTTCATCGAACGTTTTACCGAGCGTTTTCCGGGCTACGTGGATGAGTATGAATCTTTGCTCACCGAGAATCGCATTTGGAAACAACGTACAGTAGGCGTTGGTGTGGTATCGCCCGAACGAGCTTTGCAGCTCGGATTCTCGGGCCCCATGCTGCGCGCATCGGGTGTCGAGTGGGATCTGCGTCGCAAGCAACCTTATGAAGTCTACGACCGTATGGACTTCGATATTCCTGTTGGAAGTAACGGTGATAGCTATGACCGTTACTTGGTGCGGGTCGAGGAAATGCGCCAGTCCAACCGTATCGTGCGCCAGTGCGTCGATTGGCTGCGCGACAATCCAGGTCCGGTCATTCTTAACGACCATAAGATCACGCCGCCCAGCCGTGTCGATATGAAAGATGACATGGAGGCTTTGATACATCACTTCAAATTGTTTACGGAAGGCTATTGCTTACCGGAAGGCGAAGCGTACGCCGCAGTTGAACATCCGAAGGGCGAGTTCGGCGCCTATCTGATTTCTGACGGCGCCAATAAGCCTTATCGGCTCAAGATTCGCGCGCCGGGATTCGCGCATTTGGCAGCATTGAACGAAATGGTTAGCGGCCACATGTTGGCCGACGTAGTGACCATCATTGGTAGTCAGGATATCGTTTTCGGCGAGGTTGACCGATGAGCAGTCAGGCGGAGCCGCGAAACGAAGCGTATGTTCTTTCGAACGCAGCGCGCGCCGAGATCGATCGCTGGATCGCCAAGTATCCGGCCGACCAAAAGCAGGCGGCAGTGATGGCGGCATTGCGTACTGTGCAGCAGGAGCATGACGGCTGGTTGAGTCAGGCCTGTCTTGATGCCGTGGCCGATTACCTCGATATGCCGATGATTGCGGTGTATGAAGTGGCGACCTTTTATACGATGTACGAACTCGCGCCGGTGGGCCGGCACAAGATCTGCGTGTGCAACAGTATCTCGTGTATGCTGCGTGGCTCGGAGCAAATCATCGAATATCTCAAAGAGAAACTAAACGTTGATCTGGGTGAAGTGACCGCGGACGGAAAATTCAGCGTTAAAAGGGTAGAGTGTCTCGGCGCCTGCGTCGGTGCGCCGATGTTTATGATTGGTCATACTTACTACGAAGATCTTACTCCCGAAAAAATAGACCAAATATTGGACGAACTGGAATGACGCCGCACTTTGAGCGGACGGCGTATCCGTGATACTCACGGCAAAATTCGTTAAAAGGGCGCATGGATGCGACAAATCATTGAGGGGCGCGGTTGCCGGCGCGGCAATCGCACGCGGAGCAAGTCATGGTGAACGAGGTAAGCTTTAAGAATTTGCAGCAAGAGCGGCCGTGGACACTGGACGTCTATGAACGTAGCGGCGGCTATGAAGTGTTGCGGAGCATTATCGCCGGCGCTATGACGCCGGAAGCCATTATCGAACAGCTCAAGCTTTCGGCGCTGCGCGGTCGCGGAGGCGCGGGATTCCCGACCGGCGTCAAGTGGAGCTTCATGCAGCGTAATGCGCCGGGGCAAAAGTATATTGTCTGCAATTCTGACGAAGGCGAGCCAGGTACCTGCAAGGACCGCGACATCCTGCGCTACAACCCACATGCGCTGATCGAAGGCATGATCATCGCCGGCTATACCATCGGCGCGAGCGTTGGATATAACTATATCCGCGGTGAGTTTTACGAACCCTACGAACGTTTCGAAGCTGCGCTGGAGGAGGCTCGAGCTTCGGGGTATTTGGGACGTAACATCCTCGGCAGCGATTTCGATTTTGAGCTGCATACACACTTGGGCGCCGGCGCTTACATATGCGGGGAAGAGACCGCACTGCTTGAGTCGCTCGAGGGCAAAAAAGGCATGCCGCGATTCAAACCGCCGTTTCCAGCCAGCTACGGCCTTTTTGGGCGGCCCACGACAATCAATAACACCGAATCACTGGCCTCCGTCCCGGAGATTTTACGCAAGGGTGGACAGTGGTTTTTGGATATTGGTAAGCCCAATAACGGCGGCCCGAAAATATTTTGCGTAACCGGACATGTGAATCGGCCAGGTAATTTCGAAGTGCCTTTGGGAATGCCGTTCGCCGAGCTGTTGGAAATGGCCGGCGGCATACGCGCGGGGCACAGCCTGAAGGCCGTCATACCCGGTGGCTCGTCGGTGCCGGTGTTGCCCGGCGAAGTAATGATGGGCGTCAATATGGATTATGACTCTATTTCCAAGGCCGGTTCCATGCTCGGTTCCGGCGCAGTGATTGTCATGGACGACACCACTTGCATGGTCAAGGCATTGGAAAATTTGTCCCACTTTTATATGGAAGAGTCCTGCGGTCAGTGTACGCCATGCCGAGAGGGCACGGGATGGTTGGCTCGTGTCATTCATCGCATTGAGCACGGCATGGGTCGACCGGAGGATTTGGACATGCTCGATAGCGTGGCCGGCAAAATTGGAGGGCGCACGATCTGTGCGCTCGGAGATGCAGCGGCTATGCCGGTGCAGAGTTTCATCAAACATTTTCGCCACGAGTTCGAGCACCACATCGAACACAAGACATGCATGGTAACGAACGCGTAGCGGCTGGCGACCGGTTGCCAGGATAGCGGATATGACAGACGAGATAGTCAATATCGAAATCGACGGTGTGTCTCTTGAGGCTCACAAGGGCGATATGGTGATTGCGGTGGCGGACGCCGCGGGTATTCGTATTCCGCGATTTTGTTATCACGAAAAACTCACCATCGCGGCGAACTGTCGTATGTGCCTGGTGGAGGTGGAGCGCGCACCGAAACCGTTGCCGGCATGTGCGACGCCGGTCGCCGATGGTATGAAGGTATTTACGCGCTCGCCGAAGGCCATTGACGCTCAAAAAGGTACCATGGAATTCCTGTTGATCAACCATCCGCTGGATTGCCCGATCTGTGATCAGGGTGGCGAATGCGAATTACAGGATGTCTCGATGGGCTACGGCGGCGACATCTCCCGCTATAGTGAGCGCAAACGAGTGGTCAGGGACAAGGATCTTGGCCCGCTGGTGTCTACGGATATGACGCGGTGTATCCACTGCACACGTTGCGTCCGCTTCGGGCAGGAAATCGCCGGTATTATGGAGTTAGGCGCGTGGGGACGCGGCGAAAATATGCGTATCGGTACTTTTGTCGAGCGCGCCGTAACATCGGAGATGTCCGGTAACGTGATCGATCTCTGTCCTGTCGGCGCGCTGAACGCAAAGCCGTCGCGCATGTCCGCGCGCGGATGGGAATTGACGCAGCATGCCACGATCGCGCCTCACGACTGTGTCGGCTCGAACATTTATGTGCACAGCCTGCGCGGGGAAGCGAAGCGGGTCGTGCCCCGCGACAACGAACGAATCAACGAGTGCTGGATTTCGGATCGAGACCGTTTTAGTTACGCCGGGCTCAACAGCGAACAGCGCTTGCACGCGCCGATGATTCGAGACGGCGAGCGTTGGCGCGAATGCGATTGGGATACTGCGCTGGAAGCGGTCGCGGAGGGGTTGCGCAGCCGTTGCGAGGCCCATGGTGGTGAACAACTTGGCGTGTTGGTATCGGCCAACGCGACATTGGAGGAGATGGCGCTGCTTAAGCGGCTTGCCGATGCAGTAGGCTGTCCCAATCTCGACCATCGTCTGCGCCAATGGGATTTTGAAGACGATGACATTGCGCCGAATATGCCGTGGCTTGGCCAAGACATTGCGGAGCTCGAACGCAACGACGCAGTGCTGCTCATAGGCAGCGACACACGCCTCGAACAGCCGATTGTCGCTCATCGCCTGCGCAAGGCAGTCGGCGCCGGCGCCTGGGTGATGTGTTTAAACCACCGGGATTTTGATTTTCATTTTCGGGTGCGTGAGAAGTTGATCGGTGGACCGCAAAAGATGGTGGCTGACCTGGCGGCGATATTGCGCGCTGCCTTGCAGTCCACCAATGTACCGATTCCACCGGAGTTGGCGGATCTTATTCAGGACGTCGAGCCCAGCGAAACGGCGAAGGCTATGGCCGACCGGCTGCTGGCTGCGCAGTGCGGCAGTATTCTTATGGGGACACAATGTCTGTCGCATCCACACCTTTCGATCCTGCGTGTGTTAGCGACTGCTCTTGCGCAGGCAACCGAAACGCGACTCGGATATTTACCCGATGGCGCCAATGCTGTCGGAGCACGGTTGGCGGGGCTGGTGCCGCGCGGTTTTGGTGTTGGCGGCGCAAGCGCCGATTTGGGTTTGAACGCGCGAACAATGCTGGAAAGCCCGCGTAAGGCATATTTGCTCTATGGCGTCGAACCGGAATTTGATAGTGCCGATCCGCAGACAGCCCTGGCGGCGCTAAATACGGCGGAGTTCGTTGTTTGCATGACGCCGTTCGTAACCGGAGCGATGCGCGGTTACGCCCATGTTTTGCTGCCGACCGCGCCGTTTGCCGAAACGTCAGGGACGTTTGTCAATATACAGTGCGATTGGCAGTCATTTGCCGGGGCGGTGCGTCCGCGCGGGCAGGCACGGCCGGGCTGGAAAGTACTTCGGGTGTTGGGTAATGCGCTGCATGTCGCCGGTTTCGATTACGTCTCGTCCGAGGATATTCGTGACGAGTTACGGCATCAGACCGGCGAAATGAGCGGTGATAATAGTTTTTCTTCATCGCGTAAACTGGCATTGCCTGGGTCGGCATCGGGTGTAATGCGGATCTCCGCCGTTCAAGCGTATCGGAGCGATGCGCTAGTGAGACGTGCGGAGGCATTGCAGCAGACCAGCGTCGGTATCGATCAGGCGATGAGGATCAATCGCGTGACGGCGGAACGGTTGGGACTGGCCGGCGCTGAAAAAGTACTAGTGCTGCAAGGTAACAATCAATGCACTATGCCCATGATCACGGACGAGAGCATCGCGACCGACTGCGTTTGGGTTCCGGCCGCTACCGATACCAGTGCACAACTGGGGCCCATGTTTGGACCGATCGAACTAGAAGCAGACTGACTGTGCGAGCGGAATTAGACAGATTATGATCGAATTGCTCATTATCCTGGCGAAGATAATCGTGATCGTCGCGCCGCTGCTGTTGGCCGTGGCTTATTTGACTTTTGCCGAGCGTAAAATCATCGGCTATATGCAGGGGCGTATCGGACCGAATCGGGTCGGGCCGCGTGGCTGGTTGCAGCCGATCGCCGATGCGCTCAAGTTGTTGTTTAAAGAAATTATCGTACCGACTAACGCCAATCGTTTTTTATTCGTGTTGGCGCCGATACTTTCTATTGGACCAGCGCTCGCGGCTTGGGCGGTGATTCCGTTCGACGCTCATCTCGTGCTCGCCAATATCGACGCGTCGTTATTATACGTCCTGGCACTAACGTCGGTGGGTGTGTATGGCGTCATTATCGCCGGCTGGGCGTCGAATTCGAAGTATGCTTTCTTGGGCGCCATGCGTTCCGCTGCGCAAATCGTCGCGTATGAAATCGCGATGGGTTTTGCCCTCGTCGGCGTGCTGATGGCCGCGCACAGTATCAATTTGCGTGACATCGTGTTGGCGCAATCCGGCGGTATCGTCCACTGGTTCTGGCTGCCACTGTTACCCTTGTTTCTAGTCTACTTCATTTCCGGCGTGGCGGAGACCAACCGCGCACCATTCGATGTCGCTGAAGGCGAATCCGAGATCGTGGCCGGTTTCCACGTCGAGTATTCGGGCATGATGTTCGCGGTATTTTTCCTGGCCGAATACGCCAACATTATCCTCATTTCGGTATTAGCTGCTTTATTGTTTTGGGGTGGTTGGCTATCGCCATTTCAGGGTATCCCGTATCTCGAGGGCTGGTTCGCGGTGGTGCCTGGGACGGTATGGTTACTGGCCAAAAGCGCGTTTTTTAGTTTCTGCTTTCTTTGGTTTCGCGCGACCTTTCCGCGTTACCGCTATGACCAGATCATGCGGCTCGGGTGGAAGGTTTTCATCCCGATCACCATCGTATGGTTAGTGGTTCTGGGAATCGCCATTGTCAGCAAAGTGCCGCCTTGGTTTAACTAGGGCTGGAGGAGCGACATGCAAGCGCTAAGACACATGTTCAGAAGCCTATTCCTGCTGGAGTTGTTCAGAGGGATGCGGTTGACCGGACGTTATCTGTTTGCGCGCAAAATCACGGTACAGTACCCGGAAGAACGCGCGCCTATGTCGCCTCGTTTCCGGGGTATTCACGCTCTGCGCCGTTATGCCAATGGCGAGGAACGTTGCATAGCTTGCAAGCTGTGTGAGGCGGTTTGCCCGGCCTTGGCGATTACGATTGACTCGGAGCAGCGAGAAGATGGTACGCGCCGTACCACACGTTACGATATCGATCTGTTCAAATGCATTTACTGTGGCTTCTGCGAGGAGGCGTGCCCGGTGGACTCCATCGTCGAGACGCGTTACTACGAATATCATTTTGAGAACCGCGGTGAGCAGATCATGACGAAAGAAAAACTTATCGCGATTGGCGACAAATTTGAGAAGCAAATTGCCGCCGACCGTGCCGCGGATGCGACATACCGATAGGTGGTTGGAAGCAGATTGCGATGATAACTGAAAAAGTTATGTTTTTTGTCTTTGCAAGCGTACTGGTGTTCGCTGCGTTGCGCGTCATTACGGCGCGTAATCCGGTGCACTCAGCGTTGTTTCTGGTGCTGGCATTTTTTAGCAGTTCTGCACTTTGGATTTTGCTGCAAGCGGAGTTTCTGGCTATCACCCTGGTGCTGGTCTACGTCGGCGCGGTTATGGTGTTGTTTCTGTTCGTGGTCATGATGTTGGATATTAATCTGACCAAATTACGGGAAGGATTCATAAAATATCTGCCTGTCGGCGCTACCGTTGCGTTGCTTATCATCGCCGAGATGATCATCGTACTAAACGCAAACTTTGGTGCTAATAAAATTACTTCGCCGATGATCCATGGACCCGGCTACAGTAACACGGCGGCGATCGGCGGTGTCATGTATACCGATTATCTGTATCCGTTTGAGATTGCCGCCGTAATTTTGCTGGTCGCCATCATCGCTGCGATCGTGCTGACGCTGCGCCGTAAAGTTGGAGCCAAGTCGCAGAGCCCGGCTGCACAGGTGCAAGTTCGCAAATCGGATCGACTGCGCGTCGTTAAAATGCCGGTAGAACGCAAGGAGATCGGGCAATGATTCCCCTTTCTTACTACCTCATATTGGGCGCAATCCTGTTTTGCCTAAGCGTGGCGGGAATTTTTATTAACCGAAAGAATGTCATTATTTTGCTGATGTCGATCGAGCTGATGTTGCTTGCGGTAAACATGAACTTCATCGCATTTTCACATTATATGAATGACATTGCAGGCCAGGTTTTTGTGTTTTTCATTTTGACCGTTGCCGCCGCTGAAGCCGCGATCGGCTTGGCCATACTGGTCGTCTTGTACCGTAACAAGAGCACCATCAATGTCGATGATCTCGATTCGATGAAAGGATAGACTGTGGCGGACAATTATCGGCTCGTCTATCTCTTGATCCCACTGTCGCCACTGATCGGCGCGATCGTGGCGGGGCTTTTCGGTCGCCAGATCGGACGCAAGGGTGCCCACCGAGTGACAATCATTGGTGTCGGCATTTCTTTTCTGTTGTCGCTGCTGGTGTTTAAGCACATCATTTTGGATGGCGCGCCGGTCTTCAATGGCACCGTATACACCTGGATGATATCCGGTGGAATTCACTTTCAAATTGGTTTCCTGATCGATTCGCTTACCGCTTTGATGTTGGTGGTAGTGACGTTTGTGTCACTTATGGTGCATATCTACACCATTGGTTACATGTATGACGACCCGGGTTACCAGCGATTCTTTAGCTATATCGCATTGTTTACCTTCGCCATGCTGATGTTGGTTATGGCCAACAATTTCATGCAGCTGTTTTTCGGCTGGGAAGCGGTAGGTTTGGTATCGTATTTATTGATTGGTTTTTGGTATACGCGTGAAACAGCGATTTACGCCAATCTAAAGGCATTTTTGGTCAATCGAGTCGGCGATTTTGGCTTCCTGCTGGGAATCGCGGGGGTGGTTCTATACTCGGGCTCGCTCGATTATGTGGACGTGTTTAAAGCCGCGCCGCATATTGCACAGCAGCATATCGAATTATTTCAGGGTCACCCGTGGTCGGCCATCACTGTCATCTGCCTGTTGTTGTTTGTCGGCGCGATGGGTAAGTCAGCGCAGGTTCCTCTGCATGTATGGTTGCCGGATTCCATGGAAGGTCCAACACCGATTTCAGCGCTTATCCATGCGGCAACGATGGTGACTGCCGGGATTTTCATGGTGGCGCGCATGTCGCCTTTGTTCGAGCTTTCAACCACTGCCCTCAGCGTGGTCATGGTCATCGGCGCTATAACGGCGTTGTTCATGGGATTGTTGGGTGTGGTGCAATACGATATCAAGCGCGTGATCGCGTATTCCACGCTGTCGCAATTGGGCTATATGACCGTGGCGCTCGGTGCGTCCGCGTACGCCGCTGGTATCTTCCATCTGATGACGCATGCCTTTTTCAAGGCATTGCTATTCCTCGGTGCCGGCTCAGTCATTATCGCCATGCATCACGAGCAAGACATGCGACAGATGGGTGGCCTGCGCAAATACATGCCGATTACCTATTGGACAACCATGATCGGCGGCTTGGCGTTGATCGGATTCCCGGGCTTTGCCGGCTTTTTCTCTAAGGACGCAATTATCGAAGCGGTGCATGAGTCGACCGTTCCGGGCGCCGGCTTTGCTTATTGGGCGGTTCTTATCAGTGTGTTCGTCACCGCGCTTTATACCTTCCGCATGATTTTCATGGTGTTTCATGGTAAGGAACGGATGGACGAACATACGCGGTCGCATTTGCATGAGACGCCGGCCGTGGTCACCGTGCCGTTGATTTTGTTGGCGGTACCGTCCGCATTAATCGGCTGGTTTACCGTCGGCCCATTGCTATTCGGGCACTATTTTGGGTCTGCCATATACGTTTTGCCGGCGCATGACGTGTTGCGGGAGCTGGGCGTTGGATATCATGGCGCGCTCGCGTTTGTAATACACGGGTTTACGCAAGCGCCGTTTCTTCTCGCCATGCTCGGAGTTGCTACGGCATGGTATTTCACCTTGCAACGGCCGGATATAGCCGAAGCGATGAAGCACCGTCTGGGCTGGATCTATCAAATCTTGGTCAATAAATACGGGTTCGATCGCTTTAATGAAATTTTTTTCGCCGGAGGAGGGCGCGGAATTGGGCGAATTTTCTGGCGCGTAGGCGATGTGCGGCTGATTGACGGTTTGCTGGTAAACGGTACGGCGCGCACGGTCGGTTGGATGTCCGGCGTCATGCGACGCATTCAATCTGGTTATCTCTACCATTATGCCTTTGCGATGATCATCGGGCTGCTGGTATTGCTCACCTGGATCGTGTTTGGCTAGGCTGGTGCGGAAGGAATTTGGATGTTGCACGACTTGCCGTTGTTGAGCTTGGTAATCTGGACGCCGATTATTGGTGGCGGCGCCCTATTGGTCATCGGCGACCGAGGCGCGCGTCAAGCGGCGCTGCTGATCGCGCTGGCGACGTTCTTGCTCAGCTTGCCGCTGTATTCGGGTTTCGACGTTTCTACCGCGCAGATGCAATTTCAGGAGAACGTCGGTTGGATCGATCTATTTAATATCCGCTACCACTTGGGCATCGACGGTATATCGTTACCTTTGATTTTGTTGACTACCTTTACCACCGTGCTGGTAGTGATCGCCGGTTGGGACGTGATCAAGTTCAAGCGCCCACAATATTTTGCTGCCTTCCTGATCATGGAAGGTGTCATGGTCGGCGTGTTTTCAGCACTCGACGCCATACTGTTTTATGTGTTCTGGGAGGCCATGCTCATTCCGATGTTCCTGATCATCGGTATTTGGGGTGGCCCGCGCCGGGTCTACGCAACCATCAAGTTTTTTCTATATACGTTCATGGGATCGGTGTTCATGTTGGTGGCACTGATCTATCTGCATCTTCAGGCCGGCGATAGTTTTTCGATTCTCGATTTCCAAAACCTGCCATTGGCTATGACGCCGCAGGTATTGATATTTTTTGCCTTTCTATTGGCCTTTGCCGTCAAGGTGCCAATGTGGCCGGTGCACACTTGGTTGCCGGACGCACACGTCGAGGCGCCCACCGGGGGTTCGGTTGTGCTGGCTGCCATCATGTTGAAAATCGGCGGATATGGATTTCTTCGCTTTAGTTTGCCGATTACCCCGGATGCGAGTCACGCGTTGGATTGGTTGATTGTGTTTATGTCATTGGTTGCGGTGGTCTATATCGGCTTCGTGGCGATAGTGCAACAGGACATGAAAAAACTTATCGCGTACTCTTCGATCGCCCACATGGGTTTTGTGACGCTCGTTTTTTTTGCCGCCTTCTATATCATCGACAACACCGGCAGTTGGCACAATGCAGTCATGGGCGTCGAGGGCGGCATCGTACAGATGATTTCGCACGGATTCATTTCCGGCGCGCTGTTTCTATGCGTCGGTGTCCTGTATGACCGGATGCATAGCCGCGAAATTTCCGATTACGGCGGGGTCGCGAACACCATGCCGAAATTCGCCGCATTGATGGTGCTGTTCGCCATGGCCAATGCGGGCCTGCCCGGTACGTCCGGGTTTGTCGGCGAATTTATGGTGATACTGAATGTTTTCCAGGCCAATTTTTGGTTTGCGTTCTTCGCCGCACTGACCTTGATTTTGGGTGCTGCTTACACATTGTGGTTAGTCAAGCGGGTAATATTCGGCGAGGTTGCGAACGAACGGGTGGCGGCCTTGAAAGATATCAATGCTCGCGAGGCTTTAATATTGGGTGTGCTTGCCATTGCCGTGCTGGGCTTGGGTATTTGGCCGGCGCCGCTTACTAATATCATGCACGTGACGGTCGAAAATCTTCTGCAGCACATGTCCATATCGAAGCTGTGACCGTGGCAGCGTACGGGGTCTGAACTGGCGTGATGATAAATACTGAAGTGCCTAATTTTGCGATTGCCTTGCCGGAGATCTTCGTGCTCGGTATGGCGTGCGCGATCCTGGTAATCGATCTGTTCTTGCCGGAACGCCATCGAGCAGTATCTTATCTGCTCGCGCAACTGACACTATTGGGCGCATTGATGCTGACTGTCTTGTTTCCGATCGACGGTGCGGCGGTTACGTTCGCGGGCACGTTCGTGCGCGACTCCATGGCGGACGTGCTTAAAATTTTCATTTATCTCACGACGGCGCTCGTATTTGTTTATTCACGTGATTATCTGATCGAACGCAAGCTGTTCAAGGGTGAATATTTCGTGCTCGGTCTGTTCGGAATGCTGGGCATGATGATCATGGTATCCGCCGCCAGCTTCTTAACGGTTTATCTGGGTTTGGAGTTACTATCACTTAGCCTATACGCGATGGTCGCGTTTGACCGCGATTCACCGTCGGCGTCCGAAGCGGCGATGAAATACTTTGTGCTTGGCGCCATTGCTTCGGGCATGCTGTTGTATGGCATGTCGATGCTTTACGGTGTGGCGCATAGCCTGAATATCTCCGAGGTCGGAAGCTATATCGCGCGACACGCCGGGCACGATCAAGTGCTTGCATTCGGATTGGTGTTCGTAGTGGTCGGTTTGGCATTCAAGTTTGGCGCGGTGCCTTTCCATATGTGGCTGCCGGATGTCTATCAAGGCGCACCGACATCGGTAACCTTATACGTGGGTTCGGCACCGAAGATCGCGGCTTTTGCGATTACCCTGCGTCTTTTAACCGAGGGTCTACAGGGGCTTCATCCGGATTGGCAGCAGATGTTGATTATTTTGTCGGTGCTTTCACTTGGCATTGGCAATATCGTGGCGATCGCACAAACCAATATCAAGCGCATGCTGGCGTACTCAACGATTTCTCACGTGGGTTTTTTGCTTCTCGGTTTTCTGGCCGGAACCCAAAACGGTTACGCGGCATCAATGTTTTACACTATTACCTACGCGATCATGGCGGCCGGTTCATTTGGGATGATTATGCTATTAAGCCGTTCCGGTTTTGAGGCCGATGCGCTGGACGACTTCAAGGGTCTTAACGAGCGCAGCCCGTGGTTCGCTTTCATTATGCTGATACTGATGTTTTCGCTGGCCGGAGTGCCGCCGACCGTCGGCTTTTATGCGAAGCTATGGGTTCTCCAGGCGGTTTTGCATATCGACATGGTATGGTTGGCCGCGGTTGCGGTAGCGTTTTCAATCGTTGGCGCGTTCTACTATTTGCGCGTTGTTAAACTGATGTACTTCGACAAGCCCGTCGATAGCCGGCCACTGCAAGTGAGCTTCGATACGGGTGTGGTAGTGAGCGCCAATGGACTCGCGGTGTTGCTGTTAGGTGTGTTCCCCGGTGCGCTGATCACAATTTGTAGTTTGTCGATCGTATGATCAGACCGATGTCGCTACGCACGAAACCCGCCTGGGCGTAGGCCCAGTGACCACTGTCGTTTTTCGTCTCGCCGGCAGCGCTTCTTAAGCCAATTCATATTGGTCCATTAGAATGTAAGCATTTTCCGCTTTGTCTGTATTCCAGCGCGTAAGGATGCTGCAATTTGCACTGTATGCTAGCATCAAGTGCATGCAGCTACGGCGTAAACTATTCCTGGTTTTGAGCATGATGGCGATGTTGCCGTTGCTGTTTTTGCTGTTTGGCGTAATTGAACGAGTCGAGCGCGATCTACAGTCGCGCACCGCCAGCGAGTTGCATAAGACATTGGCCAAGATGGGCCAAGAAATTCTCGCCCTCATGGACACACAACGATCTCTGGCCGAAGGCGTGGCGAAGGTGCCGCTGGTGCAGGAATTCGGGGAAGCCTTGCAGTCGGGGGATGCCGAACTTATCGAACAAAAGATGAATCAGCTCGCCGTATTTTTCCTCAACTATCAGTCCACCGTCCCTAGTATTCAAGCCATCCGTTTCACCGATGTGCGCGGCCACACCATGGTCAAGGTCAAGGAAGGACGTTTGTTGCCGGCGAAGTTGCAGAATACGTCGGGTAACAACTTTATCGAAGATATCGCTTACAAGCCCTTTTTTCAGCACGCCATAAAGACTAATAAGAATGTCATAGTGTCCGACTTCGAGCGTGGAAAGGTGGCGGGTGAGGTGGATTTTTGCCCGGCGATGGTGCGCTACACGGTCCCCATTCGTGACCAGGTAGATACACTTGAAGGACTGCTTACCATCAATATGTGGGGACGGCGTGTCGACGATACCGTGCAGGCCGCACTTGGCGGTTATCCCGGCAAGGCCTACATCGCCGAAATCAACACGGATGCGGAAAGAGACGGAATTTATCTCTACCACGAAAATCCGGATTGGCGTTTCGCCAACCAACTCGGTACCGGCTATCGTTTGTCGAGCGAACTCGGTACAGCGGTATGGAAGCAGATAAAAGAGTCCGGTACCCACGGTATGGTGCGTGGATCTGACAATCGACTGTTCTATTATCGCAAGCTTTCGCTTTATGATGACCGCGCCACGCAGTGGCTGCTGATGATCGAAACCGACACTGCTACCGTATTGGCGCCGGTTGCCGCGCTGCGCCATTGGATCGGTTATCTGCTGGTCGGCGCACTCATTCTCAGTATCCTCGGCGCCCGTTGGGCGGCATCGCGACTGGCCCGCCCGGTGCATGATTTGGCGCAGATCATTACGCGTTACGCGGACGGCGATCGCCAAGCGCGCTACTTGGCCAACCGCACGGACGAGATAGGATCTGCAGGCCGGGCGTTCAACTATTTGTCCGATAGTCTGGAGCGCGCCAATCGCGATCGCGAGCGTGCCGAGCAAGCGGCTCATCAATCAGAGCGCCTGGCAGCGATCGGCCAGTTGGCCGCTGGGATTGGTCATGAGATCAATAATCCGTTGATGAACATTATGTCGCTCGCGAATCTGGTCGAGGGCTCGCTGCCGGAAGGCGAACAACAGGCCAAAAACGACCTGCGTGCATTACAGAGCGAAGGTCGTCGTTGCGCGCGCATCGTGCAGGGCATTTTGAATTTTGCCCGCGAGAACCAGCCGAGATATCAACGTTTTGATTTTTCACAACTGATCGATGATACCGTCGCGCTGTTCCAGCATCGGATCAAGGCGTCGGATCTGCATGTGCGCGTAAGCGTGTCGCGCGCCTTGTTCATGGAAGGTGACGCCAATCAGCTGCAGCAAGTACTGGTGAATGTGCTGTTAAATGCGATTCAGGCATCGCCGCGTAATTCCAGCATTGGCATCAATGCTGAACTTGCCGATGGCATGGTTCGATTCGAATTGTTGGACGAGGGTAGCGGATTATCCAGTCACGCCGAGGCCAATGTGTTCAATCCGTTTTTTACGACCAAACCCGAGGGTACCGGTACCGGCCTTGGTCTTTCCGTCAGCTATGGGATTGTGAAAAAACACGGCGGCCGTATTACCTTGGAGAATCGGGCCGGTGGCGGCGTTCGTGTTGTGATTATTCTACCCGCAGTGGTTCCGGCGAAAATTGCACCGACGGCTGGAGCCGCGCCTCAAGCGCTGGAGACAAGCGGTGTCGGCTAAACAGGTGAAGGTTTTATTCGTCGATGACGATCCGCTGACCTGCTCGGTCATGCAGCGAAATTGTGACCGTATCGGCATGCGATGTATGGTGTTTCAATCTCCGCACGAATGTCTATCCGAGTTCAAAACGGCGGGCGCCGATTTGTTGGTTACGGATCTTCGTATGCCCGGTATGAACGGTTTCGAGTTGCTTTGCGAAATCAGGAGCATTGACAGCGAGGTGCCGGTCTTGGTTACAACCGGCTATTCATCGGTTGAGAATGCGGTTGAGGCGATGAAATTGGGCGCGACTGATTTCATCAAAAAGCCGTTCGACTTTGAAGAACTGCGGATCACCATACAGCTGACCATGCAAGCGGCCCAGCTTCGTAATGAAAACCGCCTGCTGAAAAAGCGCTTACGTCAAAACGGTAACCGCTTTGGCATGATCGGTGACACACCGGTGATGCGCCGTCTTTTCAATGCCATCGAAAAAATCGCCGATGTCAGTTGTAACGTCATTATCAGCGGTGACTCGGGTGTGGGGAAGGAATTGGTGGCCCGCGCCCTGCACGATTATAGCCCGCGACGCGACGCACCGTTCGTCGTTATCGACTGTGGTGCGCTGACGGAAACGCTGCTGGAAAGTGAGCTATTTGGTCACGAAAAAGGCGCGTTTACGGGCGCCGTCCAGCGCAAGCACGGTTTGATGGAGCAGGCCGCAGGTGGGACGCTGTTCTTGGACGAAATCAGCAATATTTCCGACACCATGCAAGTTAAACTGATGCGCGCGATTGAGGACCAACATATCACGCGGGTGGGCAGCACGGTCGCGGTTCCGATTGATTTGCGCGTGATTGCCGCCAGCAATCGCGATCTCGAAAAAATGGTGCAGAACAAAGAATTCAGGCACGATTTCTATCATCGGCTTAACGTGGTCAATATCCGTGTGCCTTCATTGGCCGAACGTCGGGACGACATACCCGCTTTGCTGGAGCATTTAGTCGCTGAGTTTTCGCGCCGGTATGAGCGGCGTGTGCAAGGTTTCGATGCAGCGTCTGTACGTGCGCTGTACGCGGCCGATTGGCCGGGCAACGTACGGCAACTGCGCAATACGGTGGAGCGCGCTGTCATCCTCTCTGAAGGCCCTGTGTTGCGTTGGCCGGACGAAGGCGGAATGACGGCGGAGCCGCTCAATGGCCAGCAAGCGCGATTTCCTGATGCGGCGTTGGTTTCATTAGAGCAGCTCGAGCAGGAGTACATCACGCATGTACTTGAACGCGCCGGAGGTAAAAAGACGCGCGCAGCGGAGATTCTCGGCATCGATAAAACCACGCTATGGCGTAAGCTACGGCGCTATGACCATCATGAGTAAACTGCAGATTGCTATTATCCCCCAGTTCGCGGGTGCAACTTGCAACCATTTCCGCGCCGAAACGCACACCGGCGCGCTATGAATATTTTTAATTATATGAAGCATAAGGAAAAATAACGACACGTTGCGAATGGAATGCTCCTTGCTACAGCTACGGTGCAAACATGCATAAATAAAAGTAGACAGCAGCAGGAGGAGTGAACGATGAGCAAGAAGTATCTGAAGCTGGCGACGGTCGTTGTTCTTGGTGCATCGCTGATTGGCTGTAATGCCATGGACACCAAACGCAAACAAGCCAATAACGGTTACTACCAACAGAAAGTGGTCTACCATATCAACGACATCAATCATGCCTATGGTGCCCTGCGCAACGTCAAGAATCACCTTAATGCGTTGGGTGACGAGAATGCCGATATCGTTGTAGTGACCCATAGCGGCGGCGCTTTTACACTGGTCGATGGCAGCAGCGACCAGAAGGGCCATCACTTCGACGAGACGATCCAAGCGCTCGCTAACCGCGGTGTCAAGTTCGATATCTGCGCTAATACCATCCGCGGGAAGAAGATTGATAAGAGTAAGATCAACCTCAATGCCAAGATCGTTCCTTCCGGTGTGGCTGAAGTAGCCCATCTGGAACAACAAGGCTACGTATATATCAAGCCGTAGCGTTATACGGTTTAAGTGTGGCAAAACCCGGAACGGGCGCTCAGGCGCCCGTTTTTCTTTATATATTTGGCGGTTTATGTCGTTCACGCCGGGCTTGGGGTTGAAATGCCTAACGCCGCTCTGTACACTGCGGCCTGCCAATTGCGGGGTGGAGCAGTCTGGCAGCTCGTCGGGCTCATAACCCGAAGGTCGTAGGTTCAAATCCTACCCCCGCTACCAAAACATGAAATAAAATAATGGGTTAGAGATCAATCTCTCTAGCCCGTTTTTTATTGGACGTGCCGGAAGATACGGAAGCCCGCCGGCGTCGCAAAAGTCACCGGCTAGCGCTGAGCGTAGATTTATAACTACGTAACATAGTCGCGCGCGAATCGACGCGGATAGCGCCTTATCTCCGCGCAAGGTACGCGATTTATTTTGTGGGCGCGCTGACGTCGGTAGATGCGGAGATCACGTCGTCCGTGTAACGCACACTCCTCCCCAAAAGTGCCGATTGGCAGCCCGTGTTTTCGACAAACGGTGGGCTGCCGTTTTTACTGGAAAGTAGATCAATATGTAAGTCAGTGATGCGTTCGATATCGGTATCCAGCGTTTTAGGTACATGCTTCGACGTTTCGGCACTATGGTGGAAAAACCAAGCCAGCGAGGTATGCTCGGTCACTCTATGCACTGTTTTCGGATCTACGCCCAGCGCCAGTTTTGCTGATCTCATCATGCGACCGCAAAGCTGACTGGTGTCTTGGGTTGCCGCTACGTATCCAATATACGAAATAACTAGATGGTCAGACCGCGCGTTATAGGTTGCCATTGCATATCCATTACGCAGGTTTTTTTCGCCAAATACATTCAGATCAAAGGACTGCTCGATCTTGTAGAGCCCCCAATCCAGCATGGACGGATGACTGTTCATGAGAAACCGGACTGCCGCATTTGGCTCCGACGACGCAGTAGCGCTAAAAAATAATGTGAATGACAAAAGTAGAATCATTTTTTTCATTGGCAACCAGCCTATTTAAATATTCGTTATAAAACAGTGCGGCTGATTAGTCCGGAGGCCGTTAGTTTTGGCACTCCATTTAGCTCCACTGCGCGGTTTGGACATAAAGAGCTATCGGCAGATTTATCAGAATAATGAGGTAATTAGGAGTTAGGCGATGTTTCTAGTTCGCAAGTGCGCTCGTTATTCCCACGAAAAACCATATAACTTAACAGTTTATTATGCAAGGTTTTATCCGCACGCCAGTCCTTGAAGAACCTCGCGCGTATAGATTGTATTTTGGTTGGAGCGGCGCCGCGGCGCCTTTTCGTTGGCGATAGTAGGGGCGACGTGTGCGATAAAACGTATGATTACGGCTGAATTATGTACGGGTATTTGTCGAAAGGCGAAACGGCTTATTGTGTCTGAGTAATTTTATGAAGCGTGGTACTCGTGCTTTCAGCGATTTTGCTGTTTCGCGGGATTTGGACAGCGAAAGACCCGCCGGGGCCGGCGGCAGGCTACTCTAAGGGACGATAAACGTGGATAGGGGGAATGGCGGATAGGCCTTCCCTGCGCTCGGCGTTGCACGCCACGTTATGACTATGATTCTTTTCGGTACGTAAGAACGCGTTCAACGTGACGGTGCGTTATACGTCGAGAAGTATACTTTATTAGAAAAAGGTAAGCATTCCGGAGGCCGTGCTCGACCATGGAGGAGGGCGTATCTTGCATTCGCTTCATTCGAAACCATCACCGTTCCCTCAACGCTTCGCTCAGACTCCGCGTGATCGGTTCCACCAGATACGCCAACAAAGTTTTTTGCCCGGTTTCGATATCGACCAGCACCGTCATGCCGGGTGCTATCAGCATGTCCGGGTGGTCACCGACATAGTCTGAGCCCAAACTGATGTTAGCCTTATAATATGGGTTTCCGTCGTCATCGAAAAACGTTGACGGCGAAATATAGTCGACGCGTCCGGTAATCGTTCCGTAGCGCGTGTAGTCATAAGTGAGCACCTTTATTTTGGCTTTTTGACCTACGTGAATATGACCGATATCGCGTGTCGATATGCGTGCCTCGACGTGTCGATGTGCCTCATCGGGCACAATTGTCAGTAGCGTGGTGCCCGGCGAAATCACACCCCCGACCGTATGGACCTTGAGATCATGTACCCATCCGGATACAGGCGCGCTAATCGTCAATCGACGTACTTTGTCCTGGGCGCGCCGTAGGGCGAGTCGGAGTTCCGCTGCCTCTGTATTCAGTGTGCCGAGTTCATTGGCGATTTCCAGTTTGAATCGTGAACGTGTCTCATCAATACGGGCTTTTGCCTCTGCAATCGCAGCCCGTATGCGAAGCGCTTCCTCGTCCAACATCGTGCGCTTGCCAGTCATCGCGGACAGGTCGCGTTCGTCGTCAAGAAACTGCAGTGCCGGTATGTGTCCCTTGTCTGCTAACGGCCTCTGAGCGTCCACCTTCTGTTTGATGAGTGCGACTTGACTGTCAATCATCTCGATTTCGCTATGTACTTTAGACAATTCCGCCTCTTGCTCGGCCAGGCCTCTCTTCAATACGAGTGCTTGGCTATCCATATTTTCACGCCGCGCCTGCAGCGCTCGTTGTTGGCTGTTAACGATGGCGGCGTAACGTTCGGGTACCTCCTCCAGCGAAGGGGTTTTTGCCGTTTGGGCAGACCGCAATAGTTTAATGCGCAGCTCGGCGGTGGTAAGGCGCGTCCGTAATTGGTTTAGTTCAGGCATGATCAAGCTCGGTGCGAGCGTCATCAATAGCTGCCCCTTAACCACGTGCTCGCCGTCGTTTACCGCCACACTGGCGACGATGCCACCCTCAAAATGTTGAATCTGTTGTATTGGATCGGAGGTCGTTATTTCGCCGGAATTGACCGAAATCTCATCGATGGGTGTTGCCGCCGCCCAAACGAGCAGGGTGGTGACCAGGATCGACAGTACGACGATCGTGATGAACGATAGGCGACCGCCACCGTTTCGGCCGTAGATATGCGACGCTTGTATTTGCCCTTCTCCAGACAGCAGCCTCGGTATACGTAGCGAAGTATCTGCGGTAGCTATTCGATGGTTTGATTGAACGCTGAGATCATGCATTTTTTTGTGCGCTCCCTGTATGCGCGAATAGATCCGTCGGGTTGCCGGTTCTAAGCACCACTCCGTCGCGGAGGACGACAACACAGTCGGCTTTGGCAATGAACTGCGGTTCGTGCGTAGCCAGTATGATGGTTGATTTACCTTTTATTCTCTCGATTTCACGTAGCAGAGTGTTACGGGCGGTGACGTTCGACGCATCAGGCTCATCAATCAATATGATCTTCGGGTTGGACAGAAGCGCGCGCACTAACGGCAGCGTTTTCAGAAGGCTGCTCGCCGGTTCGATCTCAAAAAGCTCGGTGTCAAACCCGTTTGGCAGTACCTCGATCATGTCACTTACACCCAAGCGAACACAGGTACCGTGGACTTCCGAGAATGATAGATGTGGGATTCCGAGGCAGAGAAATTCTTTGATGGTCAAGGGCAGTTGAGCCGGTTCACAGGTCACATAGCCCAACGTCTTTCGCAGCGCCGATGGTGATAAATGTCTTGGGTTGATTCCGTTGATGGTCACGTTTCCAAATTGTGGCTCCACGAGTCCGGCGACCAAATCCAACAGGGTTGATTTCCCGCTTGCAGTTTGACCCGTGACGACGACGAACGTGCCGGCTTTGACCGCCAGATTCATGGAATAGAGCGCTGCAGATTTAGTATTCGGATAGCGCACGGTAGCCGATTGGATTTGAATACTACCCTCGAGTTTGCATCCACTTTCATCGAGGCTGCCGTTACCCGTGATGTCCAATACTTGCTCAAGCAGCGTTCTAGTGTCTGCCATCGTGTCTTTTACATCGTTCCAACGCACGCGTGCCATGAGTAATGGCGCCACCGGCGCCATCATGCGCCACACCAAAACGATAGAAGCGATCAGTGCGCCGACACCGATCTCGCCGCGAATCGCCAGCGTCGCGCCGAATCCCAGTGTCGCGATGACCGTTAGGGAAGCCAGTCCGTGGGCCGCTACTTGGGCCGCGAACATGACTTTTTGGCGGCCCATTTCGGCTTCAGCCAAGCGTGATGACATAGCGCGAAAGTGGCTGAACCACACCGCTTCGTGCCCTTCGGCTTTGATCGACCAAAGTCGCTGACTGACATCGGCGCACATTTGCCGATAACTGTCTGATCGTCTGAGACGATGACGAATGCGCGCAGCGAGCCAACCGAACGCTATGAACAGGGCGCCGCCTACCACGAGTAGCATGAATACCGGCACGATTACCAGCCAACCGGCCAAGATGGCCATTACGACCAGGTAGATAATGCTGAAGGGCAGCTCGATGAACGCGAAGCCGAGCGGGCTTGCAAAAAAATTACTAATCACATCGAAGTCGCGCAGGCGCATGGTGCCATAACGCGACGCGATCGCTCCACCACTAAGCGAAGCGAAGCGCGTCAAACGGCTGAAAAGCGAAACCGCGGAGCGGAAATCGACCATGGAAGCGGATCGCGCGATAATGATTCCGCGCAAAATTCTTAGTGCGAAATCGGCGCAGATGGCGACCAAAAAGCCAGTGGCAAAGGCCGGTAACAGGTTAGCATTGTGGGAAGCGAGAACTTGATCGTAGATGGCTAGGGTGAACAGCGGCAGCGCCAGACCTAGCAGGTTGCTCGCGATCGTGAGTGAAATAACCGGCGCGAGTGCATGCCGAGCGCTGTTCTTCGCGTATTGAACCCACCGACGTCCGGCAGCCGCTTTCGGTTGATCCGGATCATCCCGGCGTAACAGAACGACTGCACGTCCGCGCTCGGATAAAGCCGGCATTTCGACAGCAGTGTCGTCGAGCGCATCGAGACATTGTGGCTGTCCTGCGCTATTCGGCACCACAATGACTAAATGCTTGTTGGGACGTTCAAATAGGAGTAGCGGAATTTCTTGTAGTAAATTGGCGAGACGGTCACGCACGATGCTCGCGTGTAGATCCGATGCCAGGGCAAGCGTGCAGAAGCTTTCGATGCTCACAGGCCCATGCGGTATCAATATGCTTTGGATATCGCTATCGGTTCCTCTCCATCCGGCCAGGTGCAGCAGTCGTTTCAGTCCGCTGGTTGCCCACTTCTGACCGCCGCTCTCGTGGACCGACGGAGCTATGGATTGGTGCTCCATCACTTGACCTCCCGGGGCATGATCGCCGCGGCAAGCCGGCCCTGAGTTAGTATCAGTTTGCGGTCTGCAATGTTCTGAAAACCGAGTTTATCGGAAATCAGTACGATGGTCGTGCTGCCTTTGAGACGCGCAAGTAAATTTGTAAGGCGTATTTCTGTACTGGCGTCGATGTTTTGTACGGCATCGTCGAATATCACTAGACGCGGGTTTCGTACCAGCGCGCGTACGATGGATATCTGTTGCCGTACGCCAATCGGCAAACTCGTATCGCCGAACTCGACTACCGTGTCATAGCCCTCGGGAAGGCGTGACACCACCTCGTCCAAACCGATTTGCCGCGACAGCTCAAAAGCATGAGTCCAGAGTGTTTGATCACCCAATGTCAGCACGGAAGTTAGGTCGCCGCCGGGAACTTCGACGTTGTTGGATAGATATGCCGTATGCGCTCGTATCCGGGTTGCCGTTTCGGGTGTAACCGCAATTCCACCGATTTCAACTCGCCCATCAGACGAAAACATTCCGATCATCGACTGTGCCAACAACGTTTTTCCACAACCCCGATCACCCGAAATTGACAAAATCTCGCCACCGGCGAGTGTCAGATCAAGCCCGTCGATCACGTACGCACTGGATTGAGCATGTTTGACCCGTAGCTGCGAGATATTAATGTCGGGAGCATTCGTCCAGATATCGTGCGCCGCGGAGGTCGTCAGCGATTCCTGCTCGTTGTGAACGATAGGATGCAACGTCTCATTCATCGTGCCCAACTGCGCCTGCTGCAAAATGAGACGGTATATCGTTTGTAAGGGCTCGAGCGCTCTGCCTGCCAGTAGCGTGCAAGCGGCCAAGCTACCGAGCGATAAGTGTCCATCCAGCGCCAGCAGCGTGCCGATAACAATGACGGCAGCCACCGCAAGATTCGAAAACAGGCCGTATAGATCACGTCCAATTGCGTTGACGAACAGCCTGTCGCGTGCAGCCGTAGAGCGCCGCGCTTGATGGTCGATAAAGCCGCCGACTAGAGGTAGTTCTACCGCCATCGATTTCGCGCTATGAATATTATTGAGCACTTCCCCGAAATAATGCTGGCGCTCATCATTACTGCTGCTAAATGTCTTCGTCACCTTGGCCATGCTGCGGGCTAGCAATAACGTCGCGGCAAAAAATAAGCCGGCTAACGCGACCGGTATCAGCGCCAGCCAGCCGCCAATAGATGTGATTAGCGTAAGAAATAATATGCCGAATGGTAAATCGACCCAGCTTTGCAGCCGCAGCAATTTGACATTGCTGATCAAGTCCCCGCTATTGAGTCCTGAGACAACACGCGAGAGAGGCACGCCGCGCCGCGCTGGAAAGCGTCCCGACAGTAAACGCTGCATGACGTGGTCGCGCGTGCGATCTTCGTATTTGGCGTTTACGCGAGCAATGATGCCGATACGAGCGAGACGAAGCGCTAGATTGATTGCCACCGCGACGGTGGTGGCCGTCAACAGCGCAGCCAAGGAAGTGGTGGTACCGTTTGGAATAACCCGATCGTAAATTAACAGTATGGCCAGCGGAACGGAGAGCTCGAGAATGTTAATGATTGTTGAGGAAACGACAATCGCGGTGGCCGCGCTTAAGCCGGTTTTGACTGGTGCGGTTTCAAGTGTCGCGTAATCCGCTGGGTTGTTGAGTTGTCCATTCATTAAGGCATCCTGTGTACTTATTCAACGGCCGCCATGTCGGATTGTTCTGCTATATGCATGTAATGCTGAACATTGTCGTGTCACAACAAAATAACGATCAATCGAACACGACGCTTGCGGGGTTCTTGCTTCGCGGCACGTATATCTGGTTTAGGCCGAAAAACTGCATAGTTTTCCCCGCATATCTCGCCAGCCACTTCCGCGACTGTGCCGGCGTTTCGCAACGCAGTCGTCGACTCAATCCACGCTCAATGTAGCGTCGCGTCGGTCGATATCTTGAGTACACGAAGCGCGTGCAACGAGCGCAGAAATTGTTACGAAATGTTTCTAATTTAAGCGATGTCTTAGTGATCTCGATGGCACCAAAGCGCACGCGAAACATGAAGCGAATGCTTCGTCAATTCGCAAACAACGACACGCGAATGCGTAGCGATTGAGTTTGGTTTCAACGTCGCGAATACATTGGTCACAGCGTTGTCGCTACACACACGCGATTCACTATCGCAAGTTAACCGCGCGGGCTGTTCGCTTAATTCGCACGCTGCCTTTTAGACATGAAATTTCGACGTTAACAAATGAGGGACTATATTATGGCGACTTCGCAAAAGGATGGTGATTCAGGCGCCCGTCGCAACCTGTCGGAACAAAATCGTGCCGACAACCACGGCGTAAACCCGGACGCCGCACTTTCTAGCCTGCACACCGGAACGCCGTCGCACCATCAACCCCATGTCGAAGCTGCGGTGCAAAGCGCCGAGGTCGACCCTCTGCTTGTTGCTGGCGCCGACGAGGGTGACATCGTAGTTCAGAACGAAAACACTTCGGGCGCGCAGCAGCTTAACGAGTTCTCATTGAATCCCAACAGCGCGTCTTCCGGTGAGCGCGTCTTGACGTCACCGGGTGCGGGGCAGAACCAATCACGAACTAATGATGCGCAAGTAACGCCGTCGCTCGATGGTCAACAACCGGCCGGCGATGGTGGTGGCGGCGCATCGAATACGGCCACGTCAACGCCTGGTTCTACATCCGACGGAGGCGGTATTGATAGTTCACTGCCGCAAACGGGCGCTTCAAACACGGATACGAGTAGTTCGGGATTCAGCGATGCTGGTGCCGGTGTTAGCGGTGGTACAGGGGCCGAGGGGAGCACTGTAACCGAGGGTGGTACGGATTCAGGCACAGGCACAGGCACAGGCACAGGCACAGGCACAGGCACAGGCACAGGCACAGGAACAGGCACAGGAACAGGAACAGGAACAGGAACAGGAACAGGAACAGGAACAGGAACAGGAACAGGAACAGGAACAGGAACAGGAACGGATGAAGGTGGCGCGTTACTTACTGTCACCGTTACTGCGGAACTGCCGAGTACGGTGCTGGAAGACACGGCCACGCCGCTGGTGATCGACGTCGGTGCGCTGGCGGGCGGTGAGGTGCTGAGCGTGGAGGTCAGCGGACTGGCGGCGGATGCGACGCTGAGTGCGGGGACGTTGAACGCCGACGGCAGCTGGACGCTGGTGGAGGCGGACCTGGTGGGGCTGACGGTGACGGCGGCGACGCCGGGCAGCAGCCTGTTGGAGGTGACGGCGACGGCGACGGATCCGGTCAGTGGCAGCAGTGCGCAGACGACGGCGAGCCTGTCGCTGGAGGTGCTGAACGTGGCGGAGGCGCCGAGCGTGACGCTGAGCGTGCCGAGTACGGTGCTGGAAGACACGGCCACGCCGCTGGTGATCGACGTCGGTGCGCTGGCGGGCGGTGAGGTGCTGAGCGTGGAGGTCAGCGGACTG
>JASBUN010000004.1 GCA_030147845.1 Gammaproteobacteria bacterium
CCCGCAGGGGCTCTCCCTGAAAACCGGACTCCGCGTTGAGCCTTCTTGAAAGGCAACCAGCCTTCCTGCGAAGCCTCGCCTTGAGTCCGGCTTTCAGGGAGAGCCAGAATTGCCAATAGACTTAATCAGAGGTTCCCTAATAATCCGCTAACGCTCCAGAATCGCCGTGAGGCCCTGGCCGCCCGCCGCGCATATGGAAATCAACCCTCGCCCACTACCGCGCTGCTCCAGTTGCCTGGCCAGCGTGGCGATAATGCGGGCGCCTGTTGCCGCGAATGGATGACCGGTGGCCAGGCTGCTGCCTTTGGGGTTCAGACGAGAACGATCAATCGACCCAAGTGACTGCTCACGCCCCAGCCGGTCCCGACAGAAATCCGGGTCTTCCCAGGCTTTCAGTGTCGCCAGAACCTGGGCCGCGAATGCCTCATGAATTTCATAGATATCAAAGTCCTGGAGACTGATTCCGGCTCGATCCAACAGTCTGGGAACCGCGTAGGCCGGCGCCATGAGCAGACCTTCCTTCTTGTCGACAAAATCGACTGCGGCCACCTCGGAAAACGTGAGATACGCCTGCACCGGCATATTGTGTGCCTTCGCCCAACTCTCACTGGCCAGCAGCACGCAAGAGGCCCCGTCTGTCAGGGCAGTGCTATTCGCGGCTGTCATGGTGCCGTGCTCCCGGTCAAAACACGGTTTCAGGCTGGCCAACTTTTCCAACGAGGTATCCGGGCGCAGAATATTGTCCTGCGTCAGCCCTGCCAGCGGCGTGGTCAGGTCGTCAAAAAAACCTTCCCTGTAGGCCGCCGCGAGCTTCTGGTGGCTTTCATAGGTCAACTTGTCCTGCTCGTCACGGGGAATTGACCATTCATGAGCCGTAATCTGGCAATGATCCCCCATCGACAGGCCGGTTCTGGGTTCGCTATTTTGCGGAATACCTGGTTTCAGGTGGCCAGGGCGAAACCGGGCCGCTATTTTTAGGCGCTCGGTCACCGTCTTCGCGCGGTTCAGATCCAGCAGAATGCTTCTCAGACCTTCGCTGACACTGATAGGCGCGTCAGATGTGGTATCGGCTCCGCCGGCAACTCCACACTCAATCTGGCCGAGGGCGATTTTATTGGCCACCAGGATCGCGGCTTCCAAACCGGTTCCGCAGGCCTGCTGGACATCATAGGCCGGAGTTTCAGGCGCAAGCCCTGAGCTCATTACCGACTCCCGGGTGAGATTGAAATCACGGGAATGCTTGATCACCGCTCCTGCGGCCACTTCTCCCAATCGCTGACCCTGGAGTTCAAAGCGATCGACCAGGCCGCGCAAGGCAGAGGTCAACAGGTCCTGATTGCTGAGTTTGCTGTAGGCCGTGTTAGACCGGGCAAACGGTATCCGGTTACCACCAATGATGGCGACACGGCGCACGGCTTTCGATCTGGCCGATTTTGGCCGGCGGGTGGCTGTCGTTTTTGCCTGTTCCATAATGACTCCCCATGGGCTATCTGATTGACGCTATTGGCGACACTGCAACGGTCGGGAGACCAGTCCAAGGGTCCAGGGAACCACCTCTCACCGGGTCTATTGACCACTCTGCAGGCGTTGGGCGGCTCAGTGGCCCGGCCAATAAGCCTCTGAATCAATGCTTGCCAGCAGGGGCTTGCCCTGAAAACCGGCCTCCGCGTTGAGCCTTCGTAAAAGGTGCCCTGCCCTGACTGGAAGCCCGGCCTTGACGCGGGTTTTCAGAGCGAGCCAGAATCAACCAGCCTGACAGGCACCGTCAGGCATAGGTTCCAGTTTACGCTGTCAGCGAGTGTCATGCAGTCTAATCGGTACGCGACCTGGCTCATTGGCATTGATGACACACCGCGCATCGCGTTGAGTCAATTCAAATACCGCCCGCTCGCCTACCATGTTGCCATCAAATTGAACAGTTACCACCAGCGCCACGCCTAAAAGGAACTCAACCATGGCAGACCTGTACCTGAAATTCGTTAATACACCGGCCGGAAAAACAGCAGCCCGGTCGGTCGGGCTCCCGACTCCGGTCACGCTGAAACGGCAACGCCGACCCGACCAGCCGTTCATTGAAGGCAATATCCTGATTGGTGCGGCCAATGGGGGCAAAGCAGTGGTGGAGTTGGGGGCTATTCTGGCTTCAGGTGCTGCGACAATCTTCCATGCCAACGGCTCCGCCCGGCTGACCGATTCCGCGAACGTCGGCAACCGGGCCAAACCGGTTGAACTCGACCAGGAGTCCCCTGACCGCTACACCGCGTTGGTTTTTGATGCCACCGGTATCGAAGACACTCTGCAGCTGCGCGGCCTCTATGACTTCTTCCACCCCACCATCCGGAAATTGACGACCAACGCCCGCGTCCTGATAGTAGGCCTTGACCCTCATACCTGTAAGACACCTGCAAAGGCAGCCGCCCAGCAAGCACTGGAAGGCTTCACCCGCAGTGCTGGCAAGGAAATTGGCCAAAAGGGCGCAACAGCCAACCTGATCCGAATTGCCAGCGGTGCGGAAAAAAATCTGGAGTCAACGGTTCGGTTCTTCCTGTCGCCACGTTCAGCGTATGTCTCAGGCCAGTGCGTGCGTATCGGTCGTGGCAACAGGACCGCCCGGCCGGATAACCAGGCCACACCACTGAAGCAGAAAACCGCTCTGGTGACCGGAGGTTCCCGTGGTATAGGCGCCGCGATCGCCCGCACACTGTCCCGAGACGGCGCGACCGTTATTGTGCTGGATACTTTTTCCACCGAGACCGCGCTCAAGCAGGTCGCCGACGACATCACAGGTCACGCACTGACCTGTGATATCACTGCAGAGGATGCCCCGGATCAGATTGTCGACTTCGTCAAACGTCACTCAGGTAGCCTGGATATTGTCGTACACAACGCCGGCATTACCCGCGATAAAACCCTTGGAAACATGCCGGAACATTTCTGGGACCTGGCCATTGCGGTCAATCTGACTGCCGAAGAGTTGATCAACGACGCGCTACTGGAGGCCGACCTGTTTCAGCAGAACGGGCGCATTGTCTGCGTATCGTCCATCAGCGGCATAGCAGGCAATTTTGGCCAGACCAACTATGCCACGTCCAAATCCGGCGTCATCGGGTATGTGGAAGCAATGGCAAAACGGCTGAAAAACGGGATGACGGTGAATGCCGTGGCCCCCGGGTTTATTGAGACCCGGATGACAGCAGCCATGCCTCTGACCATCCGGGAGGCAGGTCGTCGCATGAACAGCCTGGCTCAGGGGGGACAACCGATTGACGTGGCCGAAACCATTGCCTGGTTCTGCAACCCGCTTTCTACCGCCGTGAACGGCAATATCGTACGGGTTTGCGGTCAGTCGCTGATAGGACGGTAACCCCTTCAGAAAGGCCTGCTACTGTGGATTGTCGTCGCGCCACCACACCGGTCGGGACATCGCGTTAACGAGCAGTGTACGGTGCGGTTGATTCGTCGAGGGCCGCATCAAAACGTCAGAAAATCCGGAGCCCGTAGCAGGTGCCTGGCAAGCAGTGCCTTAAATCAGTGGTACTTGGAGGCCTGATGAAGATACTTGGAGGCCTGATGAAATGGTGGGTGGTACTGGGATCGAACCAGTGACCCTCGCCTTGTAAGGGCGATGCTCTCCCAGCTGAGCTAAGCACCCAGGAAGCGCGTTAGTTTACGGCATCCTTCAGCGCTTTTCCAGCTTTGAAGCTGGGAACTTTAGAAGCCGCAATATTGATCGCCTGTCCGGTCTGCGGATTACGTCCGGTGCGAGCCGCACGCTCGCGCACTAAGAACGTGCCGAAACCAACTACCGTCACTGTGTCGCCACCTTTGAGCGACTGCGTTACTGAATCAATGACCGCATCCACCGCACGTGTGGCCGACGCCTTGGACAGGTCTGCCGCCGCTGCTACCGCATCGACTAGTTCTGTTTTATTCATGCTCCTCCCCTTCCGAAAACAGGGACGCCAGCCCTGCAGAAAAAAAAACGACGAGCGGCCTCACATGCTGCCGCTACGTCCGTATGTACAACGCGAACACGTTATACCAAGCGCTACGAATAGGTGTCAACTGCGGTTCTGAAACACATGCATAGGCAAAAACCGCCGGCATGCGGCCTACTTCTTCGGCTGCGCTTGGTGCATTTTTCGTATCACTTACACACAGATAGACGAACTATAGACGACTATTTTCCGCCCGAAATTACACATACTGTGCCGATCAACGCGCGCGCCTTAATGCGCACGCAAACCGGTTTCCTTACCCGTTTTTGATTCCTCTTTGTCGCCCTTGCCGCCCAGTCCTTGATCGCTCTCGGGCAACGGCACCGGCATGTGTTGCAAGGCGACGGCCAGTATCCCATCAATCCATTGGGTTGGACGAATATCCAGTTGACTCTTGATATTCTTCGGGATGTCGGCCAGATCCCGCCGATTTTCTTCCGGCACCAGGACGGTGCTGATACCACCGCGATGCGCGGCTAGCAGCTTTTCCTTGAGTCCACCGATCGGCAGAACCTCACCACGCAGCGTGATCTCGCCGGTCATCGCGACCGAAGATTTGACCGGAATATTGGTCAAGGCCGACACCAACGCAGTACACATGGCAACGCCGGCGCTAGGACCATCTTTGGGCGTCGCGCCCTCCGGTACGTGGACGTGAATATCATATTTCTGGTAGAAATCCGCCTCAATGCCGAGCATGGCCGAACGACTTCGAACAACGGTCATCGCCGCTTGAATCGACTCTTGCATGACGTCACCCAGTTGCCCGGTATGAATCAACTTGCCCTTGCCGGGTACGAGTGCCGCCTCGACTGTCAGCAATTCTCCACCAACCTCGGTCCAAGCCAACCCGGTCACCTGCCCAACCTGATCATTTTCCTCCGCCTTACCAAAGCGGAAGCGCTTAACGCCGAGATATTTATCCAAATTCTTGGGCGTCACCGCGACCTTCTTACCGTCTTGCTGTAACAGGATTTCCTTAACCACTTTTCGGCAGATCTTTGATATTTCGCGCTCAAGGTTACGGACACCCGCTTCCCGCGTATAGAAGCGCACAATATCGCGCAGCGCGGCTTCCGACACCCGCAACTCGCTACCCTTGATGCCGTTGCTCTTCATCTGTTTCGGCACCAAATAGCGCATGGCGATATTGGCTTTTTCGTCCTCGGTATAACCGGGAATGCGAATCACCTCCATACGATCCAACAGCGGCGCGGGGATATTAAGCGAATTGGCCGTCGCCACGAACATGATGTCGGACAAATCAAAATCCACCTCGAGATAGTGATCATTAAAGGTGTGATTTTGTTCCGGGTCCAATACCTCCAACAATGCCGAAGACGGATCACCGCGAAAATCCATCGACATTTTGTCGATTTCATCGAGTAAAAATAGCGGATTGCGAGTGCCTATCTTGGCCAGGTTTTGGATGATCTTACCCGGCATGGAACCAATATACGTACGCCGGTGACCGCGTATTTCGGCCTCGTCGCGCACGCCGCCCAATGACATGCGCACAAACTTGCGGTTGGTCGCACGCGCCAACGAACGCCCCAGCGACGTCTTACCGACGCCTGGTGGACCAACCAGGCATAAGATCGGACCCTTGAGTTTTTTCACGCGCTGCTGCACGGCGAGGTACTCAATAATCCGCTCTTTGACCTTCTCCAGACCATAGTGATCAGCCTCGAGCACTTCCTCGGCTTCACTTAAATTGTGACGGATCTTACTACGCTTCTTCCACGGCGCGCTGGTCAACCAGTCGATATAGTTGCGCACCACCGTGGCTTCCGCCGACATCGGCGACATTTGTTTAAGCTTGTTCAGCTCTGACACGGCCTTGGCCTTGGCATCCTTGGGCATGCCCGCCTTTTCGATACGATTGGCCAACTCTTCGGTCTCGTTGGGCGTCTCTTCAAGATCACCCAATTCTTTCTGAATCGCCTTCATCTGTTCGTTGAGATAGTACTCGCGCTGACTCTTTTCCATTTGCTGCTTGACACGCGAGCGAATGCGCTTTTCCACTTGGAGAATATCGATCTCACCTTCGATCAAGCCCAGCAGGTGCTCAAGACGAACGCGCACGTCATCCGTTTCCAATATGTTCTGCTTCTCGTCGAGCTTGAGTGCCATATGCGCGGCAATGGTATCGGCTAAGCGACCAGGGTCATCGATCCCGGAAAGCGATGTAAGGATTTCCGGTGGCACTTTCTTGTTCAATTTCACGTACTGGTCGAACTGCGCCAGCAATGAGCGCATGAGCACTTCCACTTCGCGCTCGTCACCGCTGGCCAGCGCTTCGATACGCGTAACCTGAGCCGAGAAAAAGTCGTCCTTGGTCAGATAGTGAACGACACGAGCGCGATCCGCACCCTCGACCAGAACCTTGACCGTACCATCGGGCAATTTCAGCAACTGCAATATGGTCGACAGCGTACCGACGCGATGAATATCATCCGCCTGAGGATCGTCAACCTCGGCGCTCTTTTGCGCCACCAGTAAAATTTGCTTGTCGCCGGCCATGGCCGATTCCAGCGCCTGTATGGACTTCTCGCGTCCCACAAACAGCGGAATCACCATGTGGGGGTAGACCACCACATCGCGTAGAGGCAGGACTGGGACCACCAGCATTTGGTTGTCGATCACTTCGGAAGTTTTGTCGTCGTGCTCCATGAGCGCGCTCCTAATAGGGAAACCTGGTCGCCACCGGAGGGTGGCATGGCTTGAATGACCAATATCTTATATCGGGTCATCAGTCGAAATTTCAACCGGTCCGGCTTCAGGGCAGCCAGAAGCGAACCGCTGCCGCAGCCAAATGCGGCACCTCGACGTCTGGCACAAGTGACGAATGCGAATGGAAGGCGGACGTCGGCGAAACTAGTCCGAAGCAACACGCTGATGCTGCTCGCTGCCGTCGTAGATAACATACGGCTTCGCCTCACCGTCGATCACGGCATCGTCAATCACGACTTTGCTAACGTTCTCCATAGAAGGAAGATCGTACATGATGTCAAGCAGCACATGTTCCAGAATGGTACGTAACCCGCGCGCACCTGTTTTACGGTCCATCGCTTTGCGCGCGATCGCCAACAAGGCGTCCTCGCGAAACTCAATCTCACACCCTTCCATCTCAAACAGCTTAGCGTATTGTTTGGTGAGCGCGTTTTTGGGTTCTGTCAAAATAATAACCAGCGCGGCCTCGTCGAGTTCTTCCAAGGTCGCGACCACCGGCAGGCGGCCAACAAATTCCGGAATCAATCCGTATTTGATCAGATCTTCAGGCTCAACTTCATAGAGCGTTTCGCCAATACTGCGGCTCTCGTCCTTGCTCTTCACCTCGGCAAAGAATCCGATCCCGCCCTGTGTCGAACGATTGCGTATAATTTTTTCCAGACCGGCGAACGCGCCACCGACAATGAAAAGGATATTGCTGGTGTCGACTTGCAGAAACTCCTGCTGCGGATGCTTGCGTCCGCCCTGCGGCGGCACCGACGCAACGGTTCCTTCGATCAATTTCAGCAATGCCTGCTGAACGCCTTCACCGGATACGTCACGGGTTATCGAAGGGTTCTCGGACTTGCGCGAAATCTTGTCTATTTCGTCGATATAGACAATACCCGTCTGTGCCTTCTCAACGTCGTAATCGCATTTTTGCAATAACTTTTGAATGATGTTCTCGACATCCTCGCCGACGTAACCGGCCTCGGTCAGGGTGGTCGCATCCGCGATCGTAAAGGGTACGTTAAGCAAGCGCGCCAAGGTCTCGGCCAGCAAGGTCTTGCCGGAGCCGGTCGGGCCGATTAAGAGAATGTTGCTCTTTGCGACTTCGATGCCGTCCTGTTTCTGCGACAAATCCAGGCGCTTGTAGTGATTGTACACCGCTACCGACAACACCTTTTTAGCGCGCTCCTGGCCAATGACGTATTCATCCAGTACCGCGCGAATCTCCTGCGGCTTGGGTAACTTATTACCCTCGGATGCAGCCTTCTCCTGCATCTCTTCGCGGATGATGTCGTTGCACAATTCTACGCATTCGTCGCAGACAAATACCGACGGACCCGCGATCAGCTTGCGCACTTCATGCTGGCTCTTGCCGCAAAAAGAGCAATACAGCAGCTTACCGCCGTCATCACCTTTGCCATGCTTGTCGTCACTCATATTCCAACCTCGTGTTGCGATTCTGCAGGGCTCCGGTACCACCTTGCATCACCCGACCGTCCATTGCAAGATGCCTGCAATTCCAGTGCCAATCAACCCACAGCGCATGTGTGTTTCCGATGCGCGACGGCCCATACCGCCAATTCAACTACGTTCGCCGCGCCGTGACAAGAAAGGCCGCGATCCAACTATGGGATTAGCGCCGCCGGGAGCCAAAAATCAGCTTCGGCGTCAAACTGCTGGCGACGCAAACTCGTCGCCATGCACATTACTCAGCGCCGGACAAAGCTACTTGGCGGCGCGCCAATACCTGGTCAATGAGTCCGTACTTGACCGAATCTTCGCCGCTCATGAAGTTATCGCGGTCGGTGTCGGCCTGAATTTTTTCCATTGGCTGGCCGGTATGCTGTGCCAATATGGCGTTGAGACGCTCGCGGATCAAAAGAATCTCGCGTGCATGTATATCGAAATCGGACGCCTGCCCCTGAAATCCACCCATCGGCTGATGGATCATGACGCGCGAATGCGGCAAACAGGAACGTTTGCCATGCGTGCCGCCGGCAAGCAAAATCGCGCCCATGCTGGCGGCTTGGCCGATACACATCGTACTAACATCTGGTTTGATAAACTGCATGGTGTCATAGATGGCCAAACCCGCGGTTACCGACCCGCCAGGCGAATTGATGTACACATGAATGTCCTTATCCGGGTTTTCAGCCTCCAGGAACAACAATTGCGCCACCACCAGGTTCGCCATGTAGTCCTCGACCGGGCCAACAATGAATATTAATCGCTCTTTTAACAGGCGCGAGTAAATGTCGTAGGCGCGTTCGCCACGCGGGGTCTGCTCGACCACCATGGGCACCAAGCCCAATGCCTGTGCGTTACCTGCCCCGCTGTTAGCCAAAATATCGGTCATGTCTGCGCTTCCTTTAGTATTTCCACAATCGAATACAACCACCGTCTCAATTAGACGATTGTCGCAGACACGGGGGCGCGTTCACACTCCCCGGTAGTCCGCCGCAAAGTTATTTTGCGGCTTCCGAATTGGTCATTTCATCGAACGTTACCGGCTTGTCGACCAGTTTGACCTGGCCGAGGATCATATCCACAACCTGCTCTTCAAGGACGTGGCCCTCCAATTCGGACATGAGGGAACGGTTCTTGCGATAGGCGTCGATAACCTCCTGTGGGTCATCATAGGTCGAAGCCACCGATTGCAGTGTACTACGCACTCTATCGGCATCAAGTTTGATGTCATTAGTGCGCAAAATTTCGCCGAATAGCAGCCCCAATGTCACGCGTCGCCGCGCACCATCGGCGAATACCGCACGCGGAAGTTGGATATTACGCATGGATTCCGGCTGCTGCTGCATAGCTTGCTGTATGGCGCGGTCGATTTCCTGCTCGACCAACGACGATGGCACCTCGATCGGGTGCTTTTCGACCAACGCATCCATAACCTGCTGTTTCAGTTTTGCCCGCACCTTGTCGTTGAGTTCGCGCTGCATGTTGCTTCGAACCTCGCTGCGCAGCGCGTCCATGGCGCCCTCGGTAATACCGAAACCACGGGCAAAATCGTCGTCAAGATCGGGCAGTTGGCGCTGAGAGACCGAAATCACGTCAACCGCGAACTCGGCCTCTTTGCCGGCGACTTCCGCATGGCCGTAGTCGGCCGGGAATGTAATTTTGAGTACTGTATGCTCACCGGCACTGACTCCGGTGAGTTGGTCCTCGAAGCCGGGGATCATGTCGCCGGAGCCTAGTACCAATGGTACATTTTCGGCCTTGCCGCCGCTGAACGGTTCGCCGCCGATGGTGCCGACGAAACTGATCATCACTTGGTCACCTTCAGCCGATGGACGCTGGACCGGATCCCAGGTGCTGCGCTGCTTACGCAAAGTCTCGATCATTTTGTCGACGTCGCCATCGGTCACTTCGGCCACGGGCTTATCGATGGTAACGTCGGTCAACGTCGCCAGGGCAATCTCGGGATAGACTTCGAAGGTCGCGCTGTATTCCAGCGCCTGACCTGGGTTCATACTCTTCGGCTCGATCTTCGGGCCACCGGCGGGGCGCAATTTCTCTTGGATCACGGCCTCCTGAAACGACCGCTCCACGACTTCGCTGACCACTTCGCTGCGTACGCGCCCGTCATATTGGCGCTTGACGACCTTGAGTGGCACCTTACCCGGCCGGAAGCCGTCCATTTTCACCTTGCGCGCTAGATCACGTAAGCGACTTTCGACTTCCGTTTCAATCTGCTCAGCCGGAACCTGCACAGTCATCTTGCGTTCCAGACCGTTGGTGGTTTCTACAGAAACTTGCATTGATTTACCTCAATATCCCCTAGTATTTGGTCCGCCGCATGCGATCGCTACGCTGGACGAGCCGGGCTCGGCGCCCGGACCATAAATCTGGTGCGAAAGGAGAGACTCGAACTCTCACGGGTTACCCCACTGGCACCTAAAGCCAGCGCGTCTACCAGTTCCGCCACTTTCGCTCACCTATCGACGCAATCCCGCCCCGACAGCCGTTAAAAAACCCGCGTCGGGGCGGGATTGCAAGCGCTCCATTATACATTCTTGGCATTTGCGCGCGTAGTCCTGAAGCGCACCGCCGACAATTACGGCTGGGCCGCTCGTGCCGACATAATATATTGAACAAACAGAGAGTTAAGACTGAAGTGGGGCGCTATCAGGCGAAATCGCGTCGATCCCGAAAATCCGGTAGCAGTCGCGACCGGCGTCCTTGCTGGCATATAACGCCTGATCCGCGCAGTTGAGCAAGCGGTCGAGCAATGTTTCTCGTGGCTCCAAATGCAACGTACCCAGCACGCCGATGCCGGCGCTGGCGCTGACATGCAGCGGCGCGCCGTCGGCTTCCAACACGTGCGTCCGTATGGCCGCCAACATGCGCTCGGTCAAGATACGTACACCGTCGATGCCGGTCTCCGGTAAGGCGATGACAAATTCCTCGCCACCCAGACGAGCGAGAACATCACCGACACGTGTTTGTTGCTCCAAAATACGTGCAATGTCTTGAAGAATGCGGTCGCCGAACGCATGCCCGCAGCGGTCATTGATGTACTTGAAGTGATCAAGATCGAGAATAACCAGGGCAAAGTCACGCCCGTAGCGCACCGCACGCGACAACGCCGCCTCCGCCTGCGGGAAAAAAAAGCGGCGATTGTGTAATTGCGTTAATTCATCAATAGTGGAAAGCTGTTCGAACTGATCCTTCAATTCCGCAGTACGATGCAACGCTTGCTCGAGTTGCTGCGTGCGTTGCTGAATGGCATCTTCAAGGCGTTGTACATGTCGAGCACTAATCAATATTTGCCCCATAAAACTGGCAAACAAGTGTGAAAAGCGCTCCAGCGGAAGACTGAATTGGTCCGGACGCGAGTGGTACAGTGACAGCACGCCCAGCGTGGTGCCGAGCGCGTGGATCGGCACGCAAATCAGCGAGCCGCTGGCGTTGTTAACACGCGCTTCGGGCTTGGCTTTGAAACGCGGGTCTTCGGCGCAGTTGCGCGCATGCTGTAACTGCCCGGTACGCGCGGCCTCGCCGACGAGTCCTTCACCGGATTGAAATACTGCGCCTTCGCCGAGTGGGCTTGCACCGATTGACTCAGCGGCGCCGCTTATCTGCTCATGGATAATATCGTGCCAGTCCACTCCACCGGCGTTGACTAGACCCCGTTCACCAGCAAGAAAGACCGAGCAGCGTTCGATCGGCTGGTTTTCCAGCAGAATACGCAACATGCCACGCACCAAAGCGGCCTCGTCGCGTCCGTCGATCGGTAAGCCTACCAACGCAGTCAAGGCCGACAAGGAATCAATCAACTGTATTTCGCGTTGATTGCCCTCGCGCAGCGATTCGACGAGCGGTTCGACTTTCAACATGTTCAGTAGAGCGCCAAGAACTGTGCCGCCGTACGCAATTGCTGCCTACGCGCGGACAGCTGCTCCCAGACATTGGACAGGCAATCAGGCGGTAACCCCAGCGCCGTCACGAGCGCCGCGTCGTCTTTGCGCTCGGCACCGCGGCTATCGGCGCGAACCATGTCCGCACATAAGCCGACCAAGCCCGACAGTAACCAGTTGCGCCCGCGGTAAGCGGTGTCGGCATTATGCTCCATGACGGCGATGACGGTATCGGGAACGTGCCAACGCCGAGCCAGGACGGCGCCCGCCTGCCAATGATTGATGCCGAGGTGCCGAGTTTCTATCTCTTCCAGCGGATCGGCATCCGCGGCCGCGCTTGACTCCAGAATTTCTTGCATCGCCGACGGAAAACAATGCACTAGTACCAACAGTCCAAAACTGTGCAGCAAGCCGCAAAGATAAGCCTGTTCACGAACGGCAGCGGAACACGCGGCCAACTGCGGCGCCGCGCCGCGCGCCAAATTGGCCGTCACCAGCGCCGTATACCAATAGTCGTCAGGTCGGAACACCGGGCATTCGTTGGTTCGCAATGGGCCACTGAGAACCATGCCGAACGTCAAGCTACGCACCAGATTCAAACCGAGCACTTTGACGATCGCTCCGGATACCGAATAAATAGGTTCGGAACTACCGAAAAAAGCCGAGTTGGCCATACCCACGATACGTGCGGTTACGCCGGGATCCTGTTCGATCGCCGCCGCCAAATGATCGATACGGACATCATCGCGGGTAATTTCCGCCAGGATCTGCTGAGCGCTGAACGGCAATGGTGGCAATTCCGGGAGATCCGGAAGACAAGGGTGATGGATTTCCGACAATGTGTGAATCATCCAGAATACACCTAGGTGACAACTATATAGCGTGGCGCCGACCGTCGATCGGCGCGGTCCGGGTTTTGAACAAGGGGGATCAGCGCAGCTGTCCAACGACAGCGCACGGCTACCGAGCCCGTGATCCTATATAGCGATTGAGCGGCAGGCGCGGAAAAACCTTTAAGCAGGAAGGCTTCAAGATGGCACAAATGACACGCAAAACAAAAAAAGGCCTGCTTCGCAGGCCTTGCTGGTTTTGGTGGGCCGTCAGGGACTCGAACCCCGGACCAAGTGATTAAGAGTCACCTGCTCTACCAACTGAGCTAACGGCCCAAATCTGTCAACGTTTGGCCGCGACTTGAACACGACGCGGACAGTATATCTAAATTGGGGTGGACGATGGGACTCGAACCCACGACGACCGGAATCACAATCCGGGACTCTACCAACTGAGCTACGTCCACCATCGTAGACTCACTGCCGGTCGGAACCGGCCGGAAGCTGGCGCGCCCGGCAGGACTCGAACCTGCAACCCTCGGCTTAGAAGGCCGATGCTCTGTCCGCTTGAGCTACGGGCGCATGGTGAGCGATGTCGCTACCGCAATGCCGGGCGGTCCTAAAACAGGGTTGGTCGGGGTAGAGGGATTCGAACCCCCGCCATCCTGCTCCCAAAGCAGGCGCGCTACCAGACTGCGCTATACCCCGCAATCCTGACCGGCACCTCAGACTTCGGGGCACCCGACCCAGTAAGGGGCGCGATTTTACCCGCACACCCCGGCGGCGTCAATTCCGCCACCGTGCGCGGTTCCACAACAACACCAGGGCAGGTGCGGCCACGAGACCCAGCTACGCTAAGGGCGCATGCCGAGTATACCAAGTGACCGCCAGCTTGCACATATCACGGCGTCGTGTGCTTGTGCGCGCAACGGCACACATGCGAAACTGCCGCTAATGTTTCGCTCGCCTTCGTCTATCGATTATCCATACGTTCATGTCCGCCCAACTTATTGATGGCAAAGCGGCTGCCGCGAGAATTACGCAGTCTGTAAAACAACTCGTAGAGCAAAGAGTTTCTCGAGGCCGACGGCCGCCCGGCCTGGCCGTCGTGCTAGTCGGCCATGATCCCGCGTCTGAGGTCTATGTACGCCACAAGCGCATCGCATGTGACTACTGCGGCATCGTATCCAAAGCGCACTATCCCAACGCCGATATCTCGGAACTGCAACTGTTGACCATGATCGATGAACTCAACGCCGACGACGAAATCGACGGAATCTTGGTCCAAACACCGCTACCCGCACATATCAACGCTGAAACGATCATCGAACGCATACGCCCCGACAAAGACGTTGATGGTTTCCACCCCTACAACATTGGGCGCTTGGCGTTGCGATTGCCGACATTGCGATCCTGCACGCCTTACGGTGTAATGGAACTGCTTGCCGGCATTGGCGAGACCTTCCACGGCCGAGAGGCGGTCGTGGTCGGCGCCTCCAATCATGTCGGCCGTCCGATGGGATTGGAACTATTACGGGCCGGCTGCACCGTCACCACCTGCCACCGCTTTACCGTCAATCTGCAGCAATGGGTTCAACGCGCCGAGATTTTAGTCGTCGCGGTGGGCAAACCCGGTTTGGTAAGCGGCGAATGGGTGCGTCCGGGTGCGACGGTCATCGACGTTGGCATCAACCGCATGGCGGACGGCAGGCTCGCCGGCGACGTCGACTTTCACAGTGCTAATGAACGCGCTGCTTGGATCACGCCGGTGCCCGGCGGGGTCGGCCCCATGACGGTAGCGATGCTCATGAAAAATACGTTCGATGCGGCCGAGGCGCGTAGCCGGCTCGCCGACGGTCCGCGTTGATCACCGGCGTTGTTCAGTGCGGCTTTAGGAAGGCATCGGCGTTCGCCGGTATGCCCTGAAAGCAGGTCTGATAGAGTTTCGAAGCCATCAATTGGTCGACACGCGGACTATTACCGAACAGATCGTTCTCGAACAAACGGATCTGCACAGGTTTGCCCCGGTAGTTACCCTCGCAAAATTCGTAGGTCCGATCACCACTGGCATCAAACTGCCTGAAGCTGTGCAACTCACCGTTATACGCATGCAGATTGATGAGCGTCTGCATCGGTGCATTTCGATAATCAGGCAGGTAAGCAGCAGCATAATCGCGTACGGTGCGGCCTTGTTGATCGCGCACATAGACTTCAATCGCGTGCAGCCTGGATGGGTTCTCGCGTTCCCACTGTACCTTGCTGATCAGCTTTCCCGTGGTTTGATCGTAAACATTTTCCTCGCGATAAAAATCCGGTCGGCCTTGGTAGCCGCCGATGTGGGATTGCGTGCGCACGGCGCGCGATGCGACCAGCCGATGACTCAAAGCCAGGCAGTCGGCGGCGAACTGATTCCAGACATGGACATGCGTCTTATCCTCGGTGACGCGGTTTTCCTCGGCCTGCGCGTGCGCCAACCAAAACGTGCATGTGACCAGTATAAATAGTAAAGGGATGCTTCGGTAATCGGTCATCGCGTTCCTCACCTCGGCGTTGGTCAGTCGTAGTATTTTTAGCCTTCCACGTCGCCTGCCAACATCGACAGTGGCCCCCTACCCGACTTTGACCATCACATCGTCACACAGTTCCGACAGCCCGGCCCGATCCGGACTCATTGCCGGCGCCAAGTCGTGCCATTGGCGCCGTCCTCGAGTACCACACCCAGATCACTCAGTTGCGTGCGGATGCGGTCCGCTTCGGCCCAATTGCGCTCGGCTCGGGCGCGATTGCGCTGCTCGATGAGTACATCTACGGCATCGGCATCCAGCGCGCCGTGCGGCGCATCGAGTTGATCGTTTTGCAGATAGGTCTCCGGCGCCGCTTGCAGCAGGCCGAGCACGGTGCCGAGATGGCGCAGCGTTACGGCTAGCTTCGCCGCACGTGCACTGTCGTCCAGTTTCGTTTTATTGATTTCGTGTGCCACGCGAAACATGACTGCGAGCGCTTCCGGGGTGTTGAAATCGTCGCTCATTGCACGATGGAACTCGGCCAAGTAGGCGTCATCGGCACTTACATCGTCGGCCTCTGTGGCCTCGGGCAGCCCCCGTAAGGCGGTGTACAAACGCGTCAGAGCACTGCGCGCTTGATCCAGGTTGTCATCATTATAATTGAGTGGACTGCGGTAGTGGCTGGCGAGGACGAAGTAGCGAATCTCCTCGGCGCGATAGCGCCGCATAATGTCGCGCACGGTGAAGAAATTTCCCAGCGATTTCGACATCTTTTCGTCGTCGACCTGCACAAAACCGTTGTGCATCCAGACATTGACGAAGGTGTGTCCGGTGGCGGCCTCGGACTGCGCAATCTCGTTTTCGTGATGCGGAAACTGCAGGTCCATGCCACCGCCGTGAATATCAAAATGCGCGCCCAAACAACGCGTCGACATCGCCGAACATTCGATGTGCCAACCCGGACGACCCGGACCCCATGGCGAGTCCCAGTTGGGTTCACCCGGCTTTGCGGCTTTCCAAAGCACAAAATCGAGCGGGTCGCGTTTGGCCTCGTCGATACCAACGCGCGCGCCGGCACGCAGATCCTCAAGCCGTTTACCCGACAATTGGCCATAACCGGGAAAGCCATTGACGTCATAGTACACGTCGCCATTATCGGCAACATAAGCGGAGCCCGTCTCGACCAGGCGCTCTACCATGGCGATAATGTCCTGCATAGCGGTTGTAGCGCGTGGCTCGATGTCGGGCGGAATCACGCCTAGTGCCTCGGAGTCTTCGTGCATGGCCGCGATAAAACGCTCCGTTAGCGCACCGATCGGCTCGCCGTTGTCGTGAGCACGCTGAATGATTTTATCGTCGACGTCGGTCACATTGCGCACGTAGGTCACCTCGTAGCCCAACGCGCGCAGATAGCGCACCACGACATCGAACACCACCAATACCCGGGCATGCCCTAAATGACAATAGTCATAGACAGTCATGCCGCACACATACATACGTACTTTGCCCGGCTCGATCGGCTCGAACGGCATTTTACGGCGCGTCAGGCTATTGTAGATTTCAAGCATCGTTCCCACTCACACCGCACACAAAATAGCGCGCGCGGCTTGCAACCGATCACGGATCCGCTCGCTACCCATCAGCACCCAGAGCTTGGCCATTTCCGGGCCATGGATTTCTCCTGTGAGTGCCGCGCGCAGTGGCATGAACAAGCCCTTACCCTTGACCGAAGCCGCCGCGCCGACGGCTTTGGCAAAGCCTTTGAATTCATCGTGCTGCTCAGTCAAACAGTTTAAAGCGTGCTCGAAGAACGCGGCGCCAGCGGCACGAATTTCAGCTTTGGCATCATCGGAAAATACCGGTTCGCGACCCAATAAGGCATGCGCCCAGTGGAGCGCGTCGGAGGGTAAGGTCACATTGTCGCGCACCGCATGGACAAACGCCGACACCTGCTGCGCTGCGACCATAGCCTCGACACGCGCGCCATCGCCCGGTTCGTGGGAGGTCAGCCAGTCCCAAAGCGCTTGGTCATCCGCTCTCATGACAGCCTCTTTCTGCCAGTGCAACAGTTGACCGGCTTCGAAGTGCGCCGGCGAACGGCCAAGATGCTCTAGCGCAAACTGTTCGGCCAACTGCTCCGGCTGCAACCAACCATCGTGCTCATAGTGGTGACCGAGGCGCGCCAGATAGTTGATCACCGCCGCCGGCATATAGCCTTCCTGACGCAGCTCACGCACGCTCCGACTGCCGTGCCGCTTCGACAACGGTGCGCCATCGGCACCCACCAGCATTGCCGTGTGGCCGTAGCGCGGCGCCGTCAAGCCAAGCGCTTGCAACAATAAAATCTGGCGCGGCGTGTTGGCAAGATGATCCTCGCCGCGGAGTACATCGGTGATGCCCATGAGGGCGTCATCGACGGCATTGGTAAAGAAAAACGCCGCTGTTCCGTCGGAACGCCGAATAACAAAATCGCCGATGTCCCGGCATTCGAACCGTTGGCGCCCACGCACCAAATCATCGAACTCGACATAGCTATCGTCGGGCACACGGAAACGCAGCGTTGGCAGCAACCCTTGAGCGCGTTTGGCGTCTATTTGTGCCGCGCTCAAGTGCGCGCAAGTGCCGCCATAACGCGGCGGCCGACCGGCCGCAAGCTGCGCCTTACGCGCCAACTTCAACTCTTGCTGGCTGCAGAAGCATGGGTAAACCTGACCGGCTCGCTCAAGTACGTCGTAATAACCTTGATAGATATGCAGACGTTCGGACTGCCGATAGGGGGCATTACCACCGTCGGCGCCCGGACCCTCCTGCCAGTCCAGTCCAAGCCAGCGCAGATCGTCCTGGATGCCGGGCTCGAATGCCGCGGCGCTGCGCTCCAGATCGGTGTCCTCGAAGCGCAGCAGGAAACGTCCGTGCATACGCCGCGCCAGCAACCAATTGAATAGTGCCGTACGGATATTGCCCAGGTGCAAGTTGCCTGTGGGACTGGGTGCGAATCGGGTCTTGGTGTCGGTCATAGCGGTGCAATGGTAACGGAAAGCCCGCTGGCCTACCAAATCCACACTGGGCTTTGTCGGTCCACCGTAAAACCGATACTATGTGCCCCTAACAAACGCATACGGTCGGGCAAGGAGTCCGGATTTCATGAAATACCTCAGCCTCGCTATCGTTACGGCCGTAATTCTTATGACCGGTGTGTTCGTCTACCAACAAGCCCACGCGGCCGGCGCCGATCAAAACACCAAACTGCAATCGCAAACAGGAGGTTCCACAGTGACCGTCGACATGAAAACCAATCTTGGCACCATCGTATTGGAGCTATATCCGGACAAAGCGCCCGACACGGTCAAAAATTTCGTGCAGTACGCCAAAGACGGTTTCTATAACGGCACCATTTTCCATCGTGTCATTCGCGGCTTCATGATCCAGGGCGGCGGTTTCGAGCCCGATATGCAGCAAAAGCCGACCAGGGCGCCGATCAAGAACGAAGCCGACAATGGCCTGCATAATGATCTCGGCACCATCGCCATGGCGCGTACGCCGGATCCGAATTCCGCCACCGCGCAGTTTTTCATCAACGGCAAGGATAATGACTTCCTCGACTACAGCGCGCCGACGTCCCAGGGTTGGGGTTACTGTGTATTCGGAAAAGTCGTCAAAGGTCTCGACGTCGTCCAGGCGATCGAAAACGTCGCCACCACCAACCGCGGTGGACATCAGGATGTGCCGGTCGACAACGTCGTTATCGAATCGGTTACCGTTAACGAGGATAAGGCTGATTGAACGGCGAAACCCTGTTTATCTCGGATCTTCATCTGGATCCTGGACGCCCGCACATCACGCAACTGTTCCTTCGTTTTCTGCGCCGGCGGGCGTCCGCTGCCGATGCTGTGTACATCCTCGGCGATTTATTCGAGGCCTGGATAGGCGATGACGATGACTCGATCCATAGTCGCCAAGTCGTCGATGGCTTACGCACTTTAACCGACAGCGGCGTAGCCACATTCGTCATGCACGGCAATCGCGATTTCATGCTGGGTGCAGACTTTGAACGCCGCAGCGGAACGCGGTTATTAGCGGATCGAGAGGTGGTTAATCTGTATAGTCGGCCGACATTGTTGATGCACGGCGATCTGCTGTGCACCGATGATACCGAGTATATGAAGCTGCGCGCCACGGTACGCGATCCGCGCTGGCAAGCCGGCATGCTCGACAAACCGCTCGCCGAGCGCATGCGCATCGCCGAGGGCATGCGCCGGCAAAGCGCGCAAAGCACCGCCGGCAAACCGGAAAGTATCATGGACGTCAATGCCGAAGCCGTTGCGTCGGCCATGCGCAACGCCCATGTTCGCTGCTTAATTCACGGGCATACCCATCGCCCGGCAATACACGACTTTCTACTCGACGGCGAACCGGCGCAACGGCTGGTGCTGGGCGACTGGTATGAACAGGGCAGCGTGCTGTGTTGCAATGCCGATGGCATTGCGCTGGAATGCCTGCAGCCTTCTATGAACGAACCCCTGTAACTCGGCGCGCGGCCCGTTTCGCGCTGGTTGCCGCCGTCCGCTAGGCTTTCGGCGCCGTCGTCACGCCGGCGGGTCCCATTTCCTCGAAGCTGAAACCGGACGGTAGCTTGAATAAGGCCGGGTCGACCTTGAACTTGGCATTAAAATCCACCAACGCGCGTTTATTGCCATCAACGTCCCACTGGCGCACCGGAAACCCATAGCGCAACTCGCGCGTCGGCTCGAATACGTGGTAAGCCAGAAAGCACGGATTCAACATATCCACCGGCGTTTTGGACAAATTTTCGGCATGCTGGCCCGCCAAGGCGCGGCGAAATTCACTCAACGCAGCGACCGCGTCCGGTAACAGCCCGGGCACCGACATAACCGTGCTGCAGTCCTTACCGTTGACGCGCAAATTGTATTGCACCGGCTTCTCGCCACCCACCTTCGGCGCATTAGGGTGTTCGGTTTTACGCACATCGATGGTCAGCGGAATCGGGGATTTCCGCGTTACCGGTTTGCCGTGCACGACCAGAATAGAACGGTTGTCATACGAGACGCTGTATACCGTGTTTTTGCGGCGATCGAAAAGCATAAAATCGCGCGAACCTTTACCGTCATCCATGCGCATATAGCGCTTGGTAATGATCACCCGCGTCGCATACGGCGCAATCCCCGGCTCCTGATCCTGAAACATCAGCATCAGATGCAACGGCGGTTCGGCGCGCGCGGCCAACGCGTTGCCGGCGCCACTCAAGAACACAATAGCCGCCGGCACGAGTAGCGCCGCCGTCAGTAAACTCTTCACCCGTGTGTTAGTCACGCTCGATACCTGCTTGTCGTCTGAGCTCTGCCATTTCGCCGACGCTGAAACCCGCCTGGAGGCGTGCACTGTCGTGCAATGGTCCCTTGATGCGGCCCGCCATGTAATTCTGAAGCAAGGAATGAAAGGTCGAATCCGAATCGATACCGCGCTGCTCACAGAGATACCGAAACCAGCGGCTACCAACCGCTACGTGTCCGATCTCATCGCGCAGAATGATGCGCAGTATGGAAACGGTACCCTGGTCGCCGACGCTCTGCAACCGCTCGATCATGGATGGCGTGACGTCCAGACCACGCGCTTCCAAAACCCGTGGCACCAGCGCCATACGGACCAGGACGTCATGCTCGGTCTTGCAGGCCATTTCCCACAAGCCGTTGTGCGCCGGAAAGTCGCCGTAATCATGGCCAAGTTCGGCCAACCGGGCGTGGAGCAACATAAAGTGTTGAGCCTCCTGCTCGGCGACGCCGACCCAGTCATCGTAATAGGCACGCGGGAGATCACGGAATCGATATACCGCGTCCCAAGCAAGGTTTATAGCATTGAATTCGATGTGCGCGATGGCATGCACCAGTGCGGCGCGCCCATGCGGTGTGTGCACGCCACGCCTCGGCACTTTGGAACCGTGCACCAGTTGCGGGCGCGCCGGTCTACCCGGCATGGGCATCGATTCGGGTGCGGCATCCGTACCCAGCCCTATGCTTCGCGCCCGCCATTGCGAGACGGCACGGCGGGTAGATTCGAGTTTGGCATCGACCGACTGGCTGTCCAGGCACGCGCGCGCGGCCGCAAATAACGTCGTCATGAGCGTGCCCACCGCATATACATGAATGCCATCATACGCTGATATGTCCGCGCTTGAGCTGCATCGGGTTCATTTAAGCGCGACGATCAAATCGGTGACGTTGGTGCCGGTCACACCCGTTTGAAGCAAGTCTCCGCTGGCGCCGAGGAATGAGCCGGCGTCTGCCTGCGCCAGGCAAGCGGCTGCATCCAGCCCGGCGGCGTGCCCGCGTGCGATCGTGCCGGCATCCACTAACCCACCCGCGTCCAACCCCGGGCCGTCACTACCGTCGGTTCCGGCCGCCAGCAGCACGCAGTGCGCACAGTCCTGTATTTCCTGCGCCGCGGCCAATGCTAAACTTTGTGCCCTGCCGCCACGACCGGGCCGCGCCGGCAGATGCACGGTCGTCTCCCCTCCCCACACGTGTACGCCCGGCAAGCCCTGGCGCAATTGTCGACCGATGCTGGCGCCGGCGGCAACGGCATCGCCGTCGATGAGATCCTCATGCACCTGTACCGCATGACCGCTCGCGCGCGCCGCTTGCGCGACCGCCTGCATGGCGTCCTGCAAGCGCGCAATCACCCGCACGGTAACACCGGCCGGCATATTCAACGGCTGCGGATTTTCCGCGCATGGCAAAATCCGCAACAACCAGTCGGGCAGATCACCTAACTCCGTGTCGGTGGACCACCGGGCGGGGACCAACAACCCGGAACCGATCACAGCAGGATCATCACCGCGCACATCCGAAATCAGCAGTGCGGTCACGCCGCGCGTGTGTACATGCTGCGCCAAACGTCCGCCCTTGATGCAAGACAAGCGTTGACGAATCGAATTCATACGGTCGATGGCTAGACCACTCGCCAACAACCACTCATTCACACGTCGCAGTTGCTCCAGCGTCACGCCCTGCGGTAGAACTTCCACCAACGCCGAGGCGCCGCCGGAAATGAGGCAGAGTAGATGCCCATCCTGCGGACAGCGCTGAACGAATTCCAGCAGCGCCGCGCCGGCGTCGAGACTGCCCTGATCGGGTAACGGGTGGCCGGCCTGCATGCACTGCAGCCGATCGTTGCGCGCGAGATCGGCATCGAGATAATCATGTTTAGTGATGATTAAACCGGCCTGCATTGCAGGACCACAGACGTCGAGGGCACCGCGTGTCATGGCGCAGGCGGCCTTGCCGATAGCAACCAGATATAAACGTTCAGCGATCGGGTGCTCGCCAAGATAGCGCGCAACACAGTCCGAGCCACGCACCGCCTCGACGCCGGTCCAATATAGATTCAGCACTTCGTTACGCCGGCCGTGCTGTCTATTCGCCGCCTTCATGCTCCGCCTGCACCGGTAACGGCCAGCGCGCCGATCACAGGCCGCGGGCCAAATCGGCCATAATGTCGTCGACATCCTCCAGACCGACGGCAACACGCAGCAGCCCGTCGCCGATACCGGCCTCGGCACGCGCTTCCGGAGTCAGACGCCCGTGCGTCGTGGTTGCGGGGTGCGTAATGGTGGTTTTGGTGTCGCCGAGATTCGCGGTAATCGACAGCAAGCGGGTGTGATCGATCACCTTCCAAGCACCCTCCCGGCCACCACGAACCTCAAAGGCGACGATACCGCCAAAATCACCCATCTGACGCTTGGCCAATTGGTGCTGCGGGTGCGACGCCAAGCCTGGGTAGAATACCCGCTCTACGGATGCTTGTTGCTCCAACCAGGTCGCCAACGCCAAGGCATGCGAGCAATGCGCATTCATGCGTATGCGCAAAGTTTCCAGGCCCTTCAAAAACACCCAGGCGTTGAACGGACTCATGCTCGGCCCGGCGGTACGCAGAGCACCAAATACATTCTTGCCGACACGCTCGGCGTCACCCAACACCGCGCCGCCGATACACCGCCCCTGGCCATCCAAGTATTTGGTCGCCGAATGCACTACGACATCAGCGCCAAGCGCCAACGGACGTTGCAGCGCCGGTGTACAAAAACAATTATCCACCACCAACAACGCATCGTGATGGTGGGCGATGTCGGCCAGCGCGCGGATGTCGGCCAATTCGGTCAACGGGTTGGACGGCGTTTCCAAAAACAGCATACGCGTGTTGGGTCGCACCGCTTGCTGCCAAGCCTGTGGATCATCTTGCGCAACAAAGGTGGTGGTAATACCGAAGCGCGCCATGAAGGTATCGAATAGCACCACCGTAGTGCCAAACACGCTGCGCGACGAGACAATGTGATCGCCGCTCTTCAGCAAGCCCATGCAGGTAACCAATATGGCCGACATGCCCGAGGCCGTGGCGACGCAGGACTCGGCGCCCTCCAAGGCGGCTAAGCGCTGTTCAAAAGTACGTACGGTCGGATTGGTAAAACGTGAATAAATGTTGCCGGGCTCAGCGCCGGAAAAACGCGCAGCAGCCTCTGCGGCACTCTGGAACACGTAGCTCGACGTCGGAAATATCGGTTCCGAATGCTCGCCTTCCGCGGTCCGTGTTTGGCCTGCCCGTACGGCCAGGGTATCAAAACCATAGGGTGGCAATTCATCATCGGTCATACCCGCCTCCTGAACAAATCACAACCAAGAACTGTGCGTGCAGCGGGCAAAAAAAACCCGCTTCATGCCTGTAGCCAAAGCGGGTGCGCCTCGCTTTAGCTGCATTTGTAACGCGCCCGCAAGCTGAATCAAATCGGCGCACTGCACAAGATTATGAGACCGCCGGCGGCATGTCAATGAAACCGCGCGCGGACGGCCAACCCGCAGCCATCAACGGCTGTTATGAAAATCGATTAGGGCGGCCGCTTCGGCGATGTCGGTAACCTGCTGCGGATCGGCTGAATACTCCTGCTTGGCGCTGTCGTTTCGCAAACGCTCGATCGAATCCAGATAACTCTGGCTGATATCGCCGGTTACGTATTCGCCGGTAAACACCGATGCATCGAACCGCTGTAGCTTCTTGTTACCCTTGCTGACCGCGAATTCAAGATCGTCCAGATCCTGAAACACTAACCAATCCGCGCCAATGGCCTGCGCCACTTCGGCGACCGTACGACCGTGCGCAACCAACTCTTCGGCCGACGGCATATCGATTCCGTACACGTTTGGGTAGCGAACCGGCGGTGCCGCGGACGCGAAGTACACTTTGCGCGCACCAGCCTCACGCGCCATGTCAATAATCTGACTGGACGTAGTGCCCCTGACAATCGAATCATCCACCAGCAATACGTTCTTGCCACGAAATTCCAAATCGATGGCATTGAGTTTTTGACGTACCGACTTCCGGCGCTGCTTCTGCCCGGGCATGATGAAAGTGCGCCCGATATAGCGGTTCTTAATAAACCCTTCCCGATATTTCACACCCAACTTGTAAGCCAGTTGCAGCGCCGATGTACGACTGGTATCGGGCACCGGAATAACGACATCGATATCGTGCTGAGGGAACACCTGTAAAATTTTATCTGCTAACTTTTCCCCCATGCGCAAGCGCGCCTTATACACGGATACGTTATCGATGATGGAATCCGGTCGCGCCAGATAGACATACTCGAACAGACACGGCGAGTACACCGGGTTGGCGGCGCACTGTTGCGTGTGGAGATTGCCGTCCATATCGACAAAAACAGCCTCGCCGGGCTCGACATCGCGGACCAACTCGAATCCCAGACCGTCGAAGGCCACGCTCTCGGATGCGATCATGTACTCCATGCCGTGTTCGCCTTGGCGCTTGCCGAATACGATTGGCCGAATACCATGCGGATCGCGGAAACCAACCACGCCGTAGCCGGTAATCATCGCCACGGCGGCGTAAGCACCGCGGCAACGCCGATGAACTCCCGCTACCGCTTCAAAGACATCGACCTCCGAAATGCGCAGTTTGCCCTGTCGCTGAAGCTCGTGGGCAAAGACGTTAAGAAGAATCTCGGAATCGGAATCGGTATTGATGTGGCGCAGATCATCGCGGTACAGGTCGTGCTTGAGATCCTCGGCATTGGTCAAGTTGCCGTTATGCGCCAGCGAAATGCCGTACGGTGAATTGACGTAAAAAGGCTGCGCCTCCGCGGAACTGGCGCAACCGGCAGTCGGATAACGCACGTGCCCGATACCCATATTGCCGGTCAGCTTGAGCATGTGGCGGGTATGGAAGACATCACGGACCAAGCCGTTGTCCTTACGCAGATACAAGCGACCGTCGTCACAGGTCATAATGCCGGCGGCATCCTGCCCGCGATGCTGCAACACCGTCAGCGCCTCATAGATCGCCTGATTGACCGGTTCGTGCGCAACGATACCAACTATGCCGCACATGTGCTTATCCTCATCGCTTCAGCCCGGCGGAGTCGCCGAACCGATGTTGATTACAGCCGGCGTTCACCCGCGCCTCACTGATAGACAAAATTGCTACGTACGTCTGCCGGTAGGAAATGCCCCATCCACGCGGCCAGCGTGTCAAAATGGGTCAACAATATCGACTGTTGCCACCAGGCCTCGCGCGGCAATTGCGTCAAGCCGGCCAACAGCACCAAGATACCGATCAACACCACGCCTCGAGCGATACCAAAAAAAACACCCAGCATACGATCCGTGCCGCTTAGGCCACTCTTGCGGATCAGCTGACCGACGACGTAATTTACCAACGCACCGACCAACAGCGTAGCGACGAACAAGGTCGCAAAGGCGACAATGGTGCGCGCGCTGGGAGAGTGCACCCAGTCCACCATCCACGCCAGCGCCGCCAACTCATGCGCAAACTTCAGCGCGACCCAAAATGCCAGCACCCAAGCGGCGAGCGACAACGCCTCGCGCACAAAACCGCGTAATAAACTGATGAAGGCGGACAGCGCGATTACCGCCAAAATAGCAACGTCGATCCAGTTCATGGATCGACGTTGCCGGTGGTACTGAAATGGGAGGGCTGATCGCGCCCCGCAACCGTCGCGTGCATGCGCCTATTCTATCAGACCCGCACGCTCGGCGAAAACGCATGCCTGGGGGCTAATCCCTCACGAATTTCGTGTAACAAAGCCGCTTAGCTTGTATTCGTCATGCAACCGCTTTTGCACCGCTTCCGCTTTAGCGCGGTCGATTTCGGGGCCAACGCGCACACGATACATGGTCTGCTTGGAACCGTTGGAAAAGCGCTCCACGTACGCGCTGAACTTCGATTTACGCAGTTTGTCACGCAGCCCAAAAGCTTTACTTTGCTCGCTAAAGCTTCCCACTTGCACCACCCAGCCGCTGGCCACTTTGGCGGTCGGCTTAGTGGTGCTCGATTCGGCCGCCGGCGGCGGGGCAGCTGGCGGCGCGCTCGCGGTGGGCGCCGCCGGCGGCGGTGTTACCGTCGCAGGGGCGGGCGCAACCGATGCCGGGGCGGCGGGTGCTACCGTGCTCGGCACCGCCGGCACCGCCGCGTTTGCACCGGCATCAGCCGTTGGCGGTGCCGCTTGCGGCTGCGGCATAACCGTGCCGCTTGGCTCCTGCGGTGGCAACGGAATATTGTGTTGATCCACCGTGCCCTGCGCGGGCATTGCCGGCGCCGGTGGCATATCGCGGACACTTTTGTTGCCGGATCCGTCCAGCAACATGGGGATGATAATCACCGCCAAAGCGACAATCACTACGGCGCCGATCAAACGTTGCTTCATGGAGATTTCCACGGCCTATACCTCTTCAGAGTGTACCTAAACCTCAGGACTGGCGTTGATATGACAGATTATACGCGCTGGCGCATGACCTCCGCCACGGTGACAAAAGAACCCAACACGAGCACACGATCTCCCGGTTGCGCGGCCTTAGCCGCGGCGGCGCAAGCCGCGGCAATATCGACATATTGATGTACTTCGCCGTGCATTTGCGCCGCGCGCAAGCGTTGCGTCAAGGTGTCCGCGTCCAAACCGCGCGGGCCTGGCAGCCCGGCCACGTACCATACCTGCACGCACTCATCGAGCGCCGCGGCAACTCCGCTCGCGTCCTTGTCACGCAGCATACCAATGACCGCATGGGTGCGTCCGGCGCAGGCCCGCGCGGCCAGGTTGGCGGCCAATACGCGCGCACCGTGCGGATTGTGCGCAACGTCGAGTATCCAGTCGACCGCTCCCGGCAGAATCTGGAAGCGCGCCGGCAGTTGCACCTCTTGCAGTCCGCGCCGCAGCGCGTCCTGATCGACCGGAAAACGCTCTGACAGTAACTCAAGTACCGCCACCACAGCACTGGCGTTCTGCGTTTGGATCGCACCGCGCAGGGCCGGATACGGCAGTCCCGCTCGTCGCCGTCCAAAACCTTGCCACTGCCAGCCGCCGGGACTATCGACAAAATCGAAATCGGCACCGATACATCGTAACTGCGCACCGATCTCCGCCGCATAACGCCTGACGCTGTCGGGCGGCTCACGGTCGGCGCACACCGCCGCCCGGTCGCGGCGAAAGACGCCGGCCTTCTCCCAACCAATATGTTCGCGGTCTGGTCCCAGCCACTCGACGTGATCGATCCCCACCGAAGTCAGCAATGCGACATCGGCATCAATGATATTGACAGCATCCAGGCGCCCACCAAGCCCAACCTCCAACACGGCAATTTCAATCCGCGCGGAGTGAAACAAATCCAATGCCGCTAAGGTCCCGAACTCGAAATAAGTCAGCGTCGTCGAGCCGCGCGCAGCCTCGACGCGTTCGAAGGATTGCATGAGCGAAGCGTCGTCAATCTCCCGTCCGTCGATACGGATACGCTCGTTGTAACGCAACAGATGCGGCGACGTGTAGGCTCCAACCCGATAGCCGGCCGCTCGCAAGATGCTTTCCAGCATCATCACGCAAGAGCCCTTGCCGTTGGTGCCGGCGACGGTAATAACGGTAAACGGCGCCGATCCGGGGTGTAATCGCGTCCATACCTGCGCCACGCGCTCAAGACCGAGTTCAATCTGCTTGGGGTGTAGCGACTCCTGCCATCGGAGCCACTCATCTAAGGTGTCGAACGACATAAAATCCATCGAAAAGTATCGGCGCCAGTCGGCCGATTTAGACCGTCATTTCTGCCCGCGCGTTATGCATTCCGTCGTTGCCGGAACTACGCACTGGTCTTATGGGTAAGCACAGCAAACAGCGACGCCAATCGATCACGTAGATCGCGGCGATCGACAATCATGTCCAACGCGCCATGTGCGAGCAGAAATTCGCTGCGTTGAAAACCTTCGGGCAACGTCTCGCGCACCGTTTGTTCAATCACACGCGGGCCGGCGAAGCCAATCAGCGCGTTCGGTTCGGCAATATTGATATCGCCCAACATGGCAATACTGGCCGATACGCCGCCCATGGTCGGGTCGGTCATCACCGAGATATAAGGTATGCCGCGTCTGGATAAACGCGCCAGCGCAGCGCTGGTCTTGGCCATCTGCATGAGCGAAGTCAACGCTTCCTGCATACGTGCGCCACCGCTGGCGGAGAAACACACCAGCGGGATATTTTTCTCCAAGCAGGTACTGACGGCGCGCACAAAACGCTCGCCGACCACCGAGCCCATGGAGCCACCCATGAAGCCAAACTCGAACGCCGCAACCACGAGCGGCATGCCCTTGACGGTGCCCTCCATGACTACCAGCGCATCGTTTTCACCCGTTTTCTTCTGTGCCTGACTGATACGGTCACGGTATTTTTTGCTGTCACGGAATTTGAGCGCATCGACGGGTTCCAACTCGGCGCCGATTTCGACACGCGCCTCGGCATCAAGAAACACATCCAAGCGTCTGCGCGCGCCAATGCGCATGTGGTGATCGCACTTCGGACAGACATCCAGATTGCGTTCCACATCCGCGCGATAAAGTATCGCCCCGCAAGCGTCGCATTTGGTCCACAGCCCTTCCGGTATGCTGCGTTTAGCAGCACCGGCTTCGGTACGAATACGCGATGGCATCAGCTTTTTAAACCAACTCATAAGCTCAATCCCGGGTTGCCCCTAGTAGATTATGGTGCGGCGAATGCACCGCAATCATGTTATCTCGATAAGCGCGTATCGCCACGCATCGCGGGTGCATCCATTGCTTGACGCATAGCGGATAACAGCGCCGCTACGCGCGCGGGAATCTGGTCGGTCTGGTCGGCCGACTCACCCACCAACTTCACCAATGCGCTGCCGACAATAACGGCGTCCGCAATCTCAGCGATGCGTGCGGCGCTGTCGGCATCCTTGATGCCGAATCCGACGCCGATCGGCAAACCCGTTAGCGCGCGAATCTGTTTGACTTTGCCCGCCACCGCAGCAACGTCTAAACTGGCCGAGCCGGTGACCCCCTTAACCGATACGTAATAGACGAATCCACGCGCAACCGAGCAAATACGCGCCATACGTTCAGCGCTACTGGTAGGCGCCAACAAAAATATCGGATCGATACCGTGCGCGTCCAGATGGTGCAGCAGTTCACGCGACTCTTCTGGTGGCAAATCAACCGTCAGTGCCGCGTCGACCCCGGCTTCGGCCGCTGCCGACGCAAATTGCCCATAGCCCATGACCTCGATGGGATTGAGATAGCCCATGAGCACCACCGGTGTCGTGGTATTTTTCGCACGGAATGCGCGCACCATGCCGAGCACCGCCGCCAGACTGACGCCGTGACGCAGGGCGCGCTCGCTGGCGGCCTGGATAACCGGCCCATCGGCCATAGGATCGGAAAACGGCACACCCAATTCGATGATGTCGACGCCGGCGTCGACCATGGCGTGCATCAACGGCAGTGTGACGTCGGGCTGCGGGTCGCCGGCAGTCACGTAGGCGACCAAAGCGCTACGGCGGCGCGAACGCAGTTGCTCGAAAGTTGTTGCAACGCGACTCATGCCGAAACAGCCGGCTGGTTACACTGTAGTCGTCTCATACCTCAATGCCCTCCAAGGCAGCGACCGTATGAATATCTTTGTCACCGCGACCGGACAAATTTACGATCATAATTTGTTCATTGTCCATCTCTGGCGCCAACTTGGCGGCATAAGCCAGCGCATGACTGGACTCCAATGCCGGCATGATACCTTCGATACGCGTCAGCGCGTGAAACGCCTGCAGCGCCTCATCGTCGGTTATCGCCGCATACTTGGCGCGGCCACAATCTTTCAGCCACGCATGTTCCGGGCCGACACCCGGATAATCAAGGCCCGCGGAAATGGAGTGCGTTTCGATAATTTGGCCTTGCGCATCTTCCATTAGGTAGGTGCGATTACCGTGTAGGACGCCCGGCCGACCGGCACATAGCGGCGCCGCATGCCGACCGCTGATCAAGCCATCACCGGCCGCCTCAACACCATAGAGCGCCACACCCGCATCGTTCAGAAATGGATAGAACAAACCCATGGCATTGGAACCACCGCCGACGCAGGCCACCAGCGCATCCGGGAGACGACCGCAGCGTTCAAACAATTGTGCGCGCGCCTCACGCCCGATAACCGCCTGAAAATCGCGCACCATGGCCGGGTACGGATGCGGGCCCGCGACCGTGCCGATGATGTAGAAGGTATCGTCGACGTTGGTCACCCAATCGCGCATGGCCTCATTGAGCGCGTCTTTGAGTGTGCGCGAACCCGATGTCACCGCGACTACCTTAGCGCCCAGCAAGCGCATGCGGTAAACGTTGATCGCTTGGCGACGAATATCCTCCTCGCCCATGTAGACGACGCAGTCCATGCCCATACGTGCCGCCACGGTGGCCGAGGCGACACCGTGTTGCCCGGCACCGGTCTCGGCGATGATGCGCTTCTTGCCCATATATTGGGCCAGCAACGCCTGACCCACAGTGTTGTTGATCTTGTGGGCGCCGGTATGATTGAGATCCTCGCGCTTCAAATAGATCTGCGCGCCGCCGAGCACTTTGCTCCAACGTTCGGCATGGTACAGCGGTGATGGCCGGCCGACGAAATGTGCCAGATCGGCATCCAAGGTGGCCTGGAAGTCGGGGTCGTTGCGATAGTGTTGGTACGCTTGGCGCAACTCCTCAAGCGGATCCATCAACGTCTCAGCAACGAACATGCCGCCATAGGGTCCAAAATGGCCGCGCTCGTCAGGCATATCGCCGTAAGACGGCGTGGCGCTAGGTTTAGGTTTTGACACTGGCTACTCCTCGGATGACCGCTTCCATCCGTTTATGATCCTTAACACCTTTGGCGCTCTCTACGCCGCTGTTGACGTCAACCGCATAAGGGCGCACCACGCGCACCGCCTCAACAACATTATCTGGCGACAGACCTCCGGCCAGTATCACCGGCATATCGCGCACGTGCAGCGCGCGCGACCAATCGAACGTCTGGCCCGTGCCCCCGGCCAGCCGGTCACTATGCGTGTCCAATAGCAGCGCACTGGCATCGTGATAACGACGCGTCTGCTGATTCAGATCGACATCGTCACGCATCGCCACCGCTTTGACAAATCGGCGGCCAAAAGCGCTGCAGTATTGCGGCGATTCGCTGCCGTGAAACTGCAGCACATCAAGCGGCACCGCGCGCAGAACCTCGGCCACGTACTCGACTTCGGCATCCACGAACAGCCCGACTACGGTAACAAACGGCGGTACTACGCGCACGATGTCGACGGCGGTGCCGATATCGACGGCGCGCGGACTGGGCGCGTAGAATACCAAGCCAATGGCATCGGCGCCGAGTTGCGCCGCGGCCGCCGCATCCGACGACCGCGTAATACCACAAATTTTAACCCGCGTACGCACCGCGACCCCGCTTCGGTCTGCCGACATTAAAGACCATGAAGAGTATCAGAAATCCCGCCGCGCCATAAGCTTGACGCCGATCACGCCTCAGGAGAAGCGCGGCGCGGCAGCCGCAGGCGGCAGCTCATATTGGGCCGGGTAGCGCACCGACACCAAATATAGGCCGGCCGCCACCGCAGTAACCCCGCCGACCGTACGATCGCGCGCTTGCAACAGTTCGTCCACCCACTCGACCGGCCGTTCGCCACTCCCGATGGCCAACAATACACCGGCGACATTGCGCACCATATGATGGAGAAAGGCGTTTGCGGTGATATCCAGATAGACCAAGTCGCCGGCGCGCGACACGCGCAGTGCCTCAACCGTGCGCACCGGATGCTTGGCTTGGCAGGCCAGCGCACGAAAGGTGGAAAAATCGTGCTCGCCAAGCAAGGACTGTGCGGCCTGTTGCATGCGTTCGGCGTCCAAAGCTTGATGGTGCCAGCAAACGCGCCGATCCAGCACCGCAGGCCGCGTCGCGCGATTGAGGATCACATAACGATAACTACGCGCCAGCGCGCCAAAGCGCGCGTGAAAATCATCACTCACCGGCCGCGACCACAGGACGCTGACGTCGTGCGGCAAATTGGCGTTGCAACCCAGCACCCAGGAGCGCGGCGTACGCTCGGCGTCACTGTCGAAATGCACCACTTGCCCGACCGCGTGCACGCCGCTGTCGGTGCGCCCGGCGCAGGTCAATTGCACGGCATGATCGGCCACGCGTGATAATCCATCTTCGACCGTCTGCTGCACAGTACGCACGCCGCGCTGCGCTTGCCAGCCGCAGAATTTGGTGCCGTCGTATTCTATTCCCAACGCGATTCGCATGCGCATCCGTCAACCGTGACTACAAGGCACGGCATTATAGCCGATAGGCGTCAGCGCCAATGCGTGCGTCTCAGATGAAGCCAATAAGCCAGAACCCCAGCCCGATCAGCAGCGGCCAGCTCCATTGGTTTAGCGGCGGCGCGCCGGTCGCGGGGATGGCAATCTGCCGCGTCGGCGCTTGCGCGGCACGTGCCAGCGTATCGGCAAAAAGCGCTGCGGCCGCGCCACCCAGACGCCGGATTCGATTAACGTCGGTTGCGCCTGCGGAGCCGTCAACGCGCCTCAGCGGTTGGACCTGCGGCACCGTTTCCAGCACTAGCACCAGGCGCAGAGCAAAGCGATCGCGCGATAAGCCAAACAATTGTAACGGCGCGCACAGCCAATGGATGGCGCCCACCAATTGCTCGCGAACCGTGGTTTGCAACAGCAGATTGGCGCCGGCGACCAACACCGCCAAGATCGCGGCGCGCACCAGCCCCTCCTGCACGCCCGGAACGGTCGGTGACCAACGTCCCAAAGCGGACAGCAAGGCCGGCCCTGGGGTGAACCAAAAATATACAACGCATAGGGACAACCACAGCCAGCGCAGCCGCCTCAACATCTTCGACAACTGCGCAAGGCCGCGCCGACGACTAACGGAATAGGCGCCGACGACCAACACGGCGGCAAACAACGTATGCCGCCAGCCGCCGCCGACCGACAGAGAAGTCGCCAAGACCAAAAAACAGATGACACGAATGACCGGATGCATGCACGACCACCGAAGCGGTCCAACCTCAAAGATCGGAACGATGAAAGCTCTGCGGCTCCCGGCCGAGCGGCACGCCGCCCGAGGGCTTTTCAACAACCTGTTAATCCGTGCGCACGCACCGCGCCTTTAGCGCCGGGTCGATCAAACACCAACCCGACAGGCGGCCGACAGGCAGCGGGCGGCCAGGGGTCCGGGCGGATAACACGTAGGCGATCAGGAAATCTGTTGCAGCAGCTCGTGCGCTTCGCCGCGTTGTTGCTCGTTACCCTCTTCCAGCACTTCGTCGAGAATGGAACGCGCACCTTCAGGATCGCCCATATCGATATATGCCCGCGCCAAATCAAGTTTGGTGCCGACCTCGTCGACATCGGACAGCGCACCGTCGACCACTGCGGTAGGTTCCGGCTCCTCGCGGTCGTCGACGTCATCGTCATTCGACCGAGACGACTCGGTATCGGAAACGGCCGATTGGTCGTCTTCCGACTCGATGGATTGCGCAATACCGGACAGCTCGTCGGCTAATTCCGCGGCAAAAACGTCGGTGTCGACCGGCTTAACGGTCTCATCAGCCGACGAAACTTCAGCGTCATGCTCGCCTAGATCGAAATCAAGATCATAGCGGTCCTCTGCCGCGCTTTCACCCGGCGTTGCGCGGCGCGGCTTATCGCTATCGCCTTCGAATTCACCGAGGTCGAAATCAATCATATCACCGTCCGAACGCGGCTCGGCGCGGCGGTCCGACTCCGCGTCATCGGCCAGTTCGAGACCGTGCCCGGGCGCTTCCTCGGCGGCATTACCCTGATCGGAATCGAGATCTTCCGGCCAGAGTTCCGCATCGTCGCGGAATAGCGGGCTATCGGGACATAAATCCTCGCCCATCTCGACCACCTTGGCCCACACCGGACCATTATGGTCTTCTATCAGGCCATGCAGTGCTTGCGCCTCGCGCTCGAATGCGTCGCGATTGCGCGCCGCGTGGTGGATCTCAATCAGTTTGACTTTGAGGTCGAGTCGATCGGGCTCGTGGTCAATGGCTTCCTGAATCATGGACTCAGCAGCCTGGAACCGACCGTAGGCCAAGAACACGTCGGCCTCCGTCAACGGATCGGCTTCGGCGATATCACTCTGTATGGAGTCCATACCGCTGATACCGAAATCGCTCAGGTAAGATGACGTCTCGTCATCGGCTTGCGGTTCGCGTGCCACGGCCGTGGCAGCAGCGACCGCCGCTGCCCCCGAGGCCGCAGCCACCGCCATATCCGCTGCCGGAGTCGGCGGCTCGCGCAGGATACTTTCCTGGAAACCATCGGCGGCGCGGCGGCGCTGACGTATGATCGCCAATAACAGCAGCAAAATAATGATGGCGAGGAGGATGCCACCGGCGATCATCGGATTTTCCCGCGCTAGCGACCAGCCTTGCATAGCGTAGGCCCGAACCTTGTCAGAGAACGACAGCGGCGCAGCCGCTTTGCCCGCCGCCGTTGGCTGCGCGAAATTCTTGAATGGCTGTGCTGCCGGCGTTTTCGGCAAACTAGCCGGATTGACGGCGTGGAAACCTTCAACCTGATAAGGATTGACCGGAGAACCTGACGGCGCGGGTCGCGCCTCGACCGGCGGCTTCTTCTCAACCGCGGCTGTCGTCGCCGCCACTGCCGGCGCTGAGGTCGTCGCCGGCGACGCAACCGAGGCCGGCGTGTTTACCGACTGTGGTGACGCAACCGAAGCGGGAGCGCCCTGACCCTTCAGTTTCGCCAATTGTTGCTGCAATTGCGCTAACTGATCGTTCTTCAGCTGCGACAGGCGCTTCATGTCCTGCACCTGCTGCTCCAACTGCCCGATGCGCGAGTGCAAATCCTTATTTTCCTGGCGCATCGCCTCGGTCGTCTCTTTTGCCGCCAGGGCGGACTCCGGCGTGCCTCCGCTTCCGCCCGCCTGCGTGGCGCTACCACCGCCGTTCGCGCTGGTGTTAGCCTGCTTGGAGGCTGCTTCCGGCGCCAGCAGTGTCAAGCGCCCGGACTTTTCCCCGGCCTGACTGGCCGTCGAGGTCGAGGCCGGCGCAGTCGCGGATTTGGTCGCACCACTACGCCACAGCTTGTTTTGATTCAGCACTTCGGCGCGTGCATCGGCGGCGGCCACCGATTGCATGGCCTCGCGCGACGGCACCTTGAGTACGTAACCGGCCTTGAGCCCGTTAATGTTGCCCTTGGTAAAGGCCTGCGGGTTACTGCGCACCAGCGCCAGCATGACCTGATCCATGCTCGTGTCTTTAGGCCGCAACCGTTCAGAAATGGTCCATAGAGTATCGCTACGCTGAGTCGGGCCGTACTTGCCGCCCGCGCCGCGCGACGACGCAACCGTCGGCGTCTGAGAGCCGGCACGCGCACGAGGCGGCGTGGCCGAGGCCTTAGAACGGCCTGCGGATGTGCTGCGCGCCGGCGCTATCGCCGGCGCCTTGGCGGCCGCCGTGACCGGCGGATCAACCAGCACGGTGTATTCGCGGACGATACGTCCCTGCGCCCATTTGACCTCGACCAGGAAACTAATAAATGGCTCGCGGAAATCGTCAGCGGTGGTCACGTTTATCACCGACTGACCGTTTGCGTTGCTTTTCACGGCGAAGTGCAATTGACGCAGACTGTTACTGAAGTCCAGTCCGGCACGCAAAAACTCTGCCGGTGACGCCAGTGAAACTTGCAATGATTCGAGGTCGGCCGGGGTCGCGGAAATCAACCGAATATCGGCATCAAATGGCTGATTTAAATAAGAATTTAGTGTGATATTACCGAGCCCGAGGGCGTATACCCATCCCGGGGTAAGGCCCGCCACCAGGGCCAATATTTGGGCCAATTTCCGCACTATGCTATCTCCCTACAGTGGTATTCATATTTCGGATGCCGCCCAGGCTTACGTCCACCGGCAAGCGCCATACAATGTCGCTATCGGCACGAGCTGAACGTACCGTAGGAGCGACTTGCATCGGCACTGGCGGGATCCATTTCCCGCATGAGCCAGACGATCCCCCAACCTTAATACCCATCGCCGCCGAACGGTTGGGTGTTTATTGTAGAATGCCCTTTACGTTAATGAACTAACCCTATATTTACATATACTCTTTTACCAAAATTTCCGCAATCTGAATACAATTTAGCGCAGCGCCTTTGCGAACGTTATCGACCACTACCCAGAGATCCAAACCCCGTGGGTGCGAGATATCTTCGCGGATGCGCCCGACCCACACGGGGTCGGTTCCAACCGCGTTACTCACCGGCGTCGGGTAACCGCCGTCAGCGCGACGATCCAAAACTTTGACGCCCGCAGCAGACTTTAGCAATTTCCGTGCCTTTTCTGCTGTGATCTTGTTCCGAGTTTCCACGTGCAGCGCCGCCGAATGCCCATAGAACACCGGCACACGTACCGTGGTGGCATTCACAAGGATGTCGTCATCGGCCAGAATCTTGCGCGTTTCCCACAGGATTTTCATTTCTTCGCGCGTATAGCCGTTGTCGAGGAAGCGATCGATATGTGGAATTACATTGAAAGCAATCTGTTGCGGATAGACTTCGGCTTCGATCGGACGACCGTTGAGCAGATGGGCGGTCTGCGAGGCGAGCGTTTGCAGTCCGCGGCGGCCGGTGCCTGATACAGATTGAAATGTAACGACGTTGATACGCTCGATACCAACCGCATCGTAAATCGGCTTTAGCGCCGTCAACATAGCGACGGTGGAACCGTTGGGATTTGCAATGATATTACGCTGTGCGTAGTGATCGAGCGCCGCGCGATTTACCTCCGGCACCACCAATGGCACATCGTCTTCGGTACGAAAATGCGCCGTATCGTCGATAACCACGCAGCCGGCTTGCACGGCGAGCGGCACATATTGCGCTGACACCTCGGCGCCGGCGCAAAAAAAAGCCAATTGCACACGCTCGAAATCGAAATCATGCAGAAGTTCGACCGACAATCGTCGCCCACCACAGGCCACGGCGGTATCGACTGATCGCTCACTGCCGAGCGCATGGATCGCGCCTAGTGGAAACGCACGCGCCGCCAGCAGTTCCAACAGCGCTTCGCCGACGACCCCAGTGGCGCCAATAATCGCCACATCGACGGTCTTGTTTATCACCCTCTACCCCCAGTATCACCGTAACACCTGACTGACTTCAATGATCGACCAGGATGCGCAACATGCGGCGCAACGGCTCCGCGGCGCCCCACAACAACTGGTCACCCACGGTAAACGCGGCCAGATACTCGCCACCCATATTGAGTTTACGCACGCGCCCGACCGGCACCGACAAAGTCCCGGTGACGGCGGTGGGCGTCAGCTCGCGCACGCTGGCTTCACGGTCATTGGGTATCAATTTGACCCAATCGTTGGCGGCGGCCAGCAACTCGTTTATCTCATCGATCGGCACATCGTGCTTGAGTTTGATGGTCAAGGCTTGGCTATGGCAGCGCATGGCGCCGACGCGCACGCAGATGCCATCGATAGATACCGGGTCCTCTTGGCGACCGAGAATTTTGTTCGACTCCGCCTGCCCCTTCCATTCCTCTCGGCTTTGACCGTTATCGAGTTGCTTATCGATCCACGGGATCAGGCTACCCGCCAGTGGCACGCCGAATTGTTGTTTTGGGAAGGCAGCCGAACACATCGTATCGGTCGCCACGCGATCGATATCGAGAATGGCCGCGGCCGGATCGTCCAGCAACGCCGCCGCCGCCCCGTGCAGGCTACCCATTTGCTGCAGCAGTTCGCGCATATTCTGCGCACCGGCGCCGGATGCGGCCTGGTAGGTCATGGCGCTAACCCATTCGACCAAACCGTGCTGGAATAGTCCGCCGATCGCCATGAGCATCAGGCTAACGGTGCAATTCCCCCCGATAAAATTCCGGCCGCCGGCGCTCAAGGCAGCGTCGATGACCGGCCGGTTGACCGGGTCGAGGATAATGATGGCGTCCCTATCCATGCGCAGCGCGGAGGCGGCGTCGATCCAGTAGCCATCCCAGCCGTGCGTACGCAGACGCGGAAATATTTCGTTGGTGTATTCGCCGCCTTGACAGGAAATGATGATGTCCATGGCGCTCAACGCAACGACGTCATGCGCGTCTTGCAGTGGCGGTGCGTCCTTACCCACCTCCGGACCCTCACCACCGACCTGCGACGTGGTGAAAAATACCGGATCGATCGAATCGAAGTCCCGCTCCAGGCGCATGCGTTCCATCAGTACTGATCCGACCATGCCCCGCCAACCGACAAAACCAACCCGCTTCATTGCCTTCCTCACCTATATCAAGACGGTTCAAAGCCTAAGAGCCTGTCGGACTTAGGATTGATCTACTACGTAAAAGCCATCGCGAAACGATGCCCGACGGCCTGCGCCCGTTTATTTTTCGCCCAACGCCGCCACCACCGCGTCGCCCATCTCGGCGGTACCTACCTTGCGGCAGCCGTCGGTGAAAATATCCGGCGTACGCAAGCCCTGATCCAATACCCTGCCGACCGCGCTTTCGATGCGCTCGGCCATGTCCGCCTGCGCCAGCGAATAGCGTAACATCATTGCCACCGACAAAATGGTCGCCAGTGGATTTGCCACGCCTTGACCGCTGATGTCCGGAGCCGAACCGTGAATCGGTTCATACATACCCTTGCCATTGGCATCCAAGGAAGCCGATGGCAGCATGCCGATCGAGCCCGTCAACATAGCGGCCTCATCGGACAGGATATCGCCGAACATATTGGTCGTGACGATCACGTCAAATTGCTTCGGGTCACGTACCAACTGCATGGCAGCATTGTCCACGTACATGTGGCTCAACGCCACCTGCGGATAGTCGCGGCCGACGCGGATCATGACCTCGCGCCATAACTCGGTGCATTCCAGCACGTTGGCCTTGTCAACCGAACACAGACGCCGATCACGCTTCATGGCGATATCGTAGGCGGCACGGGCCACGCGTTCGATATCGGACTCCGAATAGACCAGCGTATTGAAGCCCTCACGCTGACCGTCCTCGCGCGTACGCACACCGCGCGGCTGGCCAAAATAGATACCGCCGGTCAGTTCGCGCACGATAACGATATCGAGTCCCGCGACGATTTCCGGGCGCAGCGCCGAAGCCGAGGCCAACTGCCGGTAGAGCATGGCCGGGCGCAGGTTGGCAAACAGTTCCAACTCGGCGCGCAAACCCAACAGCCCCTTTTCGGGACGTACCGAGATATCCAGCGGTTCCCACTTCGGCCCGCCCACCGCACCCAACAGTATGGCATCGGCTTGCCGCGCCAGCGTCAATGTGTCGTCAGGCAATGGCTTGCCACAGGCGTCGTAGGCGGCGCCGCCCACCAGCGCGTGCTCCAATTCGACATCGAGCCCATCGGCCTTCAGCCGTTCGATCAATTTGACCGCCTCGGCCATAATCTCAACACCGATGCCATCACCCGGCAATATCAAAATCTTGTCAGTCATCAGTCACAGTCCTTACTTTGTCGGCTATCGAATTCAGGGGCCGGCCAAGCGGCAGCCCGGCGCTCAAACCGGTCTATTGCAATTTTATCGTGCCGTGCCGCACCTTGCCGAGCCGTCGGTCCCGGCAAGGCGATTGCCAACCACACCGGAAACGTCTCGGAGGTCAAGCCGGCTCGGAAAACAGCCAGGGCGCTTCCTGCCGGCGGCGCGCTTCGTAGGCGCGAATGTCGTCCACGTATTGCAGCGTCAAGCCGATGTCGTCAAGCCCGTTGACTAAGCAGTGTTTACGAAATGGATCGACCTCAAAAGCAAATTCGGCGGCCGACGGCGTTATGATGCGCTGGCCGATCAAATCCACCTGCAGCCGATAACCATCCTGTGCCGCCACGTCGGCGAACAACCGATCGACCTCATCTTCGCTCAACACGATCGGCAGCACGCCGTTCTTGAAACAATTATTGAAAAAAATATCGGCAAAGCTCGGCGCAATAATGGCGCGAAAGCCGTAATCCAGCAACGCCCAGGGCGCATGTTCGCGTGACGATCCACAACCGAAATTCTTGCGTGCCAGCAAAATACTGGCATCTCGATAGCGCGCCTGATTGAGCACGAATTCAGTGTTCAGCGGGCGCTTGCTGTTGTCCATGCCCGGTTCGCCCTGATCGAGATAGCGCCACGCGTCAAATAAATTCGGCCCGAAGCCGGTGCGTTTGATGGACTTGAGGAACTGTTTGGGAATAATCGCGTCGGTATCGACGTTGGCACGATCCAACGGCGCCACGATGCCGGTCATTTGCGTAAATGCATCCATTATAGATATACCTGTCAGTTGCGACTCCGTCCCGAGTCGTATAAACCAGTGCAACGATCGCCACGCTCAATCGCCACGCTCAATCAAAGTCGCGCACGTCAACGAAATGGCCCGCAATAGCCGCTGCCGCCGCCATGGCCGGACTGACCAAATGCGTGCGGCCACCTTGACCCTGGCGACCCTCGAAATTGCGGTTCGAAGTCGACGCGCAACGCTCACCGGGTTCCAGACGATCCGCATTCATGGCCAAACACATGGAGCAACCGGGTTCACGCCAATCAAAGCCGGCATCGATAAAAATGCGGTCCAGGCCTTCGCGTTCAGCCTGCCGTTTGACCAACCCGGAACCCGGCACCACCATCGCCAATTTGATACCTTCGGCGACTTTGCGTCCCTTCGCCACAGCTGCAGCGGCGCGCAGATCCTCGATCCTCGAGTTCGTGCATGAGCCGATAAACACCTTGTCAGGACGAATTTCGCTAACCGGCATATTGGCTTTCAAACCCATATATTTTAAGGCTGCAAGCATGCCCTCGCGACGCACCGGATCCGCTTCCTGTTGCGGGTCGGGGACGCGGCTGCCGACCGCTACCACCATTTCCGGCGAGGTACCCCAACTCACTTGCGGCTGAATCGATGCGGCATCAATGTGCAACACGCGGTCGAATACGGCCTCGCCGTCACTGCGCAAATCGCGCCATGACGCCAGCGCCTGCTGCCATTGCCCGGCACTTGGCGCATAGGGCAGTCCATGCAAGTAATCGATAGTCTTGTCGTCCACCGCCACCATGCCGGCCCGCGCACCGGCCTCGATGGTCATATTGCACACCGTCATGCGCCCCTCCATCGATAGCTCGCGGATCGCCTGGCCGCCAAACTCGATGGCGTAGCCGGTACCGCCGGCGGTCCCGATTTCGCCGATGATAGCCAACACAATGTCTTTGGCGGTCACGCCATTGCCGACGCTACCATCGACACTGACGAGCATGTTTTTGGATTTTTTCTGGATCAGGCATTGCGTTGCCAGGACATGTTCGACCTCGGACGTACCGATGCCGAACGCCAAGGCGCCAAAAGCGCCATGCGTAGAGGTATGTGAGTCGCCGCAAACCACCGTCATGCCAGGCAAGGTCGCGCCCTCTTCCGGCCCCACCACGTGCACGATACCTTGGCGCGGATCACTCATGTCGAATTCGGTGATACCGAATTCGCTGCAGTTACGACCGAGCGTTTCCACCTGAATACGCGAAATCGGGTCCTCGATACCGAGGCTGCGATCGACGGTCGGAACATTGTGATCCGGCGTCGCCAGAATGCTGTCGATGCGCCACGGCCTGCGACCGGCCAGGCGCAGGCCTTCAAACGCTTGCGGCGACGTGACTTCATGCACCAGATGCCGATCGATATACAGCAGTGCAGTGCCGTCTTCATCGGTGCGAACTACGTGCGCATCCCAAAGTTTGTCGTAAAGCGTCCTCGCGGCCATGGCTCGTGCTCCTGATTGACATACTGGTCTTGCATCCTAAGCCTGAATGGGCTATTACTCAAATTCATAATATTTATTATCAATATAACTATTTGGAATTATAGAGCCGCGTCGCATGTGCGCAGCGCACGGCAGCGGCTCACCGAGCCGGTGACGAACCCGACTATACAGGGCGAGGATAGCAGGTGGATTTTGCCGATTTACAAGCCTTCGTCGCGGTCGCCGAGCAGCGTTCATTTTCACGCGCGGCCGAGTCATTGCATCGCACGCAGCCAGCCATCAGCAAACGTATTGCAGCTCTGGAAGCGGATCTGAATACCACCCTGTTCGACCGCATTGGCCACCGGCCCATTCTTACCGAAGCCGGTCACGCCCTGCTGCCGCGCGCGCGCCGCATCATCGCCGATGTCGAGGACAGTCGGCGCGCCGTCATCAATCTCGCCGGCGAGGTCGGCGGACAACTGCGTATCGGCACCAGTCACCATATCGGCCTGCACCGCCTGCCACCGCTGTTGCGACGCTACAGCGAGTTACACCCAGAGGTCGAGTTGGACATCCAGTTCATGGACTCGGAGGCGGCCTGCCACGCAGTGGAACACGGCGATCTGGAACTCGGCATCGTCACACTGCCGCTGGCGCCGAGCGCAGCGCTGGATATCCGCGTGCTGTGGCCGGACCCGTTGGCGGTCATGGTCGGGCGAAATCATCCGCTGGCCTTACGCCGCTCGGTGCGCGCGTCGGAACTGGCGCCCTACACCGCCATCCTGCCCGCGACCGGCACGTTCACGCGCGCGGTAGTGGAACAGGCGTTCTTACCGTTGGCCGTCAATCTGAAAGTGGCGCTGTCGACCAACTACCTCGAAACCATCAAGATGATGGTTTCGGTCGGGCTGGGCTGGAGTATTCTGCCGCGCACCATGCTCGATCGCGATACTCACGCCTTACGCGTAAACGGCATCGAACTGCAACGCCAACTCGGCACGGTGCGCCATCGCGATCGCACGCTGTCCAACGCCGGTCGCGCGCTATTACGGCTGCTCGATGACAGCGCCGGAACCACCGCCAAGCCTGGGCGCCGAAAACACACACGGCCACGCAACCATCAAAATCCTAGATAGACACCGATACCCAGGTAGCGCAATTTATCGTCGTAAAATTGCCCATGCGGGGCATAGCCGCGATAACCCTCCAGCATGACGCGCAAGCGCCGACTGCCCGGCTCGATCGCGCCGTACTCCAGGCCCACCTTGAGACTGGTATCGATGGAGTAGTCATGCTCCTGCCAACTTTTAAGATCCAGACCACCCACCAGCCGACCGCCCAACAGGCGCGTACGCTTGCCGCGGTACTCCAAACCAGCATGAAAAGCACCCGGCTTGAGATCGGCCGGCTCGCGCTGGATCAAATATTCGCCGCCACCATAGACACGCCAGTCACGCCACGAATAGGCGGCCAACATTTCCAGCGATTCGAAACTCAGGTTGATGCGCTTCGGATGCGCGCGCAGCAGATACTCATCGCCCAAATGTGAACTTTGATGATATAAGCGCACGCGCGCCGACCACGGCCCCTGGCGGTAAGTCACCGGCACGCCAATGATATAGTCGGCATTGACCAAATCCTTGGACGGCGTGTTTAAATTGAACTGCGCGAAAAGACCACCGGAGATGCTCACCTGCAAACCGTCGCCCGGGCGCTTGCCGGCGCGCCGATACAAACCGAAGGTTTCGCCGTAGCCGACCGCGGCGACGTGTGTCTCCTCTGTCGGCGTGTTGTACCAACGAAATGCGGCGAAAAATTGCGGCTGTTTCGGATCCGCCAAAATGGGCAAAAACAGGTCGCCGATCGGAAAAGGCGTCGTTTTAGGCGTTAGGCCAAGAAAGCTATACAGACCGTGCTTCGGAGGCGAGATCTTGGCGCGTTCGGCCTTGCTCGGCGCGATCACCAGGTTCACCCCCTGCAAGCCTTCGATGGTGGGCAATTTGGTCTGAATCTGTTCGCGCCGTGCGGTGTCTTCCTTGGGTAGGGTAACGGTCGCTACGCCGTCCTTGACAGTCAATTTATAGCTTCCCTGTGCCCAGCCTAAATCACGCTCCAATACCGCGGCCAAATAGCCGGTCAGATAACCGTCGCTCGCGTGCACGACTTTCGCTGCCGCGGGTACTACTACACAAAGCCACATCACCAGCAGCCAAACCAGTCTGCGCGTCGCCCTCATCGTTCCCCTTCCCCGATGTTCGTGTATTGTGCGCTGCATTCCGCAGCGTGCGTCCCGCATAAACCTACTGCGCTCAAGCGCCCGATTGCGCCCCGAGCATATTAGGGATTCCGCGCCAGGCGACCGCAAAGGCCAACAACGCCAACAGCGCGGCAACGAGATAAGCCGCCTGCGCGCCGGCCGCATCCCACAAATAGCCGCCGTATAGACTTCCGAGCGCGCCACCGGCGCCGAAGCTTAGACTGCTATAGAGCGCCTGTCCACGCCCCTGGTGGCGGCCGGTAAAATAATGATGAATCAAATAAATCGCCACCGCGTGCACGATACCGAAACTGGCCGCATGCAGTAGTTGCGCGAAGACCAAAATAGCAGGCCAATCCACGAACTGTGCAATCAACAGCCAACGTAGCGCCGTCAGCGCCAGCGCCGTCAGCAGGATACGGCGCGGTCCAAAACGCGGCAGCAATCGGTGCATAACGAGAAATATGACTACTTCGGCGGCCACACCCAGCGCCCACAGGCCACCGATCAGATCGGCGCGATAGCCATGGTCCTCTAAATAGATACTATAGAACGTGTAATACGGACCGTGGCTGGCCTGCACCAAAAAACACGCAAATAGCAACGCCACGACCTCGCGGCGCCGGAGCACGCTCCATAGCGGCGGCGATGCGGCCATATAACGAGTGGCACGACGCTCCGGCACCAATAGACTGCTGATCCAGATGCCGGCGAACAAGGTCATCAGCACCATCGGCAGCAAACCGACACCGCGCCAATCGATCACCACCCCGAGGCCGCTGACAGTGACGATAAAACCGATCGATCCCCACAGGCGCACGCTGCTGTAGCGCGCCGTGCCATCGCCGAGATGGTTCATGGTGGTCGCTTCGAACTGCGGTAGCGAGGCGTTCCAAAAAAAACTAAAGGTGGCCATCACCAACGCCAGCCAGGCGTAACCCGAACCGAAAAAAACGCCGGCGAAGCACAACATCGCCAGGAGTGAGGCCAAGCGCACGATCAACATGCGGTGACCATAGTGATCGGCGATCCAACCCCAAACGTTGGGCGCCACGATACGGGCTGCGGCCATGATCGCCACCAATTCGCCGATATCCACTTCGGAGAACCCCAGCGAGCGCATGTACAAGCTCCAATACGGAACCAGCGCTCCTAGCGTGGCGAAATAGAACCAATAGAAACCGGACAGCCGCCAATACGGCGTTACGTGCGTTGCGGATGTCATACGGGAAATTCGTTGTTAGCGGGAAAACCGGCGGCACGACTGAGATCGCCGTAGACGTGCATCATCAAGTGCCGCGCAAAAACCCTGTTGAGCGCAATGGTAACGATAGACACGACGCCCCTGTGCGCGCAAACACGTCAGTTCGCCGCCGGCGGAATCACCGGCGTTGCGGAGCGCACGTCCATATTCTGGGCTCGGTGGCGCAGCATATGATCCATCAGCACGAGCGCCAACATCGCCTCGGCAATCGGCGTCGCACGAATACCGACACAGGGATCATGCCGTCCGGTAGTAATGACTTGCGTTTCCTTACCCTGCAGGTCAATGGTGCGTGCCGGCAAACGCAAACTGGAGGTCGGTTTCAAGGCGATCGAGGCAACGATATGTTGTCCGCTGGAAATGCCGCCAAGTACACCGCCGGCATGATTGCTCAGAAACCCGTCGACGGTCATCTCGTCACGATGTTCACTGCCCTTTTGCTCTACCGCCGCAAAACCGGCGCCCACTTCCACCCCTTTTACCGCGTTGATGCTCATCAAGGCATGCGCAATATCCGCGTCTAGGCGATCGAATATCGGTTCGCCCCAACCGGGTGGTACGCCTTCGGCGATGACGGTAACGCGTGCACCGATCGAGTCACCGGATTTACGCAGCGCATCCATATAAGATTCGAGTTCGGCCACTTTGGATGCGTCCGGGCAAAAAAACGGATTACGCTCGACCTCATCCCAGTCCAGGCGCTGCGGACGTATCGGCCCCAATTGCGCCATGTAGCCGCGAATCGTGACGCCGTAGCGCTGCTGCAAATACTTCTTGGCGATCGCGCCGGCGGCGACCCGCATAGCCGTTTCGCGCGCCGAAGACCGTCCGCCGCCGCGATAATCACGCATGCCGTATTTCTGTTGGTAACTGTAATCGGCATGCCCTGGTCGGAAGCGGTCCAAGATATTCGTATAGTCCTTGGAACGCTGGTCGGTATTTTCTATCAGCAAGCCGATCGGTGTGCCGGTCGTGCGTCCTTCGAACACACCGGATAGTATGCGCACCTGATCGGCCTCGCGCCGCTGCGTGGTGTGCCGCGATTGGCCCGGTTTGCGGCGATCTAAATCGCGCTGCAAATCGGCTTCGGACAGCTCCATACCGGGCGGACAACCGTCCACGATACAGCCCAGCGCGACGCCGTGACTCTCACCGAACGTGGTGACGGTGAACAATTTGCCGATCGAGTTTCCAGACATGGGGCGTTATTGTAGCGGCTCGCCGGACCGCCGTCCCGCTAGATTCGCCTCTGTAGCGTCCGTGCGTGCGCATACCCCCTAAAGATAGGGGACAAACTGTCGCTATCCTACGACAACAAAAATGAATATCGGCGCATTCTACCGCCTTCGATTTTTACATATTTTCAATAACTTAAAATAATATTCCGCGCACGATATCGATCTCGATAAGCGAGCGGTCCGCCCATGATGCGTATTGATAAAACCACCACGCTGCTGTCGCTGGCGTTTGCGGTCGTAACCGGCATGATGATCCTGCTGGCAGGCATCGGCCTGTCCGTGATTCATGCCGCTAAACAGCACCTCGAGGACGTGGTCAAAACCAGCAACGCCAAAACCGAGTTGTTATTGCGCATGCAAGCCGCAGGCCGCCAGCGCACCATCAGTTTGCAGAAAATGCTGCTGAGCGATGATGTCTTCGAACGCGATGCCGAGTGGTCTCGCATGCGCGACCAGGCGAGCAACTATCTGGACGCCCGCCAAAAACTGATGAGCATGCAGCTCGATACCAAAGAACGTGCGTTGCTCGCCGCGCAGCGCCAACTCACGCACATCAACGCGCCGGCCCAGGAACATCTGGCGCAATTGGCGCTCGCCGGGAGGCTGAACACCGCGCGCGACGAGTTAATCAACAACGTGCTGCCCGGCCAAGATCGCTTTATGGCGGTGTTGGCGCGGCTGCGCGCGCTGAACAACCGTGAAATGATGGCGAAAATGGACGAAAGTCATACTGCCTACCAAAACGCGCTGTTGAAGATGCTGATCATCAGCGGCGCAATTACGGCCCTAAGCATTCTCATCGCATTGGCGGTCATCCGGCGTACGCGCGACGTTGCCAACCGTCTTGCGCGCGAAACGGAACGCGCCCAGGTGACGCTGCATTCCATCGGCGACGGCGTGATCACGTCCGACCGCCGAGGAAATATCAAACACATGAACGTGGCCGCCGAGCGGCTTACCGGCTGGACGCTGCCGGAAGCGCGAGGGAAACCGGTCGCCGAAGTGCTGACGCTTGTCCATGAAAGTAGCACCATACCTGTCGATGACCCGGTCGCGCGCGTGCTGCACAACGGCCAGGTAGTACAATCGCAGGCCGACGTCGCTCTGATCCGTCGGGATGGCCACAACTACGCTATTGAGCACACCGTCGCGCCGGTGTTCGATCATTGGCAGAACCACATCTCCGGTACGGTGCTGGTATTCCGCGACGTCACCGAGATGCGGGCCCTATCGCGTCAACTGATCTATCAAGCACAACACGATGCGCTCACCGGACTCTTGAGCCGGCGCGAGTTCGAACAACGCCTGCAGGAAATTCTGGTCGAGACGCGCCGCTATCCGAACGACCAACATTGGCTATGCTACGTCGATCTGGATCAATTTAAAGTCATCAATGATACCTGTGGTCATCTGGCCGGTGACGAGTTGCTCAAACAACTATCGGCAACACTGCGCAATCACGTGCGCGACAGCGATCTGGTCGCCCGCATGGGTGGCGACGAGTTTGCCATTCTATGCAAACATTGCGACGCCAAAGAAGCGCACGACACCATCGAACGCCTGCGTCTTAGCGTATCCAAGCTGCGTTTCAGCTGGGACGACAAGTGTTTTACCACCAGCGCCAGTATCGGCATGGCGCCGATCACAGCCCACAGCGGCAGCGTACATGATCTTCTCAGCGTTGCCGACACTGCATGTTACGTCGCCAAAGACGAGGGCCGTAACCGCATCCACATGTGGGCGCCCGATGACACTACGCTGGCACAACGTGAAGGTGAAATGCAATGGGTCCATCGTATTCAACAAGCCCTACAGGATGATCGATTCGAGCTCTATTTTCAGCGCATCGCCCCGCTGCAGATTGACGATTCGCAGATGCATTGCGAAATCTTACTGCGCCTGCGCGATCCAACTGGGCAACTGGTCGCGCCCATGGCCTTTATCCCGGCCGCCGAACGCTACAACCTGATGGTACAAGTCGACCGTTGGGTGTTGTGCAATGCGGTTTCCCGCATGCATGAGCTATTAAGCGGACGCGAGCAAGTGCAGTGCTCCATCGCCATAAACCTTTCCGCTCAATCCCTGTGCGATGACGACTTTCTGCCATTCGTGCTGAAAAAATTGGACGTTTCGAATATCGATGCGCGTCGGCTGTGTTTCGAGATCACCGAAACCGCGGCTATTACCAATCTCTCGCGCGCGCAGCAATTCATTCACACACTGAAGGCGCGCGGCTGCCGCTTCGCGTTGGATGACTTCGGCAGTGGACTAAGTTCGTTCGGATATCTCAAGAATCTGCCGGTCGACTACTTAAAGATCGACGGCAGTTTCGTACGCGGCATCGGAAAAGACAACGTAGACCGTGCGCTGGTCGAGGCGATTAATCAAATCGGGCACGTATTGGGAATCGAAACCATCGCCGAATACGTCGACAACGACGCCGCCCTTAACGTACTTCGTAAGATGGGAGTAGATTACGGTCAGGGAGTTGCTATCGCAGAACCGGCCCCGCTGGAGGAACTCCTCGATAGCCGCCACGGCAGCCGCATACTACGCTTGGCGCAATCCGTCTAACGGCGCGGTGCGACAAGGCGTGACACGACGCACAAGCTCCGTTGGCACACCGTGACCGAACATTCTGAGCCGCTTGCCAAGCCAGCCGACGCCGCTTCAGCGAATCAATCAGTGCACCCCTATATCGCTTGCGAATAAGCCGGCGGCGACGGACCATGCAGATAGCGGTCAAACACCATACAGATATTGCGCACCAGCAACCTACCGGTGGCGTTGACCTGTACGCCGTTATCGCCCCGCGACAGCAAACCATCCTCCTCCATGACCTGCAGTTGCTGCAGTTCCGACGCGAAATAATGACGAAAATCGATGTCAAAGCCAGCCTCAATTGCGCCGTAGTCGATATAAAAATCGCACATCAGGCGGCTAATTACCTCACGCCTGAGCAGATCGTCAGCGCCAAGTTCGACGCCTCTATAGACGGGCAGCCGCCCCTGATCGAGGCGGCGATGATAATCGTCCACTGATTTTACATTCTGGCAGTAACTGTCGCCGACCTTGCTCAGCGCGGTGATGCCTAGCGCGATCAGATCGCAGTCGGCGTGTGTCGAATAGCCCTGAAAATTACGGTACAGCGTTCCGGCACGCTGGGCGAGCGACAACTCGTCGTCGGGACGGGCGAAATGATCCATACCAATGTACACGTATCCGGCTGCCGTTAGTTGCTCCACCGTGCATTGCAGGATGGCCAGCTTCTCCGCCGGCGACGGCAGCATGCGGGAGTCTATCTGCCGTTGGGTCTTAAACTTTCGTGGCATATGCGCATAGTTGAAAACCGCAATGCGCTGCGGCGCGGCGGCGATAATCTTGTCCAGCGTAGACACGAAGCTGGCTGCGCTCTGCATGGGCAATCCGTAGATCAAATCGACGTTCACCGATCGGAATCCAAACTGCTCGGCGGCATTCAATACGGCAAGCGTGTCCGATTCAGACTGAATTCGATTGACCGCGCGCTGTACCTGCGGATTGAAATCCTGCACCCCAACGCTCAAACGATTGAAGCCCAGATCGCGTAGCAGAGCGATCGTCTGCGCGTCCGCCTCGCGCGGATCGATTTCGATCGAGTACTCACCGCTGTCATCGCTCAGCAGGGAAAAGTTCCGCGCCGTTTCGCTCATTAGCTCGGTCATTTCCCCGGCGCTGAAAAAAGTCGGGGTACCGCCACCCCAGTGCAGTTGTCTGACCTGCCGTGAGCGATCGAACAGCTCACCTTGTAGTTTCATCTCACGACATACGTCGCGCAAATAGGGTCGCGTGCGCTTTCGATTTTTGGTGATAATCTTGTTGCAAGCGCAGTAGTAACAAACGTTTGCACAAAACGGTAGATGGAAATACAGCGACAATGGTCGCAATTCCGCATTACTGACTGCGGCATGCCGACGATAGACGTCTTCGGTAAAGCTGGTCTGGAACTGCGGAGCGGTGGGATACGAAGTATATCTCGGTCCGGGCCGATTATACCGCTGCAGCAATTGCGCATCGAACTGTGGAGATTGCAGCACCGCGTTTGTCCTGGTGGTTGCCGATGCGGCTAAGATAGCCGCGCAGTCCTGAAGCCACCATGATCCAGATCAATCGCCGTCGTTATCCAAGCCTTTGCGGTGAGTTTCGTTGATCATGCGCAACAGGTACTTGAATGGCAAAAATGCGTCTGGTTGGCCATGCACTATTTCCATAAACGGCAGATCGCGGTTGGCAAATGCATAGCTGCCGTCGGCCATCGAATTACGCAAGACACGCAGCTGCTTCTCGAGTTTATCGGCGAATTTCCGGCTACTCCCGGGACTCTCCATGTCATATTCCGAGGCCATATGCAATTCTTCGGTTTCGAATATTGCCTGATCGACCAAATCGACGTATTGAGCAACGGTTTTGGCTCTCGGTATCGACATCCCGCATCACCCGAACTAACGGCAGAAATTGCGCCGCATTTTACTCAAATTGGGTTCCGGCGTCGCGGCTCGTGGTATAGATATACGCGGCACCGCGCGCGGTAAGGCGCAGATTGGGCGTGCCGCGCTGTGCGTGTTCCAACAAACCGCCGGACACCAACTCGTTGACGGCATCCTCGAATGCGCCCTGCTCGTCATCGCCGAAGGTCGGCAGATAGTGTCGTTGCAGCCATTTCGGCGGCAATAACGCCCCGACACCCGCGTTGGCGGCACGAAAGAAATCCAGTAATTCTCGTTTGACGGCATCCTTATCACGCATGCTCTCACCCTCCCCGCTTGGCGCTAACGAGCGTCAGCCTCGCACCGCTGCGCGTTTGGCCGTCGGTTCGGCGGCCGTACACCGGCACTGTCGCCACCGTCGGTCGCTGCCCCGCAGTGGCTCTATGGGCACGGATTGCGCGTCGTTCACCGGCTTTTACCCATCCCGATCATACCTGTGGGTATACTATCGATGAGAGCGGTAGTCGTTAAGATTCTGATAGCAAAAGGGGGGGGGATAGCGCGTGCCGAGCACACGACACCGACGACGACACACACGAGCTCTAACCATATTCATACTTCGGCATCGGTTGCCGCGCTTCCACAACTCGCCATGGCCCGCAGCAGCCGCCGCGCTGACGCTGGCGCTCGTTGCAGCCGGCCGCGTCGATGCGCACGAAACGCACACTTCATCGTCGTCGACCGAGCAACGCATATCGGCTCAATATTTACCGCTCGACCGTTTCAGCGACGCCTTCGCCTGGGGTTTGCACATGGATACGGAGGCGGACTCAAACCGCAGCGGCGGAATCGCGTCTGGATCGGCCTACGATACGGTAGTCCATGGCGGTTTTGCCTTCGATCCGGAAAAATTAGGTTGGTGGAGCAATGGCCGCTTCCACGTCGATATCACCCATATTCAGAGCGACGGCCTGAGTCGCCGCCGTGTCGGCGACACGCAAGGCGTCTCGAATTTGGAGGCGGCGTCCGCCAATCGGCTGTACAGTGCCTGGTATGAACATAAGCTCGGCGATCACGGCGCGTACCGCTTAGGTATCATCGATCTAAATGCATACTTCGATGTCACGGAAGCCGCCGGTGGCTTGATGAACTCGTCGTTCGGGGTATCCCCGACCATATCGGCCAATATTCCTGCGTCGATCTATCCAAAACCCGGCTACGGCGCCATGGCCGAGTCCACCGGCCATCGATGGCAGTTCCGCGCCGGCGTATTCCAGGGTGACCCGCGCGATCGCTCCAGTGTTTGGAACCGAGGACGGATGATCGTCGCCGAGGCGGCGCGTAGTAATCCGGGGCGCTTCGGCGGACTATACAAACTGGGTGCTTGGCAATATCGCAATCCGCAAGCCGCCGCCAGCGACGCGCCGTCTCATACTTGGGGCTTATATGGGGTGGTCGTGCAGCCGATCAGCCGGCAAGCGCCCTACCGCGACAGCCGCCTGTTCGTGCAACTGGGGGCGAACCCGGGCGGAAATGACAATGTGCCCTATTATCTCGGCTTTGGCGCCGATTTCTTCAACCCCATCTCGGGACGACCTAAAGATCGAATCAGTGTCGGTGTCGCGCGTGCGTGGCTGACGCAAGGCCGCGCCGAAACCACGTACGAGATCACTTACCTATACCGCCTCAACCGCTGGCTGTATCTACAACCCGACCTGCAATACGTGCATAGTCCCAGCGGCGTTCTGCCCAACGCACTAGTGGCGCTGTTGCGCGCACATTTTGAATTCGGCGATTAGGTGTCGCGGACCCAGTCGATTTGCTCGATCGCATCGCTGAGACGCTGCACCGGAATCACCTCAATATCGGCAACCTCACCTTTGCGTGGTGCGTTGGCCTTGGGCACAATGGCGCGCCGATAGCCGTGCTTGGCCGCTTCGCGCATGCGTTCCTGACCATTCGGCACCGGGCGAATCTCGCCGGCCAGTCCGACTTCACCGAACACCACGGTATCGGATGGTATCGGTCGATTGCGAAAACTCGATAGCACCGCCAGCAACACCGGCAAATCGGCCGCGGTCTCGCTGAGGCGCACGCCGCCGACGATATTAACGAATACATCCTGATCGTACATGGCCGTGCCGCCATGGCGATGCAACACCGCCAACAGCATGGCCAAGCGATTTTGTTCCAAGCCCAAGGTTACCCGGCGCGGATTCGACTGATGACTCTCGTCCACCAGCACCTGTACTTCGACCAGTAACGGCCGACTGCCTTCACGCGTCACCATGATCACGCTGCCCGACACCGGCTCCTCGTGTCGCGACAGAAAGATTGCCGATGGATTACTGACTTCACGCAGCCCTTTGTCGGTCATGGCGAACACGCCGAGTTCGTTGACGGCGCCAAAGCGGTTTTTGACAGCGCGAATGACGCGGTAACGACCACCGTGCTCACCCTCAAAATACAGCACGCTGTCGACCATGTGCTCCAGTACCCGCGGACCGGCCAACGTGCCCTCCTTGGTAACGTGCCCGACCAGGAACAAGGCCATGTTGCGCTGCTTGGCAAAGCGCACTAACCGCGCGGCGCTCTCACGCACCTGCGCCACCGACCCCGGCGCCGATTGCAGTGCTTCGGTATATACCGTCTGAATAGAATCGACTGCCATCACGCGCGGTTGTTCGCGGCTGGCGATCGTTAACATGCGCTCGACCGACGTCTCGGTGAGCAGGCGCAAATCATCGCCCGACAGGCCGAGACGCTTGGCCCGCAAACTGATCTGTTGTTTGGATTCTTCGCCGGTGATGTAGAGCACTGGCATACGGGCGGCGAGATCGGTCAAGGTCTGCAACAGTAAAGTGGATTTGCCGATGCCGGGGTCACCGCCGATCAGCGTCACCGAACCGGCTACCAGCCCACCACCCAGCACCCGATCGAGTTCCGCCATACCACTGGCGGTGCGTACCTCGGCGATACTCTCGACGTCGGCCAGACGCTCTACCAACGACTCGGCATCACCGGCGTAGCCGGCAAAGCGCGGATGTGTCGATACCTTGGGCGCGGTCACTTCGATCAAACTGTTCCAGGCGCCGCAGTCACCGCACTGGCCGGCCCATTTAGGCGCCAGTGCGCCACACTCGGTACAACTATATTGGATTTTTTCTTTTGCCATGCGTAAACCGATCGTTATGCAGATGCGTGCACGACTGAATGTACCATGGACGTGCGCCGATAGGACATCTGAGTCTGGTTCGCGGGTAGACCGTGCTCATCGCAAGACCGCCATGCAGACTCGGACATTCAAATGCATCTGTCGATTTCGAATATCACCATCGATATTTGTAGGCACGGTTTTAACCGTGCAGGTATTGCATAAAGCCGGTGTTTCCTTAGCATGCCCAGCGTCTTGGCGAGAGATGTAGGTTCGTTCAGTTCGCATGCTACTCTCGCAGAGGCGCAAAGCCCGCCAAGGTGAATAGGCCACCTCATGTCATGGCGTCGAGTCGTGCACGG
>JASBUN010000003.1 GCA_030147845.1 Gammaproteobacteria bacterium
CTATGCGGTCCGAGCGCCATCATCTGCTGGCTCCGCATCATAATGGCATCAGAGAAGCCACGCGGTAGCATCACCAGCGCCAGGATGATGTACATAATGCCGATCTTCTTGTGGTCCAGGCTGGTGAGCCATTCCTTCCACAGATAGGTCCATTTACCGAAGTAGGTAATCAAGATAACGATCACCACTCCGGACAGCAGCACGAAACCGAAAGCGCCCATGGCGATGGGATTGGAAAAGGGGATCGAAGACAGTGATAGTTTTCCGAACATCATGGATCTCTCGGTTAGAACCTAATCGACAGGCGGATTCTCGGCGGATGACGCAGTCGCGTTGGTTCTAACCGACGCGGTCGACGGGCCATGGTTTTTGAAGCGATCTATGATGTCGCGAAACAAGTGCGTCTTTACCGACGAATAGACACTCACTGGTACACGCGCACTGGGCTGTTCTAATAACTTGAGCTGGGTATCATCGAGCTTTTTTGGGGAGCGCTTTACCTGTTTGATCCACGCTTCAAATTGCTGCGGCGATGTCGCGATTGCTTGGAAATTCATATCGGGGAAGCCGTTGCCGCTGTACTGGTAATTCAGGCCGCGATACGTGCCCTCGGCGTTGGCCAATAAATGCAGACGGGTTTGCATACCCGCCATCGCATAGATTTGGCCGCCTAAGCGCGGGATCATGAAAGAAGTCATGACCGTAGAGGAGGTGAGCTTGAAGTTAAGGGGTACGTGTGCTGGAAAGACCAATTTATTGACCACGGCGATGTTTTGATCGGGATAAATGAACAGCCACTTCCAGTCCATCGATACCGCTTCGATACGCAGCGGCTTGGTTGCCATGTCGATAGGCTTATACGGATCCAGCTTATGGGATGACGTCCACGCAAGCGTGCCGAGAACGGCGATCAGCAGGGCGGGTACAGCCCAGATGATCAGATCGACGACGGCCGAATAGGACCAGTTCGGCGTGTATTTTGCTTTCGTGTTCGAGGCGCGATAGCGCCAGGCGAACCAGGCCGTCATGATAAACACCGGAATGACGACGATGAGCATCAAGCCGATGACGACCAGTATCAAGTGTCGTTCGGCCAAACCGATCGGTCCGCGTGGGTGCAGGCTTACCATGTCGCTATGTCCGCAGCCGCTGAGCAGAACAACGGATGCAAAGATCAAGCAACGATTGATCCAAGACAGTGCCTGGCGTGTCACGTGGTAATTTCCCTGCGTTGTAACGGCACTCGCGTTACGGCGTAACCGCCAGTACAGCTAATCCTTTTTTGAGTAAATACTCGTGCAGCAACCATCCTGCGTCGAACGGTTACTTCAGTTCATATGGTGTTTACCGTTTTCCATGCGACGTCCAATTTCCCCCGGCAGCACGGCAAGCAAGCGCAGTCCTTTCTGTACATCTTTATCTCTCAGCAGGCGCATAAGACCGGTAATGCCGCCCAGGTCTTTGCTGCCGTCTCGCCGGACGTCCGCGACGGCGTCTTGCGCGCTGTTGATCAACTGACGAAGCTGTTCCAGCGACTGCCCTGGAACCTTATTCATGAGCTGGCTGGTACTGGCGGCCACATCCATTCCATCGGTAATCCCGGCTAATTGCTCGACCCAACGCCCGGCATCGGCCAGCAGTCCGCTGCGATGCAGTTGGCCGAGCACAATCAGCAGTTCCGAAACTGCTTTATCGGTAGCGTTCGCATGCACAAACTCGGCGACGTTAACCGCGCCGGCCGTGAGTTCGCCCGCCAAGTGGGTGTCGATGAACTCGGTTACGCTACGTAATTTTCGCAACAATATGAACAGCGCCTCGACATCGGTCTTGATCTCGTCGAGCGGCAATTCCGCGAGTTGTTCCAGCCACTTCGAAAGCAGCGGCACGAGTGATTTTCCGCTGCTGATATTCGCCTGGTCGTTGAACCATGCGGCAGCCGAGTCGGCCCATTGGCCGGCGTTCGCCAAAAACCCGCTGCGCTGCAGGCGGCCGAGTAATACCAGTAGATCGGCAATCGCCTCGTCGGTGTGATTGGCGCGTAAGAATTCGGAGACCGAGACGGCTCCGGAAGTTATGTCACCGGCCAGCTGGCTTTCGACAAAATCGACCACCGTACGAAGTTTTCGCAGCAATGAAAATAGATTCTCGACGTCCGCCTTGATTTCATCGAACGGTAACGAGGCCAACTGCTGTAGCCATTTGGACAGCAGCGGCAAAAGCGTTTCAGCGCTTGCACCGACAAACTGCGCATTCTCGCGCACCATGGCAAGCACACCGGCTCGTTCCAGTTGATCGAGGGTGGCGATCAGGCTTTCGGCCAAACCCGCCACGTCATAGCGCGCAGCCAAACGGCCGACTCGATCGACCCCGCCGGTAAACACCCCTGCGCTCGGACCGTCGAGCACCTGGCCGAGACGCGCGCCGAGATCGCCGATGCGTGCAAGTCCGGCCCATTGCTCATCCGTGAGCGGTGTTTGGACGCTGTTGGCGTGATTTTTCATGTCACTTCTCCCTCTTGCGGCGCCGCGGATACCAGTGCCTCATGGCGCCGATCGCAGCGCGGCATCGTAACCCCGACACTCACGCACTATGCACTTATCTTCTCTGCCAGCAATTTGGAAAAGTCCAAGCCCCAATCGGGCACTTTCCCGTGAGTACGGAAGAACAGATTTTTATACTGCATCTTTAACAAGAAGGGGATGTGCCCCATCTTCAGCACTTGCTCGTCACCGCCAAACCAACTGTTGGAGCGAATATAGAACGCCTGATTGTTCCCCATATCGCCGATGCAATGGACGACCGGCTGCAGCGGCTTGTTGGCGGCTTCGTCGCCCATATGACCGAGCGCGAGCGCGACTTGGCGGCCGACAATCTCGCACTGTTGATGGCCGATGGCGCCAAGCTTGGGGACGGTAACTGCGGCAGCGTCCCCGGCAGCAAAGATTTCGGGATATTTTGGGTTCTTCATCAGCAAATCGGTTATCACAAAACCTTCGCTATCACTGATCGGCAGGTCACGCATGAAATCGTGTGCCACCCAATCGGGGAAAATGATTTTGAGCTCCGCATCGAGGGTCTTGCCATTTTCAAGTTCGATCCCCTCAGCGGTAATGCGGCTGATGTCACCGGCCTTGTTGACGTAATTGAAACCCATATCGGACGCGATCTTTAATAACTCACCGACGACCTTTTCGCCGGCGTCTTCGGCGATTAACTCCGCCGGAGTGAATACAGTGATCTTCTCTGGGTCGCCCTGCCCGGTCTTTTTTAGGTAGGTCGCCGCCGACAGCATCACCTCCACCGGCGGCCCTTCGCAGGCGGCGAGCGCATCCGGAATCGTACCGCCCGGGTATGGTTCTAGTCCGTGAGCGCCGTCGCCCTGATGGAAGCGTGCTGAGCCTATTGCGATCGGGCCGCCCTTGTAGCCGCCGTCCCAGAGTTTCCGCCGCAGTCGGTTACCGAGATAGATATCGCTGACGCTGTCGCCAAATTCGGCGAAGCCATCGATTTTTTCGTACGCCAATCGGTTGCCGAGGGCAACGACGAGGTAATCGTATTGAATACGGCCCGGAGCCGCGCCGGGACGTTCGCTCGGCGTGAACTGGACTTCGTGGTTGTCGACATCGATACCGCGGACTTCGCCTTGGATGAACTCGATATGGTCTTGTGCCAATACCGGCGGGAGGTCCATGCGTTGCCCTATCGCCGGATCCTTGTTTTCAAACACGTCGGCCGGAATATTGGGAATGAACAGCAGGTGATCCTTGCGGTCGACGATCGTGATATTGACATGTTCGCCGCAAAATTCGCGAATTTTCTGTGCGCTGCCCAAGCCGGCGAAGTTGCCTCCAAGGACGAGTACGTGAGGTTTTCCGTTCATGGTAATAGCTCCTTAATTCGGAATGACGTGAGTGGCTTCAGTGCCTCGCTTGTGATTCGACTAAAGCGTGCGACGATGATGGCGGCACGACTGGCTGTTCGGAACTGCCTTCTACGCGCATTAGTGCGTCAGATGTCGCCGCCAGAGTCCTTGTTCCATCATCGGCGCAAAAAATTGGTAGTACGGACCACGATCGAGGTGGGCCAGTACGCCGTTGTTGTGAATCTGGCGCAATTCGTAGTCGACCATTGCATAACCAATACCCATGTGCGCGTAGGCCGGTGGCTCCCATTCCATATGGACGAAGTATTGCGACGGAGTTTGTGCCGGTATAGGTGGTTTATCGTGTACTTCGTCGCCGTAATTGGTGTTGTACTCCGGCGGATTGGCGCCGAGCGTGGCTTTCAACATGCCCTCGGGGTCCAGTTGAAACGAACCGATGGCCGAGACACCCAATTGTTTAAGCACCATCCAGCCGACCATGCCGGGCACGTCTTGCTTCATTTTTTTTATGGTTTCGATGGCGCCTTTCTCGAAATCCTCTTCGTGACCGTGCATGACCCAGTGGTCGCCGAGCGCCACCGTCCGTTGCGCCGCGAGTGCGACTTTCGGTACCGGCTCATTTTTGGCGAATGCTTCGCCCATGACTTGCGGAACATCACTCATGCTCATGATTTGCGGGAGATCGGATTCCACTACCTCGTAAAGCGGCTCCCATGGCCCTTCCACCACCATGTCGAGACAGGAACTGCATAATTTGTAGATTTCACGAAAATTATCGTGATGCATCTCTTCGTGGGAGTGCACGTCTTTCCAAACGGTGTATTGGAACATGCCAATGGGATTCAACGTTTCCCGCATGTCAACGGCGCCGCCGCCATAGCGCCCGGCCATCGGGTGTATGCCGGTCTGAATGAGCTGCTCGAAGCCGAGAAACCCGGGGTGAGAGGCGGTCGTGATACAGACGCGAGGACCGACCTTCATCATGGTTTCGTAGCTTTCGGGTCGGTTGACGATTTTGCTGGTATTGATCGCAATGATCGGATTTGACTTGGCCATAGTTCCTCCTTGTCGTTGTCGTGAGTTCCCCTCTCATTCGCAATTCGAGTTTTGCTTTGTGTGTTTAGGAAGGTTAGAGGCATGTGGCGATTGTTCAACGGCGAAAAACTTGAGCCTTTGCACCGATACGCATTACCACTCAGTAAGGTTACGCACGTATTTTGCAGATGATCGAAACGGGGTCGATGGGACAACGGTGCGTGAAAGATCCGCGGTCGAGCAACTGTGACGTTGAATTAGACCGGAACGAGTGGTTGATCCGGCCAAAGTCAATGCTGTCTTGGCACGCAACTCGGTGCGGTGGCGCACATTGAATTCGGCAATTGAGGCGCTAGGCTTTTAGTGGATCTAAACGGCGAGTTGATTTGCGTAATAAGCGCGCCGGAACGTAGCTTAATAAGGTCTGAGTTTATGACGTCGTATCCGGTTGCCGACACTACTTGAGTCAGGTTCTATTCGTAGCCGGCTACTGTTGCCCGAATACGATCCAGTGTGCGCTTGGCGAGACGGTCGGATTGCACGTATCGGTTCGATCCACCCAGTAGCGCGCCGCACATCGCGTCGTTGCACGCGCGCGATCATACTAACGGTATTAGGAGATCACCATGAAGCGGAGGCTATATTTCTTGGTTCCCGAGGTGAGTGTTGCCAAGGACACGGTTGCCGATCTGTTGCTCAATCACGTCCCCGAGCGCGATATCCATATCGTCGCTAAGGACCATCAATTGCTCAAGCAAGAGGAGTTGCCGGAAGCAACCGTGCTGCAAGAAAAGGATGTGGTGCCGGCCATGCAGAAGGGCGTGGCCATGGGTGGCGCCACCGGTCTTCTCGCTGGCCTTATCGCGGTAGCGATCCCGGGTATCGGCTTAGCGCTCGGTGGCGGCGCGATTTTGGCCACAACCGTCGCCGGAGCCGGTTTTGGCGCGTTTGTCGGGCCGATGCTCGGTATATCGGCGAATAGCTCGCGACTTGAGCAATTCGAGCAAGCCATCGATGCCGGGCAATTGCTGATGCTGATCGATATCGCCAAGGAACGCGTCGACGACATCCGCGCGATCGTTGCGCGCCACCACCCGCAAGTGCAGATCGAAGGTCTGGAGCCAACCGTTCCACCGTTTCCTTAGCACCTGTTTTTGACCCGCAAGATTCCCAACAATCGGCGGTTTCGCGTGCGACGAGGTCGACCACCGTCGTAGGCATCTACGGCTGCGGTCGATAGCGGATGGCTATCATGGGATAGTTTCCGCTGAGTTCAGGCCGCACAATTGATATTACTTGCGCTCAACGCGGCGATCGAAAAATGTTCTTATTCATTAGCGTGCACAAATATACTGTCAAACGATGAGTCGATGGCAATCTGTCGACTAGCCATAGAACATTTCGCACTGCTGAGTTCCGGCTGCGTTACCGTTTGGCAATTTGACGGACGTATCACCTGTTCCTAGGTTTAGGTATAAGGCCACCACGGATGAGGTGATGAGATGAGTCTACAAACTTGTAAGAAAGTTACTCCAACCACATTGTTCATCGCTACCGGATTTTGTTGTCTCGCGCTAACGTTTTCACCTGCGCGGGTAAATGCCGCCGATACCGACGCAGCGACTTGGTCCGGTCATTTGCCAGTGGCTGCGGCGGGGCCGTACGCGAGAGTTTATTTACCACAAAATTTGCCGAGCAAGGATGACGCGCGCGGATTTCCGTCATCCTGGCATAGCGTATATGGTAATCCGCAGCACAATGCCGCGTTCGCAGTTGATGACAACGCGCCGGAATGGTTGCGGCAAGGCGTCGGCTGGAATTTTGCCGAAGCGCGCGCGTGGCCGCTAACCGATCATCGCGCGTTCGCCGATGGCGTGTACGGCACGCGTTCGGCCCTGCCGGTACAGACTCAATACATGGGTAATGCACTTGGCGTGACAGCGGTCGATGGCGTGGTATACGCCGAAAGCGACGATATGTTCGCCTATGCCGTCAATGCGCGCACCGGACAACTCATTTGGCGGACTAGCCCGCTGGTCAATAACCTGATGGGAAATCCGCTGGTAGAGGGCGACACGGTGTATTTATCCGCCGGTAGTGTCGCTTTCAATTTTAGTCATGTACTCAAGTACGCCAAAACCGGCAAAGCGCAGCGCGGCGAGGACGTTAACTACAACGGTATCATCGCGTTGAACAAGAAAGACGGAAAGTTCAAATGGGTGTTTCTGACTAAAGGTGAGGCGATGCCGACGCCTGCTTATGACAACGGCAAGTTGTTTATTTCTACCGGCGACGGCAACATTTTTGCGGTGGATGCCAAGTCGGGGCGCAAAGTCTGGAAGACACACGTCGGTGGTACCGCAAACATGTCGGATCCGATAGTCGTCGACGGTAAATTGTATGTCAGTATGTCGGTGGTGCCGTACGTTTATTGCCTGAATGCCGGCACCGGCAAGGTGTTATGGAAAAAGACCATCAAAGGCGCCGTCAACACCGGGCTGGGAGACGTCGCGCCGGCGGAAACGAAGGGTGTCATTGTCGATGACACGGTAGCGGATCAACGCATCGAGAACGGAAAAAAGACCGTCAACACGGTCATTCAGGCCATGTCTGCAGACACGGGGAAAATCCTCTGGAGCGCGAAAATGGGCCGCGGCCCGCTGTCGCCGGCCTTCAAGGGCGGTATGCCGATGATTCATGGAGATGTTGTTTATATCGGCACACCCATCAACAGCATTTATCAAGCCCGGAATGTGAAGACCGGCAAGTTGCTTTGGACATGGAAAGTGCCGCATCCGGGTCCGGCCGGCGCGGCGCGCGGCCCGGCAACCTATTATAAAGGTGCGCTGTACATCTCCACTGGCCCGGATATTTACGCTTTGAATCCTAAAACGGGTAAGTTGATCGGCAAAACACATGTCGGTGGGCGATTCGGGATCGTTAACCCTACCATCGTCGGCGGCGTGATCTATCTTGGTAATTCCTGGGATTGGATCAATGCGGTGCCAGTCGACCAGGTCAATCCGAATTACCGCCACGGCCAACACACTGCACCATCCACCCACGCAGCGCTTTGAATGCGACGCGTAAACTTTTCGCGTTGGAGAACACGCCGGCGAAATTTTCTGCCGGTCACCGGGTAACGTAGTGAGTCCGGTGCAGTATCAATCGGCTTCACTGCGGACGACGTGAGTATATTTGATGATGGCGACAAATATCACGCCGCCGGCAGCGTTGCCGATGGTCGACCAAAGTAGGAAATGGCCGAAGTCCGCGAGTGTGATGCCTTGTCCTGCGAACAAGCCGCTCAGTACCTCGGTGGTTCCGGCTATGCAATGCGGAAGATGGGCAAGTCCGATCGCGCTAGTTACCAGCCAGACGATGACGATTTGACTGATGGTGTCACGGGCGGCGGTAACCAGCCACGATAGCAGCCCCATCAACCAGCCCGCGAGCACGGCGCCTAGCGTGATGGTCCACCAGCTGTGTTGGACACTGCGCTGGGCCAAATAACCGAAGGCGTCCGGCGTAACGGCATGAAACGCCGGACCAATGAAGGCTGCAAACGCGGCGAATAGGGTGGCGCCGACCAGATTGCTGACGTAGACCAAAAGCCACAGTCGAAGCAGCGAGGTAAGCGTAGTGCGTCGATTCAGTAGCGGCAGTACCGCGAGTGTGGTGTGTTCGGTGAATAGCTCGGAGCGTCCCAGGACGACGAATATAAAGCCGACGCTGTAGGCGTTTGCCATCAGAAACGCACGTACGTACTCCGGCGCGCTTCCCGCTGCGACGGTGAATATGACCGCGGACAAAAACACGCTGAAGCTGAGATCGAGTCCGGCCGACAGGCCCGACATGAATAGGCCAACACCGGATCGGTTGGTTTCGATCTCACCTTGATCAATTTGCTGGCGTAGGATGTCGCGGTAGGATTTTAGCGCGCCGCGGTCGGAATCTTCGTGAGACGTAGCCATCAATGGTCCTTCGCCGATGAGGTGTGAGCGTCACACCATGCATAGCTTGGCGGTTGATCGAAAGCGGGGTTTCTTCAAACTATAGCCTCGTAGCCTGGAGAAGCCCTGATCTATCCGCCGAATCAGCGTTGGCTGCGTTAGATAACGGCTTGTTCATTAATTGTGCGCACACTGCGCCTATTCGTCACCGCCCGTCTTGCCCCCGTGCCTTTGATTGAATCTATCAAAGCTTCTCTAGGAATAGGGTTATGCATGCGCCGGCCCACTTCACGTCGCGGTATCGAGTCGGCTGTAAGATCATATTCACCGATAGCGCGAAGGTGTAGCCTGTGGCCGGGTGTAAGACTTTGCGAGGACATATCGTGGTGGATCTTCATGATCGCTCAGCGTTTCAGCGCGTGTGTCTGTTCGAGGGACTGGGGCAGGGGGAGTTAGACGCCGTGGCCGATGCGCGGCAGCGTGTGCTGACGCTGATCCGCGGCGCCAAGGCCGGAATGATCGCACCGCGCGCCGACGTCGACGCCGGTGTGCGAATGTATATTGAACGACTGCGCGATCAGATCGCGTTTGAGGAGCATGCGGTGTTCCCCTTGATTTCCAGGCTTTTTGATCGCCGCGACTGGACGGATATTGCGCACAGGTCAGCTGTCGTTCGGTGCACAGCCTAGCCGGCGAGGACAGACCGTTCATGCCCGATATTCCTTCGTCGGTGGGGCTTTGGCCTTGCTGTCGAAGTTATTCCATACCGCGTCCGTGCTGCGCGGTAGCTGGGACGCTTTGCGGGACAAGTCGTTGGTTACCCGCTTGGCCGGGCACTTGTCGGACTTAAGACTCAACTCCTGCGGCAAAGCCATTTCGCCGCAAACTGGTTTTTCCTTGTTACGATCACTCAAGTGCGGCCGGATCATAAACCTTAAGCTTGTCCGTCAAGGCATTTTTACCTGGTCGCGATTAGGAATCGGCTGCCGACCCGCGCTGATCGTAATCTCGAGGGCAAACGGACGCGATCCACGCCAAAACAATACCGCGCCGTGAGGCGCATAACAGCAATTGGCGAGGTAGGCGCAGGCGCCTGCTTCATTGTGGCGCCGGAGCGGACGGCTGCATCGTTCGCGACCGTTCGGTGGTGACGTGCATGTATGGGTTTGGCGGAAACGAGACGGGAATTTTCGCCGGGCGGCTTGGTGCCGCCGGCCTTCAGTTTTTGTGGCGGAAACAAATGCGGGCTTTGCTCAGGTCATAAGGCGACATTTCCAGACGCACCTTATCACCGGCTACTACACGTATGCGGAAACGACGCATCTTGCCCGAGGCGTAAGCGGACACTTTGTGGCCATTTTCCAATTCGACGCGAAAGCGCGTATTGGGTAACACTTCAGTGACAGTACCTTCCATTTCGATGAGATCTTCTTTCGACATATAGCAATTTCTCTTGAGTTGGGTTTGCCGGCAACAGCCGGCCCGTATCGGCGGTTAGGTCGACGGAAACAGGGTTGGCGTGGCGCTGCTGAGGTGCATGCCCGCGAGGGCGGCGACTAGACGTGATCAGCGCAGGCAGACCTTAGAGGTAAAAAAGACGCTCTAACCTGCCATTTTGACTGGGTCAATATGACCCAGCCCAAGCATTATACAGGAAATACGCTGGCTCTGCAGGCCGCGCAGTAATCGATCGGTGGCTGCGCGCGTCGCAGTGCTTTACCGTTTGGTCAGATTGGCCGGCCAAGGCGAGGATACTGCTATGGTTTATGCGTGCATTTGGCGCGCGGCGGGGTGCCGCGTCTTACTATTTACGAAAGGAGCGCATGATGATCGACATTGCCCACATTCACCCCATGATTGTGCACTTCCCCATTGTGTTGTTTATGTGCGCGGTTGCCTTGCAGTTTCTGGTGTTGGTGCGGGGCGGGGACTTGGCCGAACACCGTTGTCTGGCTAATGTCGCGTTGGCGACCTTGCTGTTGGGGGCTGCGGCAGCCATCGTCGCCGCCATATTCGGCGACATAGCGCTCGATCATGCTGCCGCATTGGGTTTCGCCAAAGCACCCATGGAGGATCACGCCGACCTTGGACTGACCACTATGTGGTTTTTCATCGGCCTGTCGGCCGTATTTCTGTTTGCCTGGTGGCGGCGCATCTCGTTGGTCGGCGGTAAGGGTTGGATCCTATTTTTTCTCGGCTTGGTCGGCATCGTGCTATTGATCGTAACCGCTTACCACGGAGGCGATTTGGTCTACCGAATTGGCGTCAATGTGCTGCCGGTGAAGCCCTGACCGGATCGCCCAGATCAATTTTCGGTTTGTGCCGTTTTCGGTATAACGAGCCAAGGTGGCGGATCAGGTGGACGCCGAGATCCGGCTTGCCGCCTTCGCTGCCGGGTGGAATCGATCGAACTCCGGCAAAAACCAGGTCATTTTCCGCGCCTGCAGTCAGGATCGCGGTAATCGCCCCGCCACGTCCGGCGCGGATCTAATCCAAAACGAGCAGCAGTGACGACAATTTTCTGGCGACAAGGCGTAAGGAAGCGCCGCGGCCAACGACCAATCCTCGAGCATTGAATTGATCGATTGGCCGACCTAGGGAGAAATGGCATGAATATTCCAAAAGCTATTCTGGCAGGATTCATCGCGACGCTCGTGTTGTCGCTCTTAATGATCGCCAAGTCGATCATGGGTGTAATGCCGGGACTCAATGTCATCAAGATGTTGGCACATATGATGGGCGGTCCGCCGATGCTTGGCTGGGTGGCGCATTTTGTCATTGGCTCGCTGGTTTGGGGTATCGGCTTTGCGTTCCTGTATCGCCTATTACCGGGCGCGAGCCCGTGGTTCAAAGGCATCGTGTTTGCCATCGGCGCTTGGCTACTGATGATGATCGTCGTCATGCCGATGGCCGGTGCGGGTTTGTTCGGTATGCATCTCGGCATTATGGCTGCGGTGATGACATTGGTTTTGCACGTCATATTTGGTGCGGTTTTGGGCGCAGTGTATGGCCGGCCGGCGGTGGCGTGAAGAAGCTTCGCCGACCATCGGCGCCGGTGGTCGATGGCGCCAGTGGGCATTGGCAGGTTGCCGTTGGGGGTGGCTCCGATAGCCGTGGGTCCGACGCCGGTCAGCGCTGTGAACCGATCGCGCGATTGGCTACAATGGCGGTCCATTCGCAGCCGGAGGGCGTCATGCCCACTGACGAAGCGCAGCGCTGGTTGGAGGAACATGGGTCGGCGTTGTACTCGTTTGCATTGCTGCATTTGCGTGATCCCGATCGCGCCGAGGACGCCGTGCAGGAAACTTTGCTTGCGGCACTGCAAGCGTTGCAACGATTCGCCGGCAATGCGTCGATCCGAACTTGGCTGCTGGGAATCCTTAAACATAAGATCGTCGATGAGTTTCGGCGCCAGGCGCGCGAGGCGCCGGTGTCCGAACCCGACGGGCGCAACTGGGAGACACTTGAGGCGACGCGTATTGAGGCTGAATTTGCCGAAAATGGCCGTTGGCATCATGCGCTGACCGATTGGGGTGACCCTGAGCAGGTGGCGTCCAGTCATGAGTTATGGTCACTGGTGGAGCAATGTTTGGAGTCGTTGTCTCCGCGCATGGCGCGCTTGTTTATGTTGCGCGATGTGTGGGAGGCGGACACCACGGTTGTGTGCGAGGAGTTGGCGATGACGCCGACGAATGTATGGACCAGCTTGCATCGAGCCCGCTTGGCAATGCGGCGCTGTCTCGAGCGCAGCGGCCTGGGTTGAGTGCGATAGACTGAAATGCTTACTTGCAAACAAGCCAGTCGCATGGTTTCCGAAGGCTACGACCGTAAACTCGGGGTACGCGAACGCGTGTCATTACGCTGGCATTTATGGATATGTGACAACTGCCGGCGGTTTGTGCGCCAATTAGAGTTTATGCGCGGCATAGTGCGCTCGGGCATGCGCCACGGCCAATTACCGATTGAAAAGCCGCTACCGCCGGAACGCCGGCAACGAATACTCGATACGTTGCGCAAACGAGCCGGTCCTCAAGATCACGAACACCAATAATGACCGTCGCCGCCGCGTGGTATGCATTCGCAAGCGGCTGATGCGTTAGGCGCGTGCGGCTACCGGAACGACTACTCGATGGCGTTCTTCGCGCCACACTCTCGTCTTTGTTGCCATGCAATGCGGGCGCGGATTGATTTCACCTCGGTAATGTAAGGAAGCGGCTCAGCGCACGACGAATGAGTGTGGCGGCGCGATTTCAGGCGGCTTTCCGCGCCGCTTAATTGTCGCCCGACGGGTGCACGATCGGCGTTTTCCTCGGCCGCCTTTCGCGCTCGGCGGTACCGCAGCCCGAGCAACTGCGCCTGATTTTCGCTGCATGGGGGAACTTACACACGAAGTCGGGTTACTAACGTAAGGATGCGCAGATAACTATAGGAGAATTCGATCGTGCGAGCCGCGGAACTGCTGATTCGTTGTCTTGAAAATGAGGGGGTCGAATACATTTTTGGCATTCCGGGCGAGGAGAATCTGGATGTCATGGATGCTCTTCTGGATAGCAAAATTCGATTTATCACCGTACGTCACGAACAAGGCGCGGCCTTTATGGCGGACGTATATGGCCGTCTGACCGGGCGTCCTGGTGTTTGTATGGCGACGCTCGGTCCGGGCGCGACCAATTTATTGACCGGTGTCGCCGATGCCAATATGGACCGTGCGCCGCTGGTCGCCATCGCCGGCCAGGGTTCTACACACCGCCTGCACAAGGAAAGCCATCAGATCGTCGACTTAGTGAATTTGTTCGCACCGGTGACCAAGTATGCGATGCAGATTCATGCCCCGGAGGTGATTCCGGAGGTCGTGCGCAAGGCGTTCAAAGTGGCTCGGGCGGAAAAGCCAGGCGCCAGTTTTATTGATTTCCCGGAAAATATCGCCGCCATGTCGGTACAAGACAAGCCGCCGCTAAAAGTGCAAGAGCCGCGCCCGCCGGTGCCTCCGGTCGAGAAATTGGATCAGGCCGCGGCGCTCATTACGGCGGCGAGCACGCCACTGATCATGGCCGGCAATGGCGTCTTGCGCGCCCGAGCCACGGCTGCCTTGGAAGCCTTCGCGCAACGGCTGAACATTCCGGTAACCATGACATTCATGGCTAAGGGGGCGGTTGCCCGCAGCCACGCCATGTCGCTGGGTACAAGCGGATTGGCCGCCAATGATTATATCTCGTGCGGTTTCGATCGCGCTGATGTGGTGATCTGTGTCGGCTACGATATGGTCGAATACCATCCGCATTTGTGGCACAAAAATGCGTCGCAAAAAATTATTCACGTCGACACATTGGCCGCCGAGGTTGATGAACACTACATTCTCGATGTCGGTGTTGTCGGTGATATTGCTGCCGGCTTGGAAGGGCTGGCCGCGCGCATCACGCCCAAGCAACATAATTGGGCGGTCGGCTTGCGCACCACTATTGATCACGAAATCGAACAGTACGCGGGCGACACCGGCTTCCCGATCAAGCCGCAGCGCATTCTTGCCGACTTGCGCGCGTCGCTGGCGCCGCACGATATTCTGATTTCCGATGTTGGTGCGCACAAAATGTGGGTTGCCCGGCTGTGGCCGGCGCAACAAGCCAATACCTGCATCATATCCAACGGTTTTGCCGCCATGGGTATCGGTGTGCCCGGCGCCCTGGCAGCCAAGCTTGCCTTTCCCGAGCGCAACGTCGTCACGATAACCGGCGATGCCGGATTCCTGATGAATTCGCAGGAGATCGAAACCGCCGTGCGTCTGGGTTTGGCGATAGTCATTTTGATCTGGAACGATTCGAAATACGGGCTGATCAAGTGGCATCAGGATCGTCGTTTCGGGCGTACCAGTCACATCGATTTCAACAATCCGGATTTCGTGCAATATGCGCACAGTTTCGGCGCGCGTGGATTTCGCGTGGCGTCGGCCGAGCAGTTAGCACCCGTTCTAGAACAGGCGCTGACCTGCGGAACCGTCGCCATCATTGATTGCCCGGTGGACTACGCCGAGAACATGAAGCTCACCGAAAAGCTCGGCCACCTGGTTTGCCCGGTATGAACGGATTAGCAACATGACGCGCACCCATGTCCCGCACCTGCTGGTCGGCGACGCGACGCCGACGCGTCGTATTGAGGTCCGTTCACCCTACGATGGCCAACCGATCGCCAGCGTTGACGGCATGGGTGCCGAGGCCGTCGATCAGGCCCTGACAGCGGCCGATGCGGCGCACCGCGATCGCGATGCCTGGTTGCCGGTTGCCGCGCGTATTGCCGTACTCAGTCGCACCGCCGAGCTGATGAGTGCGTGCGCGGAGGAATTGGCGCTGCAGGCGACGCATGAAGGCGGCAAGCCATTACGCGATTCGCGCGCTGAGGTTGAGCGCGCGATCGACGGTGTCCGTAACTGCGCCGAATTGCCGCGCGGCAATACCGGTATCGAAGTGCCCATGGGTATTACACCTGCCAGCACACAGCGCTTGGCGTTTACCAGCCGTGAGCCGATCGGCGTGGTGGCGGCCATCAGTGCGTTCAATCATCCGTTGAATTTGATCGTGCACCAAGTGGCTCCGGCGGTGGCGGCTGGCTGCCCGGTAGTGATCAAGCCTGCCGACGAGACGCCGCTGTCTTGTCTTCACTTCATTCGGTTATTGCGTCAAGCAGGATTGCCGGACGTTTGGGCGCAAGCCTTGGTGGCTGATAGCCGGGCGACGGCCGCACGACTGGCCAGCGATGCGCGCGTGGCCTTCCTGTCTTTCATCGGTAGTGCTCGGGTCGGTTGGCACCTGCGAACGCAACTGGCGCCCGGTGCGCGATGCGCGCTCGAACACGGCGGCGCGGCGCCGGTGATCGTCGATCGTTCAGCGGACCTGACGCGCGTGATTCCATCCGTGGCCAAAGGTGGCTTCTATCATGCGGGGCAGGTCTGTGTCTCGGTTCAGCGCGTGTTTGTGCATCATGAACTCGCCGATAAACTAGCGGAACAGTTGGCGACGTTCGCGGAACAAATGCGCATCGGCGACCCTGCCGATGAAGCGACCGACATCGGGCCGCTGATCCGAGTCGGTGAGGTGCAACGTGTGCATCAATGGGTCGGCGAGGCGGTTGCCGCGGGAGCAAAGTTGGTTGTCGGCGGTCACGCCGTTTCCGAAACCTGTTACGCGCCGACGGTACTGTTCGACCCAGCCGATGAGGCACGCGTCAGTCGCGAAGAAATTTTCGGCCCGGTGATATGCATTTATCCCTATGACGATATCGATCGGGCCATCGGCCGGGCCAACGCGCTGCCACTTGCCCTCCAAGCTGCGGTCTATGGTCAGGATGTCGATGCGCTGCTACATGCCGCACGCCGATTGCGCGCCGCCACTGTGATGATCAACGACCATAGCGCGTTTCGTGTCGACTGGATGCCGTTTGCCGGGCTGCGTCGCTCCGGTCTGGGCACCGGTGGCATTCCCTATACCTATCGCGATATGCAAACCGAAAAGTTGCTGGTGCTGCACTCGTCAGCGTTGTAATTACTCGCGCCGATGTTTGGACGTGCGAGCCCGGACTCGAGAGGGTGACCGTCATGCCGATTTTAACAGGGGAAACACAGACCGTCCTTTTCGCGGCACTCGAAATTATGGCTGTGTTGTTCGTATTTGTCATCGGACTGGTCGCCTTATGGGCGAGCGTGGCATTCGTCGTCGACGTCTCGCAGACCACGCATGCGATACGACGAAATTACCCCGTGTTGGGCCGGTTCCGCTATCTATTCGAACGCCTGGGTGAGTTCTTCCGACAATATTTTTTTGCTATGGATCGCGAGGAATTGCCGTTCAACCGGGCCCAGCGTAGCTGGGTTTATCGAGCCGCCAAAGACGTAAACAACACGGTCGCATTCGGGTCGACCCGCAACATCACGCTGCCCGGGCAAGTGTTGTTCGTCAATTGCCCCTATCCGACATTAGATACCGATGTGGTCCCGACCGAACCGCTGACCATCGGTCCATATGCGCGCGAGCCGTATACGACGGCGTCCATATTCAATATTTCCGCTATGAGTTATGGCGCCATATCCAAGCCCGCGATCCAGGCCCTGGCCGCCGGTGCGGCCGAAGCGGGATGCTGGATCAACACCGGCGAGGGTGGCTTGTCGCCGTATCACTTGGCGTCCGCAGCGGATGTGGTTTTCCAGATAGGTACGGCCAAGAACGGCGTACGCGATCTGGACGGTCACCTCAACGACGACAAGTTGCGTCAGATCGCGGCGCATCCGCAAGTGCGTATGTGCGAACTCAAGCTTAGTCAAGGCGCCAAACCCGGCAAGGGCGGTATTTTGCCGGGCGCCAAAGTCACCGAGGAGATTGCGCGTATACGCGGGCTGCGTGTCGGCGAAGACGCCATCAGTCCCAATCGGCACATTGACATCGGCAACAATGAGCAATTGTTGGATGTTATCGCGCATGTGCGCGAGGTCACGGGTAAGCCGGTCGGCTTCAAGGCCGTCATTGGAGCCTATGGCTGGCTCGACACCCTGTTCGAGGCGGTTCGTCAGCGTGGTGTTGAATCGGCGCCCGACTTTATTACCGTGGATGGCGCTGAAGGTGGCACGGGTGCGGCGCCCATGCCGTTGATCGATGACATGGGTTTGCCGCTGCGGGTCAGTTTGCCGCTTTTGGTCGACAAGCTCACTGAACACGGTTTGCGTCACCGGGTCAAAGTGATTGCCTCGGGCAAACTGATCACGCCGGCCGATGTCGCCTGGGCGTTGTGCATTGGCGCCGACTTCGTCTGTACGGCGCGCGGTTTCATGTTCGCGCTGGGCTGTATACAGGCGTTACAGTGTAACAAGAATACTTGCCCGACCGGCATCACCACGCACAACCGCAAGCTGCAAAAGGGTCTGCACCCGCCCAGCAAGGCTCATCGGGTCGCCGCTTACGCCAGAAATCTGGTGCATGAAGTGGGTATCATCGCGCATTCCTGCGGCGTGCACAGTCCGCGCGAATTGCGCCGCTTCCATGCGCACGTGGTGCAGCCGAATGGCTTGACAGTAGGATTAGATCAACTCTATCCAGAGGTCGCCGAACGCCCTTGATCGTTGACGTTTGTGACCGTCCCTCAGTGCGGGATCATTGCGCGCGCCTAGCAAACGCGGCTTCAACGTCGATTGATGCTGAACCTTCCGGGACCGAGAAATACCAGCGCCAGCGCAGTGAACAAATACATGCCTTGCAGTTCCAGCGCCCAACCACCGACGCCGTTGAGTTGTCCGATGCTATGCAAGTGCACGAGGACAACAGCAACCAGCATATTGATGACAATCAGCCCGGCACCGATGCGCGCGAAATAACCGACGATGAGCAACAACGGCGCCACGACTTCACCCACATAAACACCATAGGCAATGAAGGCAGGCCAGCCTGCGCCTTGCACCATCTGCAAGATCGGCCCGATGCCATAGATGAGTTTGTGCACGCCGTGCAGCAGGATGAGCGTGCCGAGGACAAGACGCAGAATGAGTCGCCCCGCGTCGCTGTTGCTGGATGTCGCAATGCTGTTCACTGGGCTTCTCCGCCGTCTGGGGACGCCGACATATTAGCATATTGGCCACCCTCGCCGTTCGGCGACAGCGGCTAAACCTCGCGTCTTCAATCGGTTAGCGGAGAGCGTCGGCCCGCCGCGTCGCTGTCTTATTTTGCGCTAATTATCTGATTTTTAGACATATCTCATAATTGGCGTGGAGTTTGCCTATGCATCGGATACGGTGCTTGCCGCGATGAGCGCAACCTTAAATGCAACGTTCTTGATGGAGGCCAGACATGAACAAGCGCAGACGCACATTGTTGACCTTATTGGCGGCCGCGCCGTTGCTGGCCGCCTGCGATGAGGTTCGTTCGCGCCCCGATGAGCATCGGCGCGGCGACGGCTGGCGCGAGCGCCGCGAACATGCGCTGCATGAATTGGACGAGCAATATCGCGACGGGCGCATCAGTCACGATGAATACCATGAACGCAGGCGTGAACTCGAAGAACGGGAAGGGGACGATTAACGGCCCATGACGAGCACCGAACTCGGCGATATGTCGTACTCGTTCAATGGAAAACATTCACAGGAGCGATCTTATGGATACCAGTCGCAGAGCAATGCTTGGATACTTGGCCGCTATTCCGCTGGCAACTTTGGCCGCGCCGCTGCTGGCGCACGCCGACCGCGATTTGCCGATGCCGCCGAGGCCACCCGCTCCTCCGGGAATGGGCGAGCACGGGGGCGACCATGTACCGCGACCGTCCGATGACGAACGACATTTCGGCAGCGACGGGCCGGGCGACAGCGGCGACCAGGTGCATAGATCGGAGCACGTACGACACGAGCTTAACGAGTTACACGAGCGCTACGAGCACGGCGACATCACGCGCGAACAATATCAGCAACAGCGGCGCGAGTTATTGGACCGCGAGCGCGAGTCCGATTGAATGTTAGCTGCTGATGCTATTGCCCTGGGGCGCCGCGCGACTCACACCTACGCAACGCTCGCCACTGCGGCCTAGAAGCGCTACGCTTCCTATTGGCGCGTGATGCCCGTGCGCCAATCGAGCGATAGGGAGCGCGTTCTGTGGCGCCGTCCGGCATCCGGCACTCACTGGAACCGGCGGACGGCGCTTGCAGGACCGCTCGATCCGTCTTTACTTGATATACTTTCCGCGACCAGCGGAACGGCGAGTGGACACCGTCGCGGATCACAAGTCCGGCGCGGATGTTCTGTTGAGATATATGTGATTGGAGGTACGATTGTGGGCGATATGACGATGGAAGACGTAATGCACCCGGGCGCGAATATTTCGGATCCGGCGTTCCCGGATGCGCCACGTGGTTGGACACGTGCGATAGGCGAGGAATCGGCGCGAGAGGACAAGCTCAAGCTGACCGATGAGCATTGGGAGGTTGTCCGGGCGTTGCAGGCGTACTACGCTCAACGCCGCGACACCAGCCACATCAACATCCGCGATTTGAGTGACGCGCTGGATGAGAAGTTTCATAAACACGGCGGTAGCAAGTATTTGTTTCGGTTGTTTCCCGGCGGCCCGATCGCGCAGGGTTGTCGCGTCGCCGGGCTCGACGCCCCGGCCGGTAGCGTCGATAAAGGTTTCGGTAGCGTAGCCTGACGCAGACGCGGCGGTAGATCGTGCGTGCCCGCGCCATACAGGTGGCGGGTGCGCGCGGGCGTATTACGTGGCGCGCCGCGTGTCAGCGGCGGGCGCGCAAAGCATCGCGCGCCGCGCGGCATTCGCCATGCAATCCTGGTGCAGCGCGGCTGCGTAACGGTTTGTCCGACCGGTCTTGCTGAATGGCGTCTTTGCACGCTTGGTCGCGTTCGCGTAACGCTGCCAAATCGAGTTTGCGGAACTCCGCCAGCTTTTCCGCGTACATTTGCGCGCGCGCTTTTGCCAATAGGTGCATCCGCGCCGCTCTGTGCTTCGCCGGTTCGCAGTCGGCCGCCCATTTCCGCAACGCCGGGGATGTTCCCCGCACCCGTTCCTGTAACGCAAAACGCTTGTAACTGCCGTAGCAGCTTGTCCACTTCGCTTGTGGTGAGTCGGCGGGTGGAGCGAGGGCGGGTTTATCCTGCGCCATGAGCGCCGTATTGAGGCCAAGCCCCAACAGCATCGCCACTATGGTTCGTAACGCTGCCGTTCGCCAGCGCGTGAGTCTGCGTGTGTCATTGCGCATATCCAACCTTCCCTTACTTTGTTGTCGCTACGGCAACGCTGATCGCAAGTAATTTCCAAGCCAAAGACAACCCACAAAGCGTATCGGCGACCGGCTCAGTGCGCCAGCGTTGAAATCGGCAGTTCATGGGGTCTGGTAACTGATGTTGGCTAGGGTGCCGCCGGTACAGTTTAAACATAGCTGAGTGGCAGCTCCGTCGAGTCGACCACGCGGCGCAGGACAAAGCTGGAATGTACACCGCTGACTCCTTCGATACGGGTAATTTTGCTGAGTAGAAACTGTTGGTAGTGATCCATGTCCGGAACGACCACTTTAAGCAGGTAATCGGCCTGTTGGCCGGTGATCAGGTAGCACTGTTGGACTTCCGGGTATTGCTTGATTTTCGCTTCGAAGTCCTCGAAGCGCTCGGGTGTATGTCGATCCATGCCGATCTGGACGATAGCAGTCAGTGTGAGACCAAGGCGCTGTGGATCCAACAGTGTAACGCGGCGGACAATTAGGCCGGCTTCTTCGAGCTGCTTGACGCGCCGCGAACACGGTGACGGCGACAAGCCGATGCGCTCGGCCAATTGTTGATTGGCGAGTCCGCCGTCGCGCTGTAACTCTTCCAAAATACGACGGTCCAAGCGATCTAGACGATGTAATTCAGCCATGTTTACGCTCTTATTGATATAAAATATCAAAAAATATAAATAAATAGCAATAATTATCTATTTTATAAGCATTATAAGCAAAATACGCAAGCATATTTCACCGCCTAGTCGCTAATCTATGTGCTCGGTCCAGCGCTCTACCCCTTGTGCTGGACCTTCGGCGGGCGATCCCCGCCAGCGAGCCGGCCTGCAGTCCGTCCGCAGCACGCTGCGGGGACGCAGCGGCTTGGTTTTTAGGGCCGCGCTTGGCCGTTGACGGCAATGGACGGCGGAAGCTCACACGACACGAGACAGGTGAAGCCATCATGAGTGCATTCGATTTCCGCAAATACAGCGCGTTCCCGCCGCTACAGCGGCAGGCGCGAAGTTGGCCTGATCAAGTTATCCGCCAAGCGCCGGTGTGGTGCAGCGTGGATTTGCGTGATGGCAATCAGGCTCTGGTGCAGCCGATGAACGTCGACAGTAAAATGCGAATGTTCGAGCTGCTGGTGCGTCTCGGGTTCAAGCAGATCGAGGTCGGTTTTCCAGCGGCATCAAAGCCGGATTATGCCTTCGTGCGCAAAATTATCGACGGTGGGCATATACCGGACGATGTTACCATTCAGGTTTTGACACAGGCGCGTACGGAACTGATCGAGCGTACTTATGAGGCATTGGAAGGCGCCCGGCGCGCGATCGTGCATGTATACAACTCGACCAATCGCGCACAGCGCGAACAGGTGTTCGGTTTGGACCGCGAAGGCGTCAAAGCGATCGCGGTGCGGGGCGCCGAGGCGGTCAAAGCCGGCGCGGCCGCTCGGCCCGGTACGGAGTGGATATTTCAATATTCTCCGGAAAGTTTTAGCGCCACCGAATCGGATTATGCGGTTGAAGTCGTCGATGCAGTCAATGCGGTCTGGCGCCCGCAGGACGGACAGCCCGTCATCATCAACTTACCTGCGACGGTGGAATCGGCGACGCCGAATGTGTTTGCCGACCAAATCGAATGGTTTTGCGCGCACGTGCGGCACCGCCGATACTTTTCTGTCAGCGTGCACACGCATAATGACCGTGGATGCGCGGTCGCGGCTGCCGAGTTGGCTGTCATGGCCGGCGCCGACCGCGTCGAGGGTACTTTGTTCGGCAATGGCGAGCGCACCGGCAACATGGATATCGTTACCATGGCCATGAATCTGTACTCCCAAGGGGTCGATCCGCGGCTTGATTTCTCGGACGTAGCCGAAATCATCGAGTGTTATCGGCAAAGCACGCAAATGCCGGTACATCCGCGCCATCCCTGGGTCGGTGAATTGGTGTATACGGCGTTTTCCGGCAGCCACCAGGATGCCATACGTAAGGGTATGGCCGCGTATAGCAGCGGCGACATTTGGCAAGTACCGTATTTGCCGGTCGATCCGCGCGATCTTGGCCGCCAATATGAGCAGGTGGTGCGTATCAATAGCCAATCGGGCAAAGGCGGCGTCGCGCACGTGCTTGAACGCGACCACGGCGTGGAGCTGCCGAGATGGTTGGCGCAGGAATTCAGCAAAGTGGTGCAGGCCGATGCCGAGTCTGGCGGCAGCGAGGTAAGTTCGGCGCGCATCTGGGAGTTGTTTCAACACCATTATGCCGCACCATCGGACGCTTGGTGTGTGCAAAGCTACGACTTGCATCGTGACGGTAGCAGTGTGCACGCCGACGTCCGCGTTGGCGGCGACGGGCGCTTGCGCGGTTCCGGTAACGGTGCACTTGAGGCACTGATCAATGCGCTGTTGCATCAGCGCGGTATCGCCGTCGATATCGAGGCCTTCGATGAGCACGCACTCGGCGAGGGCACTGGCGCGGAGGCCATGGCTTGCGTACGCGTGCGTTTTGGGCAGACGCTCAGTTCCGCCGTGGCCTTCGCCGAAGACACCACGGCCGCGACGCTGCAAGCCGTGTTGACTGCAGTAGGCGCGGCGCTTGAAGGTGGCAATGCCGTGCGTCACGTAGCGGGTGGTTAGTAGTCGGCGCGTGTCGCCGGCTTAACGCGAGCAGGCTCCAAGTCGTCGGCCTTGAAAACTCTGCATCATCTTTACGGGTCCGATCGGACTCATGATCTCGCTGCTCATCGAGCCGTGGTAGGCGCTGCTATTGTCAAACGTGACGCGACCACGACTGGTGAGGGGCTGGGATCCGGTGCACGTCACGGACCAGGTGACACTACGTCCCGATTCCGCTCGGTGCGAGATATTGCATTGCTGTCCTGGCGCCACCGACCGCCGAAAACGGTCGGTAGCGGTTTTGACCGGATCACGGGCTTGCGTGGGGCTCAAACACTCCGTCATGTGCAGTGGCGGCATCGGCTGTGCGATGCCAACGATTTGCGTCTGCGTCGACATCTCCCACTTGCCCGGACGCAAGGAAGGTGCCGCCCAACTGTTGACCGCGGGTAGGCATAACACTGTCACGGCAATTGAATTCAGGACCAACTTAGCCAGTAATCGTCCCATCGACACCCATTTTCTCCTTTGCAAACACGACGCGTACAAACGCCATCATCGCGACAACGAAAACGCGCCGCAAGTGCGATATCGGTCGTCTGCGATGCCGCGGTGACGACGACCACTGCGCCAGATACCCACTGAAAGTGCGGTAGGGATGGTTGGTGGAAGGCTTTTCCGTGCATTTCGGTGGGTTGGCGCCACTGCGCTGCGTACATGACGAAATGACGTCAGTGCGGTCGATGCCGTTCTACGGCGCCGGCAGCATGCCCGGCAATGGCGCCGTGAAAGGCTGATCAAATTGTGTCGTGTTATTAACAAAATTGCCACGTCACGTTGGCGTATAGCGGTAATTTACATAGGTAAACCAATAGGTTATTAAGCGCGTTCCGAATGCGTCGGGACGTGCAAATATTAAAGAGTACGAGCGTATCGGCCGATACGTGAATAACACAATCAGACGTGTATGCGCGCTCCAATAACGCCAGAGAGGCCGAATATGTCGTGGGGCGATCGTGAGTCAGATCCGTTGATCTACGGCGCATGTTTGCCGTCCCGTATTGAAATCGGTCACCCATCCAAGGTGCCAGGAACGTTGCTTGTGTGGTGTGTAAATTTGAATAGCGCGACCTGTGCGTTGCCCTGGACTAACACGGCCGCTTGGCGTAGCGCCAGCGGCTTCGCAGCATGTGTGTTTTGATATGAGCATGACGAGCCCGGAGCGTCCTCGCATACGCGTCGGTATCCGACAGAAAGTATTGTTGGTGCTGGTCGGCGTGCTTATCGTAGCGGTGGGTACCACGAGCTGGCTGAACCTGCGTCAGCAAGAACGCGACATACTGAAGGAAACACGTCAGCACGGCGAGGACGTAGTGCGTTTCGTATCCCAGTCGCTAGCGTACAGCGTCATCGGCTATGACTATCACAGCATCCAGTTACTACTCGACGAAGTCGTCAAATCCCAGGACATCGTTCACGCAACGGTCACCAACGCGAAGGGTCGCGTCATGGCCGAGGCCGGGCAAATACCGGAAAATTCCGCTCCCAGTAATTCGTTTTCGCATGTGATCGAGCTGGATGATAAGCCCATTGGCAGCTTGTCGGTCATCTTGGACAACAGACGCATCGTCAGCAAGCTCGAAGAGCAAAAGCGTTCGATGGTGATTCGTGAAGTGCTTCTAATCCTGCTGATAGCTGTCGGCGAGTATCTGGCACTTTCGTACATCATCGTGCGACCGGTGCGAATCATAAGCACCTCACTGTCAAACGGAGTCGGTCCTGACGGACAGGCTAACGACCGTATCGATCTCGATAGCAATGACGAATTTGGACGTCTGGCGCGCCAATTCAACGATCTCAGCGTGCGTCTGAATGAGGCGAACGTGCGCCTGCATTCCAAGGTTCAAGTCGCGGATCAGGAATTGCTGGATTCCAATCGCCAGCTTAGCGATCAGTCGGAGGAATTGCAGCGTATCAACGACGAGCTTAAGCGCATGACCGTTACCGATGCGTTGACGGGGCTATATAATCGCCGATATTTCGAGGAATTGATGGAAAACGAATTGGCTTTGTCGATGCGCCACGGGGAGACCAACAGCATGTTGGTGGTCGATTTGGATCACTTCAAAACGGTAAACGATACCTATGGTCATCGCGCCGGCGATATCGTATTGCAGTCGGTCGCCATATTGCTGGGTAGCGAGATGCGCCGGACTGACATTATCTGTCGCGTCGGCGGCGAGGAATTTGTGGCCCTGTGTCGACGCGTGGACCGGCAGGAAGCGATTCGCTTGGCCGAGAAATTGCGTGCGTCCATTGAGACGCATGAGGTCGAGGTTGATTTTCGCCGTCTGCACATAACCGCGAGTATCGGCGTAGCGACCATGCCTGACGGCGGTGAGGTTTCGAGTGGCGAAGAGTTTTTTCGACGCGCGGATACTGCACTGTATTTTAGCAAGAAGAATGGACGCAACCGCGTGACGCATTTCGCTGACGTCCGAGGGCGCGGTGTTAAAAGGCCGAAGGCCGACTCCGGAGGTGTGCGATGAACGCGTTATCTCGCGCTACGGCGGCAATTTTATTCGTGGCTACGCTGGCCGGAATCGGGCGCGTCTACGCCGACGCGCAGGATAACGAAATTTTGTTTGGCTCGGTGGCGATGGATATTCCCGCAGCCATGAACAAGCGCCTAAAACCGCTTACGGATTATCTAAGCAAAACCTTGGGCCGGCCGGTGGCGCTGCGTCTTTCGCCTAACATGCCGAGCGCTATCCGGTCGGTGGCCGACAATGAGGTCCAGTTGGCCTATCTCACGCCGGTCGCCTATCTACGCGCACACGCGGCTGGGGGCAGTCGGCTCCTGGTGAAAACAGTGACCAACCACACGGGATCATTCCGACTCATGATCGTGGTGCGCGAAGACAGCCCGATTCGCACCGTGCAGCAGCTGGCGGCCAAGTCATTCGCCTTCGGTGATCGCGCTGCGTTGCTGCAACGCGCCGTGGTCGTTGGCGCCGGTATGCCGCTTGAGCGGCTGGGGAGCTATAAATTCATTGGTCATTACGACAACATCATTCGCGGCGTTTTGATCGGCGATTTCGACGCAGGCATAGTAAAAGACACCATGGCTTTCCGTTGGCGCGGAAAAGGTATACGCATTCTCTATAGTTCGCCAAATCTTCCACCCTACAACATCTCCGTAAGCGCTAAGTTGGATCCGCTACTTTATCGGCGGTTGCGGCGCGCATTTTTGGCGCTTAGCGAAAACAACCCCGACCAACGCGCGGTGATAAAAGCCCTCGATAAACGCTATAACGGCTTTATGCCGACATCGGATGCCGAATATGACGTCGTCCGCAAGCTGATCGCTCCGTTCGACAAGCAGCGCTAGGGGCCGATCGGCCGCGCGGCGGCGGACATTCGATCCGGCTCGGGCTAAGATCAGCGCTATGACGCCAACCGTAGTCGAGATCAGTCACTATTGTGAGCGTATCGGCCCCGGATTCTGGGCCGAACCGTTCAATGCCTGGAGCAATTTGGCATTCCTGCTGAGCGCTTGGCTGGCTGCGCGGCGCTTACGTCGCGGTGTATCGGTTGCGTGGGAGCATCGACTGCTGATCGTGCTCATGGCGTTGGTTGGTGCGGGCAGTTTTTTATGGCACACGCTCGCCGTGCCTTGGGCGAAGTGGGCGGATGTCGTTCCCATCTTGTCGTTCATTAGCGTCTTTCTGGCCAGCTTTTTGCTGCGCGTAGCGCGTTGGCGTACGTGGCAGGTGGTGGTCCTAGTCATCGTGTTTCATATTTTCAATATCGGCTTGCAGCGTTCGTTGCCCGCCGATACCCTTGATGGCACGGTATATTATCTACCGACTTTGGCGCTGTTTTTTGCGTTAGTGGCGTATGCTCAAGTGCTGCACGGTCCCGGCGTGGTGTGGCTACGCTATGCGGTTGGCGTGTTCGTGTTTGCACTACTTTTACGAAGCCTCGATCGAACGCTGTGCGGGGTGTTTCCACTGGGGACATACTTCCTCTGGCATATACTCGCGGCGCTGACTTCTGTACCTGGTGACGGCCGGTCTGGTGGCGCCGCGAGCGCCCGGCCGCAACCAATAGCGCTGACCGGGCTGGATGCGGATAGCGCCGCCTCGGCAGACGTCAACGCACCAATCTGGTACATTGGCTGGCGGAAGGTGAGGGCTTGGCTGGAACCCCCGTGCCGGACCGTTATTGATCCGGCATTTGTGCGACGCTGCTGTAGAGCCGCGCGCTGGGCAAGGTAGCCCAATCTGTGTTGCCGACACCTGTAAAGATCAACGACAACAAGAGCGGACCGCGATGCGCCGGATACACCCCCTTTGGATTGCTTTGCTAATTTTTGCCTTTTTATTGCCTTCCGGTGCGGTATTTGCCGCCAATACACCGGCCCGCACGACCGACACATTGATCGTCTCCGGGACGATTTCAGATGCGCAGGGCCGCGGCATCAGTGACGCCCGCGTGCACTTTCTTCTTAACGGAAAGCCAGTAGCTGCGCAGGAACAGGTGGTCACGGACAACGGCGGCACCTATGAAGCGAAGCTGCAATTTGCGCCGGGGCAACTGCCGGACGCGCAGCTGCAAGTCAGCGTTGAACGTCGCGCCTATCGTTCCTCCCATCCGGTCATCTTGTCGCGCTTGCTCGAGGAGCGTATCGACGGTGGAAGCCGGCACTATTTGGCCCACTTTAGCGTCACGCTGCAGCGCACTCTGTCACCGGCGCTGTGGATTGCCGCGGCCGTTTTGTTGGCGGTGTATGCCTTTATCGCCTTGGAACTGCTGCATCGCACACTGGCCGCCATGGTCGGTGCATCGCTACTGTTGTTCGTGAGTTATACCTTTGGCACGTTTGATTCCTCGTACCGGATTTTGACGTTCGACGAGGCCATGCGGGCAATCGACAACAATGTCATATTTTTGCTCATGGCCATGATGATTATCGTCGGTGTGTTGAAGCGAACCGGGATTTTTCAGTGGATGGCCTACAAGTCGTTTCAGATAGCGCGCGGCAATATATACATATTGGCAGTACTGCTGATGTTCGTGACGGCCGTTACCTCGGCGTTTTTGGACAATGTCACCACCATGCTGTTGATCATCCCGGTGTCGATCGAAATCGCACTGGCGCTAAAAATCAGCCCACTGGCGTTGCTGATGCCGGAGGTCTTCGCCTCCAATGTCGGCGGTACGGCGACGCTGATTGGCGATCCGCCTAATATCATGATTGGTTCCTATGCCGGCTTGTCGTTCGTGCAGTTCGTCGAGCATTTAGCCCTGGTCTGTGCCATCGGCTTGGTAGTGACATCCGTCTATTTCGTTTTTTGGTACCGCAAGAGCTATATGGCGGCGAAGGTGTCCGATGTGCCGGCCATGATTGCGCGTTTGCGCGACGAATATCGCATTACCGACAAATCGCTATTGATCAAATCGGGTGGCGTATTGGCGTTTACTATTTTGTTGTTCATATTTCACGGCAGTTTGCACATGGAACCGAGCATTGCAGCCATGGCCGGCGCGTCGTTACTGCTGGTCATCAGCGGTGTGCATATCGTCGAGATGATCGAGCAGGAAATTGAATGGCCGACACTGATTTTTTTCATGATGTTGTTTATCATCGTCGCGGGCGCCGAACAGACCGGCCTGATCCAGATTGTCGCCAATTGGGTGCGCGAGGCGTCGGCAGGCTCGCCGGTCATTGCGGTGCTGTTGGTGTTGTGGGTATCGGCGATTTTTTCGGCCATCATCGACAATATTCCTTTCACGGCGACCATGTTGCCAATTGTCGCTTATCTGACCACCTCCATTCCCGGGATTCACAATAATGTGCTGTGGTGGGCGCTGTCACTCGGTGCCTGTCTCGGTGGTAACGGTACCCTCATTGGCGCCAGCGCCAATGTCGTTACTGCAGGCATGGCCGAAAAAGCCGGGTGTCCGATTTCATTCATGGAATACTTGCGCGTGGCGTTTGTGCCGATGTTGATTACCGTGACATTGGCGATGGTGTGGCTGTTGACCTTCGAAATGTAGGCAAACCGGCTAATCCGACCAGCGTAATCGGCAGTGGCTTGAAGTGGCTGTGTATTTGGCTATGCGCCCGATTGCCGCGCGTTAGCCGTGCATGTTCGGGTTGCGTCGTCGGCACCGATCAGGCGCCGGACCGGGCAAGCGTTCACGTGCCTGCATGCCGAACCAAAAACCCCGTTATTTATCAGTTAGTTGTTTCGCCTTCCCGGTATTGAATTGTTCCCAAAAGGATGTCTCGTGAGCCTCATGTTCCGTCCCTATCGACCGATATAGTGGGGCAAATGCCTACATTCTCAAAAAGTTATACCCTGCGCACACAACGATTTGTCCAACACGCCGCGGCACTGGTGTTCATACTGACCTTTGTCGCCGGTGCTGCGCTCGGCCCGTCGCCTCGCATCCTGCATCACTGGTGGGATGGTTTGGGTTGGTTGTTAGCGTCTCTGGTGGCCATTGCGGCCTGCCTGCGCGTCGTGCGTAGAACGCACGGCCCGGACCGCAACGCGTGGATGTTTTATGGCCTCGGCTGCCTGGCGTGGTTGTTGGGCATGTTGATCATGGGCTACGCGAGCTTGGTTTCTGCCGCCGGCAACCTGTTTCCGGGCATCGCCGATGTCGGCTGTTTGGCGTTGGCGCCGTTATTCATGGTGGGCCTGGCTTATCAGTGCACGGCGACACCGAGTGGCGCGCTGACACTGAAAAACTTCAGCGATGCAGGCCTCATACTGGCGGCGTTGGCGATCGTCAGTCTGGTATTCTTCGCCGGCGCGATCGACGATCCCGCCCTGTCGACTACCTACATCGTCGCGGCGTTGGCATACCCGGTGCTCTACTGGGGCACATTTATCTTTGCGGCATTATTGCTTTTACGCCGTACGCGTCGACCGCCGCGTAGTGTTCTGCTATTGATCTTCGCTAGCCTCGGCGCTCAGGCCGTAGCCAACACACTCTACGCGCACGCCATGCTGGTGCAGTCTTCGCTGGCCGGGCAGCACCTGGACGTCTGGTGGGCGTTGGGTTTTGTGTTCGCATTTTCGGCATCGGTAGAGCAATTATCGGCCGCCGCTAGCGACGCCGAGCGTAACGCGAGCCGTGCTTGCCAGGCCGCCGATGCCCGGGTAATGGAAATCGGCGTGGTCACGTTCGTGTTGGCGAGCGTCGTCGGCGTAACGCTGTGGCGGCACGAGTCTTTGTCGCAAACGGCGTGGAGCGCGATCCTGCTGTCGACTTTAGTCGTGACGGCGTTTTTGGGACTTCGTGAATGGGCCGGTTACCGGCTCGAACGCAAACTCGGCGAGGACGTGCGCGTGTCCGAGCGTGAGCTGAATAACATTCTTCAGAGCATGCAGGATACCTATTTTCGTACCGACTTCGATGAGCGTATCGTTCGTATTTCAGACTCGATTCAGTATCTGTTGGGCTATAAGCCCGGCGACGTTGTCGGCGGCAAGCTGTGGCAGTTTTCCAAGGATGCGACGCGTCGAACTCAGTTCCTGCAGGCAATCGCGTCGAACAACGGCATCGTCGAAGACTATCAGGCACCGCTGCGACACCGAGATGGCTCCTCGGTTTGGGTTTCGATCAATGCACACATAATCAACGATGCTTACGGCGTGCCAACCGGCATCGAAGGTATTGCGCGCAACGTCACCGACCGCAAGCGGGCCGAGGCCGAAATGGTTAAGTTATCACGCGCCCTGGAACAGGGCGCCGACGCCGTTATGATCACCGACGTTACCGGTATCATCGAATACGTGAATCCCGCCTTTGAAAAAATTACCGGCTTTGCCGGGAGTGAGGTGTTAGGGCGAAAACCATCCGTGGTCAAGTCCGGACGCATGCCGGATGAGTTCTATCGACGCTTATGGGACATGATTCTAAGCGGCCAGGTGTTTGAAGACGTTCTCGTTAACCGTAAACGGGATGATTCATTGTATTACGAGGCCAAGACGATCACGCCGTTGAAGAACGGCGATGGCAGCATCACGCATTTCATCTCTACCGGCCGGGATATTACGCGGCAGATGCAGGCCCAAGAGGAGCTGCAGTATATTGCGCACCATGATCTGCTCACGCGTCTGCCAAACCGTATACTGTTTTTGGATCGGGTGACGCAAGCCATGGCCAGGGCGCGCTGGCACCAACGCTTGGTGGCGCTGCTGTTTCTCGATCTCGATCGGTTTAAGTATATCAATGATAGTCTTGGGCACGCGGTCGGTGACCATGTTTTGGTGCAGGCGGCGGAACGTCTGCGCAATTGTGTTCGTGAAGGTGACACGGTGGCCCGCTTCGGCGGTGATGAGTTTGTCGTGCTACTCGATGATGTCGCCACCGAATCAGACGTCGGAGGCCTGGCGCAGAAAATACTGGCCGCGATTGCGCCGGCATTTTCGGTCGACCGCATGGAGCTGCATGTAACCGCCAGTATCGGTGTCAGCTTATATCCCAACGACGGCAACGATTCCGAAACTTTACTCAAGAACGCGGATGGCGCCATGTACCGCGCCAAGGAGCTGGGTCGAAATACGTTCAAGTTCTACTCGGATGACATGAGTGAGCGGGCGTTCGAACGCTTGACCTTGGAAAACAGCTTGCGCCATGCACTCGATCGTGATGAGTTTGTGTTGTTCTATCAGCCACAGGTCGAGATCCATAGTGGGCGTACAGTTGCGGTGGAGGCGTTGTTGCGCTGGCAACATCCCGAATGCGGACTGATTTCGCCGGCGGATTTTATTCCTTTACTCGAAGAGACCGGGTTGATCGTGCCGGTCGGAGCGTGGGTCGCACGTACGGCCTGTGAACAGCTGCGGCGCTGGAACGACGCCGGCTACCAAACGCGTATGGCGGTCAATATCTCGGCGCGTCAGTTTAACGACGCAAGCTTTGTACATACCATCGAACAGGCCATCGCCGACAGCGGCATTGTGGGCGCCGATCTTGAGTTGGAGATGACGGAAAGCGTATTCATGCGCACCACGGGAGACGCCGGTGATACGCTTACAACGCTCAAGGGGCTGGGCGTTAGTTTGGCTATCGATGATTTTGGTACCGGCTATTCGTCACTGGCGTACCTTAAGCGCTTTCCGGTGGACACGCTCAAGATCGACCGTTCCTTCATTCGTGATATTATCGATGATGCCGACGATGCCGCCTTGACGTCGGCGATCCTGGCGATGACGCACAGCCTGCGTCTGCATGTAGTCGCCGAGGGTGTCGAAACCCACGAGCAGCTCGAATTTTTGCGCGCGCACGGTTGCACATGCGTGCAAGGCTTCTTGTTTAGTCGGCCGCTCCCGGCGTCGGAATTGACGCCTAAGCTCCTGCGACCGCTACTGGCGGCGCAGTCTTGAACGCCGTTGACGGTGGCGTGCACGTATGGTGAACGTAGTCGGCGTGACGTACACGAACGCGCTGAGTAACGTTACGGCGGTGCCGTTCGCTCAGGCGTTGGGTTACCTGATTGTACGTGCAGCAGGCGACAGCTGACCGCGTAGAGCCCACCTTTGAGCGCGGTGCAGCGAACCACTTTACCATCGGCGCGTAGCGCCGGGATGCGCTTGTCGCGCCCGGGTTTCAGTTCGATCTGTATGGTGTTGCCGGTCTCAACGGCGTGCTTGCACACCATGTTCAGCCCGGTGGCCGAGAAATCGACCGACATGCCGATCAGTGCTTCGGGGGCATCGCCTAAGCGATACAGCACCGCGCAGCGTACCACCATACGCGGGAATCGGCGCCTTTCGACCGCTTCGGCAATATTGTCTATAGCTGTATCGTCCATCGTATTCGCATCCGCTCCCAGCTCCCTATATCGGCTGCAGGCGGCGCGGACTTGAACGATGGACGAGCCCTGCTATTTCCGCCTCAACGGCCAGTCATTGCGGCTTTTTTGCGCACCAGGCGATTGTCGCGGTAATCCGCCATCGCCTGCTCGATCTCATCGCGCGTGTTCATCACGAACGGACCGTATTGCACGATCGGCTCGCCGATCGGGCGGCCGGCGACGAGAATGAACTCGGCGCCACCGTCACCGGCGTGGAGCTGTGCGTCGTCGCCCGAACCGAGGACCGCCAGCGAATGTGGTTCCAAGTCGTCGCCGGTGATCACGCCGCTGCCCTCGAACAGGTAAACGAAAGCAGCGAACCCGCCGGGCAGTGCATGGGTAAACCGCGCACGCGGTTGCAGCACGACATGCAGGTACTGCACATCCGTGCGTGGGTCGCGGACAGGACCTCGTTGACCGCCGAACTCGCCGCTGATCAGATGCACGCGCGCATCCCCCGTATCGATTACGGGTATGGATTCGGGCGAGAACTCCTGGTAGTTCGGGTCGCTCATTTTGTCATCCGCCGGTAGGTTGACCCACAACTGAAAGCCATGCATCAGACCTTCCGATTGTTGCGGCATTTCGGAGTGAATGACGCCACTGGCGGCTTTCATCCACTGCACGCCACCGGCGCGCAGGTCACCCCGATTTCCCATGCTGTCCTGATGCAGCATATGGCCGTCGAGCATATAGGTCACGGTGATGAAGCCGCGGTGGGGGTGATCCGGGAAACCGGCGATGTAGTCATTCGGGTCATCACTGCTGAAGTGGTCCAGCATCAGAAACGGATCGAGGTTGCGCCGCGCCGGCGTGCCGATGGTGCGATGCACGGTGACGCCGGCGCCCTCGCTGACGGCAGTCGCGCGTATCAATTGTGTTATGCGTCGTGTTGTCATGTCGCTACCCTCCGCTATGTCCTGTCATTAGTGTCGTCACCCGTGCGGGCGCGGCGCTGTTCATGCAGCCCGATGCTGATATTCGGCGGCAAGTTGTGCGGCGCTGGCCAGTGTTTCTCGCAACGCCCGGTCGAGCACGGTCGGCCCGCCTGTCGCAAGGCCGTCGGCGGCAATGATTTCGATCTCGCGCAGGCCGAGGAAGCCGAGCACGTGCCGCAAATAGCGGCTGGCGAAATCGATCTCGCTGCCGACCGGTACGCCGCCGGAGGCGAGCAGCAGATAGACTTTGCGCCCGTTCAGGAGGCCGACCGGGCCTTGTTCAGTGTAACGAAAGGTCAGTCCGGCACGCGCCACCAGGTCGATCCAGGCCTTAAGTGCCGCCGGCACGCCGAAATTGTAGACCGGTACGCCAATAACGACGATGTCGGTTTGTTGCAGTTCCCGCACTAAGCTATCGGAAACTTCCAATAGTGTGCGTTGCCGCGCATCACGCTGGTCCTCACTGGTGAAGTTGGCCTTGATCCAGGCTTCGTCGACGAACGGTAGGCCGTCGGCCACGTCTCTTACCGTCACCTGCGCGTGCGGGTAACGCTGTTGCAGGTGACCGACGAACGCGTCACCGAGTTGCCGGGTAACCGATTCGCGCCGCCGGCCGCTGGCATCGATGCGCAGAATGCGTAGGTCGCGGTCGCCATCGTGCTGGGATTCGTGTGTGCTGGTGGTCATGATTACTCCCTCACTGTGTCGTTGGTCGTCGATGGAGTGCCAGTTTGAGTGTTGTTAAATTCGGAATAAACATGATAATATTGAACATATTGTTCTTTTAAGGAGAACGATATGGATCGCTTCGCGCAGTTGGAAACCTTTGTTCGTGTGGTCGAAACGGGTAGTATCACGCGCGCCGCCGAGCGCCTCGGCGTAGCCAAATCGGCGGTCAGCCGGCGCCTGGCCGAGCTCGAAGAACGCCTGCACGTGCAGTTATTCCGCCGTACCACGCGGCGCTTGAATCTGACTGATACCGGGCGCGGCTTTTTCGAGCGCAGTATGCAGATTCTCACCGATATGGATGAGGCCGAAGGCAGTGTTACCCGCGAGCACGCGGAGTTGCGCGGACGCTTGCGGGTGGCCGCGCCGCTGACTTTCGGCTTGTTGCACCTGAGTCCGGCGATTTGCGAATTCGGCGCGGCGCATCCGGCCGTCAATTTCGATCTGGATTTCAACGACCGCCAGGTCGATTTAGTACAAGAAGGTTTCGACGTCGCGATTCGTATTGCGCAACTGTCCGATTCGAGTCTGATCGCGCGCCGGTTGGCGACCATTAGAAGTTCGGTCTGCGCGAGTCCGGCTTACTTGGCCGCGCATGGTGTGCCGGACCATCCGCGCGAGCTGGCCACGCACGCCTGTTTGATCTACAGCAACTTGCCAAGCCCGGAGATTTGGCACTACCGTGAACGCGATGGAGTCGCTGGCACGGTACACGTTAATGTTGCCGTGAGCGCCAACAATGGTGATTTTCTTCGCGCCGTCGCCCGCGACGGTCACGGCATCGCGCTGGAACCGAATTTTATCGTCCACGAAGACTTGGCGAACGGTAGCTTGGTGGCTATTTTGCGTGACTACGGCTGGCCGCAGGTGAATGCCTATGCTGTGTATCCGCCGACCCGACATTTGTCGCGCCGTGTACGCGCATTCGTGGATTTTCTGGCGCAACGTTTTTCAGGTACACCCTATTGGGAGTCAGTGCCGGGCGGCGATTCGACCGGTTTCGATGGCGAGACGTGAGGTAGTTTATGGCGGACATTCACCCGACGCTACTACGCGATTGTTTGCTGATCGGGCATTTTTCGCTGTGTCGGCTCTTGCTGATGCGTGATGCCAATTACCCCTGGTGCATCCTGGTGCCGGACCGTCCAGATGTGTCGGAGATCCACGCATTGAACGCCGCTGATCAATACATCTTGATGGATGAAAGTGTCGCGCTCAGCCGTGCCATGATGACCGCGTTTCAACCACACAAACTCAATATCGCCGCACTCGGCAACATGGTGCCGCAGTTGCATATCCATCATATTGCACGTTATCGGAGCGATCCGGCCTGGCCCGCCCCGGTTTGGGGTAAGCTACCACCGCGAGCGTATACGGCGGCGGAATTGGATACTACGCTAAGCGCATTGAGAGCGGCGTTACCACAGGCGTTCAGGTTCGATTGATCCATCAGGCCAACGAACGTCGTGGTGGCGCTGCGTGCCCGGATATCCGGCCTGCTAAGATTAAATAGCAAGATTTTAGTTTTTCGCGTTTTTGAGAGGAATGTCTGATGAACCAACGCCGAGCCGCCCGCGGGCTGGATGATCACCGTAGCCGCCTTACTCTTCGCAATGCTGTGCACGCGGATATTCCCGCGATAGCAGATCTCAGTACGCGCGCCTACGTCGGTACCGGCATGCACGGTTACTCGGAAGGTGCGTTAACCGGTCAGCTGAACAATTTTTCCGCCGGTCAATTTGTGGTGACAGTGGATGACAAGATAGTGGGTTATTGCTCCACGTTCCGTATTTCGGGCGAGGCGGCGTTACGTCATCACTCGTGGTCGGAGATTACGGGCAATGGTTATGCGTCGAGGCATGAGAGCGACGGCGAATGGCTGTATGGGATGGAAGTGTGCGTCGACCCCGACTACCGTGGTCTTCGCATCGGGCAGAGGCTCTATAACGCGCGCAAGCGCATGTGTGAAGAGTTGAGTCTGAAAGGCATCGTATTCGCGGGTCGATTGCCGACGCTCGCCAAGCGCATCAAAAAATATAGCTCGGCCGAGGAGTATGTTGAGCAGGTCAAGCAGAAAAAACAGCTTGATCCTGTGCTGTCGTTTCAATTGCGTAACGGCTTCGAGGTGTTAGGCGTGATTCCCGGTTATCTTAACGCTGACCGCGACTCGCTCGGTTACGGCGTGCATCTTATTTGGCGTAACCCGAAGGTGGCTCAGGACCAGCCTGAAGGTTCAACTAAACGTTATGGCGGCCGGTTGCCGGACACCGTACGTGTCGGCACGGTGCAGTACATGCAACGTCGTGTGCGTTCTTTCGAAGAGTTTTCGAAATTAGTTGAGTACTTTGTTGAAGTGGTCTCCGACTATAAAGGCGACTTTGTTGTCTTCCCTGAATTATTCACGCTGCAATTGCTCTCGATTGAGGATCAGGAATTATCGCCGGCCGAATCGATTGAGGCGCTGACTAAATACACCCCGCTGCTAAAAAACGCATTACGTGACATGTCTTTGCGTTACAACATCAATATCATCGGTGGCTCTCACCCTACGCGGGTAGAAAGCGGCCGTGTGGAGAATATCTCCTATGTGTTCTTGCGCGACGGGCGCGTGCATGAGCAGCCCAAGATCCATCCGACGCCGAATGAGGTCTACTGGTGGAACATCGAAGGCGGCAGCGTATTGAACGCCATCGAAACCGACTGTGGCCCTATTGGTGTATTGATCTGTTACGACTCGGAGTTTCCCGAGTTGGCGCGTCATCTCGCCGACCAAGGCGCGCAGATTCTGTTCGTACCGTTTTGTACCGACGAGCGGCAAAGCTATCTGCGTGTACGCTATTGCTGTCAGGCGCGAGCCGTGGAAAATCAGTTTTATGTGGTGATGTCTGGTAATGTGGGCAATCTGCCCAATGTTGCTAATATGGATATTCAATACGCGCAGAGTTGTGTGTTGACGCCATGCGATTTTCCCTTTGCGCGCGATGGTATCGCTGCTGATACGACGCCGAACGTCGAGACTGTGGCGTTTGCGGATCTACGACCGGAAACTCTATTGGTAGCGCGCAATAACGGCACAGTGCAAAACCTACGTGACCGTCGTCATGACCTCTATCATGTGCATTGGGCAGGGAAGTGACGGTCCGATGTGTGTTCCGTGCATGGCCGAGCCGTCGGATGCGCGGATAAATCGTTGTCTACAGGTTTGGCGGGTCGGTCAATGCTCGGTTCTGTATTTGTAGGCACGGCTTCAGCCGTGCCCCGTGATTTCTATCGCTTGACCCGCACCGATCGGGAGCGGCAATGCAGCGGCTAAAATGCCAGGGAGACTCATGAGCGTGCAGGCGACTACGAAAAATATGGCCCTGTTCTGTGATTTCGAGAACATCGCGCTCGGCGTTCGTGACGCCAAGTACGCCGCGTTCGACATTCAGAAGGTGCAGGAACGCTTGTTGCTGAAGGGCAATATCGTGGTCAAAAAAGCATATTGCGACTGGGATCGCTATAAAGACTTCAAGGCTGCCATGCACGAAGCGGCGTTCGAGATGATCGAAATTCCGCACGTGCGCCAATCCGGCAAGAATTCCGCCGATATCCGCATGGTCGTTGATGCACTGGATCTGTGCTACACCAAGGCGCACGTGGATACCTTCGTGGTCATCAGCGGCGATTCCGACTTCTCGCCGTTGGTAAGCAAACTGCGCGAGAACAACAAGGTGGTCATTGGTGTTGGCGTAAAGAGCTCTACCTCGGATTTGCTTATCGCTAATTGTGATGAGTTCATATTTTACGACGATCTGGTGCGTGGTTCGGAGAAGCAACGCAAGACACGCCGTAAACGTACGGTTAAAAGGGCCGAGAAAACCGCCGCGCCGACCGAAGAGGACAAACAGCAGGAAGCGATCGAATTGGTAGTGGCAACCGTAGAAGATCTGTTCGAGGAGCGCGGCGAGGAAGAGAAAGTCTGGGGTCTATGGTTAAGCAGACGCTCAAGCGGCGCAAACCCGGATTCAACGAGAGCTATCATGGATTCCGCACCTTCAGCCAGTTGTTGGAGGAGGCGCAAGCACGTAAATTACTGGACTTGGAGTTCGACGAAAAATCGGGCGGCTATATTATCAAGAGCTTTGCCCACGAAGATTGATTCGATGTGCGCGGAGGACTGCCAATGAGCTGCTGCTGCCCCCATTCCCGGTCGGCGGGTCGATTGTTTTCAGTGTTTGCGCGCCGCTATCGCAAGCGTTTCGAGAAGCGCGGTTTCGAAGGCTCACAGCATCAGTTGTTAGAAGGTCTGACGCGCGCCGGCTTTCAAGCCGCATCGGTACTGGAAATCGGCAGCGGCGTGGGCCATCTGCAACAGACGCTGTTGGAGCGTGGTGCGGCAACCGGCGTCGGTGTCGAGTTGGCGCCACGTATGATCGAAGAAGCGCGCCGCTGGGCCGACGAACGTGGCTTGGCGGCGCGAACGAAGTATATCGAGGGCGATTTCATGGCGCTATCGGCCACCATCGACGCTGCGGAGGTCGTGGTGCTGGATAAGGTCGTATGTTGTTATCCTGACGCCGATGGACTCGTGCATCGCTCGCTCGGCAAGAGTACGCGCGTATACGCGCTGACTTATCCGCGCAACGTCTGGTATGTGCGCTTGGCGGTCGCCGTTGGCGCCGCGCTAATGAAGGTGATCGGTTCCGATTTCCGCCCCTACGTGCATGATCCGCAACGTATACAGGAGTGGATCGCGGACGACGGCCTGGTGCCGTGTTATCAGGCGATGACACCGGTATGGTTGACGCAGGTGTACGTGCGTGAGCGTCGCGCACTCAGCGCTGTCGCCGGCGGCTGATACGCAGGCTATTCCGCCGTCGGCAAACACGAGTGGCTGCTGTATTCTTGCACGCTCGCCGGTAGCTGCGCCGCGGCGCCGGACTTGATCGGACGCGATGACGGGCTATCGATCATGATCGCGTGAGAGCAGATAACCTCAGTTTTGGCTTGCATTAGTTGTTTCTTGGGTGCCGCCGGCGTCAATTAAAGGCACAATTGTCAACCGAAATTGAGTGCCCGGGCCGTCCCTGGGAAGTTCATCACCAAGGTTTTATCCATCTAGTAAGCGAGGTTATAACATGCGATTGATTCTTCTGGGCGCTCCCGGCGCAGGTAAAGGCACGGTAGCGAAAATGCTGACGGAGCTGGACGGTTCGGTGCAAATTTCTACCGGCGACATTTTGCGTGGTGCGGTCAAAGCAGGTTCCGATTTGGGAAAGAAGGCCAAAGGTTACATGGACGCCGGCGATTTGGTCCCGGACGAACTGATTCTGGACATTATGGCTACGCGCTTGCAGGAGCCGGATGCCGCCAAGGGATTCTTGCTGGACGGCTTCCCGCGCACCATACCGCAGGCGGAGGCGCTGACTGAGATGCTCAATAAGTTGTCGATCAAACTGGATGCGGTCGTCAATATCGATGTGCCGCGTGACGTTATACTCGATCGCCTGACTACGCGACGCACGTGCTCGAATTCGGCTTGTCAGGAAATTTACAACGTTAAGACCAAGCCACCGAAAGTCGAGGGTGTATGCGACAAGTGTGGCAGTCCGGTTATTCAGCGCGACGACGAGACCAAGGAAGCCATCAGCAAGCGGCTGGACACGTACAATGAAAAAACCGCGCCGTTGGCTGGTTACTACGAAAAGACCGGCCAGCTGTTGACCGTCAGCAGTACCTCCAGCGACGAAGTGGTGGCCGCTATCCGTGAACGGGTGGGCGCCTAAGCCGTCGAGTCCGCCCTTGGGGTGGACGTGATAGTACGCCACAAAGGCCAGCCGAGAGGCTGGCCTTTGTGTTTTCGGCTGATACTAATGATGTTTACGGCGTGCCAGCCAGCGTGCGCGTGCGCTATACCTGCTCGATGCGCTGTTTTCCCGCGGTTGCAGCACCGGCGTAGTGCTCATCTAGCGCGCGTAGCACGGGTAAAAAACGCCGGGCGGACGCCCGGCGTTGATATGGTTCCAACGTAAAAATCGAAATCAGGGACGGATATAGGCGTAGCCTTTTTCCTGCAACTCGACAATGCGCTCCACGCCCGCGGAGACGACCTTTACGCCCTCGGTGAGCTGAGGTACTTTGCCGGTCTTCTTCTCGACCGCTTTCATGGTGTTGCCGCAGGCGCTGAAGGTGATGTCCTGCATGGCCAGACTCTGCACTCGCTCTGCCTGCGCATTCTGCCGCGTTAGCAGACTCAAGCCGGGACCATAGGCGACGATTTCGATGGTGACGTTGTCCTGTCCCAGCGCTTTTTGCATATTCACGGCATTATTTAATGCCAGACCCTGCGTGACCGGGTTATCGTCACTTACTTGGAAAACGATGTAGTGATGACCATCGACAGCCTTGGCGGCCACCGCCGGTTGCATAGTGGTGATGCCGGTTAACAATAGCAGAAGCGCAACACTGCGAATGGCGATACGGTTCATTGTGTGACCCCTCATGTTGGAGAATGCCTTGCGGCTGATTGATGAGACCCCGGGTCAGTGGCGAAGTTGCCGCTAGTGCGATGGCCAAACATCGGAAATTTTCCGATCGTGACGATTGGCTCGAACGATCGAATACCAGCGGCGGCGTCCGGGGCGCGGATCGGCGGTGGGGTGATCCCGGATCGTGGGCTACGGTATTATGTCGATTCGGCCCGGTTGTTGCGTGCCGACGCGTCTGCGTTCAGATAGGGAACGAGCAGCTTATGCGATGTAGACGGTTTGCCCGATACGCTTTACCAGCGGCACGGCTATCCGGCTGTCAGAGCCGAGCCGACGGCTTCCCGCCGTACCTGGCGCGCGGCGCGCGCGGGTAATCGTAGCCGTGGCGGCATCCGTGAGCGGACAAATCCCACACGACGCCATCGCAACGATGCGCGACTGGAGCGCCGGTGGGCATCGGCACGGCGTTGTTCTGTGCGGTGAACGCGGTTGGGCAGTCGATACCGCAATGGACCTACTAGCGCAGATCGATTTTATGCGGGTCCTGTGGGTAAGTGACTGCGCGCCGGTGTCGCAATGGTCATTGACGGCGCGGCAAGTCCACACTGTTTTAGGTAGCGAAACCGATGCGGTCATCTTTGACGCTTACGCCGGTCTGGACCCGGATGCACTAGGCGCAGTCGCCGGCACCATACGGGCCGGCGGCGTTCTAATTCTGCTCACGCCGATGCTGCGCGATTGGCCGCAGTTTGACGATCCCGATTACGCCCGTCTGACCGTGGCAGGTTGCGCCCGCGACCAAATTCAAGGCCGCTTCCTGCGTCGATTGGCGCGCCTGCTGATGGCGGATGCCGCCGTCATGGTGGTCGGACAAAATGGCCAGTACGCGAAAATAGACATACCGAATGCTACCGATGTCGCAATCGAGCAGACGCCGCCGGTAGCCGAGGATAAATTCTGTCGCACGATCGATCAAAGCCGCGCTGTCGATGCGTTACTACGCGTCGCCACAGGACGCCCGCGCCGACCGGTCGTGTTGACCGCCGACCGCGGCCGTGGCAAGTCGGCGGCCATGGGCATCGCCGCCGCCCGCATGCTTGAACAGGGTATGTCCGAGATCGTTGTTACCGCGCCGCGACTTGATGCAGTCGAACAAATATTTGCCCATGCCGCCAGGCTGTTGCCGCAAGCGCAGGTGTCGCGCGCGGCGCTGCACATGGGCGGCGGTAGCCTGCGCTTCGTATTGCCTGATCAACTATTAGGTGAACGTCGGTCCGCGCAGATGCTGATGATCGACGAAGCGGCCGGTATTCCGACGGCATTGCTGGCGCGATTGCTTGATCGCTATACGCGCATCGCCTTCGCCACCACCGTGCACGGATACGAAGGTACCGGTCGGGGTTTTTCGTTACGATTCCAAAAAATATTGGACGCGCGCGTACCACAATGGCGTGCGATGCATTTGGACACCCCCATTCGGTGGGCTGCCGATGATCCGCTCGAACGATTGATTTTTCGCGCCTTGATGTTGGATGCCAACGCCGCTGAAGACCAAGCAATACGCGGTGCCGCGCCGGCTGATCTACATTTCGAAATACTCGACCGCGATGCACTGCTCGACGACGAGCAATGCCTGTCTCAACTGTTTGGCTTATTGGTGTTGGCCCACTATCGCACCCGGCCGTTCGATCTGCGGCTGCTGCTGGACGCACCGAATGTGACTGTGGCGGTGCTGCGACGGCGAGGTGCGATAGCGGCAACTGCGTTGTTGACCACGGAAGGTGCTATGGATGCCGATACCTGCCGCTCGATTTGGGCCGGCGACCGGCGTCCGCGCGGACACCTGTTTCCGGAATCTTTAGCGGCGCAGATGGGATTGGAACAGGCACCATTACTGCGTTGCGCGCGGGTTGTACGCATCGCCGTGCACCCGCTGGTGCAAAGCCGAGGTTTGGGCACCCATCTGCTGGAAAAATTGGTCGGCCATGCCTGCGCCCAGGGTTTCGATTACGTTGGCAGCAGCTTCGGCGCCACGCCTGCGTTGTTGGATTTTTGGTCGCGTTCGCAGTTCGTTCCGATACGTGCCAGCGCAACCCGCGGAGCAGCGAGTGGTGAGCACTCGGTTTTAGTTATGCGGGCGTTGTCGTCCGGAGGTGAGGCCTTGGCCGCGTCCGCGCGCGAGCGCTTCGAGGCGCAATTACCGCAGCAACTTGGCGAACCGCTAAGTGCTCTCGACCGGGAAATCGTGGCGCGCTTGCTGGTCGCGCCGAACGTGCGGCCGGTGACGCTGGAAGCGGCGGACTGGCGCGATCTAGTCGCGTTTGCGCATGGCGGGCGGCCGTACGAATCCTGCATCGGATCGCTGTGGAGGCTGGGCTGCGCGGCGCTTGTGAATCAATCCGCTGTGAGTCAGCAACAGCGCGACGCCATGATCGTCAAGGTCATGCAACGGCAACCGTGGCGGTTGGCGGCCGAGGTATTGGGGGAGTCCGGGCGTGCAGGCGTGTTACGACAATTGCGCGCGGCCGTGGCGGCGCTAACGATGCAATACGGCAGTGCCGACGCGTTGGTATTGGCGCGGGATTTGAGTCGGCGTTGAAGCCTATTTGCCGAGGCGATCCGCGCTGCGCCATCTTGCGCGGCGCTGCTGCGCGCTTCAGTCGTCGTCCGCATGATCATTACCAGCATTCCGCGTATCGGTGACAGGCGCTACGCTTGGTCGCAGCGCCGCAGGCGCGAATAAATGCTTGGGTGCGCCGTCCGGGGGTGGGTTGCCGGTATTAATGTGAATGCGTCGTCGACGTGGCCGCATCAATATGACCTCGCTTGCGTGTTCCACATCGATGCCATAGTCCAATAGCAGGGAGCGGTGGCGTTGGTATACTTCTTCCGATTGACGCAGCAGTAAGGCCCGTACGTCGCGGCCGCGCAGCCAGTTGTATGCGGTACGACGATACGGATGTGGGATGTTCATTATGCGGTCAATCAGGCCCGCATGGCGGTCGTCCATCTGTCCGGCTCGTTCACGTGTACAAAATTGTATTAAGTAACGCACCCGCTCATCGCCCGAATAGCGCTCGACAAAGGTTTCCGCCTGCTGCAGTGTAGTGAATTGCCGGGCCTCGGAAAGCGGGGCATAGGCCCCATTTTCATCAATGTAGAGATCGTGTGGCTCAATGTTGTCTGCCACCGTCGTTTCGCGCTGTATGCGCACAACGTAGAATTCATCCAGTGTTTGCACGCTGTCTGCCTGTTTGATCCTGGTTTGCCGCCGCGGCTTTCATGCCGTCCAGCATAACACGCAGGCGCTCGTCTTGCCGCTGTATCATGACGGCGCAGACGAGGCGCGCCGCTTGCGTTAATCTGCTACGCTTGAGCCTCTATCGCGGCAACGTGGCCGTCTGGTTGCAGCGTTCGTCGCCGGCGATTTTTTTGAAGTCATACCATGCGTGCGCCGCGGCGCGTTGCATATGACGTTACATGAGTCGATGTTGCGGGGCATACGCGTTCCCGTTCCCGCCGGGTCGAGATGTGCCGGGCGCCAACGTAGTTATGCTGTGCGCCGATGGCCAAAAATGGCGCGCGCGGTTGGTTTTGGTCATTTTGTGACCGCCGCCGAAGCGTGCGCCGTGTTGATGTCGAGGAATGCTTTTATGCGTTACCGCATCGGGACGTTACCCGGCGAATCGGGCACGGCGTCGACCGATCATATGTTGCTGTTTACGGTCGTGATCGGTCTACTGATTGGCTTGGTTCTGGTTTTTCTCGGTCGGCAGGGGCGGCAGCTTTGGCTGGTCTTTTGGGGTGGCACACTTGTCGTTGCCGCGCTGATTTATTTAGGCGCGACGGTATTGGGCTATACATGATTATTGCTACCTTGATCGAGGTGTATGATGCAGCTCCAACTCTGTACCTGGAAAGAAGTCGAAGACTATCTACAAACTTCGCGCGGTATCATGATTCCGATAGGTTCGACCGAACAGCACGGGCCGAACGGTCTCATCGGAACCGATGCGATTTGCCCCGAGACCATCGCCCGCGATATTGGCGAACGCGCCAAGGTGTTGGTGGCGCCGACCATCAATTTCGGCATGGCGCAGCATCATATGGCCTTTGCCGGTACGGTAAGCTTGCGCCCGAGTACGCTCATGGCGGTCGTTAGTGATGTGATTGCGTCGTTGGCACGCCACGGATTTACGCGCCTGTACTTTCTCAACGGTCACGGCGGCAATTACGATAGCGTGCGCGCCGCGTTCTCGGAATTTTATGCGCAAACGGCGTTAAGCGCGTCGCCGGTCCAGGCTCCGCGCTGCAAGCTGATGAATTGGTGGATGGTGCGCGGCGTACGGAAATTGTCACGGGACCTGTTCGGTGAGGCGGAAGGTATGCACGCAACGCCTTCCGAAGTGTCGCTGACATACCATGCTTATCCTCAAGCAATAAAGAATGTCTCCATGTCGCCGCGGTTGGCGGCGAGCGGGGGATTCTATGATGCTGAAGATTTCCGCCAACGCTTTCCGGACGGTCGCATGGGATCGGATCCATCGCTGGCCAGCAGTGAGGTGGGCGAAAAAATTCTGGCGGCTGCCGCGGAGGGAATCTTAGCCGACTATCAGGCATTCATGCGCGATGTTTGAATCTGTCGGTCGGCCATGATTGAGCGGCGTTGGCGGCGCCGCGAAGCGGCCCGGCATGTTTATCTACTGTACGTAAACCGCGCTTGCCTACGTTGCCACGTTGCCCTTGATTGAATAAATTCGGTACTTCCCTGCGAGGCGGACGACGTCGGACGTGCGGCCTTAGGATAAATCGTTGGCGCGAGCTCGTCTTGCCAACGTCTTATTGACCGCGCGCGACACGGCCACGAATCCAAAGGTCGCGGTTACGAACACGGCCGAGCCGTAGCCGAAACGGCAATCGAGCGAAATTCCATGAATGCCGGGCTTTTCGTGTCCGACACCGCCATCGGCGCGCGGGTAGACGGGCTGCTGTCCCGAAAATACGCACTCCACGCCAAAGCGACGTTGCAGATTTTTCGGGAAATTGTATTCACCGCGTAGCCGCGATCGCACCTTTGCCGCTAAAGGATCGTTGAACGTTCGGCTGAGATCTTTGACTTGCACCATGGCCGGATCAGTCAGACCACCGGCCCCGCCGACGGTGACGATCGGAATTTTATTGCGCCGGCAGTGATAGATCATGGCAGCCTTGAATTTAATGCTGTCGATGGCATCGATAACGTAGTCGTAGGCATACTCGCGTGACAGGTAATCCGCCATGTTTTCGCTGGTGACATAATCGTCGATCACGGTACAAGTACAGTGTGGATTGATGCCAAGGATGCGCTCGGCCATGACAGTGATTTTTTTTCGTCCGATATTGGCAGTCAATGCAGGCAGTTGTCGGTTGATGTTGGAGGCGTGCACCGTGTCGTGGTCGATAAGCGTGATGCGTCCGACGCCGGTGCGGGCGGCCGCTTCCGCCGCCCACGAGCCTACTCCGCCGAGCCCGACAACGCAGAGGTGCATGGTGTCGAGCTGGGACACGGCGGCGGTTCCGTACAGGCGTTCAATGCTGGCGAAGCGCTGGGCGTGGTCGTCGGACATGGGTCGGTTATGCGAGACCGAGCACCTCGGTAGCGTTGCGGGTGGTTTGTGCGGCAAGGTAATCCGGCGTTTCGCCGCGAACCTCGGCCAAGGCGGCGAGACATTCGGGCAGGTATTCGGGACTGTTTCGCTCGCCGCGGTGCGCTACCGGCGTCATGTCTGGAGCATCGGTCTCCAGTACGATACCTTGTAAGGGTAACTCGCGTGCCAGGCGCCGCAACTTGTTGGAGCGTTCGTAGGTTAGCATGCCGCCAAAACCAAGCTTAAAGCCTAAATCGAGGTACTGTTGCGCTTGTTGCACGCTGCCGTTGAACGCGTGTGCGATACCGCCGCGCACGCGAATGCGGCGGAGGGTCGTCAGGATTTGATCGTGTGCCTTGCGCACGTGTAGCAATACCGGCAGATTGGCATCGCGCGCGACCCCGAGTTGCGCTTCGAACAGTGCTTGTTGGCGTTCGCGGTCTGTATCATCGATATAAAAATCCAAGCCGATTTCGCCTATGGCGATGGGTCTTTCGGTAGCAACGCGTTCGCCTAGCTGCGTAACATGTTCGCTGCGATGATGGTCTAAATAGATCGGATGTAGTCCCAGCGCTGGGTATAGGCCCGCTTGCGTGCGACACAGTTGCAGTAGCTTATCCCAATGTTCGGTGTCAACGGCCGGTATGACGATGCGGTTGACGCCTTGCTCACGGCAACGCTGAATGACTGCCTCGCGGTCGCTGTCAAATGCGTCCAAATCCAAGTGGCAATGGGTGTCGATCAGGTCCATAGACCCATTCTAACGGTTGGCGCGCGTGAACGACAGGCGCGGTAAGCAATACCGGCTTTCGCGTAGTAAGCGAATCACAAGCAACGAAAATGCGCTTGACCAGCATATTGCCGCGGCCCACAGCGGCACCGGTGAGGCAAACGGCATTATCGGCGCCACAAGCCGTAGCAACGCCGCCAGGCTGACCAATATGGAGGCGAAGCCGATGTCGGTAAACGGCTGCACTGGATGATGCAGGCGCAGCGCGGTGGTGCGCGCCATCATTACCAAGGTCAGAGTGCCCAAGGCGCCGACGGTGATACCGTGCAGTGCGGCACTCAAGGGTATGAGAAAGCCGAGCTGGCTGAGACCTTTGAGCAGCAAACCCGGGATCAGCCAGACATAGCCTAATGCGAGAGTCCATAGTTGTATTTGGGCCGCGCTGCGATGCAGCCGCCAGAATTTTATTCGTATTCCGGTCAGTGCGGCACAGGCGATACAGAGTAAACCGGCGACGGTGTTGCCACCCAATGCATCGGCGAACGCGGCGGCGGCCAGCAGGAAAGCCAGTGGTAATTCAAATCCACGTCCTGTGCGCCCGCGCCGCGCGATACCCTGGCGCTGCAAGTAGCCACCCATGGCTGCCTGCAGCGCGCGTCCGCCGATGATCAGCAGCAACAGCGTTAGCGTATCAACGGCAAACAACAATGCGTTTAGCTGCAGCTGCGGTATGGTTTGTACGCGACCGTACCACCAGGACGCATCGGCCATCACGAGCAGGCCAAGCACGATCGGGGCGATATGATTGGCGGGGCGCTTGGCTGCACGCCACAGTGGCGCTGCACCGAATACGAGTAATGATACGCTGAATATCAGCCCGGGCGCGGCGCTGAATGCCCGCGGCGGTAGAAACGCAGCAACGCGTGCCAGCAGCCAAGCTACTGTCAACAACCAGGCGACACAGCCTCGCTGTCGCACCAGAAATCCGGCGACTACCGCCAGCGCAAACCCGAATATCATTTCGTGTGCGTGCACGCTTGCGGTCATACCGGCGACGTTGCGGTCGCTTAGCCATAGAGGTACCGACGCGGTGGCGAAGCCGGCTGCTAGCGGGAACATCAGACGGTACGCAGGCGCCGCCCGCCGCGGATGCATCGATCGATTCGCTCTGCGAGACATTGCGCGATAATATATCGAATAGGATCGGTCTGTATTTTGAATGTCGGGACCTTGTGGATTGATTTCGGCGGCGAGCGAACTTGATTTAAGTCAAATCGACTGTCTGTTAGGACGACATAATGACAGACGTTCGGCGGAGGCTGACGGTATGAGTAGCAAACGCGTTTGCTGGAAGTGCGGCGCGCCCATCGGTGCGTTACCACTGCCGTTGAGCCGTCTTGCGGAGTGCCCTTCCTGTCGCACTGAACTACATGTATGCCGTATGTGTCGCTTCTACGACACGGGTGTTGCCAAACATTGCCGCGAACCGATTGCCGAAGAAGTCAAAGACAAGCAACGCGCCAATTTTTGCGGCTATCTAGAACTTGCCGACGATGCCTATCATGCGCCTGACCTCGCTTCGGAACAGGTGGCGCGCGCGCGACTTGACGATTTGTTCGGCGGCGCTCAAGGCAAGTCATCTGCCACTGACCAGCATGGCGATGCATTAAACGATCTGTTCCGAAAGCCGGGCGGTGACGACTAGGCTGAGATTTTCGAGGACAAGACCGAAACGCCGGCGTCATATGCCGGGGCGCGCGGTGGCCGTATTAGCCGGGAGGTTGGACTGCGCCTTGGCGCCGTCGATGGATGACTATGCTGTTTACTGAGATTAATTATTCACCGTTGGCATTGCCGTTTCTGCTGTTATTGTTCGGCCTGTTTGCGCTGGCATTCGTCTTGATCGAAATTGGCGTACTGCGTTATGCCTACGTCAGCATGGGGGGTCAATCGACGCTACGTATTCGCGGTGCTTTTGCTTTCTCTGCTCGGCAGCTATGTCAACATTCCGGTCGTACACCTGCCGTCGCATGAGGTGCTGACCGGAAGAGAAGTCGTCTACTTCGGAATGCGCTACATCATTCCGGTGGTTGAAGGCCTGCCGGGCACGGTTGTCGCGGTCAACGTTGGCGGTGCCGTGGTGCCGGTGGCGCTGTCCATCTATTTAATGGTAAAGAACCACTTATACGGCGTGGCGTTGCTCGGTGTAGCGGTGGTCGCCGGCGTCGTGCATGTGCTGGCTCATCCGGTACCAGGCTTGGGGATTGCGGTGCCGGTATTCGTGCCACCGCTGGTGGCTACCGTGGTCGCGCTGCTGTTATCGCGTCGATACGCGGCGCCGTTGGCTTATATCTGTGGCAGCATGGGTACGCTGGTGGGGGCGGATTTACTCAACCTCGGACGCCTTCAAGGTTTAGGCGCACCGGTGGCGTCTATCGGCGGCGCCGGTACCTTTGACGGCATCTTCATTACCGGCATATTGGCCGTTATTCTGGCGAGCTTGTTCAGCGGTCCGGCGCGCCCGGACCGGCGCGTACGCCGAGCCGAATAGCGCCGAAGCGTAATTACCTCGATCAATGTCGCGGGCGCCGCGTCAGGATAGATCGAGGCGTAACTGCTTGCGCGCCGGCAGCGATGCGGTCGGGCCGACCAACAGCACGCCGGCGTTGCTGGCCGGCAGCGCCAGTATCTCGGTGCCGCCCTCGTGTGTTCGAAACATGCCCGATTTGGCCACCGCCGCGCGCACCGCAGCGTTGCGGAAAAATACCGCTTCGTCGATGCGGTACTGAATAACTACACTATGGCCGCTACGCATGGCGAATGCCTGCGCCGGGGCGCCACCAATGTCGGTGTGCCAAGTTGCCAGTAGGCGCGCATCGGGCCAACTCGCCGGCGGCTGGACGTCGGCCATGTCGACCGAGGACGGTAAGGTTTGCGCCGCCATTTGCCGGTATTGTGCAACGGCATCGTGAATCATGGGAATCTGGTCATGAATCCCCGCTTTCCATGCCGACGTCAGCATAACCACGGCGAGAACCAGCGCCACCAGCCAGCCGCTGGCAAGCGCAAACCAGCTGCCGCTTCGATGGCGCAGCCAGTCGGGTGAAAACGGCAGCCGCCGATACCGCGCTCGCTTGGTCGGCGCGGCGTCGGCCAGCACCTGATCAACTCGTCGAGTCAGTTCCACGCTCATGCGCGCGGCCGGCATGCCGCTGAGCCGGCGACTGAGCGCGCGCTGACGCGCGACATCGTTGCGGCAGGCTTCGCAGCAGGTCAAGTGCGCTTCGACTACGGCAATTTGGTCCGGCGGCAATATTTCATCGGCATAACCGGCCAATAGATCCTGCAAATTTGCATGCAGGATGGACCATCGGTCGGCGCCGGTTTGGCGGCTCATGTTTTCTCTCCTGTGCCTGGCCGGTCTTTTGTTCGTGGCTGGTCCGCATCGAGCAATCGAATCAGCGTCGCCGCCAACATGCGCCGGCCGCGCGACAATCGACTCATCACGGTACCCTCTGGAACGTTCAAAACTCCGGCAATTTCCCGATAACTCAGTTCTTCCATGTCGCGTAGCATGACGACGCGACGAAAGTCCTCCGGTAGATCCCCCACTGCCGCGCTGATCTGCGCGTGGGTCTGCTGTGCGATAGCCTGTTGGAACGGGCCGGGAGCGGAACAGGGATAGTCGCGTAGCACTGCGTCATCGACCGCGAGCACGGGGGCCAATTGATGGCGACGCGCGTCGCGGCGCCGGTCGTCGGCGATGACGTGGCCGAGAATGGTCAACAGCCACGGGTACACGGCTATGTCTTCGCCGAGTTGTGCGAAATCCCGCCACGCGCGCAATAAGGTTTCCTGTAGCCAGTCTTCCGCAGCCTGGGCGTTGTCTGCGTGCCGTCGGGCGGCGCCGTAGAGGCGCTGCCACCACGGTTGCGTCAGCCGCAGAAAACGTAGTTTGTGCGTTTGTACGGACACCGATCCGCCATAGGTTTGAGGTTCGCTATATACAAGGCGTTACGGAACGGGCTTTTATTTCCGCAAGCCAGGCGGGCATGCGTTCGGCGCGCGCCGCAAAGTAGTCATGCTACGGGAATAAAGCCGGTCGCGGCGACGCCTTTTTGGGAATGCCGGACTTTTTCTTCAGCCGCTTTAACCTTAAAGGATATACAGTTTATGCCATTGTTCAACTTCCCGATCCGGGTTGCTTTGCCCGTGCGATTCGCCACCATGGTGGTTGCGCTTGGGTGCCTGGCGGTGTTTTCGAACGCCCATGCCGATACCTCCGCCGCTAGGGGTGCCAGCGTATTTCAGCAAAACTGTTCTGCCTGTCATCAGGCGCAAGGCCAGGGTTTACCGGGCGCGTTCCCGCCGTTACAAGGCCATGCCGTCGATATGTATAAGATTACAGACGGGCGGCGCTACCTGACTCATGTGCTGCTGTACGGGCTCAATGGCAAGATCGAGGTTGCCGGTCAGCCCTACAATGGCGCCATGCCGCCCTGGGCGGGCACCCTCTCGCATCAGCAGATTGCCGACGTGCTCAATTACGTCCTGACTGCATGGGGAAACAAGGCATCGCTGCCGGCCGACTTCAAACCTTATACCGTGAAAGAAATTGCCGCGCAGGCGAAAGCCAAGCAGAACGGTGACGATGTCTATGCGCTGCGTGAGAAGCTCAGCGGAACGAAGTCAAAATCCGTCGCCGGCAGTGGTGCCGGCGCTGCCGATCGCGCGGCGCACATGAAACTCGATGTTCCCTTGCACACCGCGGTACCGGCGCCGGTGTACGTGGCGTTGCAAAATTCCAATGACATCGGCGTACTGCCGACCAAATCCACTTGGCAGGGCGCGAACAGCGCTCATTACGTGGCCCTGAGCGCCGACGGCTCGATGCTGATGGCGTCGGGCCTGAAGACCGGCGCGGTGTACGTATTCAATACTGCCACCGGTAAGCTGCGCGGCAGCATTCACTTGGACGATGTCGTGCAAGGGGTAAAGATCGCCCCCAACGGCAAACTCGGTATTGCCATCGGCGCCAAGCACGGCGTCGCTGTGGTGATCGATCTACGCCGAGTGAAAATCGTCAAGAAAATTCCGGTCGGCAAGACGCCGCACAATGCCCGTTTCTCCGCCGACGGAAAGACCGCCTATGTGACGCTGCAGGGTGCTGGAGCCATCGCGGTGCTGGACATGAATACCTTGACCAAAGTGAAGGACATCGCCACACCGGGCCTTGCCGCGCCACATAATCTTGATTTATCCGACAACGGTAAGCGCATGTGGATTCGAGACTTCACCGGTCATGTCGGTGTGCTCAACCTGGTCGACGGAAAAATGCTCAAGGTCATCAAAGTCGGTAACGGCCACGGCGGCATCGATGTCATTCCGGGCGGCCGTTACGTTGCGACCGGCGCGATCGCCGATCACATCGTCAGCATAATCGATCAGAAATCCATGAAGGTGGTGAAGAATATCGACGTCGGCAACGGCCCTCACGGCGTGCGCGCCAGCGCCAACGGCCGCTGGCTGTATGCCTCCATGACCGTAGATAACAATATTGCGGTAATCAACATGCATACCCTGAAGCTGGCGGGACAAATACCGGCGCCGGGTAAATTTCCGTTTTGGCTGGCGGTGAAAGGTAACGATTGACGCGCAGTTCGGCCGTGCTCGGCGTCGTCGAGGGCGGCCGACCGGGGTCAGATATTGGAACGACAATAACGAACGCCGGCCTAGCGGCTAGGCGTTGTCCAATCGTCGCGAGATTCGACGAACTTAGAGGGGAGGGTGCCACGGTGGCGGTAACGTCGCCGTGCGGAACGTCATAACACTAAAAGTTTGTATGGTTCTTAAGGAGGAGTAAACAATGAGCGATCATGACAGTCGGGGCATGTCCCGACGTAGTTTGTTGCGCGGCTTGGGATTAGGAGCCGCAGGTTTGGTAACGGCCAAGTTGGCGTTACAACCTGCGTCCGCCGCAGCCGCCGGTAGCGGTGCCGCAGCCATACCCAGATTCACCGGTCCCGGCCCCAATCCGTTCTGGAATTCGGTTGGGCCGTACGTCACTTACCCGCAGAAATTACCCCTGATCAGGCTTACCGACCGGCCGGTACAGTTGGAGACGCCGCGCCAGTATTTTGGTGATGCGTTTACGCCCAACGAGGCCATGTTCGTGCGTTACCATCTACCAGGTGAGCCCAATAGCGTAGATTTAGCCAAGTGGCGGCTGCGCATCGAAGGCCGGGTCGATAAACCGATGTCGCTCAGCTTTGCTGATTTGTTGTCGCGCTTCGAGCCGACTGAAGTGGCTGCGGTGGTTCAATGCTCCGGCAACAGCCGCAGCTTTTTTCAACCGCGTGTCGCCGGTGGCGAGTGGGGCAACGGAGCGATGGCGAACGCGCTTTGGACTGGCGTGCGCCTGAGCGATCTTCTCCATCAAGCCGGAATCAAGGCGGGCGCTGTTCAAATCCAGTTCCAAGGCTTGGATATGGGCGCTGGACCGCCCGGATACGGCTCGCACGCCTTCCTCAAATCGTGGAATGTCGGTGACCCGGCGCTCGATCAAGCGATCGTCGCATACCTGATGAACGGTCAGCCGCTGCCTATGCTCAACGGTTTTCCGGCGCGCATGGTATTTCCGGGGAAATTCGCCACCTATTGGGTTAAACACATTAGCTGGATTCGTGTCCTCGACCATCAGGATACGAATTTCTGGATGGCCAAGGCCTATAAAATTCCCGATACGCCCACTGGCGCGACTACGCCGCAAGACGTAGCCAGCGGCAAGGTGCATATGGTGCCGATCGGTGTCGCCAATCTTCCGGTACGTTCGTTTATAGTTTCACCGGATGGCAGCAGTAAAGTGCCCGCGGGCCTGCCGACCACCGTTCGCGGTATCGCTTTCAGCGGCAACGGCAAGGTGGTGAAAGTCGAGCTCTCCGATGACGGCGGTAAGAACTGGCGCCAAGCAACATTGGGCGATGACCACGGACCATATAGTTTCCGCACTTGGCATACGCAGTGGACTCCGCGATCACCGGGCAAGGTTGCGCTTGCCGTGCGCGCCACCGACGCGCAGGGCAACGTCCAACCGGATCATGGTTTGTGGAATCCCGGCGGCTATCTGTGGAATAAAATCGAGCGCCAAACGCTCGTTGTCGGCCCGGCCAGCTAGGAGGCGCGCTATGAAAACTAAAATCATCATCACCGCAACGGTATCTCTGCTCATGGGATTACTCTCGACTACACCGGCGAGCGCTTATCAATCAAAAGAAAAGGGCGCCAATATGAGCGCACCGGGATATGTTACCGAGGGGCGATTCGGTAGCGGTGGGCTGGGCACCATCGAGCAGTCCAAGCCGCCGAGTTTTAAGCCTGACTCGGTCTATGGTATCGACGGTCAGTGGCCCACGTACACGCCCAAGTTGGCGCGCGGCAAGGGTAGGCAGCAGGTCGAGACTTACTGCTCAATCTGCCACAATACCACTTATATTGGCATGCAGCCGCCACTCGCGGCCAAATCGTGGGACGGATTGGTGCACAAGATGCTGAACACCCTGGGCGCCAAAAAATACATCCCAGCCAAGGAAGTGCCGGTGATCATCCATTATCTGCAAACGCATTACACACCGGAAACGATTCGCAATAACAGATACTGAGCCGTTTCCACTACGTTGACCCCCGCAAGCGGCCGTGGCGACAACGCCACGGCCGCCTCAGTTAATTTATCCCAATATCGTCATTTCCGCTGCGGCGCGAATATAATCGTGCGAGTCCATGCTGTGTGCGGTCGCTGGCGTGGTCACAAGTCCATGTTTCGAATATGACAAACGACGCGGCCGCCTTTGAGGGACGAGCTTAAATGGGTAAATTCCGGCAATGGCTAACGGGCTGCCTGCAGTGCAGCGCGCACCCCTTCATGACCAGTTGTGCATGGCGTCGCAGGCATGTCAATGGATAAACCGAGCGTTGATGCGCTTGCCGATGACATCGACGCGCCAGGCGCCCCGGGGATTTTGCCCAACTGGTGCGGTGGCGCCAAGCAAATGGTGGGGACAAGTTTAGGGCCCGCGCGCGTTTGGTTCACAATCGGCCAGGGAATTCTCAACGAAGTCTATTATCCACGCGTTGATATTCCGCAAGTGCGTGATATGGGCTTTATCGTCGCCGACGATGCCGGTTTTTGGGTCGAGGTCAAGCGCATCGAGGATTGCACGGTCGAGTGTGTTGAAGCCGGTGTTCCGGCGGTCATCGTTGTGCACCGACATGCGCGTTTCACTTTGACCCAGCGCATCGTGACCGAGCCGAATCGCGATGTAGTCTTGGTCGAACTGAGTTTGGAAGGTGATGCTGAACTGCGGCCGTACGTTCTGTTGGCGCCACATCTGGGCGGTTCGGGGCGTAACAATCGCGCCGAGGTCGTTTACTATCACAATCGCCGCGCCTTGTTTGCGCGCCAAGGTCCGTTTGGGCTGGCATTGGCAGCCGTCGATGCGCAACAGCAAGACGCCTTTGGCGACTGCAGCGCGGGTTATTCCGGTGCCTCCGACGGTTGGCAGGACTTCAATCGTAATGGCCGGATGCGCTGGGTCCATTCGAGCGCCGGCCCCGGCAATGTAGCACTCACCGGCGCGCTGCCGGTTCGCTGTGTGTTGGCGTTGGGCTTTGGTAGCAGCCCCGATTCTGCGGCGACGCTCGCTGTTTCGGCCTTGATGCAGCCGTTCGAATTGGTCTGGAAGCAGCACGTGCGGCAGTGGCGTGCGTGGCACGGTAACTGTCGTCTGCCACGACCGCATCACGGAGCGGCGATACTCAGTGAACGGTTGTCCGGGCAAGTAAAAACCAGCGCCATGGTGTTGCGCTCACATCATGATCAAACGTTTCGCGGCGCTTTGGTGGCGAGTTTGAGTGTGCCCTGGGGTGAGACGGCCGATGAGCGCCCCGGGTATCATTTGGTATGGCCGCGTGACCTGGTGGAATGCGCCGGTGCGCTGTTGGCGCTCGGTTCCGAAGTTGAAGCGCGTGAGGTGTTGCGCTACCTCTTGGCGACGCAGTGCCGCGATGGCAGCTGGCATCAAAATCAATGGCTCGGCGGCAAGGCATATTGGACCGGAATTCAACTCGATCAGGTCGCATTTCCGGTTCTGCTCGCGGGCACCCTGGCCGATCGCGACGCTCTGGATGGTATCGAGGTGGAGGATATGGTGCGCCGCGCGGTCGAGTTTATCGCCTGTAATGGTCCGGTCAGCCCGCAGGACCGCTGGGAGGAAAACAGTGGCGTAAATACGTTTACCTTGGCCGTGTGTATCGCCGCGCTGGTATCCGGCAGCCGCTTTCTGGACGCCGGCAGCGAGGCATTTGCATTGGAGTTGGCCGACTATTGGAACGCGCGCCTGGAAGACTGGACCGCCGTGCGCGGCACTGCCTTCGCTGAACGCAACGGGGTCGCCGGCTACTATCTTCGCATCATGCCGCCGTCGGCGCTCGGCGACGACACCGTGTTGGCGCGTGTCATGCCGGTCAAAAATCGCCGCATCGATCCCGGTTTACCGGCCGCCGAGCAGATCGGCGTCGATTTCCTGCAGCTGGTGCGCTACGGTTTGCGCGATGCCCACGATCCGCTCGTGCTGGACACCATCAAGCTTGCCGACCGGTTGTTGCGTGTCGAATTGCCACAGGGGCCGTGTTGGTACCGCTATACCGGCGATGGCTATGGCGAACACGCCGACGGTCGGCCCTATGACGGTACCGGGCGCGGACGTTTGTGGCCGCTGTTTTGCGGCGAACGTGGGCACTATGAGTTGGTCGGCGGTGGTGACGCCATGCGGCTGTTGGAGACTATGGCGGCTCTGAGTGGCGCTGCCGGCATGCTTCCGGAACAAGTCTGGGATGCCGACGCGCTGCCGGCGCGGCGGTTGTATCCGGGACGCCCGACCGGTTCGGCCATGCCGCTGGCATGGGCGCACGCCGAGTTCATTAAATTGGCTTGCTCGATTTTGGAAGGTCGGCCGGTGGATCGGCCGGAACCGCTGTGGGCTCGCTACCACGGGCACCGCCCTACCGCCCACGTCTGGTTTTGGACGCCGAAGGCGCCATTGCACTCGATTCCAGCCGGCGTGCGTGTCGGGCTGTGCAGGGCGGAGCCCACCAGCGTTCGCTGGCGCGCCGACGGGCAGGCATGGCAAACCCTGGCAACCGAGCCGCTGAGTCTGGGGATGCACATCGCGCGCTTACCCGCGCTGCCCAGCGATGCACGAAACCTGTATCTGGAGTTGACCGCATCGGGCCAAGCGGCGCAGGTGGTTAGCCTTCGGGTCGAGCCGGGGTAACGTCGTCGGTTCTGTATACGTGTGCGCGCCGGCCATGGATTTTTTACCGTCGTGTGTTTAACGTATGATGATGGCCTGCCGCGAATGGAGCTACTGCGCTGACAGGTGCGGCCGAGCGCGGCAATCACGAACATCACCGGCAGCAACCAAGCGTCCGCCGAACAGGAAAAACTATGTCATATCTTGAGGATCCACGCGTTTTGTTCGCCGCCGAGCGGACTTTGCTGGCCTGGAATCGTACCGCCGTGTCGCTGATTACGCTCGGCTTCGTCATCGAGCGGTTTGGCTTGTTCATCAAAGTCATGCACTACTCCGATGTCGGTGGGCAACGCCAACTGTCGTTTTTGATCGGCTTGGCGCTGATCGCTTTCGCCACCTTGATGAGCATATTTTCCGTGCTGCAGTTCCGGCGCGTTGCAAAAGGTTTGTCGCCGGCCGAAATTCCGCCCGGCTACATGCTATGGTGCGGTACGGCGACGAACACAGCGGTTGCGGTGTTGGGCGGCATGCTCATTCTTTATCTGATGCGGGGATTCGGCTAGCCCACAACGCGTGCCAAATCGATCGGCATCAAGCCGGCAGGCGGGCGTCGAAGTGGCATTGCGTTGGCAAAGCGCAGTCGCGCCCGGGTGAATTGCGGCCTGACCGTGATGTCAGTCTTGTACGCTGGTGAATTCAATCATCCGTTGGCCGAACCGGTTTACGCCGGCCGGGGGGCGGTTGCCCGACTGAATCGGCGCCACGTCCTTAACCTTAGGCGTTGGCCCGTTCCGGGCCGCGGTTGAAGAGTAGGAATCCGCCGACGATAAGCCCGAGCCCGACGATGTGAAAGACATGCAGCGTTTCGCCCAGCAATAGGATCGCCAAGGCCGAGGCGAATACCGGCACCAGACACATGAACAGCCCGGTGCGGTTAGCGCCGATGGCGGCGACGCCATGGTTCCAGAACAAATACGCCAGTATCGATGGGAAGATCGCCACGTAGGCGAACGCGGCCATGACTTCGGCACGCATGCTTGGCGCACCGCGCACCGAATATTCCCACAAGTACAACGGCAGCAACGCCAGCGCGCCAACGACGAACGTGACATTCAAAAAACTGAGCGCGTGGATGGCGGGCCGTTTGCGCAGCAAGACCGAGTACAATGCATAAAATAACACTGCCAACAGCATCAGTAGATCGCCGGGCAGGAAGTGCAGATGCGCGAGTACCGCGAGTGATCCGTGTGCCACCACTACCAGTGCGCCGGTGATACTGAGCGCCACGCCCACGCCTGCGCGTAGGCTGACGCGTTCGCCGAACAGTAACAAGCTGAGTACAACGATAGTGGCCGGCATGGCCGTTTGGATCAAGGCGATGCTGGTGGCCGTGGTGGTGTGCGCGGCTTCATACAGTAAGGCGTTGAAGGTGCTGACGCCAAGTACCGATAGCATGAGCATAGTCGGCCACGCGTGTACGATTTGCGGCCAGTCGCGGCGCAGATGATGCCAACTGAATGGCAGCAATACCATGGATGCCAGCGCCCAGCGCCAGAACGCAAACGTAACCGGCGGAATCTCTGCGTACAAGGCCCGCCCGATGATCGCATTGCCGGCCCAGAACAAGGTGGCGAGGGTCAGCAGCACATAAGCAAGCGCGGCAGTGCGGTGGTTGACGGTCGATTTGGGCATTGATTCAAGAGATCGCAGGTGCGGCGCAAGGTGTTTCCCAGGATTCGATGTTCTAGTATAAAGTATGCGTGCTACGGGCGCAGTCATTTAGGCCGTTTCTCGTTAGCGTAGCAGCGTGACGCTCGAAGTCCCGGTCCGCATCTCCTATGTGAATAAGCCCGCGCGGCGCGGAGCAGACAAATGTTAAGCAGTTTCAATACTACCGATTTATGCGACGCACACGACGACGCGCATGTGCTTGAGCCGCTATTTCGCGACTATGGCGGCCGCAACGCGTTTTGCGGCCCTGTTGCCACCGTACGCGTGTTCGAGGATAACGTTCTGGTTCGTCAGATGGTGGAATCACCGGGCGACGGCCGCGTGCTGGTGGTCGACGGTGGCGCTTCGTTGCGCTGCGCGCTGCTCGGCGACCGGCTGGCGCAGTTGGCCTGCGACAACGGTTGGTCCGGCGTGGTGGTAAACGGCTGTATTCGCGATGCAGCGCAAATCGGCGCGATCGCGATTGGTGTGCGTGCGCTCAATGTGCATCCGCGCAAAAGTCGCAAGCTCGGTGCCGGCGAAGTGGAGGTGCCGGTATCTTTTGCCGGCGTGTTATTTCATCCGGGTGATTACCTGTACGCGGACGCTGACGGCATCGTCACCGCCGCACATGAACTGCGCGTAGACTGACTTCGCTCATGCTCCGCGCACGCGTGCCGCGCCGAGACCGAGATTCAACAGCCGCTGAATAAACTGTGGGTAGCTCAGGCCGGCTTTTTCAGCTGAGAAGGCCACGTCCTCGTTGTCCGCCAGGGCGGCATTAGGGTTGGCCTCCAACACGTATGCGCGCCCGTCGGTGCTCAAGCGTAGATCCATGCGTGCGTAGCCGCTCAACTCCAGGATGCGGTAGATGCGCTTGCATAATTTGGGAATATAATCCGCCATACCGGCTGGTAGATTGCGCACAAATTGGTAATCAATGCCGTGGCGCTGGCGGTACTTTTCATCCCATTTGACTTTATAGGTCGCCATGCGCGGTTCGTTGTCGTCGTAGTCGCCGAAGATCAATTCGCGTACCGGCAATACCTGCAGGCGCTTGTTGCCCAGCACCGTTACATAAAGCTCGCGGCCATCAATATACTGTTCGGCGATAACGTCGCCGCCAGTCATTTCCTGTAATTGAATCACGCGCTCGATCAACTCGGCTTCGTTATTGACGAATGAGGCTTGCGCGATGCCGACCGAGCCCTGCTCCAGCAGCGATTTCACCACCATGGGATAAGGTAGGTTACGCCCGCGCCCGGCTGACAAGGTGCGCCCCCAACGGAATACGCGGAAAGCCGGTACGCGGATTCGATGATAGCTCATCAATTTTTTTGACAACGCTTTGTCGCGCGCCAGCAGCAGGCCGCGCGGATTACAGCCGGTGTAGGGTATACCGAGCATCTCCAGGTAGCTGACCACATAGTAATCGAGCGCGGCGTTGCCGGCGAAGGCCTCTAACAAGTTGAAGGCGATGTGCGGCTTCCATTCATTGATGGTGGCGCGAATCGGTGCGATGTCATCGTCGACGGGTACCATACGCACCTCGTGGCCCAGCGCCAGCAGCGCGTTGTGGACGTCGTGCTCGGTGCGGTATTTGTCCATGCGTGGATCGTCTTCGGAGGACAGATCATGCGGCGGTACCAACTCGGTGTGCACCAGCATCATTACGCGCAGTTTTTTGTTTTTCATAAATGTATCCGGAATCCGCCGCTGTAGAGTTTTTGCATCACCAAAGTGGTTAGGAAAGCGACCATTTCCGGTTTCATGGTTTGATCGTCGAGCGCCACACGAAGATTCAGTTTGTCGCAGCGGCGCACCATCTCCTTGAGCACCTCATTGATACGGTACTTATATTCGGCGGTCCAGTGTTCGACCACCGTCAGTACGTCTTTGCGCGTTCGACGGATGTAATGCGACGCCTTTTCGTTGCGCGCGTGTGCGGCGTCGCCGGAGAATAATTTCCTCAAGTCGCGATCGAAAAACTCCGGACTATCGTGGCCGTAACGCGCAATCTTGTCTTCATAGTATTGGCGTAAGCTGAGGCGCATTTTCTGCACCGGGTAGACTTCGCGACGGTTGCGCAGGCGTGGGCGCCGATCGGCAATCTCGGCCATCAATGCGTCGACGTATTCCAGTTTTTTCAGTGCAGGCCAACTGCGGTAACGCCGCCGCCATTCGGAGCGTGGCTGCAGCCACACGGCAAAGGTTTCGGCCCAATCTTCGTGTGGATGTGCCTGCGCATACCAGTTGGGTAAGTTGAGCACGTAGCGTTTACTGTACGGTTTGGGCAGGTAGGCGTCCGGGTAGGGGGCGTTCGGTCGACCGAATATACGCCGCCAATCGCGGCGCTCATGCAGGCGATAGGCATTGAGCAAGGCGTGCGCGGTCTCGTGGCGCAGCAGGCGCATGCACCAGTCGCGCGTACCGCCTTCGACCTCCATGACCGATTCCAGCTCCAGACGTTTAAGCCGCGGGTGCGAGAGAAAGAACGGAATAGCGACGCCAGGTATGTCATCTGGGCAGTACCAGTCGTCCGATAACCAAAAATGCGGCCGGAACATAAATCGCTGGCGGTCGAGTTCACGGTAAAGCTGCTCAATACGTGCCGCCAGCGGCGAGCCTTCGATGCGCAAGCCGAGGTCGCAAATACGGGCATCAAGCAACCTCTCCTTGGGCCAGCGTGCCCAATTTCGCAAGCTCTTGAGTGCGGCCGGGTTGGCGTTATTGTGTGCGGCCATGGACACAGCATAAGGCAAGTACTAAATCGTTGCAGCCCGGTGCGTCGATGCCGGATCGATGCCGGGCGCTGCGGCGGGTGTCAAATTATTTGACAATAAAAAAACGGCCCCTGCAACGCCGGGGCCGTTTGCGGCCGTTTGGCCCAATCGGTGGATCTAAAGCCGGGTTTAGCCGCGCCGGCGACGGCGCGCAGCCAGTACCAGCATGCCGGGCAGGCCGATGCCGAGCAGCGCCAGCGTGGCCGGCTCCGGTACCGTGCCGCTGCCGGTACCGCCGCTGGCGGTGGCGGCTGATACCAATGTCACAGCATTGCCGCTGCCATCGACATTGATACCGGTCCAAAGGCTGGTATCGAAGCCGGTCCAACTATTGTGCGACGACGTGCTCCAGTTACTGAGGCCGGCTGAGGTCAGGCCCTCATTGATCGGGAAGGTGGCGAACGCAGCCGGGATATTGACCGTATTGGACCCCGAATCCGTCGCGGTGCCGAGGCCGCTGAGGCTGGCCAGTATATTGCCACCACTATAGGTGGCGCTGTTGGCGCCCAGCAGCACGGCGCCCATGCCGGTGCCGGAACCGGCCCAGTTGATGGCGTCGATCAGAAAGCCTTGCGGGCCGTCAAACGTGGTAGCGCTGGGGGTGCCATTGAGATAATGCCAGTCGGCGTCTTGTCCGGTTACCATGACACGGTTGCCGAAGCTCGGTGCCGCGGCCACCAGGGCCGCGTAGTCAGGGTAGGTATTCCAACCGCCCTGTGGCGAAGCGACCACCAGAGCATTGTAACTGCCACTCGGCATAGTGCCGTTATCCCAATAGGTGATCGACCAGCTGTTGTGGCTGGTTGCCGCCGCGGCCTGACCAACCAGGTTACTGATATTGGCCTGATAGTCCGGCGTGTTGGTAACACCGCCCGAATACCACAAAATGTTGATGGCGCTTGCCTGTACCGACGTTCCCGCCAGTATCAGGCACAGCCCCGCAAGCGCGTGTAAGTACTTGTTCATTCGGTAAATACCCCCAATTTAATCGAAGATCCGTGCTTAACGGGGCGGTTATCGCCGCCGCATTAAGCAAACCCGTCCCCCTCGCGCCCGCCGCCTTTTTTACCAAAATACGTTGTGACCCTGAGATCATGCAGACATCAAACGCGACGCATAAAACGCGCCAACTACATTATTTTTGTTTAAATACAGTTAGTTGCTAAATATCGGGAAGATAGATAGGAGCGATTGATCAATAAAGTGTAAAAACTATTGACGGTACGGCCTCGGCGCGGCGAGCAGATTCCCGGTCATTGTCGGCCGCTGCCGGCCCGCAATGACCGTAGGTTATTGATCGGCGTTTTGTGTGCGCGTCTATATGGGTCGGCGCTAAATTACCATCGGGTAAGATTGGCCGGTTTGGCCGCCGTTAGCATGGACTTTGTGTGGCGGGCTGGCGACACTGGCCGACCATCACGATAGCGCCTCTTCGCTTGCAAGACGTCCCCGCGCCTGTCTGCGCGCGCTACGGTGCGGTCGAAGTGGACGGCGGAACTACGTCGAGGCGGCCGCTTACGTTCGTTGTCGTCAGCGTCGGGATCGCATTCGCGGTTGTCGGTTCGCGAACGGCACGGTACCCATTTTATGACCATATTCGCTTCGGCGAGACAGCGAGGTGTCTAGTGCGTGTCCCTGACCCATTGATGGTAGGTGGCCGAAACCTGGCAGCGCGGAGGGTGAGGACGCTTGCACCCTATACAGATCCATGTGCATCTCGTGGCAGGCTGCGCCGATGGCTTTGCGCATTCGTCGCCGTGCTGGCGACCGGCGTTGGGCTTCCGGCGGCTGCGACCCTGCACGCGACGCTCGATAACGGGCTGCGCGTGGTCATCGTGCGCAATACATTAGCGCCGGTGGTGACCACCGAGATGAATTATCGGGTCGGTTCGGACGAGGCGCCACAGGGCTTTCCCGGCACCGCGCACGCGCAAGAGCATATGATGTTTCGCGGCAGTCCGGGCCTGTCGGCGGCACAACTTGCCGATATCACAGCTTCCATGGGTGGCAATTTCGATGCCGATACGCAGCAGTCGGTGACGCAGTATTATTTTACCGTGCCGTCGCAGGATCTGAATACCGCGCTGCATGTGCAGGCACTGCGCATGCGCGGCGTGCTCGATGACGAAAAATCCTGGCAGCAAGAACGCCGCGCGATCGAGCAGGAAGTGGCGCAGGATTTATCCAATCCCCAGTACGTCCTATATACCAAATTGCTGCGCGCTATGTTCAAAGGCACGCCGTATGCGCACGACGCGCTCGGCACGCGGGCGTCTTTTGACAAGACCACCGGCGCCATGCTCAAACAGTTTCATCAGCGCTGGTATAGTCCGTCCAACGCCGTGCTGGTGGTCGTTGGTGATATCGATCCGCCACGCGCCTTGGCGCAGATCAAGCGTTTGTTCGGCGACATCGCGCCGCGCGCGGTACCGGCGCGCCCGGCATTCGTGCTACAGCCGGTCAAGCCGGTTACGTTGCATATGCACACCGATCAACCGTATGGAACAGCCGTTCTGGCCTTCCGTATGCCGGGTTTCGACAGCGCCGATTTCGCCGCCGTGCAGGTATTGGCCGATGTGCTCAGTAGCAAACGCGGTCCGCTGTATGGGTTGGTGCCGCAAGGCAAGGCGTTGAACGCCGATTTTTCCATTGATACGCTGCCGCACGCGGGCCTGGCGTACGCTACCGCGTCGTTTCCTCAAGGCGCGGACGGCGCGGCATTGGCGGCGCGCGTGCGCACCGTATTGAAACAAATCCTGCGCCACGGTGTCGACGCGGATCTGGTAAAGGCGGCCAAGCTGGGCGAGATCGCCGGCGCGGAATTCCAGAAAAATTCGATTGCCGGCCTTGCCAACGCTTGGTCTCAAGCGCTGGCGGTCGAAGGGCGCGCGTCGCCGGATGATGATATCGCGGCCATCCGTAAGGTCACGGTAGCGGACGTAAACCGCGTTGCGCGCCGTTATCTCGATTTTAAACACGCTATTGTCGCCATCGCCACGCCGCAAAAGTCGGGCAAGCCGGTCACCTCCGCCGGCTTTGGCGGCAAAGAGTCGTTCACGCCGAAACCGACTTCCGGCGTGCGTTTACCGCCCTGGGCGCGCGCCGCCGTGCAACGCTTGACGTTGCCGACCGATAGCGCGCAGCCTAGCGTCAGCGTGCTCCCGAACGGCATTCGACTGATCGTGCAGCATGAGAATGTCAGCGATACGGTGAGCGTGTTCGGCAAGATACGGGGACGCGCGAATCTCGATACCCCGCCAGGCAAGGAAGGCGTCAGCGCCTTACTCGGTCAGTTGCTATCTTATGGCACCACGACGCTCGATCGTATTGCCTATCAGCGCGCTTTGGATAACATCAGCGCTGCGGCCAACGCCGGGCGCTCATTCTCGCTGCAAGTGCTGTCCTCGCACTTTGATCGCGGCATGCAGCTATTGGCGGACGCCGAACTACATCCCGCCTTACCGGCGCGGGCGCTGGGGGTGATTCGCGGTCAACTCGCCGCCACGGTCGGCGGCGTGCTTCACAGTCCTGCCTTTCAAACCCGACAGGCGCTGAAGCGTGACCTGTTTCCGGCGCACGATCCGACCCTGCGGCATGCGACCGTGGCCAGTGTTAAGTCGCTTACGCTGCGCGATGTGCGCGATTATTACCGCCGTGCGTTTCGCCCGGATCTGACCACCATTGTCGTGGTCGGCAACATTGATGCCGCGCGCGCCCGCCGCGTGGTTGAGAAATACTTCGGCGCTTGGGCGGCAAACGGCCCGAAGCCGCCCACCGACTTACCCGCGGTACCGGCGAACCGGGTGGCCTACACGGCGGTACCGAACCCGAGCCGCGTACAAGACCAAGTGGTGTTGGCCGAGACTTTGGGGCTGAACCGCTTCAGCCCCGACTATTACGCATTGGAGCTGGGTAATCATGTCTTGGGTGGCGCTTTCTACGCCACGCGGTTGTATCGCGATCTGCGCGAACAGGCCGGCTTGGTGTATTACGTCGGCTCGCAATTCGATGTCGGTAAGACGCGCAGCGTCTATCTGGTCAGCTATGCTTGCGATCCGCCTAATGTATCCAAAGCTCGCGCCATCATCGAACATGATCTGCACGATATGCAGACCACGCCGGTGAGCGCGGCGGAATTGCACCAAGCCAAGGCGATGCTGCTACGCGAAATTCCCTTGTCGGAGGCGAGCGTCGGTGCGATCGCGGGGGGGTTGTTGGAGCGCGACCTGATCGGTTTGCCGCTCGACGAACCGATGCGGGCTGCACGCCGCTATTTGAAGTTGAACGCCGAGCAGGTGCGACGGGCGTTTGCACACTGGTTGCGGTTGAACGATTTGGTGCAGGTATCGCAAGGCCCTACGCCGCACTGAACCAGGGGCGGCTAGGTGCTGGGTTGGGCGACGCGACGGCAAGCGCCGTCCCGTTCACGCGACGGCGGTGAACACCTGCGGTCGCGTCCGTTCAAATGGCCCAGCGGCACCGTGCGTGCGAATTGCCGTAACGGCGAAATTGCCGATCAACCGATGGGCGGGAGCCTGGTAGCGCCGGTCAAGACTGACGGCGCGTTTCAGCGCCAGTATGCCTTCTGGTTCATCGTTGGCGAGCAGTATGCGGCCAACACCAAACTGTAAACGCGCATCGGTGTCATTGACCGCCAGCAAGGCGGTCAATGTTGCCGCGACTTCGTCTGGCGGCATGTACTGTTTCACCAGGCTGGCGTATTTCCTTGCTTCGCGACCGTGCAATGTCCGCTGTGCTGCCTTCGCGCGCAGTGCGGCCAGTTTCATCAATGCCGGGGCGTGCATTTTGTGCAGTGCACGCCAGCGCACCCGATTGTCATCCGCCCACTGCTGGTCGAATGTCGCGACCAGTTCGGCGAATGATTCGCCGAGTAGATCACGGCCGGCGCTGCACTGTGGCGGCGACGGCGGCCAAGCCTGCAGATGACCGAGATTGTTGAGACGGCGCTTCAAATTTGGAGCGAAAGCACCAGCATGCTCGGAAGTCGCGGCCTGCTGTAGCCATTGTTTGGCATCGTCGCGCGGGTATGGATCGTACAGAGCGGTTTCCAGCTTGCCGTACGGTGCCGGCGGCTCGGCTTGTCGTTTGACTTGAGCGTCGATCGCCGGCCAAAAACGTTCGTTCAGGAATCGGGCGGCGCAAATCTCGGTTGACATCAGCGTGACCAGATCGTCGCTGGCGACATGTTCCGATAGCGTGCGGTCGAGTCGCAATTCATACATACGCGCAAGTGGGGCCGACACGCGGCAGTAGACGCGTTGGTAGAATGTGATCAGTGGCCGTATACAGCGCGCGGTCCAGTCTTGACGGGCGGCGAAGGTATGATCATAGGCCTGCCACATCGAGCGCTGCGCGGACAGCCAGCGCATCACGTATTGCCGTGGTGAGCGTGGGCGCCACAGCCTGCGTGTCACCGCGAGTGCGAATTGTTCGCGCGACAGCGCCATTAGCATCGGCAATCCGATATACAGGGTGGAGGTCCAGGTCAGCGCTAATGCCCGGCTGGGAATTTTCATCCACGTTATTTCGAGTTGATCGGTGATGCGTATATTGCCATTGCGCTTCATGACGGCGCCGTATTCGCTCTGCTCGAGCTTGTGTTGCAGTACTTGCGCCTGAGGTTCGGAAAGGGCATGTCCGTGCGGCGCGTTCAGGGGCGTGCGGAATAGATAGATACTGAGTGCGCCAGCGCCAACGACGCAAGACGCGTTTGCCGCGACGCCGAGCCAGCCATGGCTGGCATAGATCCCCGGCAAGTACGCAAGCGCGTAGAGGGCTGCAGCGGGGGCGACCACCAGCATCGCATAACCCGCAACGGCGAGTAACGCGGTCGCGCATAGATAAAGGTGTTGCCGCGTGGCGCGCAGAATCCTGGGTGCCCGGCGGTGCGCCGCGCGTGCCAACACGTTACCCAGTTCATGCAGACGCCGGAACCGGTCATGCATTTCCGTCCCCAATCCCAAAGCGGTTATAGTCAGGTAGAACCTAACGATGATCGCCGGCGCGCAACTGCGACTCGGGTCACATTCGCGCGTTGTGTGTCGCCGCACTGTGGCGGGGATTGGAGTGAGTTCACATTGTGCCTGCGACAGGCGTCACATACCGGCCAATCGTGACGTTGCTGACAGCAAACCAAATTGCCGGCGCCGCTATGGCCGTTCGAATAAATGTGACTCGGACTCGTGGCGCCATTCGCCGGGCGCTAATCGGTCCAGCGAGATGGCACCGATAGCGTAGCGGATCAAGCGTAGCGTGGGGAAGCCGACGGCGGCGCTCATACGCCGTACCTGCCGGTTACGTCCCTCGCAAATCGAAACGCGCAACCAGCGTGTGGGTATGGCGGCGCGCCGGCGAATCGGCGGCTCGCGCGGCCACAGTCCGCTCGGTTCGGGCATGAATTCTACCCGCGCCGGGCGCGTAACGCCGTCCTTGAGCGCCACGCCGCGTTGCAGTTGCAGCAAGGCTGTGGCGGTCGGGTTCCCTTCCACTTGGACCCAATAGGTTTTCCAGAGTCGATGCTTCGGATCGGCGATGCGTGCCTGCAGGCGACCATCGTCAGTGAGTAGCACCAACCCTTCGCTGTCTCGGTCCAGTCGCCCGGCGGCATACACGCCTGTTTCCTCGACATAGTCGGCCAAAGTTGCGCGGCCGGATGTGTCGGTGAACTGGCACAGCACGTTATAGGGTTTGTTCAGTGCAAGCAGGCGGCTCATGGGCGCCGACTCTACCGTGAGCCGCCGCCGCGCGGCAAATGCTTGTGTGCCCGCGGCGGCTGTTCTTGGCCCCGGCCAGTCGGCATAATGGCGCGGACGTCAGCAACCCGGCTTATGGCGATGAATGCATCCGACGATGAACTCTGGACCAAGCTCAACCACGAGACCGCACGAATTACCTGGCAGGAGTTGCAGCCGCATTTCGCCCGTGGTGTGGCCGTGCGCGTGGCAACTGAACTGGATTTGGTGCAGGTCGCCGTCTATATGGCGCGTGATGACCGCGCCATGATCGCAGACTGGATGCGCAGCGGACAGATCGCACCGGTGTCGGTGGAGGAGGCGCATGTATGGCACGCCGGCAATGCCGTTTTGTGGGCGGTGGTGGCCGCGCCCTGGGTATTGGTGCAGGATCGGGCCGCTTGATGGTGTCGGCTGCGGACGCCGGGAATGCGCTTTGATGTCCATGCAATTGCGCCAACATCTGCCCATCGACGTGGTTCTGGCACCGTTGACGCGTGCACTCGGCGAGCGCGGCGTGGCCGTCTTACAGGCGCCGCCGGGCGCCGGCAAGACCACCCGCGTGCCGTTGGCACTGCTCGGTGAGAGCTGGCTTGCCGGGCGTAAGATTATCATGCTTGAGCCACGTCGCTTGGCCGCGCGGGCGGCGGCACGTTATATGGCCGCGAGTTTGGGTGAAGAGGTCGGCGCCACCGTAGGTTACCGTGTACGCATGGATTCGCGGGTCGGCAACGATACCCGCATCGAAGTGGTCACCGAGGGCATTCTGACGCGCATGTTGCAAAGCGATGCCGAGCTGCCAGGTGTCGGTGCGGTGATTTTTGATGAGTTCCACGAACGTAGCGTGCATGCCGATCTCGGCTTGGCGCTGTGTCTGCAGTCACGTGCCGTGCTGCGCAACGACCTGCGACTGCTTGTCATGTCGGCGACTCTGGATGGCGACGCGGTTGCACGGGTGATGGGCGACGCGCCGCTGCTGACCAGCGCCGGTCGCAGCTACCCGGTGGAAATCCGCTACGGCGCCGGTGCGCGGCCGGCGCTGCTGGAACGGCGGTCGGTGTCGGTGCAGGTGACGCAGACGGTGCTGCGCGCGCTGCAAGAAGAGCACGGCAGTGTATTGGTGTTTCTGCCCGGTGCGGGCGAAATCAAGGATGTCGCGCGATGTCTGGGCGATACCGGCATCGGCGGCGACGTACACATTGTCGCGTTGTATGGAGAACTCGATGCTGCGGCCCAGGATTTGGCCATTCGGCCGGCAACGGCCGGTCAGCGTAAAGTAGTTTTGGCGACCAATATTGCCGAGACCAGTCTGACCATCGACGGTATTCGCATCGTCGTCGATGCCGGTCTGGTGCGCGTAGCCGTTTTCGACGCCGGTACCGGCATGACTCGTATGCGCACCGTCGCGGTGTCGCAGGCGTCCGCGGCGCAGCGCTGTGGACGCGCCGGACGGCTTTACCCGGGTGTGTGCTATCGCTTGTGGAGCGAGCAGCGCCAGCAACAACTGCAACCGTTCAATACGCCCGAAATCATGCAAACCGACTTGGCGCCATTGGCGTTGGAACTGGCGCTGTGGGGCGCGCGGGTAGATGATTTGGCTTGGCTTGATCCACCGCCTGCGGCCAGTTTCGCGCAGGCCCGCGAGCTGCTGACAACACTCGGTGCGCTTGACGGGCAGGGGCGTATCAGCGCGCACGGTCGACGCATGGCGACGCTTGCAATGCACCCTCGCCTGGCGCACATGGTTTTGCATGCGCGCGGCTTGGGCGCCGCCACGTCGGCGTGTGAACTGGCGGCTTTGCTCGGCGAACGCGACATATTGCGCGGCAATGAGCGCGACTGCGACATCGCGCAGCGCATCGGCGCATTGCGTGGCGACACGCCGTCGGCCGCCGTCAGCGTCGAGCGTGCTGCGTTGGCACGCGTGCAGCGCGTGGCGCGCCAGTGTCAGCGCCAAATTGGCGGCGCAGCGTCGCCGCCGTCGACGCCGGCGGGCGTCGGACTGTTGCTGGCGTTGGCCTATCCGGAACGCGTCGCGCAGCGCCGTGTCGGCGCCGATAATCGGTTTCTGCTGGCAAATGGTCGTGGTGCTTATTTCGCACAAGCCGAACCGCTGGCGGCCTGCGACTATATCGTGGTGGCGCATCTCGATGCCGGTCAGCGCGAAGCGCGCGTGTTTTTGGCCGCCGAGATTTCTCGGGCCGAATTGATTGAACACTTCAGCGATCGCATTGAAAGCGTCCGTGTGGTGCGTTGGGATGCGCGCGAAAAGGCGGTCATAGCATGCAACGAGCGACGCTATGGTGAACTGACACTGACTGCGGAAGCGCTGGTCGACACTGATGTTGAACAGATTCGTCAAGCTATGCTGGACGGCGTGCGCGCGCTGGGCATCGATGCCTTACCGTGGACGCGCGAGCTACGCACTCGACAGCAGCGCCTGCAGTTTGTGCGCCGCCTACAGCCCGATTCGTGGCCGGACGTTAGCGACCAGGCGCTGCTAGAGAGCGTTGATCAATGGCTTGCACCGTTTCTGGATGGCATTCGTCGTGCCAGTCATCTGCCGCGCATGGATTTGGACGCCGCTTTCGGTAGCCTATTGTCCTGGCCGCAACAACGCGCGCTCGACGAGCTGGCGCCGACGCATATTACGGTGCCGAGCGGTTCGCGCGTGGCAATCGATTATTCTTGTCAGCCGCCGGCGTTGGCGGTGCGCGTGCAGGAAATGTTCGGCGCCACGGACACGCCTTGCATCGGCGGTGGGTGCGTACCGCTGATGTTGCAATTGCTATCGCCGGCGCGGCGGCCGGTACAGGTGACGCAGGATCTGGCCAGTTTTTGGGCCGACGCCTATCACCAAGTCAAAAAGGATTTGAAAGGCCGTTATCCGAAGCATTACTGGCCGGACGATCCGTTTCAGGCCGTGCCCACCGGACGCACCAAGCCGCGCCACTGATCCCGGTTATGGGCGCCCTTCAACGCGTAGCCGGGTTGACCCCGGCACCGATGAGGTGGCGCAAAAACTGTTGATAATCCCCTTGATCCCATGGACGTCCACCCAAAGCCTGATAACGCACATTGCCTTGTGGGTCGACCAGATAAGTGGCTGGTAGGCCGCGCGGCCGCCATCGCTCTGTCGCTAAGCCGTTGCGGTCCATGAGCGAAGTCAGTTGCGGCGCCACCGCTGACAGAAAGGTAAATACGGTGTCGTCGTCTTCGGCGGTATTGATCAAAACGAGCTGTAGTCGGCTATGCGCGAATTGCTCGTGCAGGCGTTGTATGGTCGGCATTTCGCGCCGGCAGGGCGCGCACCAACTGGCCCAAAAGTGCACGAACACCCAGTGTCCACGGGCTTGGCGCAGATCGAAGGGATTGCCATCCATGTCGGACAGTTGCAGAGCCGGCGCCGTGTACGGCTGTAGTTTCAGAATCCCCGCCGGTAGCGTAGGCGCGGCGATGCCGTTGGTGAACCATAGACAAGCCAGCCAAAATCCAAGTACGCGGGTCACGGTTTAGGGTCCTCGGCGCAGCGCAGGTCATCGAAGCGCACCCGAATCGGTTTGCCGCTACCATCGGCCTCGGTCGGAAACAGTGCCTCGATACTGAACCGGCGTCCGCTCCGCGGCAGGGTGAGATTGCCACCCTCGGTCTCGCCTGGGTGAAAGTCGAGCGAAGCCGGTAGCAGCGTCCAGCGGAAAGTCGACTGGCTCGCCATCGGCGCCTTCAGGCGCTGCCACTGCTGTTGCCACCAAGCGCGATCGAGTCGGTTTATATCTGCGTTACGATCGATAAAGCGCCAGCGAGCCAGGTCCAGCCAGATGATTTTATCGCTGCGATTGCGAATGACCACCGTGAAGAAGCATTGTTTACGGGCGACGTCGATCATGTTGGCTGGAAACTTGCGGCCAATGTAAAAGGCGGCGATTTGTTGTGGCGTGCGCGCGGTCAGACGTAGCCATAACCGGCCGTCGTCGAATTCGCGCGTTGCGCTGGCGGCGTGCGCAAGGTGGTTTGCCGGCAAAAGCAGTGTCAAAACGACGGCGGCAAAGGTGCGGGTGCCGAGATTCATGAGGGCATCATAATGCCAATGCGGGCGCGTGCGAAACGATAACGGAGACGCGGCCGAATCACTCTGGCGGCAATGTCCGCAGTTATGGTAAGGTCGCGCGCTAGCGGCTTGGATGCCACAGCCGTGTACGCTCTTGCCGGGTTTTTCCTTGGCGCGCGCGGCGTCATCTATGTCTAGCAGGTTCTATTCGTCCCTGATCTAACCACCTATATGGAATTTCGCCGTGATTAAGCGCCTTATCATCGTCTTGCTTCTACTCGCCGTGGTATTCGGCGCAATTTTCGGCTGGAAGATGTTCGTAGGCATGAAGATGGCCGAAATGTTTTCACGTCCGCGACCGCCGGCGGTGGTGGCATCGGCCAAGGTCGAGGCGCAGGATTGGCAGCCGTATCTGCGCACGGTGGGCAGTCTGGTAGCGCGCAATGGTGTCGACGTCTCCAGTCAGACCGATGGGCAGATTCGGGCTATCGAATTCGTCTCCGGTCAGACCGTGCAGCAAGGTCAACTGCTGGTGCAGCTCGACGATCGTGTCGATCGCGAAGTGTTGGCGGGTTTGGTCGCCGATCAGCAATTGACCGAGGTCGAGTATCGGCGACAGTCGCGGCTGCTCAAGCAGAAGTCGACCTCGCAGGCTAGTTACGATACCGCGCGCGGTAATCTCGACAAAGCCAAGGCGGCGGTCGCCGCCGAGCGGGCCCGTATTGCGCAATTGGCGGTGCGCGCGCCGTTCACAGGCGTGCTTGGTATACGCAAAGTCAATTTGGGTCAGTATCTGAAGGCCGGTAACGCAATCGTGTCGTTGCAGGCGCTCGACCCGATTTACGTCGATCTATCTTTGCCGGAGCGCTACTTGGCCCAGTTGAGCCAAAAGCAGAAGGTGTTGGTGCAGGTGCAGGCGTATCCCGGCAAGGTTTTCGAGGCGGCCATCAGCGCCATCAGCGCCAATATCGATCAGGGCACGCGCAATATTCAGGTCCGTGCCACGCTGAGTAATCGCAACGCCAAGCTCAAGCCCGGTATGTTCGCCGAGGCGCGTCTGGTGCTGCCGCTGCGCCGTGGTGTGCTGACCGTGCCGCGTACGGCCATCACCTATAACCCGTACGGCGATTCCGTATTCATGATCAAGCAGAAAGGCGATTCCCATGTGGTCGTGCGCCGCCAAGTGCAGACCGGCGAAGTGCGTGATGGACGCGTCGAGATCGTCAAAGGACTGCGGGCCGGCGACGAGGTGGTAACCGCGGGACAGATCAAGCTGCGCAATGACGCGCCGGTGAAGATCGACAATTCCATCAAGCTCGAGCCGCAGCGGGTCAATACGCCATGAAATTCACCGACCTCTTCGTGCGCCGGCCGGTATTGGCCAGCGTCGTCAGTCTGTTGATACTGTTGGTCGGCGTGCGCTCGTTGCTGTCGCTGCAGGTGCGCCAATACCCAAAGCTCAACAGCACGGTAGTGACCGTGACCACGGCCTATCCCGGCGCCAGCAGCGAGTTGATTCGCGGCTTCATCACCCAACCGCTGCAACAGGCGATCGCCGAGGCCGACGGCATCGACTACTTGTCTTCGAGCAGTACACAAGGCTTGTCGACCATCGAAGCGCATATGCGCCTCAACTATGATCCAAGCGCCGCAGTCGCCGAGATCCAGGCGAAAGTGGCCAGTCAGCGTGCCGTGCTGCCGGCCGAGGCCGAGGATCCAGTGATTCAGTCGAGCACCGGCGATACCACGTCGCTCATGTATCTGGCGTTCTACAGCGACGACATGCAGTTGTCGCAGGTCACCGATTATTTGCTGCGCGTGGTGCAGCCCAAACTGCAAGCGGTGCCGGGCGTAGCCAAGGCGCGCCTGATCGGCAACAAGACCTTTGCCATGCGCGTATGGCTCGATCCGAATCGCATGGCGGCGCTGGGCGTGACCGCCGCCGATGTCGTCAACGTACTGCGGGCCAACAATTTTCTTGCCGGGGTCGGGCAGACCAAGGGCGCCTTCGTGGCTATCGATCTGACCGCCAGTACCGACGTCGCGCAGCCGGAGGATTTCCGCAATTTGGTCGTGCGTGCCGGTAATGGCGCGTTGGTGCGAATCCGCGATGTCGCGGACGCGAAGATGGGTTCGGAAGATTACAACTCCACCAACTGGTACAAGGGCAAGCCGGCGATCTTCATCGGTATCGATCCAGCTCCCGGTGCCAACCCGCTCGACGTCGCCGGAGGGGTACATGCACTGCTGCCGGACCTGAAGAGTCAGTTACCGGAAGGGCTCAATGTGGTTTTGCCCTACGATGCCTCGGTGTACATACAGGATTCCATCAACGAAGTGTTCCGCACCATCGTTGAAGCGGTGTTGATCGTCCTGGTGGTGATTTTCCTGTCTTTGGGCTCCATGCGCGCGGCCATCATACCGGCCGTCGCGGTGCCCTTGTCGCTGATTGGCGGCGCTTCGGTCATGTTGGCGTTGGGCTTTTCCATCAATTTACTGACGCTGCTGGCGATGGTTTTGGCCATTGGCCTGGTGGTTGATGATGCCATTGTCGTGGTCGAGAACGTGCATCGCCATATCGAAGAGGGCAAGACCCGGATTCAAGCGGCAATTGTCGGCGCACGCGAATTGTTGTTGCCGATCATCTCCATGACCACGACGTTGCTGGCGGTATTCGCGCCGATCGGCTTCATGGGCGGGCTGGTCGGCACTTTGTTTACCGAGTTTGCCTTCACACTGGCCGGGGCGGTACTGGTCTCGGGCATCGTCGCGTTGACCTTGTCGCCGATGATGTCATCGAAAGTGCTCAAGGCCGGTGGTGAGCAGGGCCGTTTCGAGCGCGCGGTGGAGCATTTCTTTACGCGTTTGGCTGACCGTTATCAGCGTTCGTTGCATGGTTCGCTGCAATACGTCACGGTCACCATGGTATTCGCGGTGGCGATACTCATCAGTATCTATTTCATGTTCGTTACCAGTCGTGCGGAGTTGGCGCCGGTTGAGGATCAAAGCATTCTGTTTTTCAAGGCCGATGCGCCGCAGACCGCGACTATCGATTATGATGAGATTTATACGCGCAAAATCGTCCAGGCTTTCGAGAGCATCCCGGAGTACAAGGAAAGTTTTTTCCTACTCGGCATGGGCAGTCCAAGTACGGTTTTCGGCGGCTTCAAAATGCCGCCACCGACTCAACGTCACCGCTCGCAGATGCAGATTCAACCGGAATTGCAGGGAAAACTGGCGCAGATCGCCGGCTTGCAAGTGGCGGTGTTCAATCGTCCCAGTATCCCCGGCGCCGGTGGCGGTCTTCCGGTGCAGTTCGTTATTACCTCCGATAGCGGTTACGGCCGCATGATGGGATTCGCTGATCAGATCGTTGCCCGCGCCATGCACAGCGGCCGATTCATGTTTCTGCGTAAGTCGGTGAATTTCGATCGACCCAGCACGCGCATCATTGTGAATCGTGATTTGGCCGGCGATCTTGGCGTGAGCATGCAGGACATCGGCCGCGAACTGGCGGCCATGCTCGGCGGCGGTTACGTCAACCGCTTCAATCTGGAGGGGCGCAGTTACAAGGTGATTCCCCAGGTGGCGCGCAAGTTTCGTCTCGATCACAGTATGTTGAACAACTATTACGTGCGTTCCGGCAGCGGCGGGCTGATTCCGCTGTCGACGCTGGTATCGTTCTCGGACAGTGTCGAACCCAGCTCGCGGCCTCAGTTTCAACAGCTCAATGCCGTCACGCTGGAGGGCGTCATGATGCCGGGCACGTCGATGGGCGATGCGCTGGATTTCTTAAAAATGCAAGCACGCGAAATTTTGCCGCGCGGTTTCGGTTACGACTATTCCGGTGAGTCGCGTCAGTACGCGCAGCAGGGAAGCGCGCTCATAACCACTTTTTTCCTTGCTATCCTGGTCATTTATCTGGTGTTGGCGGCGCAGTATGAGAGCTGGCGCGATCCGATCATCATTTTGGTGTCGGTACCGATGTCGATCGCAGGCGCCTTGATCTTTATTACGGTCGGCTTGGCGAGCATAAATATCTACACGCAGGTGGGTTTGATTACGCTCATCGGACTGGTTGCCAAGAACGGCATTTTGATCGTGCAGTTCGCCAATCAACTGCAGATCGAACAGCACATGAGCAAGCGCGAAGCGGTGGAGCAGGCGGCGCGCGTACGCTTGCGACCCATTCTGATGACCACCGTGGCGATGATCGTGGCCATGATCCCTTTATTGACTGCCACCGGGCCGGGCGCGGTGAGCCGCTTCGACATCGGCCTGGTTATCGCTAACGGGCTGGGTATCGGCACGTTGTTCACGCTCTTCGTCGTGCCGGCGGTGTATGTGCTGCTGGCGCGTGATCATGCCGCCCAGATCGGCACACACGAGCGCCGGGAAACCTCTGCCGACGGTCCGCGCATGCCACCGGGCGGATAAGCCACGGTTACGGATGGATGGTCGTCGTGGCGACCGCGGCAGGTGAAGCGACACATTGGGCTTTATGTGATGTATCGTTACAATATGCAGATCAGACCGATCAAAGTGGGAGACTGGAGATCATGAGTGCAGCGGACGAAGACGCGGCGATCTTTAACACGGTTGCCGAGCAGGTGGTTGAAATGGGCAATCGCGCCGCTGAAGACCATGAAGATGCCGATTTATGGGATATCGCATCCGGCATACTGGCGGGCGCAGTGCAATTTTGGCTTTATGCGCGTCAACCGTGTGGTGATTCATCGTGTGAATCGTGCTCTGAGGTGAGTACCGCCGAGCAGCGTATGCGCAAGCTGCGCGACGAGTTACACGAGTTCGCCGAATCCAGTGAATATTACCACACACCCAACGATGCCAATGTCGGCACTGCCTAACGGCTTAGCGCGTCGTTGGATTTACTTGCGCGCTAATTTGGTTCGCAATGCGGGCGGCGCTCAGCGGCTGCAAGTCGCTACGATTGCAACGTCCGAGATCGCGCCGCAATGAAGGGCATTCGCTTCGATCCGGAGACCACGGTGGTCGAGGAACGGTTCGCGGTGGTGTATGCGCCGCGCCGGCAACGCGAACGTTTCCCTGAAAATGTCGTCCGCGTGGTTGCCAGCGCAGAGGACGCGCTGGCCGGAGCCGACACCGGGAATAAGCTGTACGCGGCCGTGGTCATTGGTCCGTCACGATCGTCGGAAGGATTGCGGCTCTATTATCTGGTGCGTTGGTTGGACTGACGCGTGCAGCCTGGTTAGCTTTTGTTGTGGCCGCTGACGAAGGCGTGTTGCGGTTTGGTCTGTTCGAATTTGCGTTTTTGCTCGTCATCGGCCTCGGTTTGATATTTTTCCTTCCACTGCGCGAACGGCATGCCGTAAATCGCTTCGCGCGCCTTGTCGTAGTCCATATCGACGTCGCGCTCGGTGGCCGCGGCCATATACCACTTGGATAGGCAGTTACGACAGAAGCCGGCCAGGTTCATGAGGTCGATATTTTGTACGTCGGTGCGGCGTTGCAAGTGCTCAACCAGCCCACGGAAGGCGGCAGCTTCAAGTTCGATGCGGGTCTTGTCGTCCATATTTCCTCTGCTATAGATGGTTTTGGGCGTGCGCCATTGACTCTATTGTATCCGTGTCCCGGGCAGTCAGCCAGTCACGCTCGAGTTTCGCGCAGCCATGCATATAGTTGGCGCAAATCGCGTACTTCTACATCAGCCGGCGCCAGATGTTCAGGCCACGGTAATGCGGCTCGGTTGACCCATACGGTATGCATCCCCAAGCGGCGTGCCGCGATCACATCGCGTTCCGGATCATCGCCCACGTGTAACGCTTGTGTCGGCTCTACCTGCGCATAATTCATGGCCCGTTGGAACATGGCCGGCGCGGGCTTCGCGGCACCACAGCCGGAGGCGGTGAAGGCGGCATGAAAGTGTTCCCGTAAGGGCGTGTCCCAGACGTCCGAATTGCCGTTCGTCAACGCAATAACCGTGTAGTGCTGACACAGGCGGTCGAGGACATCGGCTACTTCGGGGTAGGGAGTAACGCGGTTGCGTGCCCGCAGAAATACCGCTGCCGCTTGTTCGGCGAGTTCCTCTGCATGACCGCATTCTTGCAGCAGTATTCGCAGCGAGAGAACGCGCAGCGCGGTGAAGTCGTGAGCGAGGTCGGGGCGTTGCTGCATAATCAGACGACGGTGTGCGCGTAGATTATCGGAACTGTGGCGTTTCGCTAGCTGCTCGGCGTGCGCGCACAGCCATGTATATTGCTCTAGTTCGGCTTGCTCGATCACGGGCGCGCATGGCCAGACGGTATCATCGAGGTCTATCGAGATAAGGCGAATCGAATCGCGTGTAATGGTGGTTGGTTGTGGCAATTTGGATTACTGTCCGCGTGCGACCGTCATTGAACCGAACCGGGCATGATTAAATTTATGGCGCTGTCGAGTGCGTAATTATGCCAGCGTTCGGCAACCACCCCCTCTACCCACTTATCCACGTGCAAACCGCAACCATACGGGAGCGCCGAACCGATTTCGCGCCGTCATTGTGAACGGCATTGTCGTCGTCCCGAATCATAGATGCCGTGGGCTTCGCGCCCCGGCTGCTACTCATCCAACACGGGCCATTGACGCTGCCGATGACGCGATAAACGGTATGCGACTCAGCGCGGTTTGGCGCGCTCATACTGGGGTGGCCAAGGCGCATCTACGCCTAATTGATGGGCGGCGTGCAGGGGCCAATATGGATCACGCAGCAACTCGCGCGCCAGAAAGACCACGTCGGCTTCGCCATTGGCGATGATATGCTCGGCTTGTTCAGCCTCGGTGATCATGCCGACCGCGCCGGTGGCAACGCCGGAGCGACGCCGGATCTCGGCGGCGAAGGACACTTGGTAGCCGGGACCGACGGCAATAGGCGCGTCCGGCACCAGGCCGCCGCTGGAACAATCGATGAGATCGACGCCGAGCGCTTTGAGTCGACTGGCGAGCGTGACTGATTGCTCCACATCCCAGCCACCGTCGACCCAGTCGCTGGCGGAGATGCGTACCCACAGCGGTAGATCGGCCGGCCATGCGGCGCGCACCGCGCGCGTGAGATCGAGCGCCAGGCGCATACGATTGTCGAGGTCGCCGCCGTATTCGTCGTCGCGCTGATTGCTGATCGGGGACAAAAACTCGTGCACTAGATAGCCGTGTGCATAGTGTAGCTCGACGACGTCGAATCCGGCTTCGCGCGCGCGCCGCGCGGCGCTTGTGAATTGCTCGACGAGTGTGCGGAGGTCGTCGGCGGACATGGCGCGCGGGGTTGGGTGATGTGCCGACAACGGAATCGCGCTCGGTGCCAGCGGTTGCCAGCCGCCGTCGGCGGGTGCAATCGCGCGCGCACCGCGCCACGGCGCGTCGGTGGAAGCTTTACGTCCGGCGTGCGCCAATTGAATGGCCGGTATCGCGCCCTGCTCACGAATAAATGCGGCGATCGGCGCCAATGCTTCCACGTGCGCATCCGACCAGATGCCGGAATCGCCGGGGCTGATGCGGCCCTCGCGCGATACCGACGTGGCTTCCACCATCACCAGGCCGGCGCCGCCGACCGCGCGGCTGCCTAGGTGTACCAGATGCCAGGGTGTGGCAAGCCCATCATGCGACGAATATTGGCACATGGGTGAAACGAACACGCGGTTGCGGAACTCCACGCTGCGCATGCGTAGGGGTGAGAACAGCTGACTCATCAAGGTATTCCTTAAACATGGAAGCAAGCGGCGGTAACTAGTAGAGCGGGTTTCAGTCGTCGACGGCAATGCGTCGTAATCAGCCCCAGGCGCCGGTGCCATTGAGATGATGCACTAGCCGTTCCATCCCCTCTAGCTCGTGGCTGAGCATGATTTCGATCGGCGTTTTATTGCTGAAGAACGCGTTCGGCGTTGACACCCAATAGTTGCCCACGGTGGTATTGTGTGGGTACATGCTTTCCACGGCATTTTGGATGGAAAGAATGTGCCGAGCACGTAACAGGCAAGCGTGATCGTTCGGCAACGGCGTACCACTGCGGAATCGATTCAGGCTACGTGGACGCGTGTCGGTTGGCAGACCGAGCAGCGTGACTTGTTGTTCGGGTCGAACGCCCCAGTCGTTAAGGATCTGTAACACCGTGCGCGCTAGCTCGACGCGATGCCGCTCGTCAATTTCATGAACTTCGCTCATGTGTTCCTGCCTATATTTTTTGGGATCTGAGTGCCCGATGTCGCTTTCGCGGCGGCTCGAGTCGGTCGACAAAGCATAGTCAAACGGACGGTCGTGCAGCGACGGAACGGTAATAAAAATGGAAGTGTAGCCTAGCACAGTGGCGGGGTGGATTGTAGCGAGGCTCGCGCGCCGGCCAATACCGCGGGGTTGGCGGCGTCAAGCATAGGCGCCGACAGGCGCCGATCGCCAGCACAGTCGCCGGTTGTGTAACGTCTTTGCCGCGCCAGGCCTCTGTTGCGGCTTGATTTTCGTGCCGGCTTGCACTTTGACGGGTATCTTTGCACATACTTTTTTTGCATCATAACCGACTCAAAACAAAGCGGCGGGCAAGCGTATGTCGACTGTGATGGCCCATGCAGCCACGGCGTTGGTGTTAGGACGTGTATTCACCAAGCGATGCATGCCGGCGCGATTTTGGTGGCTGAGCGCGCTGTGTGCGTGCCTTCCGGATGCCGATGTGATCGGTTTTGCCTTCGGCGTGCACTATGGAGACCTGCTCGGGCATCGCGGTTTGACGCATTCGCTGGCGTTTGCGCTGGCGGTAAGCGTGATCGTAGTGGGGTTGGGTTTCCGCAGCCCGGAGTACTCCGGCGGTCGGCGGCTGGCGCTGGTGGCCTACTTTTTCGTCGTTACCGCCTCGCACGGTGTCTTGGACGCGTTTACCAACGGCGGACTGGGGATCGCTTTTTTCGCGCCATTCGACAATAGCCGCTATTTTTTCCCGTGGCGGCCGCTGCAGGTACCGCCCATCGGCGTGATCGCGTTCTTCAGTTCCTGGGGCTTGCGGGTTTTGCGCAGCGAGCTAATCTGGATTGGCATACCCTGTTTGTCGGTATTGGTACTGACTTGGCTGGCGCGCCGTCGCCTGCGCTGAACGCACCGATCGTATGGTATTCGATGCACGGCGAGAGAAGGTCTATGCTTGGCTCACATTATGTTAGTGCCAAGACGATGACGACATCGGGCTTGGCCTGTTACTGGCGCGCTTGTCTGGCGCACTGTTTGCGTGTGGCAACGCTGTTGTTGCTGGTTCCTTATGGCGTAGGCGCAACGGCCGCGCACGCGGATGAGCGCACGATAACGGGAGCGACATCTATGACTATGACCATCCGGTCCAGTGCTTTCGGGGACGGCGGCGATATCCCCGTGCAGTTCACCTGCGACGGCGACGACCATTCGCCGCCACTGCAGTGGTCGGGTGTGCCGTCTGGCGCCAAGAGCCTGGTCTTAATCGTGGATGATCCGGATGCGCCCGATCCGGCGGCCCCGCGTATGACCTGGGTGCATTGGGTGTTGTACAACTTGCCGGCCTCGGACATGGGCTTGGCCGAGGCGGTAACGGCCGCGAATTTGCCACGCGGAACCCATCAAGGGCTCAATGACTGGGAGCGCACCGGCTATGGTGGCCCCTGTCCTCCGACCGGTAAGCACCGTTATTTTTTCAAATTATACGCACTCGACACGATGCTCCCAACGTCGGCACAGTCGACCAAAAAAGAATTGGAGCAAGCAATGTCGGGTCATGTGCTGGCCGAGGCGCAATGGATTGGGCGCTATGAGCGCCGGCGTTGACGTCGCGGTTGATGTGACGTGGAACATGAGTTGCTCATCCTTCGCCATGCCAAGTCGGACTGGGATCAGCTTTCGGCGTCCGACTACGATCGACCGCTGAACCGGCGTGGACGTAAGGATGCGCCACGCGTGGGGCGTTGGATGCGTGCCGCCGGCTTGTCGCCCGATTGCGTTCTGAGTTCGCCGGCGCTGCGAGCACGCCAGACCGCCGAGGCGGTGATGGGCGAGCTCGGGCTGCCAGAGCACACCATACAGTTTGATCAATCGCTCTACCTGGCTACGCGTGAGCGCCTGCTCGGCAAATTGGCGGTGTGCCGGCCGCCGCTGAAACGCGTCCTGTTGGTAGGCCACAATCCAGGCTTGGAAGAGTTATTGGAATTTTTGTGTGCATCCAGCTTGCCGCGTACCGACAATGGGAAACTGTTGACCACGGCGGCGTTGGCGCGGGTGCGTCTGCAGCAGACATGGGAGTCACTGGCGAAAGGTGGCGGCACGCTGGTATCCCTGACCTATCCACACGACTTAACGGACGCAGGAAGGTGACGTTGACGACTTGCTTTTGCGAACCGCGGGCGCGAATTCGGTAATAAACGGTCGGTGAGATTGGCGTACTGTTTGTTGTCCGCGCAAGGTGCGGACCGGAACAGATTCAGTGTCGGGTTGCCTAAGTAATAGCTGTCCGCGTTACTGCGTGCGGGCGTCGTCGAAATATCCAATTTTCCAATCAGCCAGGAGAACGAGCCACTATGTTCACGTTTGGCAAGAGCCATGAAATGCCATCTACGGAGCACGCTTTGCCCGGGCGTGATGATCGGATGCAGGTCGCTGAACGCCATTACGTCAATGGTAATCGTCTGTTGCCGCCGTTTCCCGACGGCATGCAAATGGCGATGTTTGGATTGGGCTGTTTCTGGGGAGCAGAACGCGTTTTTTGGCAACAGCCCGGCGTGTATAGCACCGCGGTCGGTTACGCCGGCGGCTATACACCCAATCCAACCTACCGCGAAGTCTGCAGCGGCATGACCGGCCACAACGAAGTTGTACAAGTGATATTTGATCCACAACGCGTGGCTTTCGGCCAACTGCTTACATTATTTTGGCAATCCCACGATCCCACTCAGGGTATGCGCCAGGGTAACGATGTCGGTACGCAGTACCGCTCGGGTATCTACACCCATGACAAAGATCAGAAGACGCAGGCCGAGCGCTCGGTGATCGAGTATCAGCGGGCGCTGGACGCGGCTGGTCTCGGCACGATCAGTACCGAAGTGCGCGCGGCGCCCGAATTTTTCTATGCTGAGGATTATCACCAGCAGTACCTGGCAAAAAATCCAGGCGGCTATTGCGGGCTCGGCGGTACTGGAGTGGCCTGCCCGACACTCGGTGGCGCCGATTGAAATTCGGGCTGTACGAGTATGACGACGGCGCGTATGGTCCTTGCTTGGAGACCAAAGTAATACGGGCTGCATTGACGATGAAAACATTGCGAGTGGAGCCGACGCGGTTACGTAACCTGTCGGACGGCGAACTGGCGCACTTGTTGGCCGACTGTCCACGCCACAGTCAACAGTGGCGCTTGGTGCGCGCCGAGTGCGACAAACGCATGCGGCGAATGTGGAACGTCGCCGCCTATGCCGGCGCGGTCATTTTGGCTTGTCTGCTGCTGGTAGCGCTGCGGGTTCTCAGCGGCGGCTAAACGCGCCGACCGCACGCGATCGACACCAATCCAATCAGCATATGTCCGGCTGCCGAGCCGGTGAACCACGTGCTCCGGAGCAAATCGGTCGCGCTTCACCGTTGCCACCATGCAAACGCAGTGGTGGCGAGGCAGACGAGCAAGGGGATGGGCGTGAATATGCCGAGCGTTATCGGTTAACGTCGTCGTTGCTGGCAATGACGTGCCGCCAGGCAGGATGCTTGGCGATCGTTTTCAGCGCACGGGTCAGCAAGGTTTTCCCCGGTTCGACGCGGTGCCACACCGATGCACCGGATGGGTGCGGTAGCGGCACCACATCGACTACACGGCCGGCCCGCGTGATTTGGTGTCGGCATCCGACTACATCCGCGAGTTTGTTTACCGGCATGAGTTGCGCAATGGCCAGTTTTCCCACGGGTATGATCAAGTCCGGTTGCAGCAGTTCGAGCTCGGCCTGCAGCCACACGGCACAGCGGCGAATTTCTTCGGCATCCGGAACGCGATCGCCGGCTTTGACATTCTTTCCCGGAAAACAGCGGCATACGGCTGCCATGTAGATCCGTTGCCGGAACAGGGTTTCCGGCAAACCAATTTGATCGAACCACCGAAACAAGGTTTTACCCGCCGTCCAGGCAAACGGACGTTTGATCGTAATCTCTTTGCTGCCGGGCGCTTGCCCGATCAGCATTACCGGCGATAGCACCGCCGCGCCGACTACCGGCGTGCCATGCATGGCGGGGCAGCGTGCGCAGGCGCGGAGTTGGCTATGGTGTTGTAGCAATTGCGCGTGGCGGTCGAGCGGCATGTTCGCATTATGCCGCCCCCGGCCGCTATATGCACATTTGTGCGCGCAGGAATTAGACCATCAATCAGCATGTTCGCTGGATTATCAACACAATTAATCGGCTGATCAGCGTGCCGACAGCGTACGCCAACGATGCACGGCAAGCGCGTGTTAGCATCGAATTTTCACACTCTTCCCGTGCCACGTTGTGGTTTCGCCGCAGGCTTGACCGATCGACGTAGCTGTCGGCGTCGAAACACGCGCGTAGTTACTTTCAGGAGCTTGCGCTTGCCTATGTGCAATGCGCGCAAACTGATTGTGTCGCAATGGTTACGCCACTGCTTTCGCCACACGTAGTTGTTATAGGCGCACACCGTAAGTTTCACTCCCTGGACGCTCCGAACCAATCGCGCTATAACGAACCTATGGTTACCGCAATTGTCGAACAATCAGAACAGAAAGGAATGCGATTTGACGGTAGTTTGAATGGGTAAACGGTTGAGGCGTTGACGCCGGGAGGCTGGCAATGAGTGAAGTGACGCATGCATTCGCTAAATTGATTCAGAAAGATCGAGATGAACGCGAGAGTTTCGATTGGCGCGGGACGTTTCTGCAGTACCTGGATCTGGTCAAGGCCGAACCGACCATAGCTAAGCTTGCGCATGTCAGGCTTTATGATGCCATCGTGAGTCGGGGTGTGCGTGAAATTATCGATGGTGACAATCCGCGCGTGCAACGTTTGTTCAATGACGAGCCGGTCAGGGTGTATGAATTCTTTACAGACGAATTTTTCGGTATCGAGCGTACGCTAGCCCAGATCGTGCGCTATTTTCACTCGGCCTCGATGCACGGTGAGGAAAGTCGTCAGGTATTGTATTTAATGGGGCCTGTCGGTGCCGGCAAAAGTTCACTCACGGAGCGCCTCCAACGCGGGCTTGAACAGACCGATCCGGTATACGCGATCGAAGGCTGTCCCATGGCCGAAGAGCCATTGCACCTGATTCCGAAACACCTGCGCGACGAATTCGGAAAGATGCTCGACGTGCATATCGAGGGCGAGCTGTGCCCGGTGTGCCGTCATCGGTTGAAAGAGGATTTTGAGGGGCACTATGAAAACGTGCCGGTTGTGCGCGTACCATTTTCCCGCCACGATCGCCGTGGTATCGGCGTGGTTCCGCCGGTGGATCCTAATAATCAGGACACGTCGGTACTCGTGGGCTCGGTCGACATTTCCAAACTCGACCGTTACTCCGAAGGTGACCCACGCGCGTTGGATCTCAATGGCGCCTTTAACGTTGGCAACCGGGGCATGACGGAATTCATTGAAGTATTCAAGAATGAACCTGAATACTTGCACACCATGATTACCGCGACGCAGGAAAAATTCGTATCGGCGCCGGGTCGCCATGGAACCGTTTATGTTGATACCTGTATAGTCGCGCACTCAAACGAAGCGGAGTGGCAACGATTCAAAGGCGATCCTACCAACGAGGCGTTCCTCGATCGCATCGTGGTGGTCAAGGTCCCCTACAACTTACGTTTATCTGAGGAAGTAAAAATTTACCAAAAGCTTCTGGATAAATCAGATTTTCGCGAACACGTCGCGCCGCACACCTTGGAGTTGGCGGCTATGTTCGCCATCCTTAGCCGACTTGAATCGAGTAATAAGTGCGACTTGACGACCAAAATGCGTCTCTATAACGGCGATGAGGTGGTGGAGAAGGGCAAGACGGTTAAGATTAATTTGCGCGAGTTACAGGAGGAATCGCGTCGCGAAGGTATGTTCGGGATCTCGCCGCGCTTCATCATGAAAGCGATCGATAATGCCTTAGCGGAAAATCCGGAAGGTATTAATCCGGTCAATGTGCGCGAAGCCCTGGTCAACATGGTAAGAGCTGCAGACATTCCCGATGATACACGCAAGCATTATCTTGAGCTGTTGCAAGACACCTTGCACAAGGTGTATCTGGAGATTCTAGAGAAAGAAATTACCAAAGCGTTCGTATACTCATATGAGGAGCAGGCCGAGGCATTATTCCAAAATTATCTGGATCATGCAGAAGCCTATGTAAATAAAACGCATGTGAAGGACCAGAACACCGGCGAGGAACTACAGCCGGATGAGAATTTTTTGCGCTCGGTGGAAGAGCAGATCGCGATCGTTGGCTCTGCGGCGCAGGGATTCAGGCAAGAGGTCATGGCTTATCTGTGGGCAAAAAGCCGGCGCAATGAAAAGGTCAGCTATCGCTCCTATGAGCCGCTCAACGAAGCGATCGAGAAGCGGCTAATGAACTCGGTGCGCGAGATGAGCCGTGTTATCACCAAGGCGCGTACTCGAGACGAAGAGCAAATGACTAAGTATGGCGATTTGATCGCGTCGCTTTTGGAGCGTGGTTATAACGAACATTCGGCCGAAGTCATCCTTAAGTACGCGGCCAATAATCTTTGGAAAGATTAAGCATGCGCTGAATTATTTGGTCTAGTGATGATGGCAAGGCGGTGAAGCGGGGGAGACAAGTAAGTTACATGTAGTCAGGGAGCATGCCGGACCGCCTGCCGAGACAGTCGAGAACGCTTGCGCGGGTCAATCAGCGTTGGCTAAAGGATTCGTCGCTGTTTTGGTCGACAGATACGGAGCTCGACAGCGACGGCGCCCACCAGGGCGAGACGGCTCGATCGACTTAATTGTAGTTGCATCCTGTTACGGCACGGCTGGAGGTGGCGCCTCATGTCAGACACGGTGTTCCGACCTTACTCGCAATCCGAATCGCTGCGCTCGGACCGCAGCGCGCGCGACCGCGCACGTCATCGCGAAAAGGTCAGGCAGGCAATCCGGGAAAATATTGCCGACATCGTCGCGGAGGAGGCGATTATCGGACAAAGTCGGGATCGCATCATCAAAGTGCCTATTCGCGGTGTGCGTGAGTTTCGATTCATATTCGGTGACGACGACGGCGGCACCGGTACCGGTGACGGCGACACGCAACCGGGACAAATAATCGACGCCGATAACGGCGATCAGTCCGCCGCCGGTGGTCCTGGCACACAGGCGGGCGTGGATTTTTACGAAACCGATATCACGCTCGAAGAACTGGTCGATATTATGTTTGAGGATCTCGAGTTGCCGGATATGGAACGCAAGAAACTGCGCGAAGTTCCGGTCGAGTCGGCGCGCAAGCGCAAAGGTTTTCGTCGGGTCGGCGTGCGCGCCCATTTAGATAAGAAGCGCACGGCAATTTCACGCATTCGGCGTATGGTGGCGCATCGTTCGGCCGACGGCGACGATGCCGAATTTACCGTAGAAGCACGCTTCCCGTTTCATCGTGATGATCTAAAATACCGACGATTGGTGCGGGACTTACGTTACCAGTCTAACGCGGTGGTGTTATGTATCATGGATACGTCCGGGTCGATGGACACGATGAAAAAATATTTAGCGCGCAGCTTTTTTTTTCTGCTCTATCAGTTTGTGCGAGGTCGCTACAATAATGTCGATGTTGCTTTTATCGCGCACGATACGCGCGCGCGTGAGGTTACCGAACAGGAGTTTTTCAGCAAAGGCGAGTCCGGTGGCACCATGATTTCGTCCGGCTATGACAAGGCACTGGAAGTTATTCGCGAACGATTTCACCCAAGTTTATGGAATATTTATGCGTTCCATTGTTCGGACGGCGACAATTGGCCGGAAGACAACACCAAGGCGCTGGATGCCGCGCATGCTTTGTGCGATGTGTGTAATTTGTTTGGCTACGGGGAGATTAAGCCTCTCAACTCGGGGTACTACGGCGAGTCGTTGCTGCAATTATTCGATGCAATGGATGAGGACAATTTTCATGCGCTCAAGATCGAAGACAAAGAGCAGATATGGCCGAGCTTCCGCGATTTCCTAGCGCGTGAGCGTGCCGAAGAGGCGTCGGAGTGAGGGCGCCATGGGGATGACGTGGACGGTTCAAGATTTAGAGTACTGGGATGCCCGGATTCGCGAGAAGGTCGAGCAATTCGGCCTCGACTGCTTCGCGCAGGAATTTGAGATTTGCGATCATGAGCAGATGTTGGGGTTTATGGCATATCAGGGTATGCCGTCGCACTACCCCCATTGGAGCTATGGCAAGTCGTTTGAAAAGCTCAAGACCATGTATGACTATGGCGTTTCCGGTTTGCCCTACGAAATGGTCATCAACGCCAGTCCTTCGCTGGCGTATCTCATGCAGGACAACTCGTTGTGCTTGCAGGTTTTGACCATTGCGCATGTCTACGGACACAATGATTTTTTCAAAAACAACTTTATGTTTCGCGATACCCATCCGGAGCAGGCCATCGGCCAATTCAAACTGCGCGCCGATCGTGTGCGCAGCTACGTGGAGGATCCATCCATCGGTCGGTCGAAGGTCGAGGGTGTACTGGATGCGGCTCACGCGCTGGCATTTAATTGCACTCGAAACATCGCCCTTCGTCGACTCAGTGGCGAAGAACAGCGCGACCGCGCGTTGGCGGCGTCACAGCCGCCGCATGATCCCTATGAGTCATTGCACGTACGGGTGAAGTATGAGCAACCCGATTTGACGCGCACGCCGCTCGAGCCGGAGGAAAACCTGCTGCAGTTTATTGCCGAGCACAACCCGTATCTGGAGGATTGGGCGAAGGATATTCTTCATATCGTGCACGAGGAGACGCAGTACTTCGTGCCGCAGATCGAAACCAAGATCATGAATGAAGGCTGGGCCAGTTTTTGGCATCATCGCATCATGAACAGCCTCGATCTGCCCGAGGACCTGTACCTGGAATTTCTGGTGCACCATAATCAGGTCATTCGCCCACATGTCGGCGAAATCAATCCCTACCATCTCGGCTTCCGAATCTGGCACGATATTCTGCGCCGTTACGATGCGCCGACGCGCGCAGAAATCGACAAATACGGGCAGCCGGAGAAGACCGGAATGGAAAAGATTTTTGAAGTTCGGGAAACGGATCGTGATGCATCTTTCTTGCGCCGATTCTTGACCGAGGAGCTTATGCGCGATTTGGATATATTTAAGTTTGAACGGCAGAACAACAATGTGGTCGTCACCGAGGTTGCCGATGAGGACCACTGGGGCAGCGTCAAGGCAAGCTTGTTGCGTAACACGGGCATGGCTGCCCTGCCGGTAATACGGGTCGTCGATGCCGATCATCTGCACCACCGCGTTTTGTTTCTCGAACACGACCACGATGGCCGCGACTTGCAACGCGAGTATCTGGAGCGCAGCCTGGAGCATCTCCACCACTTGTGGGGGCGAAAGGTCATGTTGCGGAGCGCGGTCCGCAATGAGCCGGTAACCTATTCCTATGACGCTAGCGGGCTTGCCGTGGTGCGGGGTTGAATTGCTGTTCGGGGCAGAACCACCGCCATATTGGCCGTGGCCGTCGCATCGGCCGCGGCATGTCGCTGGGCGTGACAGATGCCGGCCGGCGGCTTAGCCATCACTGCCCGAGCGCCTGTTGTGTGTCCGCCGGTAGATTGTAATCCATTGAGTTATAAATAATAAAAACGATTGCGTGAATTCTGACGCACGGCTAACGGCGCACGGGCGGCCGGCCTAGTCGATAAACGCGCACGTTATTACTTGACTGCCGCAGTCAGGTATTTATACTATTCCTGACTGTTTTAATCAGCTATTGCCCTGTTCGGGCCGCCGTTTCACCGCTCGAAGTTCGCTCACGGAGGTGAGGATGAGTAGTAACACGCTAGACCTTGACACCCTTATACGGCGTGATTATGCCGCCGGATTCGTTACCGACATGGACGCCGACACCGTGCCGCCGGGTTTGAGTGAGGACGTAATTCGGTTGATTTCGGCCAAGAAAAATGAACCGCAGTTTCTGCTCGAATGGCGCCTGAAGGCTTATCGCCATTGGCTGTCGATGGAAACACCGCAGTGGGCACAGGTGCACTATCCGCCGATCGACTACCAGGCCATCAGTTATTATTCTGCGCCCAAACGTAAGGGCGACGGGCCGTCGAGCCTCGATGAGGTGGATCCGAAATTAATCGAGACCTACAACAAGCTTGGTATTCCGCTGCAGGAGCAGGAAATGCTCGCCGGCGTGGCCGTCGATGCGGTATTCGACAGCGTGTCGGTGGCGACGACCTTCAAAGATAAGCTCGCCAAAATGGGTATTATCTTCTGCTCCTTTTCCGAGGCGGTGCGTGAACACCCGGATTTGGTGGAACAGTACTTGGGCTCAGTGGTTCCACCCGGCGACAATTTCTATGCGGCGCTGAATTCGGCGGTATTCACCGATGGTTCATTCGTGTACATCCCCAGGGGCGTGCGTTGCCCAATGGAATTGTCGACCTACTTCCGAATCAATGCCTCCAATACCGGACAGTTTGAGCGCACCTTAATCATTGCCGATGAGGCCAGCCATGTCAGCTATCTGGAAGGCTGTACGGCGCCCATGCGCGACGAGAATCAGCTACATGCAGCGGTGGTGGAGTTGGTCGCGCTCAAGGATGCGCAGATCAAGTATTCCACGGTGCAGAACTGGTATCCGGGTGACGAAGAGGGTCGAGGCGGCATCTACAATTTTGTCACCAAGCGCGGCGCCTGCCGCGGCGACAACGCGAAAATTTCCTGGACCCAGGTCGAAACCGGTTCGGCCATCACCTGGAAATATCCGAGTGTACTGCTCGAGGGCGACAACAGTGTCGGTGAGTTCTACTCGGTTGCGTTGACCAATAACCGCCAACAGGCGGATACCGGCACGAAGATGATTCATATCGGCAAAAATACCTCCAGCACCATCATTTCCAAAGGTATTTCGGCCGGTCGCGGTCAGAATGCCTATCGTGGTTTGGTCAAGGTGCTCAAGGGCGCGGAAAACGCCCGCAACTACACTCAGTGTGACTCGCTGTTGATGGGGGACCGCTGTGGCGCACATACGTTCCCGTATATCGAAGTCAGAAATCGTAGTGCGCAAGTCGAGCATGAGGCGACCACGTCGAAAATCGGTGACGATCAATTGTTCTATTGTCGCCAGCGCGGCTTGTCAGAGGAAGACGCCGTGTCGATGATCGTCAACGGCTTCTGTAAACAAGTGTTTAACGTGCTGCCGATGGAATTCGCGGTGGAAGCGCAGAAACTATTGGACATCAGTCTTGAAGGCGCGGTTGGATAACCGTAAGGGGTATAACATGCTTAGCATTAAGAATCTGCACGCTCAGGTTGACGGAAAACAGATACTGAACGGCATTGAACTCGAGGTAAAGCCGGGTGAGGTGCATGCGATCATGGGACCGAACGGCTCGGGCAAGAGCACGTTGGCGAACGTACTCGCCGGCCGCGACAACTACACCGTCACTGATGGTGAGCTCATTTACGAGGGCAAAAATCTTCGGGAACTGGCCCCGGAAGAGCGGGCGCGTGAAGGCGTGTTCCTGGCTTTCCAGTATCCGGTCGAAATTCCGGGTGTTAGCAACATCTATCTGCTGAAAGCCGCCCTCAATGCGCAACGTAAACACCGCGGCGAGCAAGAGCTCGACGCCATCGACTTCATCGCCCTGGTCAAGGAAAAGATGAAATTGGTGGAGATGAAGGAGGAGCTGTTGTATCGCTCGGTCAACGAGGGCTTCTCCGGCGGTGAGAAGAAGCGCAACGAGATTCTTCAAATGATGGTGTTGGAACCGAAGCTGGCAATATTGGATGAAACCGACTCCGGTCTCGATATCGACGCGCTCAAAGTCGTCGCGCAGGGCGTCAACAGTCTGCGCAGCAAAGAGCACGCCGTGATTCTGGTGACTCACTATCAGCGTCTGCTCGACTACATCGTGCCCGATTACGTGCACGTTCTGGCGCAGGGAAAAATCGTCAAGTCGGGTGGCCGCGAACTGGCGCTGGATCTGGAGAAGCGCGGCTACGGTTGGATCGACCAGCCCGACAATGCCAAGTCCGCTACTGTCGGAGCCGGGTCATGAGCGCCACGGAAGATTTTAAGTCATCCAGTTGTCGCGACTACGGCCAACACGAAGCGACGCTGCCAGGGCAGCAGTTGGCATGGATACGCAGCTTGCGTGGCGACGCGTTGGAGCAATTCAAGACCCATGGTCTGCCGCTCGGTGGTGACGAAGCGTGGAAATATACCGATCTCAAAGCGCTCAATCGGCGGACGTTTGAGGTCGCCTCGCAAGCTCCGGCGATCGAGCCGCAGCAAGCGCGAACGCAGAGTTTGATTGAAGCGCCCTGCGCTCGCTTGGTATTCGTTGATGGTTTGTTTGCACGCGCGCTGTCAAGCGCCAGTCTGCCGGTGGGTGTTAGCGTCGCCAGTCTGGCCGAGACGCTGCAAACCGACGCCGCGGCGCTGGAAGGGCGCCTGGGGCAACAGGTCGAGATTGCCCAGCCAGGATTCTCAGCGCTCAATACGGCACTTATGGCCGACGGCGCTTATATTTGTGTGCACCGCGACACACCGGTGTCGGAGCCGATCGAGTTGTTGTTTTTGTCTTCTGGCAGCCCGGATCGGGCCGCGCATGTGCGTAATCTGTTTGTGCTTGAATCGGGCGCCAGCGCCGTGGTGGTCGAGAATCACGCCGCGCTAGGCGATGGTGCTTATTTTACCGATATTGTCAGTGAGATATTCATCGACGAGCATGCCTCGCTGCAGCACTACAAAGTGCAGCGCGATGGAGTTCAAGCGTTTCACTTCGCCGGAACTCACATCCGCCAACACCGCAATGGCCATTATGTGGCCCATACAGTAGATCTTGGTGGGCGTCTTGTGCGTAACACGGTGAGCGCGTCGCTCGCCGGCGAGGGCGCGGAGTGCACACTCAACGGCCTATATGTTGCCTCTGGCCGTCAGCACGTCGACCATCACACGCGCATCGATCATCTCGTTCCGCACGCCATCAGTAGGGAGCAATACAAAGGCGTATTGGACGGTCGCGCGCGCGGCATTTTTAGCGGCCGCGTCGTCGTTCATCCGCACGCGCAGCAATCCGATGCTCAGCAAGCCCATGATAGTCTGCTGTTGTCTGATGATGCCGAGGCCGACAGTCGTCCTCAACTCGAAATTTATGCCGATGATGTCAAATGTTCGCATGGCAGCACTGTGGGTCAGCTTGACGACGATGCGCTGTTTTACCTGCGAGCGCGTGGCATCGGTTTGGAGCATGGGCGTGAGTTGCTGGTGCGCGCTTTCGCGGCCGGCGTGGTAGCTCAAATGCAGTTTGAACCGCTGCGCGCCCGCCTCGATCAACTCGTTGGCGAAAAACTGGCTGCTGCGAATTTGTCTGGAACACGGTGACGAGCGTGGTTGAGCAAAAGGCCACTGAAGCCCGATCACGCCAGCTTGATGTAGAGCGCTTGCGGGCTGACTTTCCGGTGTTGCACCAAAGTGTGCACGGCCGGCCGTTGGTGTATCTCGACAATGCGGCAAGCGTACACAAGCCGCAGAGCGTGATTGACGCCGTCGGCAAGTTTTACAGCCACGACTACGCCAACGTACATCGCGGCGTGCATGCGCTGAGCGAGAGGGCTACCGATGCTTATGAAGCAGCGCGCGATCGCGTGCGCGAGTTCATCAATGCAGCGGACCGGCGCGAGATTGTTTTTGTACGCGGTACTACCGAGGCGATCAATCTGGTGGCAGGCAGTTTCGGACGCCAGCGTCTTACGCCCGGTGATGAGATATTGATCACTGCCATGGAACATCACGCCAATATTGTGCCGTGGCAATTGCTGTGTGAACAGACCGGAGCGCGCTTGGTTGTGGCCCCGGTGGATGATCACGGCGACGTCATCATGGCGGAGTTCTCGCGCTTGCTTGGTGCGCGCACGCGCTTGGTTTCCGTGACCCATGTCTCCAATGCGCTCGGTAGCGTCGTTCCGGTACGGCAAGTCATCGATTTGGCGCATCGCCACGGCGCCAGAGTGTTGATCGATGCGGCACAATCGGTGCCCCACATGCGCGTCGACGTGCAGGCGCTGGATTGTGATCTGCTCGCATTCTCCGGGCACAAGATGTACGGACCGACGGGCATCGGCGTGTTATACGGAAAGGCCGAGTTGCTGCGTGATATGCCGCCCTACCAAGGCGGCGGCGAAATGATTCGACAAGTGAGTTTCGAACGTAGCATCTATGCTGATATTCCCTATAAATTCGAGGCGGGTACGCAGCATATCGCCGGTGCAGTGGGCTTGAAAGCCGCAATCGACTATATCGCAAGCGTTGGTATGGATGCCATCGCTCACCACGAGGCGCAATTGCTGGATTACGCGACATCGCGTCTGCAGGCTATATCGGGTTTGCGTATCGTCGGCACGGCGAAAGAGAAGGCAGGCATTATTTCTTTTGTGCTCGACGGCGTGCATGCTCACGATATTGGCACTATCGTTGATCAACAAGGTGTGGCCGTGCGCGTCGGGCATCACTGCGCCATGCCGATAATGAAGCATTTTGGCGTTGCCGCCACGGCACGTGCGGCGTTTGCACTTTATAACACCGAGGCGGATGTCGACGCCTTAGTTGCTGCTGTCGAGAAGGTAAAGGAGGTGTTTGGACATGTCTGACCTACGCGATCTCTACGAAGAGGTCATCCTCGACCACAATCGCAATCCGCGCAATTTCTTGCGTAAACCGGCCGAAACGAACCGGCATGCGCACGGATATAATCCGCTTTGTGGCGATGAGTTTGAGGTCAATATCTCTATAAAGGATGACGTCATCGAAGACATCGCATTTGAAGGCGCAGGTTGTGCTATCTCCACAGCATCCGCGTCGCTCATGACCGAGGCCCTAAAGGGAAAGTCCGTCAAGGATGCGCAAAAATTGTTTCAGGGCGTGCATCATCTCTTAACCGAGGCCGACGATGGCCAAGATTTGGGTAAATTGGCGGTACTGTCGGGCGTGCGTGAGTATCCGATGAGGATTAAATGTGCGACCTTGGCATGGCACATCATGCAGGCGGCGCTGCGCAACGAGCAGGATACGGTAACTACTGAATAGCTTCGGCGGAGGGCCAACAGTGATGCCAATAGACTTGGTGAGCATGGCAACAAAGCGCGACGGCGCAGCCGACGGACTCGAGGCGCGCGTGGTCGAAGCGCTACGGACCATTTTCGACCCCGAGATACCGGTGAATATCTATGATCTCGGTTTGATCTATCGTTTGCAGGTGGATGAAGCAAGCGGTGCCGTGGAGGTGGATATGACGTTGACCGCGCCGGGTTGCCCGGTGGCGCAAACGTTTCCCGGCACAGTCGAGTGCAGCTTACGGGCGGTGGCGGGCGTCGAAGACGTTAAAGTCGAGTTGGTATGGGACCCGCCATGGACGCGCGAGCGCATGTCTGATGCGGCGCTGCTGCAGCTGGGCATGCTGTAACCGTCCGGCCGACACCGCCTTTGGCCCGATTCGATAATGTTGTCGTCATGATATCTACGAAGGAGCAAATATGTCCGATTGGATCGATGTTGGGGAGGCCGACGAGATTCCCTGCGGTAGCTACAAGGTCGTGGCCATCGATGATGCCGACGTGGCGGTATTCAATCTCGACGGCGCGCTGTATGCCATTGAGGACGTCTGTACGCACGATGGCGCTGAGCTGACTGGCGGCGATATCCTCGGCGAGGAAATCGAGTGTCCCCGGCACGGTGCCCGATTCAACATCAAGACCGGCGCCGTCACCGCAGCGCCGGCATATGAATCCGTCCATAAATTTCCGGTGCGAGTGAGTGCGGGCAGAATACAGTTACGCGACGATCGTTGGGACTAATCGGCGTGCCGGCGATCCGGCTGGTCGCAAACGTCAGCCCGGGTCCTTGCTGCCCGGCGGTGTCAGCGGCATGGGAAACGGCATGATTTTGCTGCCGTCGCCGGGCGTTATTTTGTTGATGCCTTCCTTTTCTACTTCGTCAATGCGGACGACGGCCTGCAGTGGTATGTAAGTGCGTTTGACGCCGGCGAATTCGGATTTCAGGCGTTCCTCGGAAGGATCTACCAACAGCGCCGACCGTTCACCGAAAATAATATCGTTCACTTCCACGAACGCATACAGTTGGCCCTGGCTGACCTTGCGCGCATACAGTTCGTATACGTTGCCGTGATTGTGGAAAATAATGCGGTAGGTACGTTTGTTGCTGCTCATAATTCGGCACTCGTGGGCTTAGAAGCGTGATTATACCTGCCGCACTGGTCTAATGGCAGTACACCGGCGAAACTGCGCCAACGCTTGCGCGGCGCGCCGTACATGCGACAATGCGCCCGTAGACGGCCGGTCCGGGCGCACACTCCCGCCGGTTACATTCCTATAAGTTGGTCGTTGTGTCGCGGTGTCTGGCGGCGAGTGGGCGGCGTAAATCGTGAACCTGTTTCCCGTGTCGGTGCTGTTGGTGGTGCTGCTGCTGATCATGCTGCGCCGCCTCGGTCCCGTGCCGATCAAAATGTGGCAAGCCATGGCTACCGGTGCGATGGTCGTGCTTGCTGCAGGCGCCATCAGTCCAACGGCCGCGCTTCGGGCGATCGATGCGAACGTGATGTTATTTCTGTTCGGTGCGTTTGTTATCGGTCAGGCGCTGACGCGCAGCGGCTATTTGTTTTACCTGGCCTGTCGTGTGCTGGGCCCGGCGCGCAGCGGCGGTAGCCTGGTATGGACCATTTTGCTGCTCGGCGCAGTCGCCTCGGCGCTGCTCATGAATGACACGTTGGCGATCATCGGCACGCCGCTGATGCTGCGCTTGGCGCGTGAACACGATCTTAATCCAAAGTTGCTGTTGATGACACTGGCGTTCGCAGTGACCACGGGCAGCATAATCAGCCCGATTGGCAACCCGCAGAATCTACTGGTTTCGGCAGCGATCGACTGGGGCGATCCGTTCGTGGTATTTGCTCGCCATTTATTTCTGCCGGCGTGCGCGGCGCTACTGGCGGCCTATTTGGTTTTGCGTATCGCGTTCCGGCCATCGTTCCACAGCGGCAGATTACGTTCTGTGCATGCTTCAATCAACGATCCACAGTTAGCCCATTTAGCGCGATGGTCGATGTGGCTGCTGGTAGGATTGCTGGTGATAAGAATAGCGCTGCCGCTATTCGCGGTGTCACCGGCGTTGCCTTTGGGTTGGGTAGCGTTGCTGGCTGCGTTGCCCATTCTGATATTCAGTCGCGAACGATTTGTTTTACTGCGCGAGATCGACTGGGCCACGCTCGTTTTCTTCTGTGCCATGTTCGTGCTGATGACGAGCGTGTGGAACAGTGGTGCCTTGCAGTGGAGCGCGGAGCGGCTGCAATTGGACTATTTTTCGGTTCCGAGCGTGCTGTCGTTTAGCATATTGGCAAGTCAATTAGTCTCCAACGTTCCGCTGGTAGCGCTTTACCTTCCGGTGCTTGAGCACGCCGGCTCGAGCCATTCGACACTGATGGCATTGGCGGCGGGTAGCACCTTAGCGGGGAATTTTTTTATCATTGGCGCGGCCAGTAACGTGATTATCGTACAGGGCGCAGAGCGTCACGGCGTGGTGATTTCGTTTGTCGAGTTCGCCCGCATCGGGCTTGCGTTGACACTGATACAAAGCGGTGTGTTCTGGTGGTTTCTGACTTGAATTCAGCCTGTGCCTGCATGTTTCGCCGGCGCAAACGGGAGGGGAACGTCGTGATCAGGTTAATTGTCGGTATCGGGCTCGGTATGGTGCTGGGGTTGTGGATTGGCGTGAACATAGGTCGCCAGCAGCCGTGGTCAAACAATCCATTTCGGCAGCCAACCCTGGGTGAGCGCTTGCAGCGCGATGGCGGCAAATTGATTCAACGCGCCGGGCAGGCCATCGACCGCGCCGGTCAGCAACTACAAAATCCCGGCCATTGAACCGCGCGCGAGCCCGAACGGGGTCCGCTTAGCGGCGCCTCGCGGCTGTCGATAAATTTTACAATTAGGCGTTCTGACGCTGGGAATCGCACCTGGAATTTAATTTATCTTATTGAATAAGATAGCAATATATGTGTTGTGCACGAAAACTGCATAGTTTAGCGCATGATGATCAATCGAACGCTAGACACCTTTGACTGGGACGCGGCGCGCAAACTCGCCCGTAATGATCCGGAAGCCTTCGAGCAATGCCGACGGGATGCCATCAATGCGCTGATCGACCGCGCGCCGGCACGAAATCGTCAACACCTACGCTGCCTGCAGTGGCGTATCGATCGCGTGCGCGAGCGCGCCGCTAACCCGATGGCAGCCTGCTTGGCGCTGTCCGAGATGATGTGGGACTCGTTTGCCGGCGAGCGCGGTTTAGTGGCGGCGCTTAAACACGCCAACCGCTTGGCCGCAGGGGATGAGCAATCGGGGCTGCCAACGGCGAAAGTATTGGCTTTTACGCCGCTACGACGACACCGTACCGACCACCGCTGAGCCCGCTCAAACGCCGTTTAAGCTGCCCGGAACGGCGCTCTAGAAGTCCCGGAACGCCCACAAATCAGAGCCCGTCGTACGCCGATCCTTGCCGGTCCGGCGTGGCGATTTTTCCGGTTCATAGCGCACCATAATACGTCGATCGCTAGCTGAGCGCCGCTGCTTACGGCGCCGCTCGGGGCCTTCGTATTTGTTGGATTGAGTGTCGGATGCCACAAACACGCTCCCAGATGGTCGTCACTGTTTAGGCGGGCTAGATCCATTATAACATAAAGGAAATTTTGATAAATCCACTGAGCTGGCGCCGCCTGCGCCGGTTCGCTGTTTTCCGTCTTGCTGCCGCTCACTTGATCAAATAATACCGAGCCCGCCGGCTCGCGGTTATCGGGCAGCCCGTGCTGAGACCTGCATCACAGCGTCAATACGGGCGGTTGTCACCGAGGTCAAGATTGTCGCCGACGTGCCGTTACGTGGAGGGAAGAGTTCGCCCCCCAGTCGGAGCAACGAACCTAACGAGGCACGCCCTATGCTTTACTTCGCCATTATTCTGGTAGCAGGAATTTGTTTGTTCTCAATCGGCTATTACATCGGCAATCAGATTGGCCGGACCGAGCACATCAGACGCCATCTCGAACAAGCGCGCGAGGCCAAATGTACTTCGACCATGGGTGCGCTGGGCGGCTGACAGGCATGGCCGAAGCTACCTACCAAGTGGTATTCAACGGCAGCTTGTTGCAGGACGCCGAGCCGGCGCGCGTCCGCGAGGGTTTGGCGCGCTTGTTCAAGATCGATGCCGGGCGGGTACAGGCTTTGTTCGATAGTGCTCCGGTGGTAATCAAAGCCGGGCTCGACCAAGCCACGGCATCGAAGTATCGCGCCGCCATGCGAAATGTAGGAGCACAATGCGAACTTCGCCCTGAAGCCGACGCAATTCCGACCGAAGCACCGGCTTGTGCGGCAGCCGCAGCCGCCGAGACTACCGAGTTTACGCTGGCGCCTGTCGGTACGGTTTTGGTCGCGTTCGAGCATGTCGCGTCACCGGCTTATGATTTAAGCGCCTACAGTCTGGCCGAGCCCGGCACGACGCTCAGTGTGCAGACTCCGACTGATGCGCCGGACATTGACACCAGCCAGATGGACCTATCACCGGTGGGGGCCGACCTGCGCCAATAATCGCAGTGCCGGTCCGCGTCGCGCGCCGTTGATCGAACCAGTCAGAATGGCCTAAATTTTACGTAAACTGTTGGGCCAGTTATCGTTGACTTGACCGTTGCCAATCTTAATGAAATTGCTCAGCGCGATTTCAGTCCAACCTTCCGCCGTCCGTCGTGGCTTGCGTTCGAAACCCCACCATTCGCCGCGTGCATCTTGCGCAATCCACTTGATTCCTTCCGGCAGGAAATTTTTTTGTGTGTCGGCTTCCGCATCGGGATGGCGCGCGTGCTCAATTATGGCGTCGATATCCGCCGGTGTGACGGTCATGTGCGCCGGTTCCGGTATCGGTATGACGCGTTCACTGCGAGCGCTGTCCATGAACAACAGGTTGACGCTGCCGAGAGTGATAACATCGCCGTGCTCGAGGTCGTGCTGTCCCACCCGCTGACCATTAATGAACGTGCCATTGGTGCTGCTCGTATCCTGGATATAAATAGGGCCGCGGAACCAGACGATCTTGGCATGGTGGCCGCTGACGGTGATGTCATCGATGCGCACGTCGTTGTCGAAGTGCCGTCCGATGCGCGTCGTACCGCGACTCAGCTCGATTTCTTGACGCTCGGCGCCGACACGCTTGATGATGATTTTGAGCATCGTAGTCTGGAGATCTCACTGTGCTTGGCGGGTGGCTACTGGGACAAGACTGGCATCGAGCATTGACCGCCATCGAACAGAACGAATCAATCACGCCGAAACTAAAGACGGACGCATAGCCGCAAGCCTATGCATGCGGATTTGGGAATGCAAGCTCGAATTTTCCGCTCCGGCGGCGCGTTGCGGAGCCATGCATTTGTCGCTATTGTCGTCCAGTGTGACCGTGTCCACGCGCTCCCTGTTAGAGGCTCGACGCCGGTGAGGTGGATCGCGGCTCAAGCCAGCCGACGATCGAGGCTGAGACATCTGAGCGCCCGAATACCGCGGCAAGGACCGCCCGCGCCCCGAGACGAACTGTGGACACGGACGACCGCGATTCGGTAACGTCGACCGTGCTTGTACCCACGCGATGGTCGCCATTGTCGTCAATTAAAGCGCCGGCGCCAAATCGGTGCATGCATCGAAGCGTCGCACGGCGCGGCTTGTCGGCACGAGGCTGCTAGTGATCAAGCGCTGATATCGGTGCGTAGATACAGTGTTAAGTGGCGGAGGAATTGTTAGTGTCAGTCGGAACATCCGAATACGAACAAAAAAAGCAGCGTTTGTCGGCCGTACTGCGTGACCAGGCCGGCGGTAACGTGCGCTTGTCCAAGGATACCTCGAATCTTTTTCGCGACCGCGCACGCGCGGACGCCGCTCGCGCGCTTGATGTGCGTGATTTTACGCGCGTTCTGCATGTCGATGCGCAGGCGGGATATGTGGAAGTCGAAGGTATGACGCCGTATGCGGACTTGGTCCGCGAGTGCCTGCGCTTCGGTGTCATGCCGGCGGTGGTGCCACAGCTCAAGTCGATTACGATCGGCGGTGCGGCTACTGGCCTGGGCATCGAATCGTCGTCGTTTAAATATGGACTGGTGCACGAGACGTTGTTGGAAATCGAGGTGCTGCTGGCTGACGGGCGTGTGGTCGTGTGTACCCCTGATAACGAGCATAAAGATCTGTTTTTTGGCTTTCCAAATTCCTACGGGACCTTGGGCTACGCGCTTAAGCTCAAGCTCAAGGTGGTGCCAGTCAAACGCCACGTCCGCCTAACCCATGTGCGGCACAGCGATGACGAGGCTTATTTCAAGGACTTGCAACGGTATTGCGACGATGGCGCGGTGGATTTCGTTGACGGCGTGGTATTTGGCGCCGGCGAATACTATTTGTGCGTCGGGCAGTTTGTCGACGCGGCGCCTTATGTCAGTGACTATACCTACAAAAATATTTACTACCAGTCGATACGTCAGCGGCAGACCGACTATCTTGCCGTCGAAGACTATATTTGGCGATGGGATACTGATTGGTTCTGGTGCTCAAAGAACTTGTTGGCTCAAAATCCCCTGGTGCGGCGGTTGTATGGCCGTGCGCGGCTCAACTCAGTGACCTATACCAAAATTATGCGCTGGAACAGCAAATGGAAATTGACCAAGATGATAGACCGATTGCGCGGATATCGCGTCGAGTCAGTAATACAGGATGTAGAGATCCCGATACAGCATTGCCGCGAATTCTTAAACTTTTATTTGGATAATATTCGGTTTACGCCGGTGTGGATATGTCCGACTCGCGCCTACGACAAACGGGTGGCCTTTGACCTGTACCCGATGGAGGTTGGGACACTGTATGTGAATTTCGGGTTCTGGGACGTCATCAAGGACCGTGAGCAGCTGGCGGAGGCTTACTACAATCGCTTGGTGGAGAAAAAGGTCCGGCAGCTGGGCGGGATGAAATCACTGTACTCGGATTCGTACTATAGCGCGGACGAATTTGCAGCAATCTACAATCGGCCGGCCTATGAACGGCTGAAGGCGACCTACGACCCGCAGGGTCGATTCAAAGACGTTTACGCCAAGTGTGTGTTGCGCGAATAAGTAGTTGACGCCGCGCGGCTTGGCGCTGGAAACTAGGGCTGTCGTTACCGATGGACGCTGGGGAAACGGATTCGGACAGCGGAATTTGTGACCAATGTCTCCACATGGGAGCGGGTCATTTGTTCAAATAGGATCGTGCTCGGGCCGGTCCGGCTACAGGGAGTTCAGTATGGGTTACGTGTATGTCATGAGCGTTATGTCGGCCGGTATGCTCGGGGTGTTGCTGTTGGCGTTGACCACTGAGCAGGCCCGACGCGCCGCATTACGCAATGCTTTGCAACGCTTTCCCGGGTTCGATAGCTCCTCTCTCGTATTTGAGCAGGGTAGTGGTTTGGCGCTGGATCATCGCCAGCAGTTGATTTGCTTGATTTCCTGCCATGGCGCGGACGTACGCCTTAGTTTGGTGTCCTTCAAAGATGTCGTCGGCTGCGAAGTATCGCGTGATGGACGGCGGGTGGTACACGCATTTCGCGCCGGCGCTGAAGCGCAAACGCCGGCCGCGGCTGGCGTCGAATTGCGCGTGTTTACGTGCGATCGCCGTATCCCCATGCACCGTGTTAGCGTTGCTAGTTGCAGTGATGCGCTGCGCTGGTTTTATCAAATGAAAGTGCTGCTCGAGCGTTCGATGAAATCGCAACCGCGTAGCGAGCCGGCAGCGCTTTCGCCACCGCGCCCTCGCGCTAAAGTCGCATCCGCACCGGCACTGGTGCCCGAACAAGACACGAGTGCCTACGCGCGGGTACAAAAATGTGTCGGCGATTGGATCGCTGCACATCTGCGCGACAAGGATCGCGTCATCGTCGCCGAACGGACGCTACGCGACGAGTGCGGTATTGAGCAAGATCTGGCCGGTTTTCATCAGCACATGAATCGTTGTCGACGCGACAAGGCTTTCGCGCTGGCAACGCTGACCTATTCGCGTGCCGGCGAGACATGGAGAATAGCACGCCGCCGTTGATTGATTGCGGCACGCTAATAGTAGCGCGAACCATCCGTCTTACCCCGTCCCGGGGCATTCCGGCGCGGTTGCCGCGACCACGGTTTCGCTCGCAGCGGTGTGTGCCGCAAGACGGACTCATCCGGCGCCTTACCCATCCTTTCAGCGTAAGACGGCGCAAATCGCTAGCGCCATTAGGGGTGGCTGGGCGCATATTCCGCACCGACCCGCTATCCGCGCCTTTACGACTTTCGCGCTGGCTCAACTCCGTGTTACCGTGCTCCGCCGCAGTTGGCCAAGGCGAGCGCTGGGGGTGATGCTGGCCGGTGGCGGCGAATGCGCTATAATGGCCGCCCAATTCATATTGTCGTGTGTCGGCCATATAGACTGCGGCGCCGTTACTTTGCCGGCCGCCAAGCCTGTTTTGGTTGAGAAGGAACCCAGGATTTTGTATCGCATTGCCGAACAGCGCCTGTCTCGGCTGATCAATGCCGGACAGCCGGCATTGATCAGTGGCGGAAACATCGGGCTAGAAAAGGAGAGTTTGCGCGTCAACCGTGAGGGCGGTATCGCGCAAACCCCACATCCGCAATCACTGGGGTCGGCGTTGACCCATCCGTTTTTGACCACGGATTACTCGGAAGCGCTGCTGGAATTTATTACGCCACCGTTCAATAGTGCCGCTGAATCATTACAATTTCTCTGTGATACGCACAAATTTGTCTACGATCGGCTCGGCGATGAAATTCTTTGGGCGACGAGCATGCCCTGTGTGGTCGCGGGTGAGGAAAGCATCCCGATCGCCAGTTATGGCAATTCCAATCCTGGCGTCATGAAAACCGTCTACCGCCGCGGTCTCGGCCACCGCTACGGGCGGACCATGCAAGTCATCGCCGGAGTGCATTTCAACTATTCGCTACCCGACAGATTTTGGCCGGCGTTTCAAGAGCTCGAAGGCGATGCGCGGGCGCCGCGTGCGTTCCGTGATGAAGCTTATTTCGGCATGATTCGAAATTTGCAGCGTTTCGGTTGGCTGGTTCCGTACCTGTTCGGCGCTTCACCAGCGGTGTGTAAATCTTTTCTGGCTGGTAAGCAGACACAATTGCCGCTGATGAGCGAGTTTACCTACTATGCGCCCTATGCGACTTCGCTGCGTATGGGTGATATCGGCTATCAAAATCGCAAGGAGGATGAGACGGGCGTGAAGGTTTGCTACGACAGTCTAGATACCTATGTCGCCAGTCTCACCCACGCTATCGAAACACCTTCTGCTGTGTACGAAAAGATCGGCGTCAAGGTCGACGGTGAATACCGCCAACTGAACGCCAATTTGTTGCAAATCGAGAATGAGTACTACAGCACTATTCGTCCGAAGCAGATACTCGAGAACAATGAAAAGCCGAGTCTCGCGTTGAAGCGACGCGGTATTCGTTACGTCGAGCTGCGGTCGCTGGATGTGAGCGCTTTGGACGCGTTAGGGGCCAACGAGCCACAGTTATTGTTTCTGGAAGCATTCCTGATTTTTTGCCTGCTGCACGACAGCCCTCCGGTCGCTCCCGCTGAGCGCGCCTTGATCGACCGTAATTTGCTGGAGACCGCGCATCGCGGACGGGACCCGGCGCTGGTGCTTGAGTCGTTGAATGGCGGGCGCCGGCTCCGAGAGTGGGCGGCCGAGCTGTGCGCGGCCATGGAGGGCGTGTGCGACTGCCTCGATAACGGCATGCCCGGGCGGCCGTACGCAAACGCATTGGCGTTGCAGAAAGAGGTTGTGCACGATGCCGAGCGCACGCCATCGGCACGGATGCTGGCTGACATGCGCGCCAACGGTGAGGAGTTTTTTGATTTCGCCCGGCGCATGTCTCTGGATCATCAGCGCTATTTTGCCGACATGAACTTGCGGCATGAGACACGCCGGATGCTTGTTGATGAGGTACAGAAGTCCTTGGCCCGGCAACGACAACTGGAGCAACGCGACTCGCGTTCATTCGATGACTATCTGCAGGCGTATTTTGCGCAGTCCTGAGCGCCATGAACCCATGCTTATCCATTTTGTAATATATTGGCGACGATGAAAAAGCACTTTATGGAATTTGTACGGCACGTAGGTTGGTTACGGCTGGCGTTGTACGTGCTTGCGTTGACTGTGGTGATTCTGCGCCCGGCGCCGGGTACGCCGGGCGAATACCATGGTTTTGCGTTGGCCCGTACTGTACTGGTGCCGACGCTTACGCCCATGGTATTTATGGGTCTATTGCTAGACGTCATCATGAGCCTGGTTTTGCGGTCCGACGCCGATGTTGCGGCAAGATTGCGTTATCGCACCGCAATCGTATCCGATCTATCCGTTGCATTATTGGTAGTGGTGATCTGGATTCCATACTTCCGTGCTTTGGGACAGTAGGCGTAAAATCGCGCTGTCACCGCTACTGGCGTGCTGCATCCAAAGGCGCAGGTGCTACACTCAGAACTAGACTCGGCGCTGCTGGAAATCCGCGCTCCGGGGCGGTTCCTGGTTTCCTGGTTCCTGGCGCGCGCGCCGCGTGTTGCGTATGCGTCGGTTTCATCCACTCCTGCTTAGTGAGGCGACCGCCCTATGCCCGAACGATACTCCAGACTGACCACTCATGCGCTTCCGGCCGGTACGCCGGTGTTTCGGTACATGCAGGGCTTGCCGGACAAAGTGACCATGAAAGATCCCGCCATCGACGTTATGACGGATCTGCGCCGTGTTAAGGCGATCACGGTCGAACCAGGTTTGAGCATCGACGCAGCATTGCAGAAAATGGGAATGGCGGAAGTGCGCTCGCTGGTGGTGGTTGATACCGCTGCGACCGTTATTGGCTTGATTACGGTACGCGATATTACCGGCGAAAAACCGATCAACTATACCTCGCTGGAACGCGTTCCTCGTAGCGAGATCCGCGTCGAAGACGTCATGACGCCGCAGCATCAAATCGAGGTGTTGAGCATGGAGGACGTCTATCGATGCCGGGTCGGTGACATTGTCACGACTCTGCGGGAGGCCGGACGCCAACATGCGCTGGTGCTTGATCGCGACGCGGCGACGCGCAAACCGGTGGTGCGTGGCATTTTCTCGATCACGCAGATCGGTAATCAGTTGGGCGTCGTCATCGAGGCCAGTGGCCGGGTGCAGAGCTTTGCCGAGGTCGAAGCGTTGCTCGCTGGATGAATGTGGGCGACCGTGCACACGCGCTCGGCGCGCGATGTCTCCGTTTCGGTAGTGAATTAGCTTTGCGAAAGGATGTCGACTTATGACCAAGACCTTGCTGTTGACCGGCGCTAATCGAGGAATCGGTCTCGAGCTTGCGCGGCAATATGCCGAATTAGGGTGGCGCGTGTTAGCGACGTGCCGCCAGCCGGAGTCGGCCGTCGAGCTGAATCGCCTGACCGCGACTTCGGGCGGCCGTGTAAGCGTGCATCCGCTGGATGTTTGCGATCGCACTCAGATCGACGCGCTGCGGCAGGCGGTGGCGGATATCCCTATCGACGTGCTGTTCAACAACGCTGGGATATATGGACCGGATGATGCGAGCTTCGGGCGCGTGGATGAGGAAAAATGGTTAGAGACGTTTCGCGTGAACACCATTGCGCCCATGAAACTAATGGAAGCATTCGTCGATAATGTCGCTCGCAGCGGACATAAATTGATCGCCTCAATGAGCAGCAAGATGGGCAGTATGGCTGACAATGGATCCGGTGGCAGCTACGCCTATCGCTCGTCTAAGGCGGCACTCAATGCAGTCGTTGCCAGCGCCGCCATTGATCTTCGCGCGCGCGGTATTATCGCTTTGGTCTTACACCCGGGCTGGGTGAAGACCGACATGGGTGGTGCTAACGCAGAAATCAGTGCGAGCGAATCCGCGCGCAAACTCATTCGGTTGATGGAGTCGGCTACCATCAAAGATAGCGGCCGCTTTTTTGATATCGACGGTACGGTGATTCCCTGGTAAGCGCGGCACGGTTACGACCGACGCGGTGAGTTGCGCTGGCGTTCGATCGAACCTTGCATCAGGCGTTCGGCGTCGGCTTTCGCCAACCGGCGCCACGGACGCGGCAGTAATGCCGGCACACGCGTACGGTACTGACGATAAATTTCGCCGTGATAGACCAGCAGCTTACGTTCTTCGAAATGGGACCCGATCAATATATAGGTGCTGGTCACCAGCGCCGTGACCAGAAGGGCGACTTCCATGTCGCGGGTCCAAAGAATGACCAAGCCCAGGCTGTACCAGGGGTGGCGTACATAGCGGTGCAGCGGCGAAATCTGCAAATGTTCTTGGTCCTCCGCGGCCTGCTGGCGGCGCTGTAGTTGTTTCAAGCCGAGAAATTCACCGCTATCGTAGTAGCGCAGGGACCATAGGAATCCGGCGATTGCCGCCAACGCCAAGCCGTTGGCCAGCCATGCCCAGCCACCTTCCCAGCGCCACAGCCAATGACCGCGCAAGCGATGGGTCCAGTATAACAACGGCACGATCGCCAACAGCGCCAGCAGGTTGTACGTTAGCCGGTAGCCGGCCATCCAGCCGGGTCGTCGCAATGCCACGCGACGTTTAACCGCCAGCGATGCGAGCCAGGAGTGCAGTACAAAATACGCCGACCAAGCCAGCGCCAGTACTACGAGTTCAATCGGGTAGGTTGGCATCGGCGGGCGTTGGGTGGTGGCGTGGTGGAAAGAGCGAGGGTAGGCAACGTACGGCGGTAGCGAAACGCTGCTGTTCGGGCGCTTGACGGCGAGCGCGTGCGGCGTTAAAAGGTAGCCCGCAAGCGGGCGCCAGGGTGGCCCGCGAACCAGGAGCACGACCATGCAGTTGAAGAATGTCGAGATTCATAAGCGCGCCAATATCTATCACGGTGGCCAGGTTTCCAGCCGTACCGTCATCATGCCGGATGGCGAAATGAAAACCTTGGGAATCATGCTGCCGGGGACGTACCGATTCAGCACCGAGGCCGCCGAAACCATCGAGGTTACCGCCGGGCATTGCCGGGTAAAGCTGCCGGACGCCAACGATTGGAGCGAGTATGCTTCGGGTGACAGCATCGATGTTCCCGCCGACGCGCATTTCGACATCGAGGTGATCGATCTGCTCGATTATTTGTGTCATTACCATGCGGGCGCCTCGCCGAGTTAGACCGCAGGATTAGTCCGCTTTCCCCGGTTATGATCGGTCCGGGTCCGACAGATCTCCACCATAGGCAATTTGCAGCGCTATCGTCACCGTGGCGAACGACGCGCTATGGGCGCACGTGGGCGATGTATTTTCGGTCGCCAATGGCGTCGAGGTAGATTCGCTCGCCGGCAATACGCACGCGTGTATCGGTGTCGGCGATGGTCAGCACAACCGCGACTTCTCCGTGCACGTCCAGCGGCAGCGGAGCCTGATCGCGGTAGAGAAATTGATTGTCGTGTATGTCGCCATGGAGCAGCGTGCACGGACAGACCGGCAAATTGCCTTCGACCTCGGCCTGTTCGACCACCAGACGGCCGCTTTGACTCCATTGCGTTTGCTCTGCCGAGCCGCTCAGCGCTACGTATAGAAAAAACCTTTGTATGTTCAGGACGAGCTGCTGATCGTGCCATTCGATGGCCGAGATTTCGGTCCCTGGTAGTGCAAGCTCAGTACGTGTGGCCATAGTCGTTCCTGTTGCCGTCCGCCGCCGAAGCGGGGCAGCGTTTGATCCATTTCGATAATAAGGTTTCTAGCGCTTGAGCGACTGCAATTGTGCCGGCACTTTTTTCCAGAACGGCATCGCGGTCCAATCGGCCAACCGATAAATGTCAGCCTGGCCGCGCCGCCAAGCGTCGAGAACGAACACGGGACGCGTGCGCGCGGCGGTCAAAAGCGCCTTTTCGCCAATGCGGTGGGGGTCGTAGACCAGCACCGCGTGATGCTCGTGTGGCGTGCCCTTATTGATGACAATGCCGGTCGCCTGCCATCCGACCTGATGCACGGTATCGATCACGCCGTCGTACACCAGGCGCTGCCATTGGTAACACAATCCGAGATTGTTATTGCCCCAGAAGTTGACCCACATGTTGCCGGTCCAGCCGCTATGCCACTCGGCATGCGGATCTTTATGCGCGGCGGCCACGGTCTGCGCAAATGCCTTGTCGATACGCGCCAGTGCCGGCGAGCGGACGTCCTGGCTGCGGATGGGTGCCGTGCCGCAGGCGCTGAGCAGCAGCACGCACATGCACAGCGCCGCTAACGCCGCCTGGTGCCGGCCGGCGCTGGGCACGGCCAGGCTCCTCTGTGTCAGTAACCGGCGGGCGGCAGCCAGCATGCGCTATGGACCCCTAATATGATGAGCGGCCTGCAACTAACCCGGCCGAAGTGGTACATTATACGTCCTGCAGCGCCCGGAAACAGGGCCGCGTCGGGAGCTGAACGTTGTTTCGACTGCTGAACGACAGTGCCGGCCTGGTTGCGGGCCGATTTGATCGCAGCGTGCGCCGCCGGATCAGGCCGGTATCGCTGCGTTGCCGGCAATGCTGTCGAGCGCGGCCGATTGGCCCAGTAGCCGACGCCACATCATGCGTGGTGCGTTGATGGAACCGATTTTTCTCAATGCTTGGCGCCAGGGTGGCACGGAAGCCTTATTGGCGGACTTCGGTATCGGGCCTCACTCACTGCGCGGATTCGATATTTTGTTGGCAAGCTGCGGGCGTGATGAGTTCGAAGGCGAGGCATTCGTGTTGCTGTGTCGCGGCACGGATCTGTACGAGGTCAACGCCATGGAAGATTCGCAGGCCGGCTTTCAAGGGCAATGGCAGATCGAGGAAACCTCGGTTGAAGCGCTTGAGTACCGCCTCGAACGTGGCCTGCTCGGTCGGACTCACCGTGACAACCCGTTTGCGGACGAGTTGCGCGAATTGCTGGCGGCCTACAGCCGTAGCCGCTGTTCGTCATAGCGGCCGCCACGTATGCCGCGCGCTGCGCTTAGCCCGTGGCTTAGGCGCCGCCGCGAATCGCGTTCGTGGCGCTGGTCATGGCGTCATCCCAGTTCGTGCCGGGCTCGTCGACGGCCATTAGTTCCATGAGTTGATAGGCCAATTGGCGATCGGCGGGATCCCAATCGCGCAGCTTGTCGAGTTTATACAAACAACCACCGCGCTTTAGGGCAAGCGTGCTCATGAGAGCATAGATTTGCAGTGCGCGTGCCGATTGCGGCGCCGCGGAAATGATATCGACAGCACGGTCGAGAGGTGAAGAGGACATGATACGGTTCCCTAGCGAGGAGTTCGTCTGTTCCAGTCGCCAAGCTTGCCATTATAATCGAAGGAGGGCTGATTAATCCGCTGAACGGGCGTTGGCTACGTTGGCATACGGCTCGGAGGGCGCGGTTAGTGCCGGTAAACTGCGTTTCCTCGCCGCTGTAGTCTATGCGCGCATCGCCTTTATCGAAACGGTCTGCGCGTCCTTACCGTCACCGGGCAAGCGCGATGGCCGGAAATCGCCGAAAATATTATGTTAAACCAAGAGTGCGGGAGCAGCCATGGATTTGATCACCGTTGAACACAATCCTTCACCCATGAAACTTGATGCCATGCAGATGGATAGCTGGCCGGTTGCGAGCAAAGAGCCGGGAACATTTCAGTGTACCTACAAAACTAAAGAGGTGTGCTACCTGTTGTCTGGCGAAGCGCTGGTCACGCCCGACGGCGGAGAGCCGGTCAGCATCAAGGCGCGTGATTTGGTTAATTTCGCCAAGGGACTGTCGTGTACTTGGGAAGTGCGCGCCACCGTCAAGCGGCATTACTTGGTCGACTGAGCGGGCGGTTGCAGAATATAACGCGCGTGGGCCGGGTAGCGAATCTGCAGCTCGCCGCTGGCGTTGCCGTCGTCGAGGGTACGTAAGCGAATGTCGAATGCCCGGCCGCGGCGCAGCGCCGTCGCCGATATCGGGAGCTGCAAAGTTAACGGCGAGCGTCCGATTTGTCGCCACACAAGCGCGCCGCGCTTGTGTACCTCCAATGCCAAACGCTGCGCGCTGCCGGCCCAGCGGGCTTGAATCGACAACTCGCCGGGATAGCGCGGGTTCACCGACCACGCCTGATTGTCCTGGCCACGATACAGGCTGAAGCGCGCGTTCTTTTGCTGATCGATAATGCGGGCGCGAAAGCGGGCGCCGGGGCGCATTGCCGGCGGGCGCAGGTGACCGTCGCGATGACCGTCCTCGGATCTTGTGCGATCGCCAGCGAACGCGACGGTGACGGGTCCAATGCGATTGTCACGGCGTTTGACGTCCGGTATAACGCCGTGGCGGTCGACCCAGACGACCATGCGCAGGTGCTGACCGGCGCCTGCCGGTAGCGGCCAGCTGACCTGTCGACAGCCGTCCACGTGTTGAGGGATGCAGACTTCGTCGGCCGGGCGATTAACCGTTGGCGGCGCCCGACGCGGCCAATGCCACCAAAGGTCAATGGTGGCGCCATCGCCGCCTAAACTACCGCCGCGATTGACAACCGTCACCGTCAGCCGCGCCTTTGCGCCGGCTGGAATGTGCCAGATTGGGCGTGACGCGCTACCATTCGTTTGCAGGTGATAACGCCCTGTCGCGCCTGAAGTCGGGTCGCGGTAATGCAGATCGAGCTTTATTTGCAGGTCGGGCGCGGCAGTGCGAGCGTCAGCGGTGGCGGCGGCCGGGGCGCCGATCAACGCGAGCAGGACGCCGACCACCGCCGGCAGTCGGTGTCGGCGACCGGCATATTGGTACTCTGAGTATGTCACCCATTCAGGGTACCATAGGCGGGAGTGGCTTTATGCCACCCGAACCACGGCCGAAATACGCAGTGGCGCAAACCCGGCGCCCGATTTTTTGTTAGTACACCTGCCGCGCATGCGTGGCGGTAAAAGTAATGGTACGCAAGAGAGGAAGATATGGCTTCAAGTATTGATGAGTTGACCGTTGACTACACCGAGGAAGGAACCCTGGTCGTAAAGGAATTGGACAAGGAAGTGCTGACCAAGGGCGCCTGGTCCACCATCATGTTCCGTTACCAGGACTGGGATCGGAAGAAGGAAGAGTACGGGCCGGATAAATACACGATTCGCCGTTATCAAAAACGCGGCGGCGAGTATATGCAGAAATCGAAATTCAATATCTCTAGCCGTGATCAGGCCGAAAAGGTCATCGCTGCGCTGCAAAAGTGGCTCAAGGATTGACCAGGTGCGCCGCCGGGCGGTGATTGGATCGAGCGGCGCAACTGAGTGGAAACGGAAATGCATTGTGTGGTCTACCGCAGTAGCCGTAAGGCCGACAGCTATTTGTTCGTCGAGCGCGAAGGCGATTTTGCGCGGGTCCCGGCCGAACTGCTCAAGCTGTTGGGCGCGCTCGAACTGGTCATGCACTTGCAGCTGGATTTGAAGCGTAGATTGGCGCTATCGGATCCGGCTGTGGTGCGGCAACAGCTCGCGACCCATGGCTATTTTCTGCAAATGCCGCCGCCGGTGCCGCGACCACGGTTCAGCTGATCAAATTAACCGGCGTGCCGGCTTGTTCGGCGCACCAGCGGCTCAGTGCGGAAAAAAGTTCTTCGCCGTCACTATCACGTATCCAAGTCTGCGAGCCGGCATCGAAGTTGAAGTGGAATCCACCCGAGCGTGCCGCGACCCAAAGCTGCTGTACGGGCGTTTGGCGGTTGAGAATGATTTTGGTGCCGTTGTCGAACGACAAGGTCAGAATTCCGCCGCCGGTTTCAGTTTCGATGTCGACCCCGATTTCCTCGATGCGGTTTTCCAACTGGTCGAGTGTTTCATCGACATAGTTGTTGAATTCGGATTCAGTCATGGCCGTTCGGCTCCCCGCCAGTGCATCGTAGCGTGCAATTGTAGCGCAATTGTGCTGCTGCGACAGCGGTGTGGATTACCGCGGCTGCTTTACATTTGGCCGAATTTGGCTGACTGTTACAGCGCAGACGGCAGTATGCCGCAGGGCCTCGGAGAGAACGCGGATGTTCCGTGACCGTGCTGCCAATTGCAACGCTGATTGAGCGATAACCCGATCGCCGCACTCGAATCGCGCTCAATCGCGTACTAGTTTGACCAGCCCAGCCGGTCATTGCCTTGGCGGCGTTCGCTGCATGTTGGGGGTGGCGTTATGCGCGGCGGACTGATTACGAGTGCTTCGGCCGTGACTGCCGGTCGACGGGAGAGATAAAAATGAATCTGGAAAAAGTGGTATTCGCGTTTTTCATCGTATTGGCATTGACGCTCAACTTCGGTTTTTTCGTCGGTGATCTAGGCGATGCGGTAGTACACAACGTGTACGAGTTATATGCCGCCTTGGTGGTGAGCCTGATCGCCACGGTGATGAAATTCGGTGATCGTACCCACGTTGGCGCCGTTTTGTTAGCCACCAGTTTGGTTGCCGATTTGCAACTTATCGCTGCGGCCATCGTTTGGGGCGTAGCCGTACATGTCACCGAAGTCGGACTTACCCCCCATGTGACCGCCAGTATCGTCTCGCTATCCGGTGGTGCGCTGCTGGCGAATATTACGTCGGTGGTGCTGCTGGTGGTGGAAACCGTCATGCTGCGGCGTTGAAATAGACAGGGCCTGCTTATGCCCAACGTAATGTATTTGCTGTTTCGTCGCATGCGTATGCCACTGATCGTGCTGATCAGTACGTATGCGATATCGGTACTCGGCTTCGTTCTGATCCCGGGCCAAGACGCCAGCGGACAGCCGTGGCGCATGGACTTTTTTCACGCGTTTTATTTCGTTAGTTTCATGGGCTCCACCATCGGCTTCGGCGAGATACCCTATCCGTTTACCGATGGCCAGCGCCTCTGGGCCACGTTTGCAATCTATGGCACCGTCGTTTCGTGGTTGTATGCCATTGGCGCCACGCTTTCCATGTTGCAAGACGTGGCTTTTCGTCGCGTTGTACGGCAGGCGTCGTTCGAACGCGCCGTGCGCCGTATTACCGAACCTTTTTACCTGGTATGTGGCTATGGTGATACCGGTGGCTTGGTCGTGCGCGCGATGGTAAATCGCGGTATGCGCGCGGTCGTGATCGACATTGATCCCGAACGCGTTGACAGCTTGGAGGTGGCCGATTTCCCGGTCAGCGTTCCAGGTCTGTGCGCGGATGCGGTCGACGTCGAGGCATTAACCGCAGCGGGTCTCCAGCATCGTCATTGTATCGGTGTTTTGGCGCTGACCGATGTCGATGCCGTCAACGTGGCGGTTTCGATCACCGCCAAACTGCTGGCGCCCAGGATCGAGGTCACTAGTCGTGCCGAATACAATGACACCATGGCTAATCTGGCCTCGTTCGGTACCGATCATATCGTCAATCCGTTCGATAGCTTCGCCAATCAGTTGGCGTTGGCTATTCATTCGCCGAGCATGTACCTGCTGTACGAGTGGATGACGCGCGCGGTGCGCGACATTGTGACGCAGCCGGTGACTCCGCCGCGCGGAACCTGGGTAGTGTGCGGATATGGTCGGTTTGGTAAGGCAGTGCGGCGTTATCTGGATTTTGAGGGCGTTCGTACCGTCGTCATTGAAGCACATCCGGAAGGTACCGGCGAGCCGCCGGGCGGCTTGGTGCGCGGACGCGGCACCGAAGCGGTGACCTTACGTGAAGCGCACATAGACGAGGCGGTGGGCATCGTGGCCGGCACCGATAGCGACGCCAACAACTTGTCCATCGTCGTTACCGCGCGAGAGGTAAACCCAAATCTGTTCGTCGTGGCGCGGCAGACCCACCGCCGCAACGACGCCGTGTTCGCGGCCGCCAACCTGGATATGGTGGTACAGCCGGGCACCATCATGGCGCACCAAATCCTCGCGGTGCTGAGTACGCCGCTGCTGTCGAACTTCCTGCGTCAGGCGCGCCATCGCGATAACGATTGGGCCAATCAACTCATCAGCCGCATCAGTGGGTTGTCCTCGGAGGAAAGTTTGCCGGAAACCTGGGCCATTCGATTGACTGCATCGGAAACGCCGGCCGCATTTGCAGCGCTGAGGCGCGGGGTGGGGTTACCGCTATATTCGCTACTGGCCGACCCACGCGATCGGGCAGAGCGCTTGGCGGCGATACCGTTGTTGTTGATGCGCGGCGCCGAGGAGCACTTGTTGCCGGACGAGCAAACGGGGCTGGAGGTGGGCGATCAGTTGTTGTTTTGCGGCGATTTGTCGGCGTGGCGGCGCATGCTATGGGTGCTACGTAATCATAACGTACTGAGCTATATCATTGATGGCGTTGAGCGTCCAAGCGGTAGTCTATGGCGCTGGCTGGCAGGCGACGGAAACCGTTTGTGACGTCGGATCATGTTCCCGGCGTACGCGTCGCTTGATCGACTTGATGAATGTCGCCGACCAGGTCGCGCACACTGCATTCGTTCAAAGCGTGCTCTTGCGCTTGGTGTAGCGTCTCGAAGACGCGGTCGACGCTCGGCTGGATCGGTAAGGTTTGCAGATTTAGCGCTACACTTTCATCCGCTGCACGGACGGCTTCGAGCACTTCCTGCACACTAATATGTTCTAGTGGACGCGTCGGCAGGAACGCAACGGGTACCGCATCGGTGGCGGTGATTATGTTGTGGCTTTGCAATGTACCGAGTACCGCTTCGACGATGTCGGTGGGTAGATTTAAATACTGCGCCATGGCTTCGGCGCTACGAGGTGACTGGTTGCGATGGAACGCCTGCCCGATAATCGCCATTAGCAGCAGCGCAACTTTGTCCTTGAGACGGCTGCTAAGCCGCAGGTTTTCGCCGCGTAGGCTGATAAACTCCGGATGCTGATGATAAAACGCGATGCTGGCGCCGACCAGGAGGATCAACCAGCTCAAGTAGAGCCAGATCATGAATACGATCAAGGTCGCGAAGGTGGAATAAATGACCGTGTATTTGGTTGAACTGACGACGAATGACGCGAATATCCAGCCGGTGGTTTCCCACAAAACGCCGGCGATCAATGCGCCCACCAGTGCCGAACGTATGCGTACCTTGGTATTGGGGATAAAAATGTAGATGAAGGTGAAGGCGGCGATGATCAAAATATAGGGAACAAGGCGGCTGGCGTATTCGATGATGGCGCCAAACGGCTGAATGGAAGCCAAGGTTTGCACCACGCTCGTGCTCATTACTGACGCGGTGATGCCGATGGCGGAGAACACCAGCACCGGGCCAATAAGAATAACGCTGAGGTAGTCGCTGAAACGTTGCGAAAACGGGCGATGATGGGTAACGTGCCAGGTAAAGTTGAACGACCGTTCGACTTTTTGCAGCAACGAGACCACTGTGTAGATCAAGAACGCCAGTCCTACCGAGCCTAAAAGCCCGGCCTTTATATTATCGACGAATTCGATGATGCGGTTGCTGACCTCGATGCCACGCTCACCCAGTGGCGCCAACAGGTTGAGCAGTACCGGTTCGATCTGGTTATGGACGCCGAAGGCCTTGAGTACCGAGAAGCTGACCGCCAGTAACGGAACCATGGACAGCAGGGTGGTATAGACCAGGCTCATGGCGCGCAGCGTCAGTTGGCCATCGGCCAAATCGCGTATTACCACGATCACCATACGCGCGATGCGTACGCCCAATGCCTTCCAGATCGGACACCGCTTCAGGTCGGTGCGCCATAATAGGGTGTCGGCGCGCTGTTTCAGGTTTTGTAATGTCGGCATACTGGTTTGTCGCGTCGCTGGTGGTGAATGGGTGCTGTCGCAGCGCACGACATCCCCTGCCGCGAATTACGTGCCACGACTGATTATGCCCTGTCGCCGGCGTTTGACGCCAGTGTGGGTAGTGCGCATACGCGAGCGGCGTACGCAGCCGGGCACGTCGGTGAGTTCATGCAAAAAGGGGGTGAGCGTTCCTGGCGCCGCGCTTATCGACGTCCTGGTATGATCCAGCGCCGGCGGTCAGCGCTGACAGCGCTCGGCATCGACGACCGCGTCGGCTGAATTCGTTTGGGACGCGCGCGTGGGTGCGATTTTGTCACGATGTCCGCATGAGCGGCTTTCGCTCCGGGACGCCGACTGCGAGCCAAAGCCGAACGCCAGTGCGCGCTTGACGCGCTGGCGACGGTGCTGGGCGGATAGTTTCCGTTAGTGGCTTGAATCAGTTCCCGGCCGGGTAGCGTCGGTCAACGTCGGCTTCAGCCGCAAGCCAATCGTCCACTGCGCTGGCGCCAGTGAAACCGCGCTGTTCGGCGCGCAGATAGGCGGCTTCAGCAATCATCTGCCGGCGCTGTTCCGCCGTCGGTACCGATGAGGCCGCAGGTGCAGGCTTGACGCGGCGCGCGGTGGAGGATTTGCCGGCGGCGGCCGGTCGCGCTTGTGATGATTCATGTGCGCTTTGTTTGCGCACAGCGGCGGCCGGGTTCCTGGGATTAGCGCGGGGCTGAGCCGGCGGCTTGTTGGCAACGGCGTGCGCTTCGGTATTTTCGGTATTCTCATTCATCGTCGTGATTCCCGTTTCTGGTGAGTTGATGGTTCAGTCGATCGTAGCGCGCCGGCGAACGCGGTCGGAGAGACCACTTTGGTCATGGGCGCGTCGGTGGTCCCCAGCCGCGTCCGGTTTCGCTTTCCACGGCAGTTGCGTGGTGCGCCTGGGGCGCCGGCCCCGTGTTGTGGTCGCGCCGATGCCGCCATGCGGCGGCGAAACTCATTCGGCGGTTGGGCCGGTGGCGTCTCCGGCGGCGTTGGCGATGGACTTTCGTCGGGCGCGTCAGGGGGTAGATCGGGGGGTGTGGCCGGTGGGACTTCCGGCGGCGTTGGCGGTTGAGGGGTTGCGGGCGGAAGGGCCGTCATTGCCGAGGCTGAGGCGGCCACATTGCGTGCCGATTTGGCCACAACGCACGTCATGATTTCGTCCTGTTTGCCGACACTACTGTCTACCGGGCAAGTGTAGATCCGCTAGCGTCGAATTCAATACGGCGAGGACGAGAGAATCAGGCGTTGAGGTCTGGAATCAATTTACTTTCCAGACGGCGTATGCTGTCTTTAAGCTGCAGTTTGCGCTTTTTCAGTCGCCGCAGTTGGAGTTGATTGACGTACGTCTGCTCCTGCAGGCCGGCAATTGCAGCATCTAAATCTCGGTGTTCGGTGCGCAGCTCTTCGAGCTTGCGGCGGAGGTCGGACATGCTCGGTGGTCTCATACGGTTGCGGTCCAGAATAGCACAGTTTTAGCATTCTTCGGCGCCCCCTCGCCGCGCCCCGGGGACCGGTTGCGGGTGCCGGCCGGCGTTAATCCGACCGGTATACTGATATACTGCAGCGTCGGCGGACAATCGGCACCAAAACCGTAGATTTTTTATGAAAATGTCCGTCGTTGGCGGATCAAGGGTGTTCATACCATCATTTGGCCATGCCAAGCGTTTACAGCGCATTGCCCGGTTACTCCAAATCGGGCCTAATTTGATGTCGTTAAGGCTGATGTCCAATGATAAGGGCGCCATGCCGCGCGTCGGTGCGGCGATATATTGACAGCCAACCTATTCCGTTCAGGCTTTGGGCGATGGGGGACGTTCATGACCGCCAAGGTACGCATCGAACCAAGTGGCAGCGAGTTCGCGGTGGAGTCTGGTGAAACGCTACTCGAGGCCGCGCTACGTTCCGGTATAGCGCTCAATTACCACTGTAACAATGGCTCGTGCGGTGATTGTAAGGCACGCATCGTTACCGGCGAGCCGGCCGGGGAATTACCGCACGACTACGTAATTAAGGAATCCGAAAAACTGGCCGGCTTCGTTTTGTTGTGCAGTGTCAAGACCGAGCAGGACCTCGTCATCGAAGCGTCCACCGCCGACAGCCCCGCGGACATCCCAGTGCAGCGGCTTAGTGCTTCGGTATGCAAATTAGAGCGGCCGCAGGACGATATCGTTGTGCTCAATCTGCGCACACCGCGCAGCCAAACACTTCGCTTTATGGCCGGTCAGCACGCCCGCATTCAGCTTAATGGACAGACACCGCGCAACAAATCAATTGCCAGTTGCCCGTGCAACGGCATGTATCTGCAGTTCCATATTCGTAAGGTAGTCGGCGATCCATTTTCGGATTATGTATTTTCATCGTTACGAACGCGTGACAAAGTCGATGTGGAAGGCCCGTTCGGCGGCTTTACGTTGGATGAGGCGTCGCGGCGCCCAATCATCTACCTCGCCTACGAAACCGGCTTTGCGCCCATGAAAAGTTTGATCGAGCACGCCATTGCCCTCGATTTGCCTCAGCCCATGCGTCTGTACTGGGTGGGGCGCGACGACGATGATCACTATTTCGCCAACTATTGCCGCTCGTGGCGTGATGCGCTCGACGATTTCGAGTTCATTCCGCTCAGCGCGTCTTCCCTTTCGGCGCACGAATATCGTGATTGCGAGCGCAGCCTGGACGTGGTTGCGCTGTCCGGCCCGGAGCGCGATATGGTGTGCGCGGCCGGCGCGGTGGTGCGCGATTGTCCGGACCTCAGTGGCTTTGACCTCTATGCCAGCGGCCCGGCCACCATTTTAGACGGTGCTGCGACATTGTTTGCGCGCCACGGCTTACCGCCCGAACGGCTTTTTGTCGATCATATCGACAAGCTCTGAGCATTAGTCGGGCGGCAACGCATCGATGCCCTTGTTCACCGTCGTGAGCCGATTGTAGAATAATCGGCTGCGCGAAGTTCGGAGTTCGATCATGAGAATTGGTACACCGCTTTCCCCCAGCGCCACGCGCGTGATGTTGCTCGGCAGTGGCGAGCTCGGCAAGGAAGTCATTATTGCTATGCAACGATTAGGCGTCGAAGTGGTGGCGGTGGATCGCTATCGCGACGCGCCCGGCCATCAAGTCGCGCATCGCGCGCACGTCATTAACATGGCCGACGGTAGCGCGCTACGTAAATTGGTCGAGCAGGAGCGGCCCCACATCATCGTGCCGGAGATCGAGGCCATCGCGACCGATGCATTGGCCGCCATCGAAACGGATGGGCTCGCCGAGGTGATTCCGACGGCGCGTGCGGCGCAACTCACCATGAACCGCGAAGGTATTCGACGCTTGGTGGCTGAAGAGTTGGAACTGACCACTTCCCGCTACGCGTTCGCCGATAGTCTCAATGCCTTGCGCATGGCCATCGACGGCGGCATAGGTTATCCCTGCATCGTTAAGCCGGTGATGTCATCGTCGGGCAAAGGGCAGTCGACCATCAAGGGCCCCGACGATGTTCAAATTGCTTGGGACTACGCCATGAGCGGCGGCCGGGTGCAGAGCAGCCGCGTCATCGTTGAAGAGATGGTCGATTTTGACTACGAAATCACCCTGCTTACGGTGCGCGCGATCGGTCACGATGGTGAACTGGAAACTTCTTTTTGCGAGCCCATTGGGCACCTTCAGCAAAACGGCGATTATGTCGAGAGTTGGCAGCCACAGGCGATGACGGCGGCGGCACACACGCGCGCCAAGGAAGTCGCCGAAACCGTGACCTCTGCGCTCGGTGGTCGCGGTATCTTTGGCGTTGAGTTGTTCGTCAAGGGCGATCGGGTGTGGTTTAGTGAAGTCAGTCCGCGCCCGCACGACACCGGTATGGTGACCATGATCACGCAATTGCAGAGCGAGTTTGATTTGCATGCGCGCGCCATTCTTGGCTTGCCGGTGTCAGTCGAACTACGTAGCCCGGGCGCCAGCGCGGTGATCTATGGCGGCATCGAGGCGCGTGGTATCGCCTACGAGGGCGTCGAGCAAGCCTTGCGCGTGCCGCGCACCGATGTACGCTTGTTCGGCAAGCCCGAAGCATTTGTCCGTCGGCGCATGGGCGTCGCGCTGGCCTGGGGGGAAGAAGTAGAGGATGCCCGCCAACGGGCGCGCACAGCGGCTGCCTGCGTGACGCCGGTGAACCCAGAATGATCCGCGCTCGGTAGCGGCGCCGGCGGCTTTTTTTTTCTACAGCCGCTGCAGTCGCGTTCGGTGGGCCGATAGACGTTCTACCAAGGCCGGCCGAGCCGCTGTTTCATGGCCGGAGTGATGTCACCGACGTGCGTTTGGAATTCGCCGGCGCGGCGATCATCGAAGTAATGTCGCAGTGTTTCGTTAACCACTGGAAACGCCAAATCCTGCCAGGGGATATCCTGTTCGCGCAACAGTTCCACCTCCAGACTTTCGGCGCCCGGCGCGAACACGGGTTCTGGCAGTCGTGCGCGGTATATGATGTAGACTTGGCTGATATGTGGGATGTTGAACAGTGCGTAGAGCGACGAAATTTCGACCTTGGCGCAGGCCTCTTCCCAGGTTTCGCGTGCGGCTCCCTCGGCTGTGGATTCGCCCATTTCCATGAAACCCGCCGGCAGCGTCCATAAGCCATGGCGCGGCTCGATAGCGCGCCGACACATGAGAATACGATCTTCCCACTCTGCAATGCAGCCGGTAACGATCTTGGGATTTTGATAATGAATCGCACCGCAATGGTCGCAGACATAACGCGGTAGCGTATCACCGTCGGGGATGCGCAATTGCACCGGCCGGCCACACTCGCCACAATAATTCATGATGCCGGCGCGCCTATCGAGTGATTCAGTTGCCGGCCGCTACCGCGACCGGGCGCGGCCGATCCACCGCTGTGCCGCAGCAAGTGGAAATCGACCGAGTGGGATGTTGCCGGTCGATAGCGGGTCAGCCGCGTTTTTCGATTTTCCAGGGTCATGCATTGCTCCCGCTCATTTCACGCGCCGTAGCCTGCGGGCGCGCCACCGCCGCCCGTTTCGATCCTAAGTCGGATGCTCACGGGCTATGGTAGCGCAAACGGCCGCCGCTGCCACGGCATTCGCGCCGGCACGCGGGCATCATTCGAACAACGGAGCGTGTGATTACCGCGCTCGCGTCTATAACCATTGGCAACGATTGCAGGAGCCTGTCTGCATTGGATTCAGGTGAGGATTCGGCGGCGCTAATATCAACCTGCTGAAATCTCCCATATACTGGCAACGCCGGGGCGCTACAAGGGCGCGATGGTCATCGGCTGCCATGCTGTTGGGCGGCTGCAAATTCGATGCCGGTGGCGTTTGTATCTTATCTGCGAGCACCGTGAGAAGTGTCTGCCGCCGCGGTTGGTGCGCAGCTAGACAGACTCGCTGTTTAGCGCTGCGGAACATTGACGCCGCAGTACGGTCGAACCTCCAGTATGCCCCTGCGGCGCGGTGCTCGAACAATAATATGAACAAGCGATACTACAAAATTCTGCTTCTGGCGCTATTGGCGCTACTGCTCTATCTCTATTTCGCCTTTGATTTCGGCCAGTACCTGACACTGGATTACCTGAAGGCGCAACAACAAGACTTTCAAGCTTACTACCATACCCATCGGCTGCAGGCGGTGTTGTCGTATAGCGTTATTTATATCGCGGTAACAGCGTTGTCGATCCCTGGTGCGGCCATACTGACGCTCGCAGGCGGCCTTATGTTCGGTTTGGTGGTGGGCACCGTCGTGGTCTCTTTCGCCAGCACGATCGGCGCTACATTGGCATTTCTGGTGGCGCGCTTCTTACTGCGCGACATGATACAGCGGCGCTTTCCGCAGCGACTGAAAACCATCGATGCAGGCGTCGAGCGCGACGGCGGCTTCTATTTGTTCACCTTACGGCTGATCGCCGCGATCCCGTTCGTGGTGGTCAATCTGCTCATGGGTTTGACGCGTATCGGCGTGCGGCGCTTCTTTTGGGTCAGTCAACTCGGCATGCTGCCGGGCACGTTGGTATACGTCAATGCCGGGACCCAGCTTGGCCGTATAGAAACCTTGGGGGACATTCTTTCGCCCGCTTTGATCGGTTCGTTCGCGCTGCTGGGTATTTTCCCGCTGGTGGCCAAGAAGATTGTCGACATCGTGCGCGCGCGGCGTTATCAACGCCGCTATCCATCACCTGCACGTACCGACTACAACGTCGTCGTCATTGGAGCCGGCTCCGGCGGCTTGGTGGCCGCCTATATCGCGGCAGCGTTGAAGGCGCGCGTGGCACTGGTCGAACGCGATCGCATGGGCGGCGATTGTCTCAACACGGGCTGCGTACCCAGTAAAGCGTTATTGCGAACGGCACGTCTGCTGGCCGATGCCAACCGCGCCACTGAGTTGGGGCTGGGACAGGTTAATATCGAGTTGGATTTTGCCAAAGTCATGCAACGTGTGCAGCGAGTCGTCGGCACGGTCGAGCCACACGACTCGGTAGAGCGCTATTCCGCTTTGGGAGTCGATTGCATCTTAGGCGATGCCAGCTTGCGCTCGCCGTACGAAGTCGAAGTCGACGGGCGCGTGTTGACGACGCGCAATATTGTAATTGCTACCGGCGCCAAACCGCTGATCCCGGCGATACCCGGATTGGACGCGATTGAGTATCTGACATCCGATACGGTGTGGGCGCTGCGCACGCTGCCGCGGCGTCTATTGGTGGTCGGTGGTGGACCGATCGGCTGTGAATTGGCGCAGGCCTTTCAGCGGCTCGGTGCCGAGGTGACGCTGGTCGAGCGCGCCGATCGCCTGTTGGTCATGGAAGATCCGGAAATTAGCGAATTGGTTAAATCTTGCATGCAAGACGAAGGCGTACGGGTGTTGCTCAGTCATCAAGCGCAGTCGTTTGCGGCCGCCGTCGAGGGCAAGGTAGCGGTGTGTGAGTTCGAAGGTGCCGAGGTGCGAATCGAATTCGATCAGGTGCTGGTTGCGTTGGGGCGTAAGGCCAGCGTCGAGGGCTTCGGGCTGGATAGCCTCGGTGTTCAACTTACCGATCGCGCGACGGTCGAGATCGATGTCTTCGGCCGCACTAATTTTCCGAATATTTTCGCCTGTGGGGATGTCGCGGGGCCTTATCAACTCACGCATGCGGCCTCCCACCAAGCTTGGTACGCCGCGGTAAACGCCTTATTCCGCCCACTAAAACAATTCAAGATCGACTATCGCGTGATTCCCTGGTGTACCTTCACCGATCCCGAGGTGGCTCACGTCGGCCTCAATGAGCAGCAGGCACAGGCTCAGGGCGTACCGTACGAGGTGACCCGCTTCGAGCTTGATGAATTGGATCGCGCCATCGCCGACAGCGAACGGCGTGGCATGGTGAAGGTGCTTACGGTCCCCGGACGCGACCGTGTTCTCGGTGCGACTATCGTCGGCGCTCACGCCGGCGAAATGATCACCGAGTTCGTCACTGCCATGAAGCATAATCTGGGCTTGAATAAAATTTTGGGGACTATTCATATCTACCCGACTTTTTCGGAAGCCAACAAATACGCCGCGGGTGTTTGGAAGCGGGCGCACGCGCCTCAACGCGCGTTGGTCTGGTTGGAACGCTTCCATAACTGGAAGCGTGGGCGTTGAGGTCGACTGAGGTCAAACGGGGCGTCAGCCGGTAGCGAGCTGCTTATTGCGCGATACCAACCAGGCGGTGAATTCATCGCCCGGCAGTGGAACGCTGACGTAGTAACCCTGTCCTTGGTCGCAACGCAAGATACGCAATAAATCCCACACCTCCGCGTTCTCGATGCCTTCGGCCACCACGTGTAGGCCGAGGTTGTGTGCCAGTTCGATAATCGAGCGCACGATTACCGCGTCATTATCGTCCTGCGTCATTTGCATGACGAAAGATTTATCGATCTTCAACTCGTCGACCGGCAATTGTTTGAGGTAGGCCAGCGACGAAAATCCGGTGCCGAAATCATCGATAGCCAAGCGCACACCCATGGCATCGAGCCGCGCAAGCACGCCGACGGCATGTGTGGGATCGGACATCATGCCGCTCTCCGTTATTTCCAGGTACAGCATCTCAGCGGGGACACGATAGCGCGCCAGCAGGCGTTGGATCTCACTGACCAGTTCGGAGTCCTGCAGGCTGTAAACCGAAAGATTCACCGCGACACTCAGGTGATGGCCTTGTTCGCGCCAGCGCATGGATTGACGCAATGCCTGTTCCAAAACCCAAAAAGTCAGCGGTCGAATCAGGCCGGTCTGTTCCGCCAGGGGGATGACTTCATCCGGCGGAATCCAACCGTGTCGCGGGTGCGGCCAGCGCAACAGCGCTTCCACACCGACGACCGAACCGGTGGCGACGATGACCTTCGGTTGGTAGTGGAGCAGCAGTTCATTACTTTCCAGTGCATTGTGCAGGTCCGACATGAGCGCCAGGCGACCGACGCTGTGTTGGTCTTCGCGCGGATCGTACACCGCCGCGCCGCTCTTGTTGCGCTTGGCGACATACATGGCGACATCGGCGCGCTGGATGAGGGTTTGCGCATCGCTGCCATGTTGCGGAAAGGCGGCGATACCGATACTGGCGCTACAATGCAAGCGGTGGCCGTCGAGTTCGAGGTTTTTATGCAGCGCAGCGAGCGTTTTCGTTGCTGCGAGCTTGGCCTGTTCGACGTTCGTGCCGGGCAAAAGAATAGCGAATTCGTCTCCGCCCAGGCGCGCGACGGTGTCCATTTCCCTTAGCGTCTGTGACAGTCGAGCGGCAACGTCTTTGAGCACGCGGTCGCCGACCTGATGTCCGAGGGTGTCGTTAATTTCCTTGAAACGGTCCAAATCCATCATTAGCAGTGCCAGCTCACCGTGATCGCGACGCGCGGTGAAAATGGCCTGCTGCAGGCGATCGATCAGTAAACTGCGGTTAGGTAGCCCGGTAAGTGCATCATGCAAGGCCTGATGTTCAAGCGCGACTTGTCGTTGCTGAATTTGTCGGCGCATTTCTCTGAAGGCATTCACCAGCCGACGGGTTTCGCGCACCTGTGCGCGTGGCAGTGTCACGGAGTGCTCGTCGGATGCTTCGGTGAGCAGCGCGTCGGCGACCGTCGCCAGCGGACGCAACACGGTGCGTTCCAAGGCGAAGAATCCCGCCAGGATAAAGCCTAAGCCGAGCGAGGCCAGAATCCAGATCAATCGGTTTTGATTTTGTGCGATGACGTTGAGTGCGCTGACATCACTGTCGGCCGAATTTTTTATCTGCGTATTGATCGCGTGCAGAAGATTCCAAATGCGTGCAAACAGTGGCGCTATAGTATCGCGCATCTGGACTTTATCGATGCGCCATTCATCCGAATGATTGATTTGTTTTACTTTTTCGAAATCGTCGAACCAACCTTGTATATCCTCACTCATCGCACGCAGCGAGGCATCGACTTGCAGGCCGCTATCACCGTTACGGACTTGCCGTTGGAGATCCGCGAGTAGCTGACTCAACTGCCGGTGCTGTAGCGCGATGCTGGCTTCCTGAGTTGCCAAGGCTTGCTCGTCGAACGTGCCTATACGGTTGGCTAGATACATGCGGAAATTAGCGATCATCTGCTCGCCGAGGTGCCGTATTTGCACGATGTCGCGGTAAACACGTGATCGTTCGGGATGGGGGTCGCCGCTCTGTAGCTCATCCATCGCCAGGCCGGCCATGGTAAGAAAGTCTTGCACCCGGGGCAGCATGGTGCCGCGCGCATATTTCAGCGCCGGGTACTGACGATCAGGGTCCATCCGTGTTCGTATTAACGTTTGCGCGGCTTTGCCCAACGCGATTAAGGCGTGCTGCAACTGCACGATCTTGGCTTGTTCGCCGTGTGAGCGAATCCATGGATGGTGGACTAACGACTCGGTGTCGGAGAGGGCTTGTCGAATGTTGCCGTCCACCGAAGCGCGGCGGTCGCCCTGACCCGGTTCCATCAACAGGGCGGCAAGCTGAGCGCGCGCGCGCCAAACCGCATCGCGGATGTGCCGACTGCGCTCCAACAGGCTGTTACGGATCTCGATGTTGGCGCTGGTCTGCCGGTGGGCTTGGTTGACGTCGTGCTGAGCGAAGAATGCGCCGCCCGCCACGGCCACGGTAATCACCGCCGCAGCCACCGCATACCGGTTCCGCAGACTATTAAATACTTGTAAATTCAACAGAGTATACTTCTTTGGCTGATCGTCGGGTGTCGTCACGTTAACGGCCGCAGGGCGAAAATCTATAGCCAATCAGGCCGCTGATGGCAGCACGGTGGTTGTTCGGTGGTTGTTCGGTGGTTGTTCGGTGGTGGTAGTCGAGAATTTGACGTTGCGACGACAGAACTACCTGCTGATTGGCTCAGCCGTCGATACGCTGGTTCTGGTACGCCGATTCGCTCGCCGCGTGTGCGGGTGGGATAGTCAGGCACTGGTCGGACTTAGAATTGATCGACCGCGCAAAAGCCATGTCGGTCGAAACGCTCGATCTGTGTCGTCAAAACGCTACAGTTGTTGTCCTCAAACGATCGAACCGGCCGCCTCCGACTTGTTTCCGGCCGCCACGATCGCCCGCGTTCGAAGGTTGCCGGCGGCTGTCAGCGGCTGGCAGCGGATCTCAGTCGTGGTAACGGCGTAACACCAAACAGGCGTTGGTGCCACCGAAGCCGAAGCTGTTCGACATGACCGTGTCGAGTACGACGTCGTCGAGCCGTTCGCGCACGATCGGCATGTCGGCCGCGACCGCATCAAGCTCAGTGATATTGGCCGATGCGCTGATGAAACCGGCTTCCATCATCAATAGGCAATAAATCGCTTCAAGCGACCCGGCCGCGCCCAACGCATGACCGGTCAAGGATTTGGTCGAGCTGATGCGGGGCGGACGTTGTGGAAACACGTTACGAATGGCTTCCAGCTCACGCGCGTCACCGACCGGCGTGCTGGTGCCGTGTGTATTGATATAGTCGATGGGGCTGTCGATGTCAGCCAAGGCCAAGCGCATGCAGCGCACCGCGCCTTCACCGGATGGTTGCACCATGTCATAACCGTCGGATGTGGCGCCGTAGCCGGCGACCTCGGCATAGATATGGGTACCGCGTGCGCGCGCATGTTCGAGTTCTTCAAGCACCACCATGCCGCCGCCACCGGAAATAACGAATCCATCCCGATTGGCGTCGTAGGGGCGCGAAGCGGTTTGTGCATCATCATTGAATTTGGAGGACAAAGCGCCCATGGCGTCGAACATGACCGTCATGCTCCAGTGCAGTTCCTCGCCACCGCCGGCGAACATGACATCCTGTTTGCCGGCTTGTATCAGTTCGACACTGTTGCCAATGCAGTGCGCGCTGGTGGCGCAGGCCGAACTCAGTGAGTAGCTGACGCCGTTGATACGGAAAGCCGTGCCCAGGCACGCCGACGTCGTGCTGCCCATGGTCCGCGGAACCATGTACGGACCGACTTTACGCACGCCTTTACTGCGCAGCAGGTCGGCTGCGGCAACGATATTTGCGGTCGAAGAACCACCCGAGCCGACGATCAGACCGGTGCGTGGATGACTGATGTGCTCGGGCGTCAGGCCGGCGTCGGCAATCGCCTCGGCCATGGCGATGTAACTGTAGGCGGCTGCATCGCCCATGAAACGCAGTGTCTTACGATCGATGAGCGCGGCTGTATCGATATCGATAGCGCCGCAAACATGACTGCGGAAGCCGAGTTCCGCATACTGCGGATCAAAGCGAATGCCCGAGCGCCCCATCCGCAGCGACTCCAACACTTCTTGTTTGTTGTGTCCAATACTGGACACCGCGCCGATGCCGGTAACAACTACTCGTCTCACTACGTACGCCCCTAAGAATTATTGGTCTGCGCAAACAGGCCGACCCGAAGGTCGCCGGCGTGGTAGATTTCCTTCCCATCTACCGTCATCACCGCATCGGCAATGCCCATGACCAGTTTGCGCATGATCACCCGTTTAATATTGATTTGGTAACTCACCAGCGTATTGCGCGGTGTCACCTGGTCGGTAAACTTCACTTCACCCGATCCCAACGCCCGCCCGCGGCCGGCCCCGCCCAGCCAGCCGAGGTAAAATCCAACCAATTGCCACATCGCATCCAGGCCCAAACAACCCGGCATAACCGGATCGCCGGCGAAGTGGCATTCGAAGAACCATAGATCCGGGCGGATATCGAGCTCGGCGGTGATGGCGCCTTTGCCGAATTTGCCACCGTCTTCGGTAATTTCCGTGATGCGGTCCAACATGAGCATCGGCGGCAACGGCAACTGTGCGTTCCCCGGACCGAAAAGCTCACCGCGTCCGCACTGCAATAATTCTTCATAGGAAAAGCTGGATTTTCGTGTCATCGGTTACCGACTTGTGGGGCGATTGGACCGTCGTTCGGTGGCAGCCAGTGCCAAACCTATTGTGGCAGTCGACTATTATAACGTCGGAGAGGTATATGGGACAGGCTGTCCGCAACGTCTATCCGCGCGCCCAACAGTGTAATCGTTGTACCACTGAGCGGCGGCCGCACCCATGATACAGATCAATTGCACGTTTTTGAAACGAAATTGTCGGGCTTGCACGTTCTGTGTCCAGGCGCGCGCCGATCTGGGGTTGACACGGTCATCAACCACGGGAAAATGTAACCATGCATTTGGAGCCCGAAGACCGCAGTGATGGCGATGCCCTGCTTGATTATGTCGTGCGCATAAGCGCACGCGCTCGCCATATGCAGTTACGCGTATCGCCGTTGGCTGAGGTCGAAGTGGTTGTCCCGCAGGGCTCCGATCGAGCACGGGTGCCGAAGTTTGTGGCCGAGAATCAGGGCTGGTTGCGCCGTACGCTGCAGCGTATTCGCCAGCAGCGTGGATTGGCGCTTACGGTGGATGCCGATATGCCGTCGCAGATCGTCCTGCCGGCGGTGGCGGAAAATTGGCAGGTATGCTATCGAGACGCCGGACCCACGCGCGTCGACAACGAAAAGTGGTGCTTGGATATCGGTGGGCGGCAGGCCGAGCCATGTCGGCAGGCGTTGCAGGATTGGCTGACGCGGCACGCGCGTAAGGTGCTCGCGCCATGGCTGCTCGATGTAGCCGATCAGACCGGATTGACCTGCGCACGCGTGCACGTACGTGCGCAACGCACGCGCTGGGGCAGTTGTTCGGCGCGCCGGCATATCAACTTGAACCGGGCATTGCTGTTCCTGCCGCGCCCGGTGGTGCGCTACCTGTTTGTGCACGAGTTGTGTCATACCGTGCATATGAATCACTCGCGGCGTTTTTGGCAATTGGTGGGCCGCTTCGAACCTGACTACCTTACTTTGGATGCGCGCTTGAGCGAAGGCTGGCGCGATATTCCACGCTGGGCATTGACGTATTGACGCCACCGAATCTAGCAAGCGCGGATTAAGCCGCTGAAGCGGTGCCCGACGGCGGCGATGCAAAGCGGCTGAGAACATTCCTCTACTACCCGCAAACGGCGCGACTTCACTACCTTCTGCGTCGCCCCATACGCCGGCTCGAAGACATCAGATTGTCATTAATTCGTAGGATCCCTGCCGTACACGGTTAGCCGGCGCTGTGCCGCCGGTAGGTCGCCAGCGCACGCTGGCGGCTGGCGGTCAAGTCGACGATAGGCGCCGGATAGTCGACGCCGATCACGCAGCGGCTGGCGCGCTGCGTTTCAATCGGCGCGCGCCACGGTTGATGTAGCCATGCTTGTGGCAGTGCCGTGATCTCCGGCACCCAGCGGCGTACATAGTCACCGTCGGCGTCAAATTTTTGCGCTTGGCTTACCGGGTTGAAAATACGGAAGTAGGGAGCGGCGTCGGCGCCAGTGCCGGCGACCCATTGCCAGCCCAAACTATTGTTTGCCAGGTCGGCGTCGACCAGCGTATCCCAGAACCAGCGTGCGCCCTCGGTCCACGATATCCCGCAGTTTTTACTCAGGAATGAGGCAACGAGCATGCGCACGCGGTTGTGCATCCAGCCGCTGTGCCACAGTTCCCGCATGCCGGCGTCGATGATCGGAATGCCGGTTTGGCCGCGTTGCCAGGCCGACAGGTGCGCATTGTTGCGGCGCCATGGGAAGCCGGCAAAGCGCCTATTCATCACCGCTTCGCTGGTGTGCGGGAAATGAAACAATAGGTGTTGCGCAAATTCGCGCCATCCCAACTGCCGAAGTACAGAATCAACTGTCGCCGTCACCGCCGGCGATGGTTGTTGTGCGCGGTATTCGTGCATGCGTGCTACTACCTGTCGCGGGCTGATTTCGCCGAAGTGCAAATGCGGTGAAAGACGGCTGGTGGCGGACTTGGCGGGAAAGTCGCGCGCATCGCCGTAGTCGAGTGCCGCTTGTCCGCAGAAGCGCTCCAAACAGTCGTGGGCGCCGGCTTCGCCGGGACGCCATTGCCCGCGCAAGCCGGCATCCCAGGCGGTTTTCGCTAGCAATTCCAGTGCTTCTAATGGCACCGTCGACAACGCCGGTTCGCTATGCTTCCAGTGGCTTGGTTTTGCCGCCGGCGGCGTTCCGAAGCCGCGTTTCAGGCAGTTGTTCCAAAACGGCGTGAACATCCGGTAAGGCGTATCGGCGGCGGTAAGTATGCTGCCGGGTTCGAACAGTCGCGCGCCGCCGCAGCGCACGCTGCGAATCGACGCCGCGGTCAAGGTTTGTACCACTCGGCGATCGCGTTGGCGCAGTTTTGGCTCGATCGGGTAGTTCCAGTACACCGTTCGTGCGCCGCTCGCGCGCGCCACATCCCGCAATACGGTGGCGCTGTCACCACAACGTATGACCAGGCTCGTGCCGAGCGCGCCTAAATCGTCGGCCAGAGATTGTAAGCTGTGGTGTAACCACCACCGGGAGGCGGCTCCCGGCGACCATGGCGCGGCTTCTTCAGGTGCGTGGATATACACCGGCACCACCTGGTCGCTGCGCCGCAGTGCTTCGTTCACGGCCGGATTGTCAACCAGTCTGAGATCGTTGCCGAACCAGATCACGCTGGTGCTCATGATAGCGGCGCCCGACCCTTAATCGCCCGCGCCGTTACGCGGGCGCGGGTCGAGTTGGCGGCCATCGGCGGCCAGCGGTGCCAGACCGATACTTTCGACTCGGAACCCGGACATGATGATGAATCCGCGTTGGCGGTCGTCGTGATCTTCGCTGTATTCGAACTGGTAGGTGCGTTGCAGTCCTATCCGCCCGCGTGCATCGCGCGCCAGGCGCAACCGTTGCAATGCCACTGTGCCGTCCAGAAACTGCGTTGCTTGGCGTTGGCAGGTTTCCATAGCGGCACGCGTACCGATTTCGCGCGCGCGCGAGCTGGCATACCAAAACCACGCCGCGAGCGCCGCGAAAGCAAAGGCGAATGTAAGGGAATCGGGTGTCACCGGGCGACTGGACTCGTTGATGGCGTGCCGAACAGCGTAGCGTGCCCGGCAGGCCCTGTGCAATGCTGCCGATCAATCGGCATTGCACGCCCGGGTGCCGATATGCGTATGATGCGCCCGGTCGACGGGAACCCGCTGTTCGCCCTCACGTGTCCGGCGAGTGCTTGGTTTTGCGGCGCCGGCGGACCGTCAGGACGAGCAACTCACAGCAATATGTCGTGCCCAGTCGGGCGGCGGTGCTGCGTAATGCTGCATGCCCGGCTGTTCGTCGTAAGGTCGCGTGAGCAGCGCACGCAGACGTTCGACTTCAGAAAAATCGCCGTGATCGACGGCGGCGCGAATGGCCGTTTCAGCCAAGTGGTTGCGTAAAATGTATTTAGGGTTGGCGCACTGCATGCGCGCACGGCGCTCGGTGGGGTCGGCGTTCTCACGCCGAAATCGTTCGACGTAACGGCGAGTCCACCCGTGTATGGCATCGTGTCGGCGAAAATGTTCGCAAAATGGCGCCGCTGACGATTCTCCGGCAGCGGATAGCTCCGCCAGCGCGCGGAAGGTAAGCGTATAGTCTGCGTCGTCATCGGCCATGTGCTGCAGTAATTCGGCGCACAGCGCTTGGTCGCCACTTTCGCTACTTTGTAGGCCAAGCTTCGCGCGCATAAGCTGCGCGTATTCATCAGCCAGTGTGGTTTCGTAAGTCTGCAACTGATCCTTGGCCTGCTCCACCGCGTGCGCCGGTTCGTCCGACAATAGCGGTAGCATGGCCTGGGCTAGGCAGCTTAGATTGAACAATCCGACATTCGGTTGTTGATCGAACGCGTAGCGACCCTGATGGTCGGAGTGGTTGCAGACAAAGCCGGGTTGATAACGATCCAAAAAGCCGAACGGACCATAATCCAGCGTCAGGCCCAGTATCGACATATTGTCGGTGTTCAGTACGCCATGTGCGAATCCGACCGCTTGCCAGTGTGCGATCAACGCGGCGGTACGTCGAATGACTTCACCGAGCAGCGCGAGGTATTTACCTTGCCGCGATTGTAGCTGCGGGAAATGATCGTCAATGACATGATCGGCGAGCCGTTGCAGATGATCAAACTGTTCGGTGTGATAGAAATATTCGAAACTGCCAAAGCGTACATGACTCGGCGCCAAGCGAACCAGCATCGCGCCGGTTTCGATTTGCTCGCGATAGACCTCTTCATCACTGCCGATAATGCATAGCGCTCGGCTGCTGGCAATACCGAGTCCGTGCATGGCTTCGCTGCATAGATACTCGCGTATGGTCGAACGTAATACCGCGCGCCCGTCGCCACCACGCGAATACGGCGTAGGGCCGCCACCCTTGAGATGCAGGTCCCAACTCTGGCCGGCATCGTTGCGGACTTGGCCAAGTAGCAGTGCGCGCCCGTCGCCCAGCCGCGCTACGTACGTGCCGAATTGATGCCCGGCGTAGCACATGGCCAACGGCTCCATGCCGGGCAGTAGTCGTTGACCACTCATGCAGGCGAGAAACTCCGCACGTACCGATTCGTCCGGCGCCAAATCCAACAGGGCGGCGGCATCGGCATTGAAAGTCGCTACAAAGGCGCCGTGCAGCGGTGTAGGTGCCGTCTGCTTGAAAAACGCTTGCGGTAGCCGCGCGTAGCGGTTGTCGAATTCAAGTGCTTCGAGGGCTTTCATGGCGGTATCATCGGGTGTGAGCGCGAGCGCATCAACCCCGGGTTTCTAAGGATTAGCGTTGTATCACCGCGTGCGGCGCTATAATGGCGTAAAGTCGGCTGACCTGGGCGCGTTGTTGCTGTTGTAGGGCGAGCAGCGAAACCGCAGGCGGAAGCGGTTGGGCACGGCGAAAGGCGGACGGCGACGGCGCGCGGATCTTGTATGATAGGTCTGCGCCGGGTGCGGTTTTTCAGCCGGGTGGATTACGGCGAGGTTTTTATGTCACAAGAAAAGGTCAAATCACTCACGCCGCAACAGTCGTGGCAGTTGCTGCAGGACGATCCGCGCGCGGTGTTGATCGATGTGCGCTCCAATATGGAATTTTTGTTTGTCGGACATCCGAGCGGCGCCATTCATGTGCCCTGGATTGATGAGCCGGACTGGAAAATCAATCCGAATTTCGCTCGCGAGGTTCGCAAGGTGTTGCTCGGCGGGATCAGTTGTCACGAGGACGCCGGTTGCGCGCCGGTGATTCTGATTTGCCGCAGTGGCAAGCGCTCATTGGACGCCGCCGAGGCATTGCTTGCCGATGGCTTTACCCAGGTATTCAATGTTCTCGAGGGGTTTGAAGGCGAGCTGGACGATCATCACCACCGCAGTACTGCCGGTGGTTGGCGTCATCATGGTTTGCCGTGGGAGCAATGTTGAACACCGCCACATGGGACTTCGCCGGCGGCTGTGTCGCGGCGATCGGCGGCCACGTTTGGGGGCGCGTCGGTGAATGGCCCAACTGTCGCATGATTTGAGCGCGCGTTTCGCCGGCGAGGTCGCGCCGTTGACGCCCATCGCAGGCAATCGGTTGGCAGAAGCTCAACCATACCTGTGTCGTCGGTTGGCATAATATGCGTAGTAAATGGGCGGCGAACGAGGCATCGTCAATGAAGGCGGCATGTGCGCCGCTATAGTGTACGGCAATCGCCTGCGTTACGGCGCACGTGTTGATGGCGGCTTGAAATAGCGCGCCGTGGAATTCGCCGACGCGATCACCGGCGCTGGTGGTCGCCTCCGGGAACGCAACCAAGGTTTGCCCGGCGTTCAGCGCCCGCGTCGCGGTGCTCAGCGTATGCAGCAAACCAGACAGGTAACGGCGACGGATGAACACCGTACCTGTCATTGCCGCCAGTGTGCCGATCAACGGCCAAGTCCGTAGTTCGGCTTTGGCCACGAAGCGGGCCGGCAACAGTGAGGCGATAGCGATAATCTCTATCCACGAGACGTGGTTGGCGACCAAAAGTGCCGGTCGCTCGACCGGGACGCCACGGCACGTAATACGCACTCCGATCACGCGGCATGCGCGCGCGCTCCACCAGCAAATGGTGTTCCGCCCGAGCACGCTGTGATGCCAGTCGTCGCCGCGCGTGATGCGTAGTATCGTTGCCAGAAAAAGTCCGCAAACCAGATGGACGACGACCAAAATGCTTCTGTAAAGACCGCGTAGTACTGAAATGAACGGCATGGGGACCTCAGTGCCGGCTCATGAAGCGGCGTATGTAGCGTTGGGTCAGGCGATCGCGATCAAGAAGAATGAACACATCGGCGACGTTAAATGCGGCGTCGTAATATGCTTCACCACAAACCATAGCGCCCTGTCGAAGATAGGCTTTCAATAACGCGGGTATCAACGCCGCGCCGGTGCCAGGCATGTCGGTAGCGGCGAGGGCGACACGCGGATGAACGCGCAGTTGGGCGGGCGAAAAATACCCGTCCCGAAGCTGATCCATGACGGACCGGACATACCAACGGCCGTTTGAAAGAGGAATGCTGGCGCAACCGATCAGATAATCAATACGGTGCAAATCCATAATACGTGCGATACCGTGCCACAACATGGCTAGCGCTGCTCCGCGCCGCCACGACGGATGCACGCAAGTACGGCCCACTTCCATTATGCGTCCGGTGAGCACCAGGATGGCGGAAAGATTAAATTCGGTTTCCGAATAATATCCTCCGGCCCGCGCGGCATCTTGATCGAGGAGTAAGCGACTGGTGGCAACGATCTGCCCTGACGCTGCCTCACGCACTATGAGATGTTTGCAGTAGCGGTCAAACGGGTCGCGGTCTATACCGACGTCCTGTGCGTCGAGTTGAGCCCCCATTTCATCGACGAATACACGGTAGCGTAGGCGCTGGCATTGCGAGATTTCGTGTTCATTATGCGCCAGCGACACGGTCAGCGGATGGCGCCGTGCCGATAGGCTGGTCGCCACCGACTGTATGCACGATGTTTCCATTCAGCTTTCCCCACGGCTGCGAACGATAGGTGCACTGTAGTGGTAAGGTGTGAATGTCCCGTGACGCTTCGTTTACACATTTCTTAATCGTCATGAATCACGCCGGCGGCCGGTCACGTCGCGTTTAGAGTGACGATGACGCGGACGATGGCGCCGACAGTGGTTTAACAATTGTTAATCGACGTCCGCGCTATTGGAAGTCGACCACCCAATCATGGTCGCGCGTAAGCCCCACTCGTTGTTGCAGGCGGCTATGGCGATATTCAAGTGTCAATGCATCCAAGCGTGCGCGATTCTCTTCGCTCGGGTCGTTCACGAATTCGGCCACCTGACGGTACATTCGCCACAGCCACCAATCCTGTGAGTGTGCGTTGTTCATGATTGCCTCCTTAGCGGTTGAACTATTTCTCCAGAACCATTTCAACATGCGAATGTTGCGGCCATATGAAGCCTGCGCGGGTGCTCGTGGGTGAGCGACCGTTGCCCGCGTGGGCGAGCGTCAAATGCCGCTCTTATCCCTGAAAAAAGTCGGGGTCGTGGGTGTGCCGCGGTGCTGCCGGGCGGAAACCACTCAGCGTGTGTGATATGATTTCGGCAAACTTATCATCATCGAACGCGAGTGAGTTGTGGCTCGTACGGAGCAAGGACATGTCTGACATGAGCGAGGAGGATCGGGTGGCGATGACCCACGTGATCGTCCACATTCTCGACAGCTGGGGTGTTACCGATTCGGATCAAGTGACCTTGCTGGGTTTGCCTCAGGGTACTCCCAGTCGCATGGTGCGGCGCTTTCGTCAGGATACGGCGCTACCCGATACCGAAGCCGTAATGGAACGTGTCGAACATGTCGCCGGCATCGCCGAGGCGCTGCGTACTACCTTTCCGCGCAACGCCCAGATGGGCCCGCACTGGATGCAGGAAGCCCATCGGCGCTTTGATCAGCGCACGCCGTTGGCGACTATCCTGGAAGATGGGCTGAGCGGTTTGATCGCGGTGCGCGCCCACCTCGATTGTGCCTTCGCTTGGGAGAAGAGCGGGGCGGATATCTGAATAGACCGCGGCCGTCCAGATGTTGACGATGGCGTAAGCACAGGAGGCTGAGACGCACCGTCCCACTAGCGGTCCGTATATGGGCGTACGCCGAGCACCACGTTACGCCGGCGTTGTTCGACAATGCAGTCGTTTCGAGTCACGGACACGCTGATTAACCCGCCGAAGCGGCCTGGCTGCGTTGGAAAACGGCTCAGGACGCTCGTTTACTGCAGGTAAACTGCGCTTGCGCGCGAATTTTCGCTTTGCCTCATGCCCTCGAGCGAATAGATTAGAGCTTCCTTAGTATTACGCAACAGCGTGCTCGGAGGGGCGTCGGTGTCGGAGCTAATTGATCGTAGCGGTGTGCCGATCTGTATCGGTATCAGTAGTTGCCTGCTGGGCCAACAGGTGCGCTTTGATGGTGGCCACAAACATAACGGCTATGTGACGCAAACGCTGGGCCAATATTTTCAGTTCGTCCCATTTTGTCCCGAGATGGCCATCGGTCTCGGCGTACCGCGCACGCCCATCCGCCTGCTGCAATGCGGTGATCGAGTCCGCGCCGTAAGCGTGCGCGACCGCGACGTAGATGTAACCGACGCGTTGTCGGCCTATGCAGACAAGGTAGCCGACGAAACTCCATCGATCAGCGCTTACATATTCAAGAAGGGATCGCCTAGCTGCGGCATGGAGCGCGTCAAGATCTATGCCGAAAGCGGCGTACCGGTTTCCTCGGGCAACGGCGTATACGCACAAACGCTGATGCGGCGGTTGCCGCTGCTGCCGGTCGAAGAAGAGGGCAGGCTTACCGATCCGGTGCTGCGCGAGAATTTTATCGAGCGCATATTCATCTATCATCGCTGGCAAGTGTTGGTTGCCGGTGGGCTAACGTCGGCGAAATTGATTGATTTCCATACCGAACACAAGTTCAGCGTGCTCGCGCATGACGAGGCGCGCTATCGGGATCTGGGACGGCTGGTGGCCGGCGTGGGAGGCTCGGACATTGACGTATTGGCGCAAAACTATGTCGAAACGCTGATGGTGGCGCTACGCCGGTGTGCGACGCGCAAACGCCACACCAACGTACTCATGCATGTAATGGGCTACCTGAAAGATTTTTTGGACGCCGGGGATAAGGCGGAACTGGTCGAAGTCATCGGTCAGTACCGCCTTGGGCATGTGCCGTTGATTGTGCCAATTACGTTGTTACGTCACCATCTCCGCCGCCATCCGAACGAGTACATCGAGCGTCAGCATTACATGCGACCGCATCCCGATGAGCAGATGTTACGCAACAGTTTATGATGCCGCCCTTGCGGTGGAAGCTTTCGCCGGATAACACAGCCAGCGCGCTGTGTTCAGGAGCGACGTCGGGTTGGCTGCGTACGGCGGTGAGGCTAACCGCGCAGTGATAAATCCGCTGCAGTGGCGGGACGCGTTGGCGCCATTGTCGCGACCGGATAAACCAGTGCTTTCCTGGCTGGTTGTTGCCGGATGCTCATGTGACGACTGCGCTTAACCGGCTTACAATGAACGATGCGTGTTGCATCTACTTCGCGCCGTTGGCCTGCGCGTTTTCTCGGGAGTGAAATAGTGAGCAGTGTGAGTGAAGATCTTCGTCAGAGTGTCATGAGCCAAGCACAAGGGGCACTGTTATTGAATTTAGCCTATATCGGCGTGGTGGATGGTTTGTTCTCCGCGCTCGCGAAACTCGGCCAGGCTACGCCGGATGCATTGGCCGCGGCGGCGCAAAAAGATGGCGCCTATGTGCTGCGCTGGTGCGATGGCGCCTACGCCTTCGGACTGCTCGATGAGTCTGCTCCGGGTGAATTTTCACTCACCGAGCTGGGTTCCGCATTTCGACCGGAGGCTGCCGGTACACTGATGCCGTTCGCGGTGCAGGCGGTATTGTCCGCCCATATGGCCGAGCGTGCCGCCGGTCTCATGGCTACCGGCGACCGCCCCGGCGAACAGGTTTTGGCGGAACGCGAGACCGTATTGCCGTGGTTTGGTCCGATGCTGGAACACAACTTTGGCCCACTGTTGGAACGTGACATACTCGCTGCGGTACCCGTCTATCGGCAGGTTGACGAGCGCGGCGGCCTGGTTATCGATTTGGGCTGTGGCAACGGCTGGTATCTGCGCCGACTGGCATCAAGGTTTCCGCACGTGCGCGGTTTAGGGTTGGACGGTTTTGCCGAGAACATTGAGCAGGCGGAGCGCATAGCCGCGCAGGACGGTTTGGCCGAGCGTCTGCGCTTCGACACGGGCAACATTTATGACTTCCATGTTGACGAGGCCGTCGATCTGATTGCGATGAACCGAGCCTTACATCATGTTTGGTCGGACAAAGAAAAAGTGTTCCGCATCTTGCACGGACAGCTGAAATCCGGTGGCACCGCAGTTATTTGGGAGCCGCACTGGCCGTCCGATCGCGCTGCCCTGCGTGAGCCGGGGCGCCGCGGAATGGCGTTCCAGAACCTTTCCGAGCACGTCCAGGGAAATCATTTCCTACACCCGGATGAGATCGTTGCCGAATTCGAGCAAGTCGGTATGCAAGCTCAGGTCTACCTGTTTGCCGACGGGCGCGAGGCTGTCGTCAGCGCCGTGCGGACCGATTAGGGACGCCGAACGGCCGCCGAAGTTGGTCGCGGTGGTATGGCCCCCGGGACTGCGCGGACGGGCGTGTCCGTTTCCGAATAATAATGTACGATCGGCAGCGGCGTTCGCGAAGGAGATTGGAGCATGAATTCCCCGCCGTTCCTTGGACAAAGCCAGATGTTGGCGCGCGCCCAATTCGTCGGTCAACGTTTGGAGTTGCGGGCTTTTGAACAGAAGCGCCGGTTGGCATTGTCGCCGCTTCTGGTGGCGGCCGGCGCCGACGGCTGCGTGGTCCTGTTCCGCTATGGTGCGTTGGTCGTCTTCGGGTTGAGTGCAGCCGAAGAAGTGGCGTTTCTGGCCGATCTGAAGTCGGTAATCGTTGATGCTTTCGTGCATGCAGAAGCGGAAGAGATCGAGCTGCTTATCGACGCCGCGAATCCCGAGCGCATTGAGCAAGGCCGGCTGTATCTGCATGATTTCAGCATTGAGCGCTTACAATTGGTCGCCGACGTGCTCGCCAAGAGCACCGTGCTGGCTCATTATGAGGCCAGCGTGTCTAAGACCTTCGATCGCATCGAACCTTTAGCGATCGATCTTCAGCGCGGCGGGACCGGCCGGCACCAAGGTAAAGAACTGCTCCAACATATCGGCGATACCCTGATTATTCACGAGAAGCTCGTCGGTCGATTGGAAGTTCAAGAGAAACCTGAATTGCTTTGGGAGCACCCGGAATTGGAGCGCCTATATTTGCGGCTCGAAGACGAATACGAGCTAAGGGAGCGTCACATCGCCTTGGAGCGCAAACTCGAGTTGATCTCACGTACGGCGGAAACGCTGCTGGGACTACTGCACAGCAAACGCAGCTTGCGCGTCGAATGGTATATCGTCATCCTTATCGTTATCGAAATTATCCTCTATTTATACGAACTCATTCACTAATTTTCACAAAGTGGGCTCGCCGAACGCCTGCTTCATCGATTGTTCATCTGTACGTCACGCCGCCTTCATATTGACCGGCGATAGTGTCGCCATCGGAATGTGGGGCGTGCCTCATGACGGTAGCGAAGATTCAGACCATCTTTCGGCATATCGATCACTATGAGCTGTCGCTATGCGTTTTATGCAATCGCGTTAGCCGTAGCAGTCGGCTGGAACGGGTATTCGTCCTGGTTAGCCGGCTCGGTGACGGGGCGGCATGGTGCGGTCTCATGCTGTTGCTGCCGCTTTGGTACGGTCGGAGTGCGCTGAACACATCGTTGCGTATGGCCGTTGTCGGTGCGGTCGGTCTAGTGTTGTACAGAACCCTCAAAACCAATCTACTCAGAACAAGACCCTATCTTCAGCATCACGCGATCCGGCGCGGGACCGCGCCATTGGATCTGTATAGCTTTCCATCCGGACATACCTTGCATGCGGTCGCCTTCAGCGGCGTCGTGCTGCACGCCTACCCGGGTCTGGCGTGGGTGCTGCTGCCGTTTGCAACCTCGATTGCACTGTCGAGAGTCATTTTAGGGTTGCACTACCCGTCCGATGTACTCGCCGGTGCGTTGATCGGCGCAGGACTGGCGCGTCTGGTGCTGTGGTTTTGAGTTGCCATGGCCGATACTGCGCGTGTACACAATATGGCCGGCGGCGAGACGCACGGCCGCCGACAGGGCGCAGACCGTGCGCATCTTAATGATCTCGGATGTGTATTTTCCACGCGTCAATGGCGTATCGACATCGATCCAGACGTTTCGACGTGAACTGATTTCTCAAGGTCATGAGGTGACGATCGTCGCGCCGCGCTATTCGGCAACCGATGAGGCCGGTGATGATCTGATGCGCGTTCTGTCCCGGCGCGTGCCCTTCGATCCGGAAGATCGGCTCATGCGACGCGGCGAGCTCAGTCGCCTTGAAGCTCGACTTTCAGGCAAAACCTTCGATATCGTGCATGTGCATACGCCGTTCGTTGCGCACTATACCGGGCTACGCCTGGCTCAGGCTTTCGGCGTGCCCTGCGTAGAGACTTACCACACGTTTTTCGAAGAGTATTTGTATAACTATATCCGTTTCCTGCCGCGCCGCGTCCTGCGGGCGGTGGCCCGGCGGTTGTCGCGCGCGCAGTGCAACCGCGTAGATGCTGTGCTGGTGCCGTCCAATGCGATGCGCGATAAATTAGTCAGCTATGGTGTAGTCACGCCGCTGCACATTGCGCCTACCGGCATAGATTTGAAGACGTTCATCCGTGGTCGTGGTTCTGATTTTCGTCTGCGCAACAATATTCCACTGGATCGCCCGGTGCTGCTATACGTCGGTCGGGTAGCACACGAAAAAAATCTCCGTTTTTTACTCGGTGTAGTGGCCGAAGTCCGATGTGCCTGTGCCGATGTGCTGTTGATCATCGCCGGTGAAGGGCCGGCGTTGGATAGTTTACGACAGGAAGTTGCGCATGCGGGGCTGAGTCAAAATGTGATGTTTGTCGGTTATCTCTCGCGTCAGGGTCCATTGCAGGACTGCTATCGCGCCGCCGATGTATTCGTATTTGCATCGTCTACTGAAACTCAGGGACTGGTATTGCTTGAAGCCATGGCGCTCGGCGTACCGGTTGTCTCAACCGCAATCATGGGCACGCGCGATGTGCTGTGCGACGGCCTCGGATGCTTGATCGCGCAGGCCGAGGTGGCCGATTTTGCCGCCAAGGTAGTGCGCGTGTTGCGCGATTCCGGGTTACGCGGTGACTTGGCAAAAGCAGCGGTACGCTATTCGATGCGCTGGTCAGCGGCGGTATTGGCCGAACACTTGTCGGTATTGTACAGCGGCGCGGTGGCGCGCTATTGGCAAGACCACGAGGGCGCGCAGGCGCGTGCCGACCGCTAAGGCGGGGCGCGCGTTTGCGATTCAGCGTGAGCACAAGGTATGATTTTCGTTCCGGCAGCCAGCGCGCCGCAGCAGGTCGCAAACAGCTCGTGTCCAGCGTTCCCGCCCACTCATACAAGTTGGTTCTATATTGCACGGATCCCGCCTGGGTTCCCTCCGAACCCGGTCTGGTGGAAGCTTGTCTGCGCGACGAAGGAGTCATTGCCGAGCGGTTCGAGTTTGAAGCGACGACGCACTATCTCTGTGGTGAACGCTTTCTGGATGCGGTCATGTTTCTGGGCTGTTCGCCGGCGGTGTCCCTGCAACCGCCAATCGCCTTCGACAGCGCCGAGGCGCTCGATCCGAGCCGTTTTTGCAATGTCCGGTTTCGTCAGCACGAATGCGTCACTATGCTGGCATACGAGATACACAATCTGGCGCCGCGTTGCCCGAGTTGTCGCAGCAATTACGACGAATGGCGCGCGCTTGTGGCCGCCTGGCGCGATGATCCCGGAAGCGCGACCTGGAACTGCCCGAGTTGCGCGGCCGCTGGCGCGATTGAGCAACTTTATTGGCGCCATGCGACCGCGTTCGGGCGGTTTTTCGTGGAGATCTGGGCTATCCATCCGCATGAGGCGGTGCCTTCGGAGCGCTTGCTGCATGCGCTCGAAGACTGTAGTGCGCTGCCCTGGGACTATTGCTATACCGCATCTTGAGCGATCGCTTCGGCGCGCTATCGATGGCGGCATAGCCGTTGGTCTGAATCGAATGCGGCAGAGAAGCGCGAATTTGTTCGATCAAGGCGACGGGCGCAAACCGAAAACCGGCGAACAAGCACGGCTTACGCCTCGAAGTAAAGGCATTTTATGCGCCTTTCCGGCTCGCACCTTCCGCCAGTTCAACAGACTAGTCTGCGCTTCCCTCGTGTGCGACGCTGCGCTCCAGCACTGCCATGGCTAGGTTGATGGTCTGCAATGTCGCGTGATCGCCGCCGCGGTCAGGATGATACCGCATGGCGAGTTCCCGATATCGGCGCTTGATGGTCGCATAGTCGACCGGATCGCTCAGTTGCAAAACTTGCAATGCCTGCCGGCGTTCGTTACCGGCACCGAGGCGTTGCCAGAACTGCCCGAGCATCGAATCGATCTCAGCGTCGGTCGTTTGTTGGAGATGGGAAAGATCAAGGTAGTATTCGCGTAGGGGGTCGGGTTCCGCCAGCGCGCGCGTAGGGCCGGCGGTGTGGGGGCGAAGGTTGATTTTCAGCGGGCTGATGTCCAATGCATATTCGCCGGCCAATTGCTCACGCAGGCGATAGAGGGTGTGAAACAGCAGGAAATGTAGCCGGAAGAGATCAGCGCTGTCGTGAAAAGAGGGCGCATTAAACTCGGGTAAATCCCCGCCGTCAAGACATCGTAACAACTCGTACTCGCTGAGACCTTGCGGATGGTCGCGCAAAATTTCAGTAATCACGCCACACAATTGCGTGTGGCGGTGCTGATTCGAATTGTCCACGGCTCGACGACGAGGTGGCGGGATTACTTCTTGATCGATAGCAAATCGATATCAAATACCAACGCCTCGTCCGGACCGATTACGTTGCCCGCGCCACGGTCGCCATAGGCCTGATCGGCAGGAATTACGACATGCCATTTCGAACCCACTTTCATCAGCGGCAAAATTTCCTGCCAACCCTTGATTACCGAGTCGACTTTCAGCTCGGCCGGCTGACCGCGTTTGAACGAACTGTCGAATTCCTTGCCGTTGAGCAAGGATCCCCGATAGTTCACGGTGACGGTATCGGTCGATTTCGGCCGTGGTCCGCTACCCTCTTTGATGATGTTGTACTGCACTCCGCTCGGCAAGGTAACAACGCCTTTTTTCTTTTTATTGGCAGCCAGGAATTTGCTGCTTGCTTCGGCATTCTTTTTCGCCAATGCCATCTGTTCCTGGATTTTATCCTGGCGGAATTTATCCAGCGCTGCTTGCATTTCCTGCGGGGTCAGCCGCGGCTTCGCACCTTTCAGCACGTCTTCGACCGCCTGGTTGAACGCCTTGCGATCGATGTCAATCTTGTCGCGCTTTAATCCTTGCGCGATCTGAAAGCCCACTGCGTAGCTGAATACCTGCTTGTGGGTTTTGAGTTCGGTGGCCGTGGCTGCCAGAGACGTGAAAGCGAGCAGCACTACGGCTACTGACAACGTCGACTTCGATAACATGAGTATCTCCTTGGGGGTTTGGCCGTTACCGCCGGCCGATGGCTATGTGATGCTAAACTCAACCTACCCGCACCTCGCAGTTGACAGTCGGTGCAGGCGTTGGGCATGGTTGAATTATGCGGATTCGATGAAACTAAGAACCTAATCCTCCCATATTTGACCTGCCGTTCCAAGCGAATTCGACGTGTTTTGACACGTGGGCACGTACTCGGATAACGATATGAGCACTTTACCGCAACCCGAAATTTCGCATTTATGTGAACTCGTTCGCGAACAGGCGCGACTGGTATTGGATGGACGTCAGCAAGCAGTGCATGCCCGCAGCAAGGTCGACGGTAGTTTGGTTACCGCCGTAGATTATCGTATGCAAGCGCGTCTTGAAGAGCACCTGCGGCGCTATTGGCCCGATATCGCCTGTCTTGGTGAAGAGATGACGATGCTCGAGCAACGCCGAAAACTCACTGTTGCGGGCGGCGACTTGTGGTGTATCGATCCTATCGATGGCACCACAAATTTTGCGGCTGGGCTACCGTTCTACGCTGTCTCGGTTGCATTGATTCGGGACGGATGTCCGATCATGGGCGTGGTCTATGATCCGAGTCGCGATGAGTGTTTTTCTGCTGTTCAGGGCTTGGGCGCACAGCTCAACGGGGCCGCTTTGGCCGGCATCGCACCCTTACCGGAGCAACTGTCCGCTTGTATCGGTGTGGTGGATTTCAAACGCCTTAACGAACCACTTGGTCGGTATCTTGCGCTGCAGCCGCCGTTCAGATCACAGCGTAACTTCGGTGCTTGTGCGTTGGAGTGGTGTTGGCTCGCGGCGGGGCGGATTCATCTTTATTTGCACGGCGGCATGCGGCTTTGGGATCTGGCCGCCGGCGAACTGATTTTGCGCGAAGCAGGTGGCATATGCAGTAACTTGCACGGTGAAGCATTGACGCATGCGAGCGTCGATCCGCAAGCGGTGGTAGCTGCGGCTACGCCGGCGTTGTTTGATCAATGGTATCGCTGCTTGCGCGCAGCGGATCGAATCAGTTAGTGCGGAAACGCATCGAGAGATCGACCGCTTCGATATCTTTGGTCAACGCGCCGATCGACACGTAGTCAACACCGGTTTCAGCGACCGCCCGTAACTTATCCAATGTGACGCCACCAGAGGCCTCAAGTTTGGCGCGGCCGCCGCATTCGTGTGCGGCCGCACGCAGCGTTGCAAGATCAAAATTGTCGAGTAGCAGAATGTCCGCGCCGACGCGCAGCGCCTCGCGCATCTGCATAAGGTTCTCGACTTCCACTTCGACCGCTAATCCCTTGCCGAATCTCCGTGCTGCATCCACTGCGGCGGCGATCGAGCCGGCGGCCATGATATGGTTTTCTTTGATTAAAATGCCGTCGTAGAGGCCGCTGCGGTGGTTGTGGCAACCGCCACAGCGTACTGCATATTTCTGCGCCGTACGCAGCCCAGGCAGCGTCTTGCGAGTGTCGAGGACGCGCGCATTTGTCCCGGCTACAGCGTCGGCGTAGCGCCGTGCACGCGTAGCGGTGCCCGAAAGGGTCTGCAAAAAATTGAGCGCCGTGCGTTCTCCAGTGAGCAACGCGCGCGCGCTTCCTTGCAGCCGGCATAGCAGTTGCTCGGGGGCGATGCGCTCACCATCGGTACTGTGCCAATGCACGTGAATACCAGGGTCCAGTTGCGCGAAGACTTGATTGAACCATGCGCTGCCACACAGAACGGCTTGCTGGCGACTGATGACGGTCGCTTCGGCGCCGGCCTCTGCCGGAATCAGGTTGGCGGTAATGTCACCACTGCCTATATCCTCGCTCAACGCCGTGGCTACCGCGCTGCGGATGTCGTCGGCGTTCGGCAATTTTAGTGTGGTCGGCATTCACCGTGCTCCGTTATCGATAGTTGGGTTGGACCGAGTGTCGCTCGTGTTTACCACGTACGGGTTATGCAGTGCGCCGGACGCATATTTGATAATCGTTGCCGAGCCGGAAAAACGGTGTGTTCTATCATTGTGGCCGAACACGATTAGTCTTTCGTGGACACAGCGGGACTGCTACCGGGTGCGCGGTCGAAATAATCGTCGGTCAGGCGTTTGACCAGACCGGCAAGCAACACCAGGCTGATGAGATTCGGGGCCGCCATCAAGATGTTGGCGATGTCGGCGAAATTCCAGACCAGTTGCAACGGAATATAGGCGCCGACCGCCACCAATACGGTGTAGATGATGCGGTAAGGCAGCACGGCGCGTTCGCCGAACAGAAACTCGGCGCTGCGATCGCCGTAATAGGACCACGAGATGATGGTTGAATAGGCGAACAAGGTCAGACCGAAGCCGACCACCCAGCCGCCCGACTGGCCGAGTGCTTTTTCGAAGGCATACGCCGAGAGCGCGGCGCCTTCGAGGTGCTCCGGGCGCGCCGCGCCCCAAGCGCCCATGACGACGATGACCAGTGCGGTCATGGTACAGATGACGATGGTGTCGATAAACGGCCCCATCATCGCCACCAGTCCCTCGCGTACCGGCTCGGTCGTGCGCGCCGCCGCATGCGCCATGGGTGCAGAGCCAAGACCGGCTTCGTTGGAGAATACGCCGCGCGCGACGCCGTATTGAATGGCGGCGCCGATTGCGCCGCCGCCGGCGGCGGCCGGGTTCAAGGCATGATTGAAAATGGTGGCGAAGGCGGCCGGAATTTCGCTGACGTTCAAAAACAACACCAGCAATGCCGCGCCGCAATAGGTGACTGCCATAAACGGCACGATACGCGAAGCCAGTTTGGCGATACGCTTGATGCCGCCCAGGATCACCAGCCCGACCATGACGGCGATGACGATGCCGACGATCAGCTTATTTTCCCGTACGCTGGGAAAGATATAACCGAGACCGTCGGCCACCGAGTTGGCCTGCACCATGTTGCCGATGCCGAACGACGCGATCAGCGCGAACACCGCGAATAAGGCGCCCAGACGCGGCATGTTCAGTCCGCGCGCCAAGGTGTACATGGGTCCGCCCGACACGCTGCCATCAGCGTGAAAACGGCGGAACTTCAACGCCAATGTACAGGACGTATATTTGCTCGCCATGCCGACCAGCGCGGTGACCCACATCCACAGTACTGCGCCCGGGCCGCCCAGCGCAATGGCAGTGGCGACGCCGGCGATGTTGCCGGTGCCAATAGTGGCGGACAGCGCCGCCGACAAGGCCTGGAAATGGGTGACTTCTCCGGGGTCACTGGGCTTGTCGTATTTTCCCGACAGCAACTGTATGGAATGCTTGAAACCGCGGAATTGTACGAAGCGCAAGCGCAGGGTGAGATAGATGCCGGTTCCGACCAGCAACACGATGGCTGGAATGCCCCACAATTGCCCGGCCAGTTTGCCGGACTCCTGTGTCAGCCACTCGAGCACGCTTTGGCTTTGTACTTGCATGTAGTCCCCCTTGGATTCGTTATTTTGGGTATTGCCGTAGCGTGAGATGATCGCCGCGCTGTACCAGTTCAAGATGTTTGAGGACCGTCATGCCTAATAGCACCTCGTCGCCATTCATGTGCGGGTTGATGTGCGCCTGCACCTGACGCTGTGTGATGGCGCCCAACTGTAGGCGATCGAGGCGAGTGCTGTATACCGTCACGGAGCCGTTTGCAGTGCTGACTGTTTGCGGCGCTCCGGCCTGAAGGCCAATGCGGCGCGCGACCGCGGCCGGTATCGACACGCTGGTGGCGCCGGTGTCCAGTAGGAATACGACATCGTGGCCGTTGATCTTACCGCTGGCGAGATAATGGCCATAGCGGTTGCGCAGCAAGTTGATTTCGCGAACGCCATTGTCGGCTACACGGCTGCTGTAGTCCCGGTTAGGGTTTTCCTGTTGATCATCCCAGCGCGTGAAGAATAGGCTGAGTAGGCCGAGCACCAGAATCCAAGCGGCAAAGGTCATTACACGGCCGATGTGATGGGTCGGCGAAGCGGGTGAGGGCGCACTCATAATGACCGATTATACCTGGGCTGAGGGTGGCGAAGGAATGCGCACATCAGCCTTTCAGCAGAACGTTTTCTGCGTGCTCGATTTGGGCTGGCGTGCCCAGCATGACGACCACATCACCTTCGAGCAGGCGCGCGCTTGGCTCCGGATTGCCAAGCCGCTGCCCACGATGACGTACCGCGGTGACGGTGATGCCCGGCAGCGACAACTGGCGCAGGGTCTTGCCGACCGCGTGTGCGCCGGCCGGCAATGTGACGGCGTGCAGGCGTTCGCGCGGGCCTTCAAGCTCGTCCAGCGCTACCGGGTCGCTGCCCGGAAAGAAGCGCCGCAACATGCGGTATCGATCGGATCGTACCTGTTGGATGCGACGTACGATGGACGCTAGCGGGACGTCAAGCAGGTATAACAAATGCGACGCCAGCATCAGGCTGGCCTCCAGCGTTTCAGGAACGACTTCGGTCGCACCGCGTTGCTGCAACTCGTCCAGATGAGTGTCGTCCGCTGTGCGCACCAAAATGGGGATATCAGGACGAATCGCACGCACGTTGGACACCAGTTTGAGTGCACCGTGAGGATCGTCGAACGTGATGACCAGTACGCGCGCGCGTTCGATGCCTGCCGCAGCCAAAACCTCCGGGTGGGTTGTGTCACCGTAGAACACGATATCACCGACTTGTCGCGCTTCGCGGATGCGGCTCGGGTCGAGATCGAGCGCGACGTGCCGGAAGCCTTCTTTTTCAATCAGCCGCGCCAGGTTTTGGCCGATACGTCCATATCCGCAGATCACGATGTGGTCGCTGAAATGTTTGCTCCCGGAGGCGATTTGATGTTCCATTTGCGCCCGTGTGCTGAGATAGCTGCCGCTAAAAATATGTTTGGCGATTCGGCCGTTGAAGCGAATGATCAGCGGCGCGAAGGCCATACTAATCACCAGCGCGGCCAGCAAAATCTGCCCTTCTCTGGGTTGTATGAGTTGCGCTGCGATCGCTAACGACAATAGCGCAAACCCAAATTCGCCGCCTTGCGCCAGGACCAGACCGGTACGCAAAGAGACTCCGGAATCGGCGCCGCCGATGCGACTAAGGACAGCGATCAGTACGGTCTTGATCAGGAAAATCGAAACGATTACAGCGACTACCCAATGCCAGATATTGCCGAGCGAATGGATGTCCAGCAGCATGCCGACGGTGACGAAAAACAGCCCTAACAGCACATCGCGAAACGGCCGAATGTCGGCTTCCACTTGATGGCGATATTCCGTTTCGCCGAGCATTACGCCGGCGAGGAAGCCGCCGAGCGCATACGAGAGTCCGGCGAGTTGGGTGGCCCAGGCGGCCGTCAGGCTGACCAAAAGAACGGTTAACATAAATAGTTCGGACGAACGCGCCGAGGCGATTTCGCGAAACAAGGGCCGTAACAGCCAGTGGCCGAATGCCAGCATGACAATAAAGGCGACGATGCCTTTGGCTAACGCCCACAGCAGTGGCGTAATGATATCGTGCGCGCCGGGTCCCGCCAGGATCGGAATCATGATCAAGAACGGTATGACGGCGAGATCTTGAAACAGCAGCACGCCGACGGCGTTGCGCCCGTGGCGCGAATTTCGTTCCAGCTGCTCGGTCAACTGTTTGATGACGATGGCGGTCGAAGACATGGCTAACACGCCGCCGGCTATCAGCGCGCCCTGCCAGCGCATTCCCAGCAGCCACGCCGCGCCACCGGCGATCAATGTGCTTGCCAGTACTTGCGCGCCGCCCAGGCCCAGTACCACGCCCTTCAGTGCAACGAGTTGGGCAAGCGAAAACTCCAGCCCAACCGTGAACAGTAGGAATACGACGCCGAATTCGGCGATAAAGCGCGTGTCGGCGGTATCCGGTAGCCATTGCAGTCCGTGCGGGCCGACGATCATGCCGACGACGAGATAGCCGAGTATGGGCGGCAGATGAAAGCGCCGGAAAGCGCCCACCGCCACGACCGAAACCGCCAAAAGGACGAGAATCTCCTGCAGAACGGTGTAATTCATGGCTGTCCGGTGGTCATATTAGGCATGATTCAAGAATACCAGTGCGGTGGGCGTGGCGGTACGGCCGGTGTAGGCCGCGCCATCAACGGTTCGCGGGGATCAGAGATCGAATAGTTCCGGCGGCTGTTCCGGATCCAAAATCAAAATGCTGTGTTCGGGTAACGCCTGCCAATATTCGCTTTCAGTGAGGCGTTCCGAGGCGATCAATTGGGCATTGGGGAAAGTATCGTCGTCGGTGGTGTAGTACAACGATGGGCAAACGTCGTTGATGGCGTGACGCGCGGCATAAAACGCTTCGCCGTCACAGACGATCAGATTCAGCATGGCAGGTGTCTCGCCGATGTACTCGCCTAATAGTTCGAACATGGCAGCGATGCCGCCATCGATCGACAGGTCCTCGTTTTGGTGCAGCACATGCCGCAACAGCGCGAACAAAAACTCGGAATCGGTATTGCCACGCACCTCGGCCTGAATTTCCGGATCAATGTAGCGGTGCAGGATTGGGCGTAGCGTGGTTTCAAAGTCGCGGATGAAACCGTTATGCATGAACAGTAGTTCATCATCCCAAAATGGCTGTGTATTGCTGACGCTGGTCGGCAGCATATCGGTTGCGCTGCGTACGTTGGCCAACCATAGATCCGCGCTCAGAGCGTGGCCGAGATGGCGCAGATTGCAGTCCGACCAGATCGGTTGCGGATTAAGGTAAACCGCCGGGCTGCCTTCGTTGGTGTACCAACCAATTCCAAAGCCATCGGCATTGACCGTGGTGTAGCAGGTCTCTTGCGGGTGACGGGCTTGTTCGATCATATTAAAACGAGGCTCGAGCAGAAACTGCTCAAGTTGAATCTCGGGACCTAGGTATGCGGCCATCCGGCACATGGCGTGCTCCCCCGTTACAGCTGCCTTGGCGCTGTCAGTGCTCCATTCTTGCACTCTAGTATGCAGAAAGAGAGCGGCCGTGCATATAGAGAACTTTACGCCCTTTTTTGCCGCGCACCGGCGGGGAGCGTGTGGAGTAGGAACGTATCAATTCGATAGCGCGATGCTCTTTATTTGGGCGTAGATGCGCATGCCTGGCATAAGCTGCATACGGTCGAACGATTTTCGGGTGATCCTGGCCAATAACGGTGCGCTGCCGGCGCGCATGCGTACCAGGGTGCGGCCGCCGTTCTCGTGGGCGATATCCTCAATGGTCGCCTCCAGAATATTTAACACGCTGCTGTCGGTTGCGCGTGAGCGGGCGAGGCTGACGTCTCGCGCTTGAATCAGTACACGTACTTTGCCACCGACAGCGGCGTCGTGTTGCGCGACACTGAGTTCGCCGCCATCGAACTGCAGACGGGTGAGCTGGTAGCGCGGTTCATGGTCGGCCACCGTCGTTTCGAGCGCGACGCTGGCGTCGGTGGTATGGGCCAGCGGCAGGTCGAGACGCGGCAAAATATCCAACAACGCCCCTGCCGCCTGAATCCGGCCGTTCGACATCAATATCAGATGGTCGGCGAGATGCACGATTTCGTCCACCGAATGCGTGACATACATCAATGGTATGGACAATTCTTGATGCAGTGCTTCCAGATACGGCAGAATTTCCGCTTTGCGTTGCGCATCCAAAGACGCCATCGGTTCGTCCATCAACAGCAGGCATGGTTGCCGCAGCAGCGCCCGCCCGATAGCGACGCGCTGTTGCTCGCCGCCGGAGAGATTATGTGGATGGCGTTGCAGTAGATGCCCGATCCCCAGCAGTTCTACGGTACGTTGCCACACCGACGGATCGTGCGCCTGACTGCTGCGTCGCGCGCCAAACTGTAGGTTGTCTTGGACCGATAGGTGCGGGAAGAGGCGGCCATCCTGGAAAACGTAGCCGATGGCCCTTTTGTGCGGTGGTACGAAGATGCGCTGCGCGTCATGGTGCCAAAGCATATCACCCACGCGAAGATAGCCGCGTGCGTGCTTTTCGAGTCCGGCGAGGCAGCGCAATAGCGTTGTTTTGCCGCTGCCGGATGGCCCGAATATGCCCAACACACCACGTGCGGGCCCCTCGATACGCACGTCCAGGCGGAAATCGCCATGGTCGAGCGTAAACTCGGCGGTCAATCCGTTCATCGACCAACAACCGTACGCCAGCGCCGGTTAAGGCGGTAGACGAGAAACAAGGCCGCGAACGAGAACAGCAACAGGCCTGCGGAGAGCAAGTGCGCTTGGCTATACTCAAGCGCTTCCACGTGGTCATAGATGGCAATGGAGACGACCTGCGTTTTATCTGGGATATTTCCGCCAATCATGAGAACGACACCGAACTCGCCAACGGTATGTGCGAACCCGAGCGTTACCGCGGTAATAAATCCGCTTCTAGCCATTGGCAGTACCACGCTGACAAAGCGGTCGAGCGTGCCGGCGCCCAGGGTCGCCGCGGCCTCGATCCAGCGGTCGCCGACGGTTTCAAACGTGTTCTGTAACGGTTGCACGACGAAGGGTAGCGAATAGAGTACCGAGCCCAGTACCAATCCGGCAAACGTGAACGCCAACCCGTGTCCGGTGAGTGCCCGCCATGGTCCGCCGATGACACCGTCGGGCGCGAGGCCGATCAGTAGGTAAAATCCCAGTACCGTTGGTGGTAGCACCAGTGGTAGCGCGACGACCGCCTCGATAGCGGCCTTAAATCGCACCCGTGTGCGTGCAAGCCACCATGCCAGTGGTGTGCCAATCAGCAGCAACACGATGCTGCTGATGGTCGCCAGCTTTAACGTGATCCATAGTGGCGTCCAATTCATTGCGCTCATCCCAACCCCGATCTATGGCGATATGTTCTTGAACCCTCGCTGTTTCGCCGCGTTCCGCTTGGCCTCGATTCGCTTTATCGAACAAATCAGCGTTCCGTTGCTGCTTGGCGTGCAGCCGATTCCGCGCAAGCAATGTAACAGAAACTTCACCGCGGCATAACCGAACCTTCATGTTCGGCCGCCACTATGGGCGCTCTTTGGAGGCGCCCGCCGGTCACGCCGGCTGCGCCTTTGTTGTGACAATATCGGAGGTTGATATGAAAAAGAAAGTTGTATGCGCGGCGGTTGCTGCATTGGTCATGGGACCGACGATCGCCAGCGCTTACGAGATTCTGGGGAATAAATTAGAAGTTTATGGCAAGGTCCATGTTTCGGCGGACTATGACAATAATGATCGTGCTGCACCCAATTCGCAGAAAGATTTCAGCTTTTCTAGTAATGCGAGTCGGATCGGTTTCAAGGGTCAGTACGACCTCACATCGGATATGACGCTGTTGTGGCAGATTGAGCAGGAAATCAATTTTGACCAGGGGAAAGATACCTGGGCCACGCGTAACACTTTTGCCGGCCTCAAAGGTAGTTATGGCACGATCTTGGGTGGGATTTACGACACGCCCTATAAGTCGCTGGCGGGAAAGTGGGGGCTGTTCGGCGATACCATCGGCGATCGTCGTGCCATACTCGGCGCCGATGCGCTCAGTGGCAACAAGATGAATCAGCGCGGTAAGAATGCGCTGCTATATATGAACAAGTTTGGGCCACTCAAACTCAACGCCATGTATTCGACTGATGGTGGCAACAGCAATCCGGGTGGTATCGACAACAACAATAAAGACATGGAGAGCGTGTCGCTGGTTTACAAGCAGGGCCCGGTGTTTCTGGATGCCGCCTATGAGAAATGGAAAGATCTGTCGGGCTACGGTCGGGTTAAGGGTTGGCGTGTAGCGGGGGGATACAACTTCGGTGCGGCGAAAATCGGCGCTATCTACGAAGACATCACCGCCGACTCGCGCGCGTCGATCGACCGTAAAGCCTGGGGTTTGAACGGTTCGGTCAAAATTAGCGCAAAGTCGGATATCCGAGTGCAGTATATGCAGGCCGGCGATTATCAGGGGGTGTCGAATTCGGGCGCCAAGATGGCCAGTATTGGGATTTTCCGAAAGATCAATAAGCAGGCGCAAATCTATGCGGCTTATACGCAAACCAAGAACGACAGCAACGCCAAGTATCAGGCGGTCGATGGTGGCCACGGCGATGAAGTGAAAACCGATTTGGGCGGCACACCAAGTGCGGTATCGGTGGGATTTATGTTAAAGTTTTGAGTGCTTGCGGCCGGCTTGGTTGGCGCGCGATATCCTGTCGGGGCATGGACGCTCCGGCGGTTTTTGTTTTGATTACTGTACTTACGGTAAAGACCGCTAGGGTAACGCGTAGCCTTGTCGGCTGATTTCAGCGCGTGCTTGCTTGGAGCGCAAAAACGCGGTGAAGGCGTGCGCTGCAGCATTTCCTTGGGCACGCTTGAGAGTCACGGCCTGCTGTTCGATAGGCGTATACATTTGTTGCGGCACCAGCCAAAGGCTACCGGACCTCCGGTTGCCGTTCGCCAGGGTGATCTGTGCAAGGGCGATGAAGCCGGCATCGGCGTTTCCGGTAGAGACGAATTGCCAGGTCTGGCCGACGTCCTCACCACGCACGATGCGCCCGGAGTATTGCTGCCAGACATACATCTTTTGTAGCACTTGTTGCGCGGCCGCGCCGTATGGCGCGGTCTTGGGATTGGCAATAGCCAGCTTCTGAATGCTGCTGCCGCGCAGCACTGCGCCCGCTGTGTCCACCAACCCCGATTTCGGGCTCCACAGGGCCAGACGGCCGATGGCGTAGGTGAAGCGGCTGCCTTTTAACGCTACGCCTTCGCTTTCAAGTAGCTTTGGACGTCGCTTGTCTGCGGCCAGGAATACGTCGTAAGGCGCACCATGCCGGATTTGTGCATAGAGTTTTCCGGTCGAACCGGCGCTCAGCAGCACCTTATCGTGGCTTTCCTGCTCGAATTGATGCGCGAGTATTTTACTGGTGGCGAGGAAGTTGGCGGCTACCGCCACGGTTACCGTTTGTGCGGATACAGCGGTGCTGGCCAAACATGCGGTTGCCAACAGGGCGACAAAGTTGGACAAAGAGTGACGCATCGGACGGCTCCGTGGGTTTGATGTTAGCCTCATGCGCGCTGCTGCGGCCGCACACGTTTAGACCATCAGAAATTCTAATAACGCCTTCTGTGCATGTAGACGGTTTTCGGCCTCGTCCCAAACTGCGCTTTTCGGCCCGTCGATGACTGCAGCGTCGACTTCCTCGCCGCGATGCGCAGGCAGGCAGTGCATGAACAATGCGTCTGTGGAGGTCAGTTGCATCAGTTCAGGTGTCACCATGTAGCCTTGGAATGCGGTATTGCGTTCCACGCGCTCGTCCTCCTGGCCCATGCTGGTCCAGACGTCCGTGACCACTAGATCCGCGTCGCGGACAGCGTCTTTGGGATCGCGCACGATCTGTGCGTGATCGCGCCCGCTACTGAGAATATCGGCATCGGGATCGAAGCCCTCTGGGCAGGCGACATTGAGCTTAAAGTCGAACTGACGTGCGGCATTGATATAGGAGTGGCACATATTGTTACCGTCGCCGATCCACGCGACGGTGCGCCCGCGGATGTCACCACGATGTTCGATAAACGTCTGCACGTCGGCAAGAAGCTGGCACGGGTGATAGACGTCGGTCAGGGCGTTTATCACTGGGACGGAAGAATATTCTGCGAACAACTCCAGCTTCTCATGTTCGTAGGTACGAATCATGACCGCGTCAACCATGCGCGATAGCACACGTGCGCTGTCTTCGATCAGTTCGCCACGTCCAAGCTGCGTGTCGCGTGGCGACAGAAAGATGGCTTGGCCGCCAAACTGGATCATCGCGGTTTCAAACGACACGCGTGTGCGCGTCGACGATTTCTCGAACACCATCGCCAGCGTGCGATTCTTCAGTGGTTCGTAGATTTCGCCGGCGCGTTGCATGGCCTTAAGCTCGATGGCGCGCTTGATCAGTGCGCCGAGTTCGTCGGCAGACATATCCATGAGGGTGAGGAAGTGACGAAGCGCCATGGTGTTTCGTTTCCCGCTATTGTGCCTGAAGAAATCGGCGCACTAATGCGCTGACAGTGTCTACGATACGTTCGGCTTCGCTGTCGTCGATGACCAGCGGCGGCAACAGGCGTATCGAACGCTCGGCGGTGACGTTGATCAGCAGTCTTTCGGACAGCGCTTGCTGCACAAGCACCGCGCATGGACGATCTAATTCGATAGCCATCATGAGCCCCTTGCCGCGAATGGCAATCACGCCGGCTAGACCCGCGAGGTTGCCGCGGAAGGCGTCAAGCATGCGCCGGCCCAGTTCAGCTGCCCGATGCCGTAAGCGCTGCGTCTCAAGCGTCTCGATTACCGCCAGGGCGGCACTGCAGGCCAGTGGATTGCCGCCAAATGTCGATCCGTGGTTGCCGGGTTGGAAAAGTTCGCCCGCCGCGCCGCGCGCCAGACACGCGCCGATGGGTACGCCGTTGCCGAGTCCCTTGGCCAGCGTCATGACATCGGGAACCACGTCGCTGTGTTGAAAGGCAAACCATTCGCCCGTGCGGCCCATGCCTGTCTGTATTTCGTCGAGCATCATCAACCAACCGTGCTCATCGCAAATTTGCCGCACGCCGGCGAGGTAGCCGTCATCGGGTACGCGTACGCCGCCTTCGCCTTGGACCGGTTCGACCAGCATGGCTACCACGTTGTGGCTGTTCTTGGCGATGGCGCGCAGCGACTCCAGGTCGCCGAAGCGCGCACGCACGAAACCTTGCACCAACGGTTCGAAGCCGGCCTGAACCTTGCGGCTTGCAGTGGCGCTGAGCGTGGCCAGGGTGCGGCCGTGAAAGCTGCCTTCACAGACCACGATCTGCGGCACATTAATGTCACGCTGGTGTCCGTATAGGCGCGCTAGTTTGATGGCCGCTTCGTTGGCTTCGGCGCCGGAATTGCAGAAAAACACCTTGTCCATGCCGCTCAGGGACGCTAGACGTTCCCCCAGGCTTTGTTGTAGGCGCACGCCGTACAAATTGGAGGTATGTAAGAGCGTGGTTGCTTGTTCGCACAATGCTCGCGCGACCGCCGGGTGTGCGTGGCCCAAACCGCACACGGCGATGCCGCTGATTGCGTCAAGGTAACGTTCGCCGCTTTCGTCCACAAGCCAAGCACCTTCGCCGCTTGCGAAGGTGACGGGTAAACGTGCGTAAGTATGCATTAATGCGCCTGGCATGCTCGCCTTTCCAAAAATAAAAACAGCCCAGAAAGTGGGCCGCTCACCAAGGTAAGCTTACAATGGTAAGGCGAATGTGTCGCGCAATCAAACCGGTGGTTACCGCCTAACGGCAAACGGGGGAATCGCCATGATTCCCCCGTCTTCCAGATCACCGTGCACCCGTGTTGTGGGCGTAGGCTACCGCCGTGAGCAATCAGCCGAATTGCTTACCGATGAAATCCCAGTTGACCAAATTCCAGTACGCTTCGACATACTTCGGACGTGCGTTCCGGTAGTCGATGTAGTAGGCATGCTCCCAAACGTCACAGGTCATGACCGGCGTTTTTCCGCCTGTCATCGGGTTGGCGGCGTTGCTGGTGTTGGCGATCTCGACCGAGCCATCGCTATTTTTTACCAGCCAGGTCCAGCCCGAACCAAAATTGGTGGCCGCCGATGTGCTGAATTTCTCCTTGAAGGCGTCGAACGAACCAAACGCCTTGTCGATGGCCTGCGCCAACGCACCGCTCGGTTTGCCACCGCCTTTCGGGCTCAGGCAGTTCCAGTAAAAGGTGTGATTCCAGACCTGCGCGGCGTTATTGAACACGCCGCCTGCCGGTGCTTTCTTGATAATGTCTTCGAGCGACATTTTCTCGAACTCGGTGCCGGCGACGAGTTTGTTCAGATTGGTTACGTAGGTCGCATGGTGTTTCCCGTAGTGGTATTCGAGTGTCTCGGCTGAGATATGCGGCTCGAGCGCATTTTTGGCGTAGGGAAGTTCGGGAAGTTCGTGAGCCATTGCGATTTCTCCTTTGCATCTTGAGGGTCGGAATTTGGCAATTCGTGGTTACCGAGCGACTACGCTGCAGTCAACCAACGGTAATTGCCGAGTTTTTCGGAAAACAAAATCCACGATAGGGTACGACACTCAACGCGTGAACCAATGCGCTGTAGTGCCGCGCGAGCGCAGGGACAGTATAGTAGCCCAAAGTGCGTGCGCCACCAAGGATTCCGTGCTGCCAATAAGGTCTTGGCGCGATCCGCGCGCTTGCATCGGCAACGCCTGGCGGCTATCAACGCGACCGGTCGCAACCGGTGTTGCAATGCGTATTGAACCTGCGCGGCCGGGTGGGATAGGGTTTGTGTGGGCGGCAACGTCATCCAGGGGCCTGTTGGACTGAGGACCGATGCGATTGCGAAAAAGCCATTTTGACTGTGCCTGCTGCTTACAGGTTTCGTGAGTTTGTGCATACGAATGTTATGCGAGCCATTGAATTAAATTTGTTTGTCAGTCGTATCGAAGCGATTTGCGACGAGATGGGCGCTGCATTGCGGCGTACCTCGTTCTCGCCCAACATACGCGAGCGGCTGGATTTTTCTTGTGCCGTGTTCGACGTCACCGGCGAGCTGTGTGCTCAAGCCGCGCACATTCCCGTTCATCTCGGCAGCATGGCGTACGCCATGCGCGATATCGTAAACAGCTTGCAATGGCACGCTGGCGACATGGTTATTGTCAACGACCCGTTTTTGGGTGGCACTCATCTGCCCGATGTCACCTTGATCGCGCCGGTATTCGTGCACCAGCGGCTGATCGCATTCGTGGTCAATCGCGCACATCATGCCGATATCGGTTCCGCTTCCCCCGGGTCGATGCCGGTATCGACTCATCTCGACGAAGAAGGCATGGTAATCGCGCCGAGTTTTCTTGCGCGTGAAAATATTCTTGATCAGGCTTTGCTCGACTCGCTGTGTGCGGCGACTAGCAATGTGCGCGAAGCACGCGGGGATTTCGCCGCACAAATCAGCGCCAACCGCATTGGCGCAAAGCGCCTTGGCGAGCTGGTCGGCAATCTCGGCATTGCGTCATTTTTCGACGGCTTGAACGAACTCAACGACTATGCCGAGCGGCTCGCACGCAGCACTTTGGGCGCAATCCCCGATGGTGTTTACCGGTTTAGTGATTTAATGGACGATGATGGGCAAGGCAATACGGATATCGTCATTGCGGCTGAGATCACCGTCAGCGGCGGAAATATTGACGTCGACTTCGGTGGTACCGCGTTGCAAGTCGCCGGGAATATCAACTGCCCGTTGTCGGTAGCCGCGGCGGCGGTGTACTACGTATTTCGTTGCTTGATGCCGGCGCAGACCCCGGCTTGCGCCGGCGCCTTCCGCGCCATCAGCCTGCGCGCGCCGTTGGGCTGTTTGCTCAATGCCCGCCGCCCGGCCGCGGTGGCTGCGGGTAACGTCGAAACCAGCACACGCGTGGTGGATGTCATTATGGGGGCGTTGGCGCAGGCGTTGCCCGATCAAATTCCAGCAGCCAGTCATGGCAGTATGAACAATCTTGCGTTCGGCGCGCGCGGGCCGGGCGCTGCCTGGGATTACTATGAGACGATTGGTGGCGGGATGGGTGCCGGCGCCAGCGGCGGTGGCCTGGACGCGTTGCAAACGCATATGACCAATACGCTTAACACGCCGATCGAGGTGCTTGAATTGCGTTTTCCGCTGCGTGTGTTGCGTTACCAGATCCGTCGTGCTTCCGGCGGCGCCGGCCGGCGCGCCGGTGGCGACGGCATCGTGCGCGAGTTTCAATTTTTGCAGCCGACCAGCGCCACGATATTGAGCGAACGGCGGCGGCACGCACCGTGGGGCTTGGCCGGAGGCGGTAGCGGTTTATGTGGCCGCAACCGGCATAATGGTGTCGATCTGCCCGGTAAAGTATGCCTGCAACTGAGCGCCGGCGACCGCCTGTGTATCGACACCCCGGGCGGCGGTGGTTGGGGCGCCGGTGAGTCGGAGCAGCCGTGTTCTGTGAATCACCGCCGCCATCGGTCATACTTGGCCTCCCGCGGCCGCATCGGAGATAAAACAATGAACCGCCCATTGCTGCTTGTTGTGCTGCTATTGGTGAACGGTTGGCTGACGGGCTGTGCCGCCATGGTCGCCACCGGTGTCGCCAATCCCTCGGTGGCCGATGCTCGCAGCCGCGCCGAAACGCAATCCGATGCGGAAATCACCAACCACATCAATTCGATGCTTGTGCGTGACGCCGACATACCGGCGATGGATGTGCGCGTGTCCACCTACCGAGGCGTGGTGACCTTGCGCGGGCACGTCACCAGCCGCAGCGTGGTCGAGCGTACATTACGTTTGGTCAACTCCGTGTCCGGTGTGCGCAGCGTGAAGAATCGATTGACCTATTGATCGTATGGCGCGCCCTGGCGCGCACCCAATGGTGAACTGATATGTGTGGAATTTGCGGCGAGCTTCGCTTCGACGAAGAGCAGCCAAATCTGGGCGCCCTCGGTCGAATGTTACGTCGGCTTGAACGGCGCGGCCCGGACAACGAGGGCAGTTATGCGGACGGGCCGCTGGCATTCGGCCACCGACGCCTGTCGATCATCGACCTCTCCGAGCGTTCCAATCAACCCATGGTCGACGACCAACTCGGGCTGGTGTTGGTGTTCAACGGTACGATCTACAACTATCCGCAGCTGCGCGCCGAATTAATCCGCCGGGGCTATCAGTTTTTCAGTGATGGTGATAGCGAAGTGATCCTCAAGGCCTATGCCGAGTGGGGCGAGCAATGCCTTGAAAAGTTGCATGGCATGTTTGCGTTTGCGATTTGGGACAAGTGTAAGAAGTCGCTGTTATTGGCACGCGATCGCATGGGTATCAAGCCGTTATACTATAGCGTTACGGGTCGCCGCTTGTTGTTCGCATCCAACCCGCAGGCACTGCTTGCGGCCGGCGGGGTCGATCGCTCCATCGATCCGGTGGCATTACACCATCATTTTACCCTGCACGCCGTAGTGCCGGCGCCGCGCACCGTGCTCAGCGGTGTACGTAAGCTGGTGCCCGGCACGAGCCTACGTTTTGACTCGACTGGTGCGGTTGATGAACGGCGCTACTGGTCGTTGCGGGCAAGCCGTCCACAACAGGCGTTAAGCGAGTGGGAGTGGCACGAGGCCATCCACGGGGCGTTGCGTAAAGCTGTACAACGGCGCATGACCATCGCCGACGTGCCGGTCGGCGTACTGTTGTCGGGCGGTCTCGACTCCAGTCTGTTGGTGGCGCTGTTGGCTGAGGCCGGTGTTAGCGATCTGATGACGTTTTCGGTCGGTTTCGATGATATGCCGGAAGAAAAGGGTTCGGAGTTCGAGTTTTCCGATCAGGTGGTAGCCCGTTACGGAACTCGTCATCATAAATTTCGTATCGCCAACGACAGCGTGCTGCAGCGTTTGCCGGAGGCGGTGGGCGCGATGGCTGAACCGATGGTAGGGCAGGACGCGGTGGCCTTCTATCTGCTCTCCGAGCAGGTTTCGCGTCATGTCAAAGTGGTGCAGAGCGGGCAGGGTGCCGACGAGGTATTCGGCGGCTATTTCTGGTATGCGCGCATGCAGCAGGAACAAGGCAGCGACCTGCAGCGCTTTCGTAACCACTATTTCGATCGCGATCACGCCGAGTACCGCGAAATGATCGACCCGGCCTATCTTGGCCATGACTATACCGCCGAACGGATTGCTGAACTACTGGCTGAACCGGGGGCGGAGACATTCCTCGACCGAGTGCTGCGTATGGACGTCACTACGTTAATTGTCGATGACCCCGTTAAACGCGTGGATAATATGACGATGGCTTGGGGTCTGGAGGCCCGGGTGCCGTTTTTAGATCACGAATTGGTCCAGTTGGCGGCTACCATGCCGCCCGAACTGAAGCTCAAGAGCGGCGGCAAACACGTGCTCAAAACCATTGCCCGTGGATTGTTGCCTGACACCGTTATCGACCGCCCGAAAGGGTATTTCCCGGTACCCGCATTGAAGTACGTGCGCGGCGAATTCTACGATTTTATGCATGCCATTCTTAGCTCCGACGCCTGTCGGCAGCGGCGCTTGTACCAACCGGCCTACGTCGACAAACTGCTGGCCGAGCCGGAACAGCACTTCACGCGCATTCTTGGCAGTAAACTCTGGCACTTAGCGTTGCTGGAATTCTGGTTACAGACCAACGTCGACGCGCCCGCCGCCTGATGGCGCTTGAAAACGCCGGCATGCGCCGCCACATTAATGTGGCTAAACCCGTGTTTACAGCTAAGGCCCCACGAATTGGTCCTTTTTTGTCGAGCGCCGACTCATTAAACTGTGCTGTAGTGATGGTAAGCGCCGCCAACGGCGCTATCGTAGCACCGGAATTTGACTCAGTGAGGTAATGTAATGGACGTTATGGAGCGCATCAAACAGCAGGTCGAAGGCAACCCGATCGTGCTCTACATGAAGGGCACACCACAGATGCCGCAGTGCGGATTTTCCAGCCGTGCGGCGCAGGCGTTGCAAGCGTGCGGCGTTGAATTCGCGCACGTCAATGTGTTGGCCGACCCGGAAATATTTGAAAATCTGCCGCGTTATGCCGACTGGCCGACGTTTCCGCAGTTATACATCGGCGGTGAATTGGTCGGTGGTTGCGACATCACCCTGGAGTTGTACCAAAAGGGTGAGTTACAGAGCATGACTAAAGCAGCGGCGCAGAAGGCGAAAGCTTCCTGAGCAGCGTTTACGAGCCATAACGCAGCATGACGAACCTGAACCCCAGCGCCGGCATCGGTCTGGGGTTTTATATTGTGTGACCCCGGGCAGCGCCGATTCAGTCACCGAAGCGGCTCGCCAACGCCACCCGGGACGGTGTTGGGATTTTCAACAAGCGGGTCAGGAGAGCTTGCTCCGCGCCCGCCGCAAGCGTGTGTCGGCGTTCGGCTGCAGATCTTCCCAGCGATTGACGATAGTGCAGAACAGCTCGGCCGTTTGTTCGGCGTCATATACCGCCGAGTGCGCCTCGTCACCGTCCCAATCCAATCCGGCCGCTTGCGCGGCGCGCGCCAACACGGTCTGGCCGTAGACCAAACCGCCGAGTGATACCGTGTCAAAGGTACTGAACGGGTGGAACGGGTTGCGTTTGATGCCGACCCGAGCTGCCGCCGCATTGATGAAGCCAAGATCGAAGAAGGCGTTGTGGCCGACCAGTATGGCGCGCGTGCAGCCGCTACGCTTGATGGCGCTGCGCACCGGCTGAAAAATGGTCTGCAACGCTTCATGTTCCGGCAACGCCGCGCGGAACGGATGAAATGGATCGATGCCATTGAAAGCGAGCGCCTCGGGGTCCATGTTTGCGTCCGCAAACGGTTCCACATGGGCGTGTACCGTCTGCTCGGTGTGCAGATGCCCATTGTCATCCATTTTCAACAGCACCGCCGCTATTTCCAGCAAGGCATCGGTCTGTGCATTGAAGCCGCCGGTTTCAACATCGACCACGACCGGGAGAAAGCCGCGGAAACGACCGGCAATCAGTGATTTTGGCGCATCATCATTCATATTCACAGCATAACCAATGCGCCCTCGAATTGCGATGACCGGCACCGCGGAAGATTACCCCCGACGTACCGCTTAACGTATTATGCCTTTGGGCAAAACAAGGAGAAATGAGCATGGGATCGCTCTCGTTACGCGCCCGACTGGGGCTGCTGTTCACGATAATCTTGTTCGGTGGCGCGTCAGCGCAGGCGGCGCCGGCATTGGCGCGCGCTGCTGCACCTATTGGTGAGCACGGTTTGTTGTGGGAAGTTACCGGCAAGGGTTATCCGCCAAGCTACCTATTCGGCACCATCCACATCGCCGATCCACGCGTAACACACCTGGCGCCGCCGGTGCGCCAAGCTTTCGACCAGGCCAAACGATTTGCCATGGAAGTTCGCATGGACTACGGCGCTTATGCCGAACTCATACGCGGTATGTTCTTTCACGACGGCAAGACGCTCGACTCGGTGATCGGTCCTGAACTTTTTGCGCAAGTGGTCAAGCTCGCCGCCAAACACGGTATCCCGCGCGACATGGTGATTAATATGAGGCCGTGGGCGGTGATGTCGGCGACCGGCGTTCCCGGCTTCAAACAGGGCGTGGCGCTTGACTTGCAGCTCTATACGCGCGCTATCGAGCAAGGCAAGAAGGTCTATGGCCTGGAGAGCGCGGACGAGCAACTGGCGGTATTCAACGGTATGTCGCGACGTGATCAGATCGATATGATTCGCGCCATCGTCGAGCACCGTCACGACGCGGCCGCCGGAGCTCGGCAGTTGCTCGCCGCGTATCTGGATCGTGATCTGGGCACGATCGAGCGGCTCGGTCGCGAGGATTTGCAGGGCGAGTCACCGCGATCGGCGGCGAGCTTTTACCAGCGCGCCGTCATCGATCGTAACCACCGCATGGTACGCCGTATGCAAACCTACCTACGCCAAGGACGCAGCTTTATTGCCGTCGGCGCGCTGCATCTGCCGGGCGCACAAGGCATCCTGCATCTATTGCAGCAGCGTGGCTACCGCGTGATATCGGTGTATTGACGTTTGATTTCGGTGCGCCGGCCGTTATGTGCTTGTGGCCAAGCGCCACTGCAATGTTTGCCCGGCGCGTAAAGGCACCACGGTATCGTCACCAAACGGATAACTTTCCGGTACCTGCCAGGCTTCACGTCGCAGCGTGACTTGACCGCTGTTACGCGGCAGGCCATAGAAGTCGGCGCCGTGGAAACTGGCAAATGCCTCCAGTCGATCCAGCGCGCCGGCTTGCTCGAATGCTTCGGCGTAAAGCTCTAAGGCTGCATGCGCGGTATATATGCCGGCGCAGCCGCAGGCCGATTCTTTGGCGCCGCGGCCGTGCGGTGCGCTGTCGGTGCCAAGAAAGAATTTTTTCTCGCCGCTAGTGGCGGCGCTTATCAGGGCCTGCCGATGAACTTCGCGCTTGAGAATGGGTAGACAGTAGTGGTGCGGGCGTATGCCGCCCTGGAACATGGCGTTGCGGTTCATGAGTAAGTGGTGCGCGGTGATGGTGGCGGCGATATGCTCGGGCGCCGCGCGGACGAATTCGACCGCCTGTTGAGTCGTGATGTGTTCTAACACCACTTTGAGTTCGGCAATATGCGTCGTCAGCGGTTTCAACTGGCGCTCGATGAACACCGCTTCGCGATCGAATACATCGACGTCCGCGGCGGTGACCTCGCCATGTACCAGTAATGGCAAACCGCATTCGGCCATGGCTTTCAGGACCGGATACAATGGCTGCAGGTCGCCGACGCCGGCGTCCGAATGCGTGGTGGCGCCGGCCGGATAGAGTTTGACGCCGTGGATCCAGCTGCATTCGCGCGCTGCGCGGATGTCGGCGATGGCGGTGTTCGGGGTCAGATATAGGGTCATCAAGGGTTCGAAATCGGACCCCGCCGGTAAGGCCGCTCGTAGGCGCTGACGATAGGCCCGCGCCTTGTCGACTGTGTCCACGGGCGGTTTGAGGTTGGGCATGATAATGGCGCGGCCGAATTGTCGCGCGCTGTGCGCCAACGCCGCGCGCATAGCGTCGCCATCACGTACATGTAGATGCCAGTCGTCAGGGCGCGTCAAGGTAATGTGGTCCGGGCTCATATGCATCCTAGGCTGGCCGCGCTGTGGCGCGGCGGAACGGCTGATTGCGCGATTATATAGGCCGCCAGCGTCAGCGCTAGCCGGAGCCGCTCACTGAATCTGGTGGGATTTGTTAAGTGCTTGTTTTTGTTGCCGGCATACCCCATTTTTCTTGACCTCACGGCGGAAAACCATGATCATAGCGCCTTCCGATTTTTGGTCCGCGGCGGAGTTTGGCTGCGCCTTCGTAATCACACTATTTTCTAACTAAATCAATGGGTAAGGAGACTTATGACCTCCGAGGACAAACGCCTTCTGAGCGTCGATGTCAAGAAGCGACTGCTGCACGAGATGTTGTTCGCGCGCCGTTTCGAGGAACGCTGTTACGAGGCTTATGTGGAACGCAAAATCGGCGGATTTTTGCACCTTTATCCCGGTGAGGAAGCCTGCGCTCACGGCGTACTGGAGGCCGCTCGCGTCGGCCACGACTACGTCATTACCAGCTATCGCGATCATGTCCACGCGATCAAATCGGGTGTCGACCCCAAGGCCGTCATGGCGGAGTTGTTCGCCAAGGTGACCGGCTGCTGCAAGGGCTTGGGCGGCTCCATGCACATCTTCGGTGTCGAACAGCGTTTCATGGGTGGTTACGCGCTGGTCGGCGGCCCGTTCCCGCTTGCCGCCGGCATTGCCAAAGGTATCCAGATGAAAGGCGGCGATGAGATCTGCATCTGTTTTTTGGGTGACGCGGCCAACAATCAAGGTACTTTCCACGAGTCTCTGAACATGGCCAAGTTGTGGAATTTGCCGGTGCTGTATGTGTGTGAAAACAACCTCTACGGTATTGGTACGCGCATTGATCGTTCTACCGCAGTGGTCGATCAGTACAAGCGCGTGTCCGGATACAACATTCCTTCGCAGCAAGTGGACGGCCAGGATGTCGAGGTGGTTTACGCGGCGGCGGCGGCGGCCATCGATCACGTGCGCGGCGGTAATGGCCCGTATTTTCTGGAGTTGATGACGTACCGTTATCGCGGCCACTCGATGTCGGACTCGAACGCTTATCGGGCCAAGGACGAGGAACGTATGTGGAGCAAGCGCGATCCGATCATCATGTTGCGCGACCGCCTCATCGACGACGGCCAGCTGACGCAGGAAACGTTCAAGAAAACCGACGATCAGATCCTGGAACATATCGAGGACGAAATCATCAGGTTCGCCGAGGAGTCACCGGAACCGACCATGGATTTACTGCAGAAGTACGTGTTGGTGGAAAACGATCCATGGGTAAAAGGAGGCGCGCACTGATGGCGACGATGATGTTCTGGGAGGCGATACGCCGCGCCCTCGATGAAGAAATGGCGCGCGATCCGATGGTAATTTGCATGGGTGAGGATATCGGCGTTGCCGGTGGTACCTACAAAGCGACGCAAGGCCTGTATGACAAGTATGGACCCGAACGCGTCATGGATACGCCAATTTCCGAAAACGGTTTCACTGGTTTAGCGATTGGCGCCTCGTTCGTCGGTGTGCGGCCGGTGGTCGAAATCATGTCGGTCAATTTTGCCTGGCTGGCGACCGATCAGATCGTCAATACGGCGGCCAAGGTACATTACATGTCGGGCGGCCAGATCAAGGCCCCGATTGTTATCCGCACACCGGGTGGTACCGCGCACCAGCTCGGCGCCCAGCATTCGGCGCGCATGGAAAAGGTGTTCATGGGCGTCGCCGGCCTGCGCGTGGTTACGCCGTCTACGCCGCGCCAGGCCTATGGCCTGATCAAATCCGCGGTACGTTGCGAGGATCCGGTACTGATCAACGAGCATGAACTAATTTACAACCTCAAAGGCGAAGTGCCGGATGAGGAATATTTCCACCCGTTGGAGGGTTCGGAGATCGCTCGCCAGGGCAAGGACGTGAGCTTGTTCGGCTACAACGTGTCGGTACATTGGTGCTTGCAGGCAGCGAAAAAATTGGCCGATCAGCACGGTATTGATGCCGAGGTGATCGACTTGTATGGTCTCAATCCGCTTGACCGCGCCGGTATCGCCGAGTCGGTGAGCAAGACCCACCGCGCGGTCGTGGTCGAAGAAGCCGAGGCCCCGGTCGGCGTTGGTGCCGAGGTCATGGCCATACTCAACGAGGAATGTTTTTTCGAAATGGATGCGCCGCCCGCGCGCGTGTCGGCGCTAAACGTGCCGATTCCGTACAACCACACCTTAGAGAAAGCCGCGATTCCGAATGCCGACGATATCGTCAAGGCTGTTCTCAAATTATTCGGAAAGTGAGCTTCGTCACGCGGCGAGCGTCCGTCTCGGCGCGTGACCGATGCCTCGAAACCTAGGAATTGATCCATGCCTGAACCGTACGTCATAAAGATGCCGCAGTTGTCCGACACCATGACCGAAGGTGTCGTGGTCAGCTGGGAAAAAAATATCGGCGATAAGATTGAGCGCGGCACTATCGTCGCCACGGTCGAGACCGATAAAGCCATCATGGACGTTGAGGTGTTTCGGGAGGGATATCTTTCCGGACCACTGGCGGCTGTTGACGGTAGCGTAGCGGTGGGTGAGGCGATCGGCTACTTGGTGGCAAGCGCCGATGACGTGCAGGGCGGCGACGTCGCGCCGCCACAAGCGCAGTCGGAACCCGTGGCGGCGGAAGTGGCGACGCCGTCCGAAGGCGAGCCTGAAGGCGCGCTGCATACGATTAAAATGCCGCAACTGTCCGACACCATGAGCGAGGGCGTGGTGGTCAGCTGGGAAAAAAACCCGGGTGACAAGATCGAGCGCGGCACCATCGTTGCTACGGTGGAAACCGACAAAGCCATCATGGACGTCGAGGTATTCCGTGAAGGTTATTTGTCGGGACCGATGGCCGCGGTCGATAGTGTGGTCCCGGTTGGTGGTGCGCTCGCCTATCTGGTCGAACGCGCCGAACAGGTCAAGACCAGCGCGGCGATGTCTGCTGCCGTTGCCAAGGCGCCGCCGCGCGGTGAGTCGCCAAGCCAGGATGCGGCGTCAAAAACGGCCGCCGCGGTCAGTGTGTCGAGCAATCGTAGTGTGGCGCCCTCGGCGCGCCCGGATAATAAATATGCGACGCCTTACGCGCGCCAATTAGCGGCCCAGTTGCATGTCAATCTAAACAACATTCGCGGCAGCGGTCCACAAGGCGAGGTCACTGCCGAGGACGTGCGCAAGGCACGCCCGGTCGAACGTCCGACCGAGATCGGCGAACAAATGCCGGCGCATTCCATGCCGGAGATTCAGGTGCCCGGCAAGGGCAGAGCCATGAATGCCATGGAGCGCGCCGTCAGTCATTCGATGACCGCTTCGCTGACCATGCCAACTTTCCACGTCACCGTTAACGCCAAACCCGAAGCGTTAATCAAGGCTTCGAAGGCCAAGGGCGTATCGGTTACCGTGGCCATCGCCAAGGCTTGTGCCTTGGCGGTCGGCAAACATCCGTCCATCAACTGGTGTTATCAACCGGTCGACAAATTGGTGGAGCGCAGTAACGTCGATATCGGTATGGCGGTTTCGGCCGAAGGCGGCGGGCTGGTCGTACCGGTGCTGCGCAACTGCGAAGCGGCCAGCCTGGAGGAACTTGATGACGCCTGGAAGGCGTTGGTGGAACGAGCGCGCAAGCGCCGTTTGGCACCCGAGGAATACGCGAACCCGACCTTTATGGTCTCGAACATGGGTATGCTGGGGGTGGCTTATTTTGACGCCATACCGACACCGGGTACGGCGGTCATTTTGGCTATTTCGTCGGCCGGAGCAGAAGGAATACCGTTGACCGTGACTGCCGATCACCGCGTTGTCAACGGCGCTGAAGCGGCCTTGTTCCTGAACACACTGAAGGGCTTGATCGAGCAGCCGCTGGACTGGATCGGCGCAGTTGGACCGGCCATCCCTGACGGCGACTGGGACTATGACGTGGTCGTTATCGGCGGCGGTCCTGGCGGCGAAGATTGCGCGCGTGAACTGGCTGAGCATGGCGTCAAGGTGGCTATGGTCAACGACGCGCCATTACCCGGCGGCGAATGCCTGTGGCGTGGTTGTATTCCCTCCAAGGCGTGGCGCGCGGCAGCCGATCTCATGCGCGATCGCGCGCATGACGATCACCTTGGCGTGGAGGGCACCAACAAAGCCAAGCTCAACTGGGGCAAATTGGAGACTACGCGCCGCGCGGTATTGGAAACGCGTGGCGACATGGCGCTGAAGACCGACAAAGGCGTCAAAATCAAGGTAATTCAGGGATTCGCTTGGTTTGAAAGCGACCATCGCGTATTCGTCGATACCTCCGGTAACACCAGCGAGGCGCACGCCCGGCAAGCACCGGGTGACGGCTCGCAGGGTGAGCACCTCTCATTTGGTTGTGCCGTGATCGCCGCCGGCGCGCCGCCGTTTATCCCGCCCATTCCGGGCGCCAGAGAAAGCGTGGAAGGCGGCGGCGTGTTGACCTCCGACACGGTATGGGGACTGCAAGCCGCGCCCAAGCGTCTGGGCATCATAGGTGGCGGCGCTATTGGTCTGGAAATGGCGCAAATTTTTCAGGACTTTGGTACCAAAGTGACCTTGATCGAAGCCCAGGATCGCATCCTCGCGGAGGTCGAATCGGAAATTGCCAAGCAGCTCACGCAGGTGCTGAACAACGATCCCAATCTGACCGTGGTGACGTCCGCCAAGGTCAAGAAAATTTCGGGAACGCCGGGCGCCATGAAGCTTGCCTACGAAGACGCCGATGGTAAGGCGCGCAACTTCAGTTGTGATTACGTTATTGTTGCCACCGGCAAACGGCCGCTACTCGAACCCCTGCGCTTACGTGAGGCGGGAATTGCCGTTGATAAGGGTGTGATCCGCGCTGATGCGCGCTGCCGCACCAACGTGCCGCATATTTTTGCGGTCGGTGACGTCATCGGCGGTTTGATGTTGGCGCATACCGCCGGACATCAGGGGCGTGTCGCCGCTGCCGCGATCCTTGGCGAAGACTTGCGCTATGATCAAGCCAAGGACAGCGGCGTTATTTTCACGCGGCCGGAGGCCGCCTTCGTTGGTTTGTCCGTGGCGCAGGCGAAAGCCCAGGGGATCGACGCGGTGGAGGTCAAGGTACCGGTCAATATCGACGCCAAGGCCATGATTACCGATGAGCAACATGGCCTAATCAAAATCGTCGCCGACAAACAGAGTCACCGGGTGATCGGGGTACATTTGCTGGCCGATCATGCCGATACGTTGATCGGCGAAGCCGTGATGATGGTGTCGGGCGAAATGACGTTGGAACAGGTTGCTCATGCCATCCACCCACATCCAACCCAGACCGAGATGTTCGGTGAATTGGCGCGCCGGTTGCTGTCGCGATTGCGGCGCTCGCAAAAGCGGGCTGCGACGACGCGATAAAGAACGGCCCTCGCGCGGCCACCGTGGGCTACGGCGGCCGTTGCTTCGGTAGGCCCGGGTTCACCCGTGCAAAGTAGGCTGCTGAACGTACCGAACCCACATGGCTAAAGCCGTGCCTACAACATCAAATGGCACTCGGTTGATGGGGGCAGGGATTTTGTAGGCACGGATTCATCCGTGCCGCAATCGGAAGCCATAACATACAGTGACCGGATGCACCCGGGCACGGGGCGTCACACCGGACCAATGCACGGCTAAAGCCGTGCCTACAAAATCGATGCGGACATTCGACGGTGGCAGTGTGTTGGAATATCTCAGCCATCGTGTAGGCCCGGATTCACTCGTGCAAAGTAGACTGCCGAACGTACCGAACCCACATGGCGAAAGCCGTGCCTACAACATCAAATGGTACTCGGTTGATGGGGGCAGCGGTTTTGTAGGCACGGATTCATCCGTGCCGCAATCGGAAGCCATAACATACAGTGACCGGATGCATCCGGGCACGGGGCGTCACACCGGATCAACGCACGGTTAAAGCGATGTTTGTCCGGCCGAACCTCTCCGCCGCATCGGCCGGCAATACTTCGTTCTCGTATAAAAATAGCGGCATATCAGCCAGTTGTGCGGATTTCGGAATATTTGGCGACTAAAGATCGGTGGCGGTTGACCGTTACCTAGAATTACCTTCTGAAGCACGGCACCACTGGCATGAATCGCACCCTGTACATCGCCGCGGGCGTCCTCGGTATACAACTCGGCGCTCTGGCTCACGCCGGCTCCTGGGCCGCGCAGCGGCATTACGAGCCGCCCATGACCGAGGCGGCGTGGCGGGTGCACGGTGATCGGCTAAAATGTGCGCTCACTCAACGGATCCCGGACTACGGCCGTGCGGTGTTCACACAGCGGGCCGGTGGCAAGGTCGAACTGCACATTGTCGTGCGACAGCCATTGTCAAACAGCGGCCGCGCGCAACTGCGCGCCGAGCCGCCGCCTTGGTGGCATAACGTCGCCGCTCGTGACCTCGGCTCGGTTGCCTTCAATAACAGTACTTCGCCCTTTGCGTTCGCCGGCGACATGCCGCAGACAATCTTTGCCGCACTCGAGCGCGGCCTGTTTCCGACGCTTTACTACGGCGACGGCAGCGCCGGTGCGAGCCGCGTCAGCGTATCGTTATCCGCGGTGCGTTTCCGTGCGGCGCTGGGCAAGTTCCAAGCCTGTACCAACAAGCTTCTGCCGATGGGCGTGGACCAGATCAGCAAATCGGTGATTCACTTTCCGAGCGCTTCCGCGCTATTGACGGCCGAGGCCCGCAAACGTCTCGACCTCATCATTCGCTATCTGCGTCTTGATCACGATATCCGTAAAGCGGCGATCGTCGGATTTACGGATCGCAGTGGCACCGCGCGCGAAAACTATTTGCTCTCGCAACGGCGCGCCGCCGCCGTGCAGGCTTATTTGGCAAAGGCCAAGTTGGCGCGGGTCAAGCTGAGCGTGCGTTATTATGGGCAGGCCCGGCCGGTCGCCGACAATGGTACTGAACGCGGCCGCAGCGCCAACCGGCGCGTCGAAATCCGCCTCTCACGTTGACTCTAGGGCGCTCGCCCGCACGCGTAGCAGCGCGCGATCGCCCGTCAATTCCGGTATAATGCGCATCCGTTGGCCATCGGCACATCGATCATCGTCAACGCCGCGGCAGTGTTAACTGGAGTAGCGATATGCCCCAATCTGGGATCAAAAAAGTCGTACTGGCCTACTCGGGCGGCCTGGATACTTCCATCATCCTGAAATGGTTGCGCGACACCTACGGCTGTGAAGTGGTGACCTTTACGGCCGATATCGGTCAGGGTGAAGAAGTCGAGCCGGCTCGCGCCAAGGCGCAGACGATGGGCGTCAAAGAGATTTACATCGATGATTTGCGCGAAGAGTTTGCGGCGCATTATGTCTTTCCGATGTTCCGCGCCAACACGATTTATGAAGGCGAGTATCTGCTCGGTACTTCCATCGCCCGGCCACTGATCGCCAAACGATTGATCGAGATCGCCAACCAGACTGGCGCCGACGCGATCGCGCACGGAGCTACCGGCAAGGGTAACGACCAAGTGCGTTTCGAGCTTGGCGCCTATGCGCTGCGCCCCGATATCCATATCATCGCGCCTTGGCGTGAGTGGGACCTCAACTCGCGCGAGAAGCTCATGACCTATGCCGAGCAGCACGACATTCCGGTGGATTTCAAGAAAAGTGGCAAGAAGTCGCCGTACTCGATGGACGCCAACCTGTTGCACATTTCCTACGAGGGCGGCGTTCTGGAGGACCCTTGGCAGGAGCCGGAAGAGGATATGTGGCGCTGGACCGTGTCACCCGAGCAGGCGCCTGATCGCGCCGTCTATCTCGAACTCAGTTACCGCGGCGGTGATATTGTCGCTATCGATGATGTCGCCATGACGCCCGCACAGGTGATGGAGCATTTGAATCAGGTGGCCGGCGCCAATGGTATCGGCCGAGCGGACATTGTCGAGAACCGTTATGTCGGCATGAAGTCGCGTGGTGCCTATGAAACACCGGCCGGAACGATCATGCTCAGGGGGCATCGCGCCATCGAGTCGATCACCCTGGACCGCGAGGTGGCGCATCTCAAGGACGAACTGATGCCGCGCTACGCCAGCCTGATCTACAACGGTTATTGGTGGAGCCCGGAGCGCACCATGCTGCAGGCGATGATCGATGCTTCGCAAGTGCACGTCAACGGCGTGGTGCGGTTGAAGCTGTACAAAGGCAACGTTGCCGTGGTCGGCCGCAAATCGGAAAGCGATTCGTTGTTCGACACCAATATTGCTACTTTCGAAGAAGACGCCGGCGCCTACAACCAAAAAGATGCCGAAGGCTTCATCAAGCTCAACGCCTTACGTATGCGTATCGCCGCCGGCAAACGTGGACGCTGAAGGCGCGATGTCGCGTATTGCCGGACGCGGCTGGATGGTAGCGGCTGCATTGCCGGACCCCGGGGGCGAAACCGCAGCCAGACCGTCCGCCGGCGCCGGGATTTTGCCGAAGCGAGATGCCCACCGATATGCCACACTTGGCGTGTAGCACCCACTTTGTCAAGCCACAAGGAAATTATTGATGAAAAGTATATATACAGTTATGGCGCTAGCGGCCGTTCTTATGGCCTCCGGTGCACAGGCAGCGGTCAAAGGCGGTGAAAAATTCGGTGATTGGGCGGTCGCATGCGAACAGGCTAAACCACCGGGGCAGGAGAAGGAGCAAACGATCTGTCACGTGTTCCAGAATTTGAAGGTCAAGGATAGCGGGAAAATCGTACTCGAAGCCCAGGTTGGCTATTTGAAGGACAAGGCGGTGATGTTTGTTGTCGTCCCCTTGGGTGTGTTCTTGGCGCCCGGCGTACAGTTGCAGGTTGACGACGGAACGTCATTCCGGGTTCCCTATGAAGTCTGCACCAAAGACGGCTGCCGCGTCGGCGTGCCACTCAATGCTGACCGGATCGGACAACTTCAGAAGGGTAAGGAGCTGAAAATTTCGGTAATCAATATCGAGCGCAAGATAGTTAATCTTCCGGTTTCGCTAAAGGGCTTCAGTAAAGCCTTCGCTGCGCTAAAATCAGGCAACTAAAGCTGGATAGTTACTACGTTCAATTGATTCCGCGTCGGAGGTACACACATCATGCGAATTCTGCACACCATGCTTCGAGTCGGCGACCTTGATCGATCCGTCGACTTCTATACCGATGTGTTGGGAATGAAACTGTTGCGCCGCAACGAATACCCGGACGGCAAGTTCACGCTTGCCTTCATCGGCTACGGCGATGAGCAGGATGAGGCGGTCATCGAACTGACTTACAACTGGGGTCAGGAGAAATATGATTTGGGTGACGGTTATGGACACATCGCCATCGAAGTCGACGATGTCTATGCGGCGGCCGAGAATATCCGTCAACGCGGGGGTGAGATTATGCGCGAGCCGGGCCCGATGAATGCCGGTACCACCGTCATTGCCTTCGTCAAAGATCCCGATGGTTACCCGGTCGAGCTGATCGGCGCGCGGCACTGATATCGTTGTCGCCAAGCCGGGCACGCAAAGAAAACACGGGCTTTATGCGTGTTCGGCTGTGCAGGGACGAACCAAATCAGACCAATGCACGGTTAAAACCGTGCCTACAAAATCATACGGTACGCGGTTGATGATGGCAGGGTTTTGTAGGCACGGATTCACCCGTGCATCACTCAAAAGTCATGACGTCAGGCGACCAATTCTTCTTGGCGTGCTTTGCGGCGCTGCGAGATTACCGAGCGAGTTGGCCGAATCTTGATCTCGCCAAGACGCCGGGCACGCAAAGAAAACATCGACTTTATGCGTTTTCAGCCGTGCGTGGACGGATCAAACCAGACCAATGCACGGTTAAAACCGTGCCTACAAAATCATACGGTACGCGGTTGATGGTGGCAGGGTTCTGTAGGCACGGATTCATCCGTGCATCACTCAAAAGTCATGACGTCAGGCGACCAATTCTTCTTGGCGTGCTTTGCGGCGCTGCGAGATTACCGAGCGAGTTGGCCGAATCTTGATCTCGCCAAGACGCCGAGAGTGCAAAGGAACCGCAGTCGTTCCTTGTTTTCGGGAATTTGGTTGAGGCTGTACCTAGCTAAATCCGTGCCTGTTGAATCGAAGATCTGGTCTTTAGTTCCAGCGAAGATGGCTGCCCGCGCCGATGCCGTTAGTACGCGCGGACATCAGATCGACGTGGATTTTTCCGCCAACCGTGCCATAAACTTGTCTGATTCGATGATAAAACGCTCGTGCCGACCGGCACCAATGGATCCATGCGGATCGTGTGCCGACACGGAAAAAACCAAACGCCGGCCGTCGACCTCGATCAGCTGTACGTCGGCGCTGATCTCGGCGCCGACGAGCGAGGCTGCGCTGTGAGTGATGTCGACCTTGGTGCCGACCGTTTGTTGTCCGTCCGCCAGGTAGGGCCGCAGCGCTTCAATACATGTCTGTTCGATAAAACCGATCATCATCGCCGTAGCCAGTATCTCGGGCATATCGCGGAAGCCAGGCCAGGAGTCGTCGACATGCGGCACGGTGTGGCGGCTATCAACGCGCATCGTTTCGGTATGCCGCAACCCAGGTTTGAGCGTACTCATTTTGTTACTCGTCCGGCCCGCACGGCGATTGGCCAACGCACCCGGCGGCTGTGTAGAGCATCACCCCAGAGTCTATTCATGTCATCTTCAAACGCCGTCACGAGTTTGGCTGCACCACTTTTTTGAGCTTGGCGCGTGGCCGTCCATGTGCGTACGTAACCGAGCAGCTGCTGCAGATTCCATTCGCGCTCAATGCACGACGGCGCGATGGTAACTTCAGTGAATGGAAATTCGATTTCAGCGTAGCCGCTCTCGACGTGATGGCGTTGCGCTGGCCAGAACTCGTGCACTTGGCTCCAATAGAACTGTGTAAAACGTTCGCCGACTTCGCCTTCGAGATCCATGACACCATAGCTGATCAATGCCACAACGGCGTCCGTGACCGCGATCCGACGTACTTCGCGGTAGAATCCCGGCAAATCAAACCAATGCGCGCATTGTGCGGCGCTGATTAGATCCATCGAATTCGGCTCGCCGCTCATGCTTTCTGCGGCTTCACAACGGTAATGAACTCGGGCGTGGTGCGGCGCGCGCGCCAGTTGTTGTGCGCTGACATCGGTGGCCGTAACCGATTCGAAGTGTGGCGCTAGCAAAATCGAGAATTGTCCGCTGCCGCAGCCGACATCCAACGCGCGGCGTCGCGCCGGCGCGAGTTCCGCCAGAGTCCGAGCGAGTTGCGCCGGATAACTCGGACGGTGCTGGGCGTAGGCGCCGGCCACCTCGGAAAAATGCCCGGCGGCGCTGTTCGGTTCAGTCGGCATCAATGGCTACGTCGTGCGCTGCCTCGGTCTCGCTTAATCGTTGTGCGAAGCTCTTTTTCTCTAACGCGGCGGCGACATCGGCCAGCACGGCTCGTAGTGGAACGCCGATTTCCGCCTCTAGCGTGGCTATGGTGCGTAAAGTGATGTGCCAACGCGGCTCCAGCTGCGCCAACAAGTCGAAACCGTGAGCGGTCAGCGACACGCTGGTCTGCCGGGCGTCTTGGCCCGTGCTGCGTGTAAGTAAGCCATCCCGCTCCATTAGGTTGACGGTTTGACTGATCGCACCCTGGCTCAAGTGCGCACGCGCCGACAGCTCGCCAATGGTCGCCTTGCGTTGCGACAGCGCCCGCATCAATGGCGTGTAGCGCGGCCGGTAGTCCAGCCCGTGTCGCCGGTAGATTTGCTCGGCGCCGCGGTCGACCAGACCGGTCACGTGACGCAGGAGCTCGCCCAGCCCTGGCTGTTGGTACGAATTCATATTAGCAATAATATATTAGTGCTAATATATTGTCAACAATGGCGCTTGTTACGACGGTGGATGGTGCGCAAGGCGCGGCACGGTCGAGCTTGTATGCCTAACTTCGTTATGGGACGCTGGTTGCGGCCGCGCGATTTATGCATGCCAGGCGGCGCCGTTCGACGGTCGATGTCGGTTCGGCGCAAGCATGGGAGGGTAGGTGATGTATACGGGTGGCTGTCTTTGCGGCGCGATCCGGTTCGAGATTCTCGGCCCCATTCGCAACGTCATTCACTGTCATTGCTCCATGTGCCGCAAGGCCCAGGGTGGCGCCTTCGCGACCAACGGCATCGTCCGCGCGACCGACTTTCGTTTACTGTCGGGGGCCGAAAATCTAAACGGCTACGAGGCTACTCCGGGCGAGGTGCGATATTTCTGCCGCGTTTGCGGCTCACCCGTCATGAGCCGCAGTGATGAGCGACCAGACCAAATTCGGCTGCGGCTCGGCAGCATCGAATCTGACATCCAGGAACGTCCCGGTGCGCACGTATTTGTCTCGTCCAGAGCGAATTGGGATGTCATTTGCGATTCGTTACCGCAGTACGATAGCTATGAACCGGATCGTTGATCTGCTATTTAGATGGCGCGGAGGCGTACTCGCCGTAGGGCAAGTGTTGTGTCGAATTTGCTAAGCGTTCGTCAGCAGGCGCTGTAGACAAATCGCATAGACCTCCTGGTCAGGCGCCGTGCCATTGTGCTGAGCTTCCCATAAAACTTTGCCTAGGCATTCCATCATTTGATGTTCCGCGGCGTGTCGATCTTGCAGCCGTTGCGTCAGCTGCCCGTAGACTTGCGCTACGGTTGGCGCGTGCGCAGCGCTGATTTGTTCGTGCAGGGCGATATGCATGCCCATATGTAAGAACGGATTGGACTTGCCGTCCTCGCCGTCGTAGTCGCGGTCGAGCGCCACATGCTCGTCTTCGAGCAAATCATGGTACTCGGGGTGCATGGCAATGACGTCTGCAATCGTGCCCTCGGTCGGCGATAACGGTTTGCGCAGGCGATAGCGGCGCCAGACGTCGCGAAAAAGGCTGCGTATTTGATCACGTTCTGGAGCGGACATAGTGGGTTTTCTTCGGGCCGTGGGTGGCATGACCGGTGCGCCGAGCGGGCGTGGCGCCGCCATCAGTCGACGGACGCCGGCGGCAAACCGTACGCTTGCCGTAGCACTTTCAGGTTTCCGTTTTGTGTTTGTAGTCGCACAAATCTTCAATAACGCATGAGCCACAGCGCGGCTTGCGTGCGATACAGGTGTAGCGGCCGAGCAATATGAGCCAGTGGTGGGCATCATGCAAAAATTCCTTCGGCACCACCTTGAGCAGCTTTTGCTCGACTTCCACGACATTCTTTCCGGGCGCTATGCCGGTGCGATTGGCGACACGGAAAATGTGCGTATCGACGGCAATAGTCGGCTGACCAAAGGCGGTGTTGAGCACCACGTTGGCGGTCTTGCGGCCGACGCCGGGCAGCGCTTCCAGCGCAGTACGTTCCTGCGGCACCTGACCCTGGTGCCGCTCACATAGAATTTCGCAGGTCTTGATGACGTTTTTCGCTTTGGTGTTAAACAGGCCGATGGTCTGGATATGTTTTTTCAAGCCGGCCTCGCCTAGTTCAAGCATCGCTTGGGGCGTTTTGATCTGTTCGAATAATGCCGCCGTGGCCTTGTTGACACCGGCGTCGGTAGACTGCGCCGAAAGCATCACTGCGATCAGCAATTGGAATGCATTGCCATAGTGCAGTTCGGTTGTCGGCTCAGGGTTTTCCGTCTGCAGCCGCCGGAAAATTTCATGGCGCTTGATCTTATTCATGTAGGTGTGCGCATCCAGCCATCTTGCGTCAGTCGAGCCGCGGCCGTCGCCGTGTGTTGGCGTTAGCCCGTGCTCAGCGGCGCGGTGACGGCGATCTCAGGTCTTTCCGCGACTCGGCGCGCGGCCCGACGATCGAACAGATTTTTCAGTGCAATCAACAGGCCCAGGCCGAGAAAGGCGCCCGGCGGCAGGATCGCCAACAAAAAGCCGTCGTAGTTGTGTATCAAGGTGATGGTCAGCCCGCGCGCGGCCTCACCAAACATGAGGTAGGCCTTGGAAAATAACGTACCCGCACCAATTGCTTCGCGCATGCTGCCGAGTACGGTGAGCACGATGGTAAATCCAAGTCCGATGGTCAGTCCATCGACGAATGAGCGCACTGGATTGTTTTTCGAGGCAAAGGCTTCGGCACGACCGATGATCGAGCAATTGGTTACGATCAGCGGCACGAAAATGCCCAGCACGTTATACAAGCCGTGGAAGTAGGCATTCATCGCCAGTTGTACCGCCGTGACGATGGAAGCGATCACCAGCACGAATACCGGTATGCGTATCTCGCTGCGCACCACGTTGCGGATCAGCGAGACGGTGACATTCGACATGATCAACACCACCGTGGTCGCCAAGCCCATACCCAGGCCGTTGACGGTCGATGTGGTCACCGCCAGCAGCGGACACAGGCCGAGCAATTGCACCAGGGCGGTGTTGTTGTGCCATAAGCCATCCATCGCCACTTTGCCGATGCTGGTGTCCATATACTTGACCCTTTTTGCTCTAGTGGGATGTGCCGGTCGGTGCGCTGGGCGCGGTTTTACTGGCAAATAACGCGGCACGGTGATCGCGGTAGTATAACAGAGCGTCGCGTACTGCTTTAACAACCGCCCGTGGGGTAATGGTAGCGCCGGTGAATTGGTCGAAGATGCCACCGTCCTTCTTTACCGCCCAGCCGCTGCCGGCCGGGTTGCTAAGCGACTTGCCGCCGAAGCCGAGTATCCAGTTCGAGCGGTCGACCTCGATACCATCGCCGAGCCCCGGCGTCTCATTCTCGGCGATGGCGCGGACACCGGCCAGCGTGCCGTTATAGAAAATGCCGACCAGCAATTTGATGGCGCCGTTGTAGCCGCCCGGTGCGATTACGGTGAACGCCACCGCGGTCGGCTTGCCGTCTTTGCGCGCGCGGTAGGCGGTAACCGGCTGCTGTGTGCCGAGCAAAGGCGAAGCCGGGACTTCGATCGTGTCGGCGAACATATCGTTGTCGTGGGCGCTGCCGGGAATGATGGCGTGGATGCTGCGCAACAAGGCGGCGCGCTCATTTTCGGCGATACGCGCCTTGGTATGTTCGTAGGTGTAGGAAACCAGCGCCGTACCGACGACCGCGAACAGCGCCAGGATCACGGTCGCCCAAACGATATTGCGCATCATGGCGGCGTTATTTTTCATGCTCGCCGAATACGCGCGGGCGCGTGTAATAGTCAATCGTCGGCGCCGCCATGTTCATCAGTAATACGGCGAAGGCGATGCCATCCGGATAGCCGCCCCAGCTTCGGATGATGTAGACCAGGACGCCAATGCCGGCGCCGTAGATGATGCGGCCGCGTTCGGTGGTACTGGCTGTGATCGGATCGGTGGCGATGAAAAAGGCGCCCAGCATGGTGCCGCCACTGAACAAATGGAATAGCGGTGACGCGTGGCTGTCCGGGTCGATGGCGTAGAAGATCAGCGCCATAACGGCCAAGCTGCTCAACATGCCGACCGGAATATGCCACCGAATGACGCCACGATACAGCATCCAGATGCCGCCGAGCAGGAATGCAGCGCCGATCCATTCCCAGCCGACGCCGGCGATGTGTCCGAATACCGGGCTGTTCCATATCTCGGTCACCGTGCGATGCAAACCGAGTTGTGTCTTGAGCGTATCCAGTGGGGTGGCCGAGGTCAGGGCGTCAAGTTTGAGGCCCGCGGGCACGCTGCCGCCGAGTTGCAGTTGCAATGTCTGCGCGAGACTTAGGTGTCCGCCGCTGTGGGGAATCAACCACTGGGTCATCTGGCGTGGGAATGAAATCAGGGCGACGACGTAGCCGATCATGGCCGGATTGAATGGATTGTAGCCCAGACCGCCGTAGAGCTGCTTGGCAACCACGATGGCGAATACCGTGGCGACGACGGTCAACCACCACGGCGCCAGTGACGGCAACGACACACCGAGCAACACTGCCGTGACCAGCGCGCTACCGTCTTTCAAGGCAGCGGCGATCGGACGCCGGCGCAGGGCGAGGATGGCGGCTTCCGCGGCGAGTGCGGCGGCACCGGCGAGCACGATGTTGACCACGACGCCCCAGCCGAAAAATGCGAAGCACGCCGCGACGCCGGGAATCAGTGCGTACAGAACACGGCGCATGATCAGCGCCACATCCGTTTCGGTCGCTACGTGCGGAGAGTTCGATCGGCTGAAAAACATGTCATGTTCTTGTGTGGCGTTAGCGCGCTTATTGTCCGATTAGCCGGCGTCATTGTCGATGGTGGTGCTTGTACCGGCGTCCACCTAACGACTTTGCGATGGATCGACCGGCCCGGTAGGGTGTTCTTCATCCTTACTCCGGTCGGGCCGGGCTTCAGGGGCGTTCGCGGCTCCGAGCTGCTTCTCTTTAACGCGCTGTAGAGCTGCCTGAATGGCGGCCTTCTGGCGTGCGTCCTGGTTCCCACCACTGTTGAGCGCTGCTTTCTTTTGCTGCATGCGTGCGTCACGCTCGGCTTTGTCCCGCTGCTGGCGCTGTAAGCGGAATTCGTGCCGCTGACGCGCGAGATCCGCTTTGCGCTTATCGCGTTCTTGCGCCCAAATTTCGGTTTTCGCGTAGCGGTAATATTGCACCAGAGGTATGTGGCTGGGGCACACGTAGGCGCAGCAGCCGCATTCTATGCAATCAAACAGGCGGTAGTCCTGTACTTTGTCGAATTCCTTAGCGCGGCTGTGCCAGTATAGCTGCTGTGGCAGCAGCAAGGCTGGACAAACCTCGGCACAGGCTCCGCAACGGATGCACGGCAACGCCGGAGGCGGATCGGGTGCTTCGGCGGCGGCGGCGACCAAAATGCAGTTGCTGGTCTTGACGATCGGCACGGCGTCATTGTCGAGCGTAAAACCCATCATCGGGCCACCCATAATCAGGCGTTTGGCGTCGTCGGTATAACCGCCGCAGGCGGCTATTACCGCGCTGACCGGTGTGCCCACCAATACGTCGAGATTGCACGGTGTGCGCACGCCGGCACCGGCAACAGTGACGACGCGCGACAGCAACGGCCGCCCTTGGTTGAGCGCGGCGTCGACAGCAACTGCGGTGGCGACGTTGTGACAGATCACGCCAATCTCCAACGGTAGCCCGCCACTCGGCACTTCCTTGCCGGTGAGCACTTTGATGAGTTGTTTTTCGCCGCCGGCCGGGTAAATCGTTGGTACCGGCACGATCTCGATGCCGGTGTCGCTACACTGTCGTATGGCTTGAGCGAGTGCGGCGAACGCCTCCGGTTTGTTGTCCTCTATACCAATCAGGCAGCGTTTTGCCAACAATGCGTGACGCATGATTTGCGCGCCGCGCACGATCGCGTCGGCGCGTTCGCGCATGAGCATGTCATCACAGGCGATATACGGCTCGCATTCGGCGCCATTCAGGATGAGCGTATCGACGCCGTGCGCGCTCGCCGGGTTTAGCTTGATGAAGGCCGGAAAGCCGGCGCCGCCAAGCCCGACGATGCCGGCCTCGCGAATGCGATTGCGCAGCGCGCTCGGATCGAGCGACTGGTAGTCCGGGCAGGCTTGCACGGGCGTCCATTCGTCGCGCCCATCGGTATCGATGACGATGCACGTGGCGGACATACCGGACGGGTGCGGGATAGGACGTTCCGCAATCTCGACCACCGTGCCGGAGCTGGGGGCGTGTATCGGTGCGCTGACGTAGCCCACGGCGCGGCCGATGACCTGTCCCTTTAATACGTGTGCCCCGATTTCGACACCGACTTCCGCAGACGTTCCAATATGCTGCTGCAAGGGTATGATCAAACGTGTCGGCAGTGGCATCGAAGCGATTGGCGCGTGTGTGGATTGCGCCTTGTTCGGCGCTAGATGCAGGCCGCCATGAAAGCGCCAGAGTTGTGGAGTATGGTTGGTCATTTTCTGTATGGAAGGCGGTTACCGCTGCAGCTGGGTCGGTAAATTCGGGTCAGCCGGTCGAGGTGCTGACACGATCGGCCGCCTCCGATTTTGGCGGTGTCTCCGGAAATGGCCACTTCCAGTTGGCAAGATCTTCCTCTACCGGGATCATGTCGATGCATTCCACCGGGCACGGCGGTACGCATAGTTTGCAGCCAGTGCACTCGAGCTCGATCACCGTGTGCATGTGTTTGGCGGCGCCGACGATGGCGTCGACCGGGCACGCCTGAATACAAAGGGTGCAGCCAATGCAGGTATCCTCATCAATGAGCGCGACCATCGGACCTTGCTCCTCGACTTCCAGGGGCTTCGGGTCGAGGCCCAATAGATCGGCCAGCGCGACGACGGTGTTGTCACCGCCGGGCGCGCAGCGATTGATGTCCACTTCGCCGCGGGCGATTGCCTCCGCGTACGGTCGGCAGCCGGGGTAGCCGCACTGACCGCACTGCGTTTGTGGCAACAGCGCATCGATTTTTTCCATCACCGGATCGCCTTCCACACGAAAGCGTATGGAGGCATAGCCGAGTAGCAGCCCGAAAGCGGCGGCCAGGAGGGTGATGGCGAGAATGGCGCTAAGCATAACGTTATCGTGTCAGGCCGTTTGACAAACACGGCGTTGGTCGCGAGCGGCGCAGTATTCGCGGCCGCGGCGTATTGCGCCGCTATGTTCCATGCCGGTCCGCCGCGCGAAGTTCAACCTTTGACCAAGCCCGAGAAGCCCATGAACGCCAGCGACATCAGGCCGGCGGTGATCAGGGCTATGGCGTTGCCCCTGAACACTTCGGGGACATCGGCGCTGGTGATGCGCTCGCGCACCGCGGCGAACAGCACTAGCACCAGCGAAAAACCTACCGCTGCGCCAAAACCGTAAATAGCTGACTCGACAAAGCCATGCCGTTGTTGCGTGTTGAGCAATGCCACACCCAAGACCGCGCAATTGGTGGTAATCAGCGGCAAAAAAATACCCAACACCTGATACAGCATAGGGCTGGTCTTGTGCACCACCATTTCTGTGAACTGTACGACTACGGCGATGACCAAAATGAACGTAATGGTCTGCAGGTACTCAAGACCGAGCGGCGCGAGTAGATATTGGTTGGCCAAATAGCTGCATATTGATGACAGCGTCAGCACGAACGTGGTCGCCAACCCCATGCCGACCGCGGTTTCCAGTTTTCGCGACACGCCCATGAATGGGCACAGGCCAAGAAACTTCACTAAGACGAAGTTATTGACCAGTATCGTGCTGACCAGAATGAGCGCGTACTTTTCCACTTGTAGTAAATTCCGAGTGCCGTGTTGTGGGCACTATACCACAGCGGCTGTGCTCGGCTGCCGCCGCCACCGCTTCGCACAACCGACGCTATTTGACTCGCATGCCAGGCTGCGCGCCATCGTCGGGACTTAGCAGCCAGATATCCTTGCCGCCGGGTCCGGCAGCCAGCACCATGCCTTCCGAGACGCCAAAGCGCATTTTGCGCGGCGCCAGATTTGCCACCATCACTGTTAGTCGCCCTTCGAGTTGTGCGGCCGTGTAGGCGGATTTGATTCCCGCGAATACGGTGCGCGTCTGGTCGCCGAGATCCAGCGTCAGGCGTAACAGCTTGTCGGCGCCCTCGACTGCTTCGGCTTTGCTGATGCGCGCGACGCGCAGATCGATTTTCGCGAAGCTGTCGAAATCGATTGTGTCAGCGCTTGCGGTTGTTTTGTTTTGTGCCGCCGCGCCGCTGCTCGACGGTGCCGACGAGATTGGTTTGCTTGGTTTCATGTTCTCTCGATTTTTTTCCAACATGGCTTCCACCTGCGCGGGGTCGACGCGCTTTGCGAGATGTTGGTACGTGTCGATCGCATGCGCCAACAATATGTCGCCGGCATCAGACCACCGCAGTGGATCGATGCGCAGAAATGTTTCCACCTTGCGTGAGATGTTCGGCAGTATCGGCTTCAGATACAGCGTCAAGAGCCGGAACAGATTTAAGTGCGTGGTGCACAATTCATGCAGGCGGTTATGCTGCTCGGGGTCCTTGGCCAACTCCCACGGCCGAGCGGCGTCGATGTGCTCGTTGGCTTGGTCGGCCAGCGCCATGATGGTCTTGACCGCTTCGCTGAACTGACGCGTCTCATACAAATCCGCGATAGTGCCGGCTGCGGTTTGAAAGGACTCGATCAGTTTCAGGTCTCGCGTCGGCAGCGTGTCGCACAGGCGCGCGTCGAACAGTTTGCTGACGAAGCCGGCCGAGCGCGAGGCGATATTGACGTACTTGCCGACTAAATTACTGTTCACCCGCGCCACGTAGTCATCGAAATTTAGATCGATATCTTCGATGCGTTCGTTGAGTTTGGCGGCGAAATAATAACGCAGGTACTCCGGGTCAAGATGATCGACATAAGTACGCGCCGTGATGAAAGTACCGCGCGATTTGGACATCTTCTGACCATTGACGGTCAGAAAACCATGTACGCACACTTGGTTGGGTGTGCGGTAGCCGGAAAAATGCAGCGTGGCCGGCCAGAACAAGGCGTGAAAGTAGAGGATGTCCTTGCCGATGAAATGATGCAGTTCGGTGTTGCTGTCGGGTTGCCACCATGCAGCGAAATCCAGGCCGCGACGCTTGGCCAGATTCTCGAAGCTGGCCATGTAGCCGACCGGCGCATCGAGCCACACGTACAGGTATTTGCCCGGCGCATCCGGAATCTCGAAACCGAAATAGGGCGCGTCGCGCGAGATATCCCAATCGCGTAGCCCCGCTTCGAACCAATCTTGCAGTTTATTGGCGGCTTCGGGTTGCAGCGGCGGTCGGCCACCGTTACCGCTTCGCATCCAGTCGCGCAGAAAGGCTTCGCACTGCCCTAGTTTGAAGAAATAGTGCTCGGATTCGCGCGTAACGGGCGTCGCGCCGGAAACGGCCGAATAAGGATTAATCAACTCGGTGGGCACATAGGTGGTGCCGCATACCTCGCAGCCGTCACCGTACTGATCGAGGGCGTGGCACTTGGGGCACTCGCCCTTGATGAACCGATCCGGCAGGAACATGCCGCGCTCCGGATCGTAGAACTGTTCGATCACGCGCGTGTCGATCAGGCCGGCATCGCGCAGACGGCGGTAAATACCCTGCGCCAATACACGGTTTTCGTCGGCATTGGTTGAGTAATAGTTGTCGAAATCGACTGCAAAGGCGTCGAAGTCGGCTTTGTGTTCATGGTGCACGCGTTCGATGAGTTGTTCAGGCGTGATGCCTTCGTGTTGCGCGCGCAACATGATGGGCGTGCCGTGCGTGTCATCGGCGCACACGTAATAGCACTCGTGGCCGCGCAGTTTCTGAAAGCGCACCCAGATGTCGGTCTGGATATATTCGACCAAATGTCCCAGATGGATACTGCCGTTTGCGTACGGCAGCGCACTGGTGACCAGGATTCTTCGGCGCGGGAGCGGCTCGGTGGTTGTCATCGACGCGGACATTTCCTTGAAAACTGCATAAAAATCAAACAGTATATCTTATTGCGGGGGAAAGAAAAGGGATGCGGACCGGCCGCTGCGGCGACAAGGTCGGGCTGCGCGCATAATCTTAGAGTCTATTGGAAGATTATGAAATACTACGCGGCCAGTCGGATTTATTGTATAATACCTGATTAATTTACTACGGTTTCGCACTATGGTGCCGGCGCTCGCCGGTCGGTTTCTTGAGGAGGTTGTTGTATGTCGAATGTCACCCAAGCGCAGGTGGAAGAGGCCCTGAAGGGCTACGTGGACCCTCACCTGGAAAAAGATCTGGTGGCTGCCAAGGCCGTTAAAGGGATCGAAATCGAGGGCAGCAAGGCGAAACTGAAGGTCGTTTTGGGCTATCCGGCTAAGGGCTTCAAGGACACGCTTACCGCCGCGTTGAAGAAGCAGGTCGAGGCCATCGATGGTATTGATCAATTGGATGTTGATCTATCGTGGAAAATCGACAGCCACGTGACGCAGAAAAATATCAACGGCATCGAGGGCGTGAAGAACATTATCGCCGTCGCCTCGGGCAAGGGCGGGGTGGGTAAGTCCACCACTGCTGTCAATCTGGCCTTGGCGTTGTCGGCCGAGGGCGCCAACGTCGGCATTCTCGACGCCGATATCTACGGCCCGAGTCAGCCGCGCATGTTGGGTGTGCACGGCAAGCCCGAGTCAGCCGACGGTAAGAGCTTGGAGCCGATGGTCAGTTATCATCTGCAGGCGATGTCGATTGGTTTCCTTATCGACGAGGAAACGCCGATGATTTGGCGCGGTCCGATGGTGACCCAAGCCCTTGAGCAGTTGCTCAAAGACACCAACTGGAAGAATCTCGACTACCTGATCGTCGATATGCCGCCAGGCACCGGCGACGTGCAGCTGACCTTGGCGCAGAAGGTGCCGGTCAGTGGTGTGGTGATTGTCACCACGCCGCAGGACATCGCGCTGCTTGATGCCAAGAAAGGCTTGAAGATGTTTGAAAAGGTCGAGGTGCCGGTACTCGGCATTATCGAAAACATGAGTATCCATATATGCAGTAAGTGCGGCCACGAGGAACATATTTTTGGCGCAGGCGGCGGTCAGCGAATGTCCGACGAGTACCACGTCGACTTCCTCGGCGCGCTGCCGCTGGATTTGCGTATCCGCGAGGAAACCGACAGCGGCAAGCCGACCGTGGTGGCTGAGCCGGACAGCCGCATCGCGCAAATTTATCGCGAAATCGCTCGGCGTACGGCCGCCAAACTTTCGTTGCAAGGTAAGAACTACGCCGCCAAGTTTCCGCAGATCGTTATTCAGAACAACTGACCGAACGCGCTGCGCGGCGCTTGGTGATGACCCGCCTCATATGCCGCGAAGAACGCTGATTTTGCGTCCTTCGCGGCTTCTGTGTTCCTATCAGCCAGTCGGCCGTGATCGATTGGCATTGTGTGGATGAGCGGGTAGAATTGGCGCGTTTTGGTCATCGTGCGGTAGCGTGTGCGGCGCCGCGGTTTGTTCGAATGTTTGCGACAGGCTACGAATGAGTATCAAATCTGATCGTTGGATACGGCGCATGGCCAAGGAACACGGCATGATCGAGCCGTTCGAGGCCGGCCAGGTACGCGAGCACGACAGCGGACGGGTGATTTCCTACGGTACCTCGAGCTACGGCTACGATATCCGTTGCGCCGATGAGTTCAAGATATTCACCAACATCAACTCGGCGATCGTCGACCCGAAAAATTTCGACGACAATAGTTTTGTCGACGTCAAAGCCGATATCTGCATCATTCCCCCCAATTCCTTTGCCTTGGCGCGTACGGTGGAATATTTCCGCATTCCGCGCAGCGTGCTGACGGTTTGCCTGGGTAAATCCACTTATGCGCGCTGCGGTATCATCGTCAATGTCACGCCGTTGGAGCCGGAGTGGGAAGGCCACGTAACGCTCGAGTTTTCCAACACCACGCCGCTGCCGGCCAAAATTTATGCCAATGAAGGCGTCGCGCAAGTGTTGTTCTTTGAATCCGACGAAGTGTGTGAATCGTCCTACCGTGATCGTGGCGGCAAATATCAAGGCCAGACCGGCGTTACCTTGCCCAAGGCCTGACTACGATCGCGCATATCGGCGCGCCGGTTAGCGAATTCCTTCGACCTTATCGAGTGACATATGGTATCGGCTGCCGTCGGTTTCCACGTGCTCCACGCGTACAACCAGATAATCGAGTTTTGGTGCGCACCATAGATACGTTTTGCGTTCCTGGTCGGCGCGCTCGCGGATGAGTTTGACGGTTTGGTAGGTTCCAGCAGGGACGTGGATCGCCTCTTTGCCGAGAATGCGAAAGTGGAAATTTTTCAATTTTCCACCATCGGCAATATCATATCTCAGTGAACGCGCGCCACGCGCGAGATCTAGCATCAGCGCTAATTGGACCGAAAATTTGTCCAACGTCCCAGGCGGAATTTTCATGCGCCAGGTTTGCCCATTTATAATGTTACTGACTTCGTGCTTGGGCCAACGAAACACCAAATGGATGTCTTTGGATTTGCGCCCATGGCGTAGATAGCGGTAGTCGAGGGATCGAATTTTACCGTCTCGATAGATCCATTCGCTGCGTTCGGAAATGGTGTCGTTGCGAAGGAGTGCCAGCATGCCGGCCGGTCGAGTGAAGCTGGCATAGATGTGGTGGTCGCCTTGCACCGAGAGGGTCAGGCGTGCTTTGGCCACCCGCAGACTGCCGGCATAGCCGCTATAGTATGCGGAGAATGGTGGTAATTCGAACGCTTCAGGATGTTCGCCGGCGGCGTGTGCGCGACCGAGTGGCAAGGCGGCCAACAACACCAGCATACCCGTGCGCAGTGATTGTAAGCCGGCGCTTACGGGCATGACTCGAGCGCTTCGCCGTCGCCGCTGAACAGATAAGGTTGTTGTAGCTGCACGCCGTCCAATATCGCCGCGCTTTCACCAAGACGCAACCTGCCATCGGCAAACCAGCGTATCGCCAATGGCAGAATGCGATGCTCCTGCTCCAGTACACGTGCTGCCAGGCGTTCCGCGCTGTCGTCGCGCAGCACGGCCACCCGCGCCTGTACGACAAGCGGTCCGCCGTCCAGGTCTTCGGTGACAAAATGAACGCTGGCGCCGTGCATCGTATCGCCCGCGCGTAACGCCCGCGCGTGCGTGTTTCGCCCGGCGTGGCGGGGTAGCAGAGACGGGTGAATGTTGAGCATACGCCCACGGAAATGGCCGACGAACGAGTCGCCCAGGATACGCATGAAACCGGCTAGTACCACCAATCCGGGCCGGTAGGCGTCGACACGTTCGCGCAGTGCTTGGTCGAACGCGGCGCGGTCGGCATACTGACAGTGATCGACGACTTCGGTGGTGAGGCCGCTAGCGCGTGCCAGCCGCAGCCCGGGCGCCTGCGCTTGGTTGCTGATTACCGCGCCGATGGTCACCGGCAGCGCCTGTCGTCGTATGGCCTCGATGATGGCCTGCAAGTTACTTCCGTTGCCCGATATCAGCACGACGATCGTCAGCTTGGCGCCGTCGCTCAGCGTTGGGCTCGAGCGTTCAGACAATGTTGACACCGCAGACGTCGCCGGCTTCTATATGCCCCAGCACGAATGCCTGCTCGCCGGCTTGTTGAAGTACCGACACAGTCGTCTCGGCATCTTGCGCGGCAACGCATACCACCATGCCAACGCCACAATTGAAGGTACGGTACATTTCTTCGTCGGCGACCTTGCCGGTACGCTGCAGCCAATCGAACACCGCCGGTCGTTGCCAGGCATCGGCGTGCACCACCGCGCACGTGCCTTGCGGCATGACGCGTGGCAGGTTTTCCGGCAATCCGCCGCCGGTGATGTGGGCCAGCGCGTGAATTTGCACGCGTTCCATGAGTTGCAAAAGTGGCTTGACGTAGATGCGTGTCGGTTCGAGCAAGGTTTCGCCGAGCGTGCGGCCGTTAAATGCCATGTTCAAGTCGGTGCCGTCAAGCTCCAGAATTTTGCGCACCAGCGAGTAGCCGTTGGAGTGCGGGCCGGACGACGCGATGCCGATCAGCGTATCTCCGGGACCGACTTTGCTGCCGTCGATAATCTCACTTTTTTCGACCACACCGACGCAAAATCCGGCCAGATCGTACTCGCCACCAGCGTACATGCCGGGCATTTCGGCGGTTTCGCCGCCGACCAAAGCGGCGCCCGCCATCTCGCAGCCGGCGCCAATCCCTTCGATCACGCACGCCGCTGTTTCCACATCCAGGTGACCGCTGGCGAAATAATCGAGGAAGAACAACGGTTCGGCCCCTTGTACCACCAAATCATTGACGCACATGGCGACCAGATCGATACCGATGGAGCGATGCTCGTTAAGCATCAAGGCCAACTTAAGCTTGGTGCCGACGCCGTCCGTGCCGGATACCAGAACCGGTTCACGGTAGCGACCGACCGGGAGTTCGAACAGCGCGCCGAAACCGCCGAGTCCACCCATGACCTCGGGACGTAAAGTACGTTTCGCAATGGGGCTTATGCGTTCCACGAGCGCGTTACCGGCGTCGATATCGACGCCGGCGTCCCGGTAGCTGAGTCCGCTACCCGTGGCGCGCGGGCTGGCTGAGTCCGATTCCTGTGTCACTGGCTACTCCCAAGTCAATGGTATTCCGGGCCGGGCGATCGACGCTCTCCGGATTGTGTTTGGCGTCGCGTCGGGCCGGCGGGATGCTGCGCGTGGCCGATTTTCCGCCGCTCGTGTGTGCTAACCTAACAATTTACTTCACTTAAAGTGCGCCGGGGCGTGAATTCGGCCCGGCCCGTCGTCGGTTTCCGTTACTATAATGGGCCGGCTGGCCGCCAAAGTGCTACCCGCAGTCACGATGGGCGCAGCTTGGTTCGATGTCACCGGGTCTGCTATTTTACACCGCCTGAGGTCGCCGCAGGGAGTCTTTGGCGAGGTTATCTGGCCCGGCTAAAACGGTGCTGGGCACTGCGCATTTTAACCGCCGCTTGCAGTGGAGTGTGATGAAAATGGAAAAATGGATCATTGGCCTGCTGTTGCTGGTCGCACTAAATCCGTCGGCGTCAGCAGCGGTGCGGGTCGACGGCTTGTTTGACGTTACCGTCGCGGTGTCCGGGCAGGCGCCGGCGGAGCGTGCGCGCGCCTTGTCTGAGGGGCTCAAGGAGGTGATTAGCCGCCTTGCCGCGACCCAGAACATCGATCGCTATCCGCCGCTGCAGGCGGCATTGGCAGACCCCAGTCAATTTGTGCAGCAATACCGTTATCAACGCCAGCCGGCCAATGCGCAGAGCGCGGCGCAGGCGGTAGCGGGCGAGGCTCTGTGGATGCGCTTCGATCGCGGAGCGATCGAAAAATTGCTACGCGATAACGGTTTGCCGGTGTGGGGCGCGGAGCGGCCTAACACGTTGGTGTGGCTGGCGGTCGAGGACGGGAACGACCGGCATCTGATTGCCGCCGATTCGTCCGACCCGGTGCGGGTCGAATTAGAAAAGCAGGCGCAGATTCGCGGCGTGCCGATTATGTTCCCGCTGTTGGATCTGAAGGACCAGCGCCAATTGAGTTTTGCCGACGTCTGGGGCGGCTTTGCGGACACCGTTGCTGCCGCGTCGGCGCGCTATTCGCCGGAGGCGGTGCTCATCGGCCGTTTGCGTCATGCACCGGACGGTAGTTGGGATGCGCGTTGGCTGCTCACCAATCAGGGTCAAGAGAAGGCCTGGACCACACGCGGCGCCGACCTAACGACGATGTTGGGCGATGGTATCGGCGGCGTTGCTGACGCGCTGGCGGCGCGCTATGCCATGGCGGCCGGGCAGGGGGGGCACACGCAAGTGACGCTCACGGTAGCGGGTGTCGCTAAATTGCAGGACTACGCAAAGGTGGGTAAATATTTGACCTCCCTGGCCGCGGTTGTCGATGCGCGGTTGACCGACGTTGCCCCCGATCAGATCAGTTACACGGTCGATGTGCGTGGCAATAGCGACGTGCTGGCGCAGTCATTCGCGCTGGGCGATGTGCTCGTTCCCGTACAAGCGGGACAAGCGGGACAAGCGGCCAACATCACCGCCGCTAGTGTGCCATCGTCGGAGTCGGTGGCCGCCAACGCGATGCATTACCGCTTGCAACCGTGAATCTGCGGCATGTCCCAAATTTTATTACCGCGCTGCGACTGGTTCTCGTCATTCCGGTCGTCGTGCTGCTGATCCAGCGGCGTTTCACCGAGGCTTTGATGGTGTTCGCCGTGGCCGGCGCGTCGGACGTCCTCGATGGCTTTCTGGCTCGTCGCTATGGTTGGTTTACCCGTCTTGGTGGTTGGCTGGATCCGGTCGCCGACAAGATCATGCTGGTGTCCACCTATGTCACGCTAGTCTGGCTTGGCCTCATTCCTTTTTGGTTGCTGGTTGTGGTGATTGCGCGCGATGTCACTATCTTGATGGGTGGCGTGGCGTATTACTTTTGGGTCGAGAAAGTTGATGCCCAGCCGAGTTGGATCAGCAAGCTGAATACGGTCGCGCAGATTGCGTTGGTCATGGCGGTGATGTTTGATCGCGGTATTGCCGCACTGCCGATCGTGTGGCTCGATGTCATGATCGGCGCGGTAACGCTGACAACGGTGCTCAGTGGGGCAGGCTATGTGGCGACCTGGGGCGCTCGCGCTATTCACGTGCGAAGGGGCGGAACATGACCGATTCGCAACGCTGGTTTTTGCTTGTGTCAGCGGGGTTGGTGGCGTTGCTGGTGTACTTACTGGCGCCGGTATTTACGCCGTTTTTGGTGGCGGCACTGATCGCCTATCTAGGTGACCCGCTGGCCGATCGTTTCGAGCGCCTGGGGCTTTCTCGTACCATGGCGGTGATCGTCGTGTTCGTCGTCGTGATCTTGATCTTCACCGCGGCGTTGGTGGTGTTGGTGCCCTTGATCGAACGCCAGATCACCTATTTGATCGGCCGCCTGCCCGACTACATGGGCTGGATCCAAACGACTTTGATGCCGTGGTTGCACGCGCGCTTCGGTATAGATCCGGCCAGCCTCGATCTGCAGTCGCTGCAGGACGCTTTGACCAAGCATTGGCAGCAGGCCGGCGGCATCGCCGCGCAGGTCGTGCGTTCGGTGTCGTCGTCGGGTTTGGCGCTATTGGCATGGCTAGCCAATCTAATTTTAATACCGGTTGTCGGCTTCTACCTGCTTCGCGACTGGGATGCGCTCATGCAACGCATCCGAACGCTCATACCGCGCCGTTGGGAGCCGCTGGTGGTGCAATTGGCGCGGGAGTCCGATGACGTGCTCGGCGCATTTCTGCGTGGACAACTATTGGTCATGCTGGCGCTGGGTATGATCTATATCCTGGGCCTATGGATGACCGGCCTGAAGTTGGCGTTACTGATCGGGCTGTTGGCCGGTCTGGTTAGCTTCGTGCCCTACCTGGGCTTCATTACCGGCATTTTGGCCGCCGGCGTGGCCATCGTGGCGCAGACGCAGGATCTCTATCAACTCGTTTGGGTGCTGCTGGTATTCGGTATCGGCCAGTTATTGGAAGGCACCGTACTGACGCCGATGCTGGTCGGCGATCGCATCGGCCTGCATCCGGTTGCGGTAATTTTTGCGATATTGGCTGGCGGACAATTGTTCGGCTTTTTCGGCATACTGCTGGCATTGCCGGTGGCAGCCGTGCTGGCGGTGCTGCTGCGCTATGTCCATCGCCGCTATCTGGACAGCCGGCTGTATGAAGAATCCGGCTCGTGAGCCATTGCCGCCGTAAGCCTATTCCATGAACACACAGTTACCACTCGGTCTGTCGCTCGAAGACCAAGCCACTTTCGATAATTATTTTCTCGGCTCCAATGCGGTAGCGGTAGACGCGGCGTTGGCCTGCGCGAACGATAGGGAACCACGTTGGATTTTTTTCTGGGGTGCCGGCGGCAGCGGCCGTACGCACCTGCTGCAGTCGTTGTGCCACGTAGCCGCCGAGCGTGACGCAAAACTGGCCTATTTGCCGATGTCACAGGCGCGTACTTGGACCGTCGATGTGCTGGATGGCTTGGAGAACATGGATTTGGTGTGCCTGGATGACGTCGACGCCATCAGCGGCGAGCACTTGTGGGAGCTGGGTCTGTTTTCGTTACTCAATCGCTTACGCGATGCCGGTCGACGCTTGGCGGTAGCCGCCTCCGCCGTGCCGCGGCAGATCGGTATCGGACTCCCCGATCTCGCATCACGCCTCGGTGCGTGCGCGGTATTCCACCTGCAAGGCTTGCGAGACGATGACAAACTGCGTGCGCTGCAGTTACGCGCGCACCGGCGCGGACTCGATTTGCCGGCTGACGTCGGCGCTTATCTGCTGCGCCGCTATGCCCGTGATATGGGCGCATTGTATGCCTTATTGGAGCGTTTGGACCGCGCCTCGCTGGCTGCCCAGCGCCGGCTGACGGTGCCGTTTTTGAGGCAGGTGCTCGGCGATTGAATGCCGACTCCGGTCATGTAGTCGTAGCGTCCGCAGCGCGAGAATTTTGCGTGCGGCGTCGGTCAAATGAACCGCGCTTGGTTAGTGGGTTTGCGGCGACGCAGGTCGGCGCTCGGACTTACGCGCCTGCAGATACATCAATGCGCCGCCAAACCACATCAAGCTGAGCACGAGTTCAATGAATGCGTAGACACGTTCGTCCGACAAGGTCCAAGCTTCACCAATCGCGTGGGCGAAATACAGCAGTGACAACATGCTGCTCCAGGCGTAGGTATAGCTTTTGCCGGTGATCAAGCCGTGCAGGGGAGCCAGTAATGGGATCAGTAGGAATCCCAACACCAGGCCTTTGCCGAGTGTCGCCGACGGCGCCAGCCAGCCGTACCAGAGCAACAGCAACAACCACAAGCCGAAGTAGCCGCCGAGCGTGATCGTGCGCGCGACCACGGCGCGCGTCATTGTGGCCGCTCCGCACTCAAGGTGCTACCCAGCAGGGCGCGCGCGGCTAGCGCGAGCCGCACGCCCTGCGCCAGGCAGAGGCGTTTTTCCTCGTCACTCAAGCTCCGCGCACTGTCCCTGCCGGCAAGATGACTGACCCCGTAAGGTGTGCCGCCGGTGCTGGTGTTGAGCAAATCCGGTTCGCTATATGGCACGCCGGTGATGAGCATGCCGTGGTGCAACAGCGGTAACATCATGCTGAGCAGCGTGGTTTCCTGGCCACCGTGCAAGCTCGCAGTGGAAGTAAAAACACAGGCCGGCTTACCGGCCAGTGCAGCCGAAAGCCATAGGCTGCTGGTACCATCGAGAAAGTACTTCAGTGGTGCAGCCATGTTGCCGAAGCGCGTCGGGCTGCCAAGTGCCAAGCCGGCACAAGCGGTTAAATCCTCCAGCGTTGCATAGGGTGGTCCGGCATCAGGGATAGTGTCCTGCGTCGCTTCGCAGACCGTGGATACTGCCGGCACGGTGCGCAATCGGGCCTGCATACCGTCTACTTCCTCGATGCCGCGGCAAATGTGGCGCGCCATGTCCGCCGTCGCGCCATAGCGGCTGTAATACAACACCAATACTTCGGTCATGGCAGTATATCCAATACGTTTTCGGGTGGGCGTCCAAGCGCGGCCTTGCCGTGCGCGAGTACGATCGGACGTTCGATAAGTATGGGGTGCTCGACCATTGCCTGCAGCAGTGCGTCGCGGCTGAGACCTTCGTCGTCGAGCCCCAGTTGCCGATAGATCGGCTCAGTGGTGCGCAGCAGCGCACGCGGTTGCATGCCGAGTTGGCGCAGAATGTGTTCGAGTTGGGCGCGGTCGGGCGGTGTGTGCAGATAATCCACTACCTCCGGTGCGATACCGCGCTGGTGCAGCAGTTCGAGCGTCGCGCGCGACTTGCTGCAGCGTGGATTGTGCAAGATGACTACGTTGGGCTGCTTTTCCGTCATGCTGATGGGGTCCTGGCGCGGCGCGTGTCTTGACGCGCAGCCGCTGGCTGATTAATCTGCCTTGTGGGAAGGGATGGATTGCAGTATTTTAGCCTCCTCCTGCCGTGTGCGGGTAGGGCGCATTTCATGAGACTTACACGAATTCGCTTTAAAATTCCCTGGCTGCTGCTCACCGCGGCACTGATAGGTGGTTGTGTCGCGGCGCCGGTACAGGAGATGAGTGACGCCCGCCAGGCGATCCAGGCGGCCACGCAGGCGGGTGCGGCAAGTTATTCGCCGGGTCCGCTGGCCAAGGCGCAGGCGCTCATGGAGGTGGCCGAGAAACGCCTGGAGCTGGGCGAGTTTAGTAGTGCCCGGGAGGCGGCCGTGTCGGCGAAACGCTTGGCGCTGGCCGCCCGCGTGCAGGCCATGGAGCAGCGTAACGGTGGCGGACGTTGATCCATTGACCGAGTGTGTGGGCGGAAGTTGAGAGAAATCCGTCACATGTCGGCAAAACTGGCCATTTCCCAACTTGACACTATAATTGCCACAATGTTAGTTTTGGTATAGCAATGGTATGCGGTTGGGTTAGTCTAACCCATTAATTTAGCAAAATAATAGATCGGTTTTGGAGCCAATAAAAATGAAGATTCTGCCGAGCCTGAAAATTGTAGGAGCTGCGTTTCTCACGCTGGGGATCGCCGTCGGTTGTGCGAGTCAGCAGCAGCAGCCGGAACATAAACCGATGGCGATGATGAATCACAAGGCGCAGGACGCCAAGGCGGCGATCGCGGCGGCCAAGGCTTCTCTGGCCAAAGCCAGCGCATTGGGATACGAGTGGCGTGATTCCGGCAAGTTGCTCAAGAAGGCCGAGGCTGCGCAAAAGGCCGGCAACTACGACGAAGCCATCAAGTTGGCCAATAAAGCTAAACAGCAAGGTGATCTCGCCGTTGAGCAGTATTACAAAGAACAAAAAATGGACCGCGGTCTGCAACCGGCTAAAAGTTCAGCCGCCGGCAACTACAAAGTGGTCAAAGGTGACAGCCTGTGGCGCATCGCGGCTAAATCGGATATTTACAACAATCCGTTCGAATGGCCTTTGATCTACAAGGCGAACAGCAGCAAGATCAAGAATGCGGATCTCATTTATCCGGGCCAGAATTTCGATATCAATACGTCGCCGAGCGACAGCGAAGTGTCCGCGGCAGTGCATCACGCCAAAACCCGCGGCGCATGGCGTCTGGGCGCGGCTAAAGCGTCGGATAAGATGTATTTGGCGAGTAAGTAACGCTCAAAGTTCAAACCGATGTAGCAGGAGGGGCCCTTTGGGCCCCTTTTTGCTGTGTGGAAATTGGCGGTAAAACAAATTTCGCGCGCAGGGCTGTGGTCGCGGCGCTTGCCCCGCTCTACCTGCCCTCGACGTAGAGTCTACGGAAAACGAACATGAGAATGCGAAGGCTGGAACACTGGTTCGAAACGTTTTTATGGCAAAGTCGCCTGGTGGTGATTGCGGCGGTGGTTGCCAGCCTGTTTTCGGGGTTGGCGATGTTTTATATGGCGACTGTGGACGCCTGGTACATGATCGTGCATCTGCTAGACTACGCATCGCCATCACTGCTGGCGGCGCAACGCGAGGCACTACGATCCTCGGCCATCACGCACGTGGTGGAGATCGTTGACGGTTACTTGTTGGCGACCGTGATGCTGATCTTTGCGCTCGGTCTATACGAACTCTTTATCAGTAAAATCGATCTGGCAAAGCATGCCGAAACCTCGTCCAAAGTGTTGGTGATCGAGAGTCTGGATGACCTGAAAGCGCGCTTGGGTAAAGTTGTGTTGATGATCTTGATCGTCAAATTTTTCGAATACGCGGTCGATATCAAATACAAGACGGCATTGGAACTGCTTTATTTGGGCGCCGGCATTGCCCTCATCGGTTTGGCTCTGTATTTGTCTCAGGCCGAACACAAGAATTCCGGCCAGTCACATTCCGGCCAGCCACACTGAGGCTTTTTTTGTTGACGCAGTCACCATATCGGTCTACCACCATCGATCTTCTGCGCCATGGCGAACCCGTCGGCGGACGCAAATACCGCGGGCAATTGGACGATCCTCTCAGCGAAAAGGGCTGGTCGCAGATGCGCGCGGCGGTCGCCGGGCACTGTCCCTGGACCGCCGTGGTTAGCTCGCCACTACGCCGCTGCAGTGAATTTGCGCGTGAATTAGCTGCTCAGCATGGTTTGCCGCTGCATATAGACGCGCGGTTTATGGAGATCGGTTTCGGAACCTGGCAGGGTCTGACTGCCGCCGAAATCGGCGCACGGGACCCGCTGGCCGTACAACGTTTTTTGGCGCAACCGTTAGATTACCGTCCGCCTGGCGCGGAAGCGCTGGTCGCATTCCGCGATCGTGTGGTCGCCGCGTTCAACGACCTGTTGGGCGCGCACGCCGGTACTCAGGTATTGGTGGTTGGGCATGCCGGCGTGATCCGTATGGTGATGAGACACGTGCTGGATATGCCGCTGGAGGCGTTATATCGGATTCAGGTGCCGAATGCGGGCATCACGCGCATACAGATCGACACGAACGCGACCGGTACACTGCCGCGCTTGGTATTCCATGCAGGCTGTCTGTAAGGTAACCGCCAAGTTATAGCCGCCGGTCGAGTATGTGATCCTCGAGATTGTCGGCGTCGTACTCTGAAATCGCTATATCGCGTACCGAAATTCCCGCTCGGTGGACGGCAAGGCGATCGCCGCTTAGCAGCGGGTGCCACGGTGGCAGATCTTTGCCTTCCGCCAACAGGCGGTAGGCGCAGGTGGTTGGCAGCCAGTCGGTGTGCGTCAGTAGCGTCGGCTCTAACACTAAACAATCTGCAACGCGCTGACTGCGTTGCGCGTAGTGAGTGCAGCGGCAATGATGCAGGTCGAGCAGACGGCAGGCGACATTGGTGTAGTACAATTCGCCGGTATCGATATCTTCTAATTTGTGCAGGCAGCAGCGCCCGCAACCGTCGCACAGCGATTCCCACTCCGCTGGCGTCATTTCCGCGAGCGATTTATGTTGCCAGAACGGCTGCGATGGCGGGCTGTCAGGATGCATGATCTCTCCATAATAGATGCTAACGTAGCGACTGAGGCAGCGGATCGGTGCGCGATGGGTCGCGCCGGGCCGTCGGCGTGAAACCCCGAGTCAAGCGTGTAGCCGCCGCATTTGGCATCGTCGTGGCGTTGCTGTGGCCGTCGTCGTGGCTGTTTGCGGGCACCGACATTCGCGTTGAGGACGATAGCGGACGCATTGTAACGCTTGCGCAGCCGGCGCGGCGAATCATTAGTCTGGCGCCGCATGTGACCGAAATTTTGTTCGCGATCGGCGCCGGCGATCGCGTGATCGGCCGCCTGGGCGGCAGCGATTTTCCGCCGCAGGCGCGCGCTATACCACAGGTCGGACGTTATAACAGCCTGGACCTGGAGGCCATCGTAGCGCTCAAACCGGATTTAGTGGTCGCCTGGGCCTCTGGCACGCCGCCGCAACAGGTTCGCCGTATCGAGGCATTGGGCATTCCGGTATTTCGTTCCGAACCGCGTCGTATTTTAGACGTGGCGCGCGATATGGAGCGCCTCGGTCGGTTGGCGGGAACGGCGGTGACCGCTCACCAGGCCGCGGATGGTTTTCGGCAACGTTATCGCAGCTTGCGGCGTGCCTACGCCGGTCGCGCGCCAGTGCGTGTTTTCTACGAGATATGGAATCGTCCGCTGATGACGGTTAACGGCAGCCACCTGATCAGCGATGTGTTGCGTTTGTGCGGTGGTAGCAATGTCTTTGCCGATATGAGTATGCTGACTCCGCGGGTGTCTACCGAGGCGGTATTGGCGCGCAATCCGCAGGTTATTATCGCCAGCGGTGTTGGCGACAAACGGCCGGTGTGGCTGGACGCTTGGCGCCGATGGCCGCTGCTGGCGGCAGTTCGCGACGATGCCTTGTACTTCGTTTCGGCCGACCTGATCAATCGCCCCGGACCGCGAATATTGGCAGCCGCTACGCAGGTATGTGCTGATCTTGAAAACGCCCGCCGGCGGCGTTGAGCACGTACCGCGGCGGGCAGGCGATGGTCAGAACGATCGTTCCACAGATAACATGAAACTGCGTTCCGGCAGCGGGTAGGCCGAATAGCGTCCCGCCGTGGAAGTGCTGATGATGCCGGTATCGTACGCCTTGGTATTGAACAGATTGCTGACTTCGCCGGAAACGCGCCAGGGGCCGTGCCGCTTGGCGAGCTTGAGGTCAACCATGGTGTAGGCCGGGATCTTCGCGAAGGTGTTGGCTTGATCGTTGTCGAAGCGTTTGCTGCCGACATAACGTAGCGTCGAGGTCAAGCGCAGGTTCGGACGCATATCCCAGAACACGGACAAGCGGGCGGTGTGTCGTGGCACCAAAGGTACGTCGTGGCCGGCGTAACGTCCGGCGCGGAACTCCGAGCGCGTATAGGTGTAATCGGCTTTAAGTTTAACTACGTCGGTCAGCGATGTGGTGCTGGAAAGCTCTACGCCATAGCGGCGCGTGGGGTCCAGATTAACATTTGCGGACGCCGAAGGGTCATAGTGGATTTCGTTCTTCAGGCGCATGTAGTACAAGTCGGCCGAGGCTTGCGTGCGCCCGTGCCGGAAATCCGTGCCAAGATCGAATTGTGTGGCCGTCTGTGGCTTAAGCGGAGTGAATTGCAGGCTGTACGTCGGCGGCGGCGCCTGGAAGGTCTCGTCGATGGTCGCGAAGCGTACGCTACGGCTGACGCGGCTGAAGACGCTCAAACCGTGGCTGAGGTGGCGGCGCACACCCAGTTCGAGCATGTGCGAGTCGTCTGTTTTGTCCAGATCCGCTGCCTGGCTCCCGGAGGAACCGCCCGGCGCGCTGGCATCGTAGTGGTCGCGTGCGCTGAGCCGCACACGCTGCACGCGTATGCCGGCGGTAATGTTGGTCACCTTGCTGATCCAGCGGCTGTCATGTACGTACGCTGCGGTGGACAACTCTGTGACGTCGAGTACGTGTATCGGAATAGTGGTCGCCGTCTTGCCGCGATTCGCGCCATACTGTGAGGAATACACATCGACACCGGCGGTCAAGGTGCCGTGTTGCGCACCCGTGCCGTATTCGTGCGTGAGCCGTGGTGTCAGTGACCAGGTATCGAGGTTCGCGTCGATATAATTCGAGTAACCACCGCCATAGTCAAAATACGAGCGTTGATTTTTCGCCCGATAGCCGACATCGACCACTAGCTTGGTGTTCGACTGCAGGTAATGACTTACGCCGCCGGTTAGGTAATAGCCGTTTTGGTTGGCGTAGTCGTTCGGCGTGCTGGTACCGCGTCGGTCGGTTTCGAGTTGGTTGATGCCTTTACTGGGATCAACCGTGCGCGAGCCTGGCAGGCGCAGACGCTGGTCGTCGGCGCCAAACTTGAGGAACCATTCAGCGCCAGGCTTAAACCAACGCGCGCCACCCTGGAGGTTGATCTGACGCAGATTATTGTTATCGCGGTAGCCGCCGCTATGTAAACCACTGGCATACAAATTCCACGCGCCTGAGTCGTTACTGCTGCGCATGCCGGCGTCGAGTCGCTCGGTGTCATAGGAGCCCACGCCGATCGTTGCGTCGCCATGGCTGCCGGTTTTGCCCGGGCCTTTGGTGATGATGTTGATAGTGCCACCGACAGCGCCGTCGCCGTACAGCACGCCGCCGCCACCGCGGATGATCTCGATGCGTTTTATATCGCGCAACGGGATGGCGGCGAAATCGACTGCTGACAGATCGATATCGTTCAAGCGCCGGCCGTCGAGCAGGATCAGCGTATTTTGCGTCGCCGAGGCGCCAAAGCCGCGTATATCGACGGTCGAGCGTGCGGCGTTGTTACCGTATAAGCTGCGCGTGCCGACCCCCGCTTGTAGGCCAAGCAATTCCGGCAACGTCGTTGCCGCACTTTCGCGAATGTCCTTGGCGCTTATGATGGTGACGTTGGCCGGTATGTTGGCGCTGTCTTGGTTGAGGCGCGTGGCGGTAACCACGACCGGCTCATAGACAACGCCATCGGCGTGCGCCGGCGACGCAAGACTGCCCGCCGCCAGCATAAGAACTGCATACCTCCCACTAATCATTATTATTCTCCGCGGTGCCCGTTATGCGCACACGCTGTAGGCGCGGTCGCTTGCCCGCGACCGGCGCATTGATTGCGTCGAGGAGGATGGAAAGGAAAGTCAGACAGGAATGCCGCCCGACCGGATCGCCCTCCGCGACGCCGACTCGGAAACGCTCCACTATCGATGGAGGTCCCACGGTTCAGGCCGGTCTCCGGGCTCACGAGGGGAACTGTCGTCCTATCGTCACAGCGCCTTCCCATGCCGTACATGCACAGTGGCGTGATGCGGTGACGGAGAGCTGGATGGCTCTCAACTCGTTTACCGTTGCGGGGGCAGCGCCGGG